>JAFXSM010000024.1 GCA_017525605.1 Treponema sp. | reverse complement strand
GAAAGGAACACCGGCTTCACCTGCAACCGCACGTGCAAGCAATGTTTTACCTGTTCCCGGCGGTCCTACAAGAAGAACTCCTTTCGGAATCTTTCCGCCGATTTCAGTGTATTTCTTCGGCTCTTTCAGGAAATCGACGACCTCGACAAGCTCGTCTTTCGCTTCGTCAACGCCTGCGACATCTGCAAAACGCGTCTTGACTTTTCCGTCCTCGACAGCCTTCGACCTGCTTCCGCCGCCGCCGAAAACGCCCATTCCGCCGCCAAGCCCGCCTGTCATCTTCCTGAACATGAAGAAATAAATCGCAAGGATTATCACGAACGGAAGAATGTTGATGAGAATCTGAATCAAAATATTCGTCTGCTTGTTGACGAACCTGTACTGAATTCCGCGCTCGTCAAGAAGCTCGATGAATTTTCCCATCAGAACGCCGTTCGTCTTGTAGACTTTTCTGTTCGACGGCACCGCATTCTGCTGTCCTTTCAGAATCGGGAACGTCCTCTGCAAAATCGATTCGCTCTGCTGCGTCTTTGTGCTCGGCTCAGAAAGATTCACTTCCTCAGGCCCGTAGCCGACGAAAATGCTCTCGCCAATCTCGACCTCGACGATTTTCCCGTTCTCGATAAGCTGCCTAAAAACGGAGAAATCAATCAGAGTGTCGTTCGGCTTCTGCATGACGAACATGTTCACGAACGCAAACACTGCCAGCACCGCAATCAGAATTCCCCAAAACGGAAATTTGAACGGCTTTCTGCGCCTGAAGTCGTCGTCATTGTTATCATTTTTCGGTTCCTGATTAGGATCGGTCGTAAGGCGGAAGAAATTGTACGGGTCAGGATTTTCAGCACCCACATTTCTTCTTTCGATATCGATATCATTTTCCTCTTTTGCTTCAACAGGAGGCTCTACGGAAGGCTCTTCGGAAGAAGGAGACGAAGCATCAACTTCATTCTTATTTTCAAAATCCTGGTTCGGATTTTCATTCTCTTCTTTTTTGTTTTCTTCGTTCAATTTATTCTCCAAAATTTAAACTTTCTCAAAACGGAATATCATTTTGAATGGCATTTTATTTTAAGTTTAAGATACAAGTGCGAAAACGTAGTTTTCTGACAGGTCTAATATATAGAAAAATTCGGCAATCGGAAAGACGGAAAAGAAGACAGAACGCCCATGAACAAAAACAGATTCGGCTGTTCGCTAAACTTTTTATCCCAAATTCCGAGAATTACATGAAATTATCATCTTTTTATTTTTTTTGGGAGGAAAAAGATGCAATTCAACAGAAGGGGAAATCCTTACGCAGCCTACCAGGACACTGGAATCAAGACCGCAAGCCAGGGAAAACTCGTCGTCATGCTCTATCAGGGAGCTGTAAGGGAGCTTTCGGCGGCGCAGGACTGTTTTTCAACGGATGCGAAAACTCATCGGGACATAATCAAGCCGCAGCTGATAGAAGGATTCGGAAAACATATTCTCAAAGCACAGGAAATAATCGGGGAACTGCAAGTTTCGCTCAACATGGAAAAAGGCGGAGATTTGGCAAAGAACCTTATGTCGCTCTACGTCTATTTCAATCAGGAACTTTCGGCAGCCTCGATAACAAAAGACAAGAAAAAAGTAACATTCGTCCTCGACATGATGAGGCAGCTTACCTCGGCATGGGAAACGGCGGCGAATTCAACACAAACGACAAATGTCGCCCAGCCAACGCTGAACATTCAAGGTTAAAAAACTGAATATGAGCATGAAAAAAGAAAATCTGACGGAAAACGAACTGAACGAAAGAATCGCCATTGTGAAAAGGTTCAAGACACTCCTCGAACAGCAGCGCGCGAAATTCCAGGAATATCTGGTCGTTCTCGAAAAGCAGCATGACGAAATCGAAATGGATGACGCGGAGATGATGTCTGCGCACGCGGATTTGGAAAATCAGATTGTTGCAAACATCAAAAGCCTCCAGAAAGTGATTGTTCCGATGAACGGGCTGTACAAATCAGTCTCCGACGAGGAATCCTCGCCTGCAATCGAAAAAATCCAGAGCGATTTGGACAAGCTACAAAAGCAGGTTCTCGTTCAGAACGAAAAGAACAGGGAACTTCTGAAAGCGAGGATGACACTGCTCCGAGGGCAGATAAATTCGTTCACGGTGTCAAACCCGTACAGAGGACGACGCTCGATTTATGCAGAACGCCAGTCGGGAAACGTGGTTTCGATCGAAGGCTGATTTTTGAAAATCCGAAAAATTTTTTAGATTTTTTGCAGAAAATGAAAATTCAACGGTAATTATGTTGTATGAAGCACAATTCAAAGCATATTTTACCGTTGATTTTTTTTGTCATGCGCCTTTTTCATGTTCAGGCGGAGAAATCAGAAGGATTTTTCAATTACGCGGAATTCAAAACGAACGCATCGCTAGAAATTCCGAAAAGTGAATCAGATTCCGAAAAGGCACTCGACATTTCGGCAGGCATAAAATTGTCGCTGAAAAACGCAGAATTCAGATTTTACGAGACAATGAAAGGCGAAATTCCGGTTCAGGCTGAAGATTTAAGGGAATCGCTGAAAAGCCCAAGATACGGGGGGAAAATTTCGCTTTTTCAAGAATCCGCGCCATTGACGGTGAAAGCAGGGAAAAACTCGTACTCAAAATCGATTTCAAAAATAAAAAGCCCTTCCCCATCGACAATCGCATCCCCGATTTCAAAATCATTCTCGTTCAGCACGGGAATCAATTCCACGCTACCAACCCTTACATCGAGCGAGCAGCCGCTTTCGGCTTCTGCAAACTTCACTTTTCCAGAACAAATCGCGCACAGTTTATTTAAAATCGATTCAATTTTTGTGGACGCATTTTTGGACGAAGAAATGAATTCGGCTTTTTCAGTTTCCGCATCGAAGAAAATCGGCGCGCACAAATCGGTTCAGGCAGCATTCACGGGCGCAAGATTTTTCATCGAGAACAACAGCACTGTCCTGAAAAAAACTGACGCGGCATTCTCGCCCGATTTTTTCCTGTCGGGACTTTCAGAATTTTCACTCCGAACGCCAGCACTGAAAACAAACGCACGAATCGCAATCCACGAGTCGCCATACGAAAAAAACTCGATTTGGCTGAGCATTTCAGGAAGGAGCGGATTCAAAAATTTCCTGACGGATTTTTCATTCTACGCAATTCCGACAGCAGAAAGCGCACCAAAGACTGCTCCTTTAATCGGTTCGAATTCATCGATACAACGGACGATTTTGCAGGCAGGGATAAATCCGCAGGCGGCATTTTTCATCGGAGACGGTACGAACACGCTGAGAACAGGGATTCATGCAATTGCGGCGCGAAAAATCACCAGCACCAAAGCCGCCGAGAAAATGACGGTCGGCAAAATGAGAATTGCAGAAAGCCTTGAAAACAAACGTTTTTCGCTCCGCCACGATTTCACTCTCGCAAACGTGCTTTTAAAAGGGAATCCGCCAAACAAATCGACAACGCCTGAAAAATATTTCGCAAACGAATTGAGTGCATCTCTACGGACAAAAAAAGCAACGTTTTCGTCAGACTTTTCGCACAAATACGTTCCGCCCTACGACTCGCGCTACGAGCCGAAGCAGATTTTCAGCGTGTCCGCAAAGGCCGCAATCGGAAAAGCAAAATCTTTTTCGGCAGGCGGCAAATTTTCAGTGACGATGACGGGAGACGAACGGAGCGACGGAGACGCAGAAGCATGGGCATCGTACAAAATCAAATCTAAGAAGATAAGCGCGTCAGCAAAATGCGGAATATCAACAAAATTTTGACATTTTTCATCAAAGTGACTATTATTCTTAGCCTCACACTGAATCGAATGTTGATAAAGCAACAGTTTTGATATATATTGGATAGAATCTATAGACATCTCTTGTCATCAAATTTAGAAAATCTTTTTAGAGAGGTAAACAATATGGCTTTTGATATTTCCAAAGTACGAAATATCGGTATCAGTGCCCACATTGACTCTGGTAAGACAACAACTTCAGAGCGTATTTTGTTCTATTGTAACAAGATTCACCAGATTCACGAAGTTCGCGGAAAGGACGGTGTCGGTGCTGTAATGGACTCGATGGATTTGGAGCGCGAACGTGGTATCACAATCCAGTCAGCAGCTACACAGGTTCAGTGGAAAGACACAACAATCAACTTGATCGACACACCAGGACACGTTGACTTCACAGTAGAGGTTGAGCGTTCACTCCGCGTCCTCGACGGTGCTATCATGATTCTTTGTGCAGTTGCAGGTGTTCAGTCACAGTCAATCACAGTTGACCGCCAGCTCAAGCGTTATCATGTACCTCGCGTTGCTTTCGTAAACAAATGTGACCGCCAGGGTGCAAACCCAATCCGTGTCTGCGGTCAGCTCCGCGACAAGCTCGGCTTGAACTCTCACATGGTTGAGCTTCCAATCGGACTTGAGGACAAACTCGAAGGTGTCGTTGACCTCGTTGGAATGAAGGCAATCTACTTCGACGGCGACAACGGTGAGAACCTCCGCTATGCAGAAATCCCTGCACACATGAAGGATCAGGCTGACCAGTACCGCGAAGAGCTCGTTGACGCAGCATCAAACTTCGATGATGAGTTGATGGAGCTTGCTCTCGACGGAAAAGAAATCCCAGAGGAAATCCTCATCAGAGCTATCCGCAAGGGAACTCTTGCTGAGCAGTTCGTCGGCGTATTCTGCGGTTCAGCTCACGTCAACAAGGGTATCCAGCCACTTCTCGACGGTGTTCTCCGCTACTTGCCAGACCCAACAGAAGTTCACAACTACGGTCTCGACCTCGACAAGAACGAGGAGCAGGTTGAATTGTTCAACGTGCCAGACAAGCCGTGTGTTGCATTGGCATTCAAACTCGACGACGGTCAGTTCGGCCAGTTGACATACATCCGCGTCTATCAGGGAAGACTTCCTAAGGGAAGCGAACTCACAAACGTCCGCACAAAGAAGAGATTCAAGGTCGGCCGTCTTGTCCGCATGAACGCAGCTGCAATGGAAGACATCAGCGTTGCAGAGCCCGGCGACATCTGTGCTCTCTTCGGCGTTGACTGTGCGTCAGGCGATACATTCTGCGCAGAGGGCATCAACGTCGCAATGACTTCTATGTTCGTTCCAAGACCAGTTATCTCTCAGGCTATCAAGCCAAAGGATAAGTCTATGGCTGCGAACTTCGCGAAGGCTCTCAACCGCTTCACAAAAGAGGACCCGACATTCCAGACAGAGCTTGACCCAGAGTCTAACGAGACAATCATCAAGGGTATGGGTGAGCTCCACCTCGCAGTATACGTTGAGCGTATGAAGCGCGAATACAAGTGCGAAGTTGAAGTCACACCTCCAAAGGTTGCTTACCGCGAGTCTATCCAGACAGCAGCAAACTTCAACTACACACACAAGAAGCAGACTGGTGGTTCGGGACAGTACGGACGCGTTGCCGGAATCATGGAGCCATTGGCAGAGAAAGACTACGAGTTTGTTGACGCAATCAAGGGTGGTGCTATTCCTAACGAGTACATCCCATCTTGCGACAAGGGATTCAGACGTGCAATGGAGAAGGGTTCACTCATCGGCGCACCAGTTGTTGGCGTTAAGATGACAATCAACGATGGTCAGTACCACCCAGTTGACTCTTCAGACATCGCATTCCAGACAGCAGCTATCGGAGCATTCCGTGAAGCATATGCAAAGGCAAAACCTGTCATCCTCGAACCAATCATGAAGGTTTCTATCGAAGGTCCGACAGAGTTCCAGGGAAATATGTTTGGTCTTATCAACCAGAGACGTGGTGTAATCCTCGAAACAACTGATGAAAACAACATGTCAGTTGTAAACGCAGAGGTTCCGCTTTCTGAGATGTTCGGATTCTCTACAATCCTCCGCTCATCAACACAGGGAAAAGCAGAATTCACTATGGAATTCCTGAAATACGGAAAAGTTCCTAACAACGTTTCTGACGAATTGATAAAGAAATATCAGGAAGAAAGAAAAGCTGGTAACGCTTAATTTCTGAAAACTTGGTAACACTTTCACAAGGCTGGATTTTTTATCCGGCCGCCAAACTAACAAGCCTGTTCGGAAATATCAGTTTCTGAGCAGGTTCAATTACAGGAGCTTACTTTATGGTAAAACAGGATCTTTATGAAAAAAGCCCAGTTCGTCTTTTTGATGCTGCCACAGACGGCGGACTCAAAGCAGGTGAGCTCGGACTTGTAACATCTAAGAAAGGTCTTGGAAAGACATCTGTTCTCGTTCAGTTCGGAATGGACACTCTTCTTCAGGACAAACAGCTTATCCACGTTACATTCGACCTTCACTCTTCAAACGTAATCTACTGGTACGACACAATCTTCACAGAGATTTCAAAGAAGAAGAACGTCGGAAACGCTGACGAGCTCAAGAGCGAAGTTGTTTCAAAGAGAACAATTTTGAGCTTCTCCCTCGACAACTTCACACTTTCAAAGGTTGTCAACACATTGAACGCCCTCAAAGCAGGCGGAATCGCTGTTTCTGGCATCGTGATGGACGGAATCGACTTCACGAAAGTCACAGAAGGCGACATCAATGCAGTTGCACAGTATGCAGCAGCTGAGAAAGTCACAGTTTGGGCATCAGCTACAGCAGAAGGCGGCAAACTCGCAGACTCAGTTCCACCAGCATTCGAGAAATACTTCGCAGCTGTCGTTCACTTGAACCAGAGCGAAGGCGTTTCACTTGATGTTCTCAAGATTCACGACAAGAAGGACGTTGCGACAGGCATCAAGCTTGACACAAAGACATCTTTGCTGACAAAGAACTAAGTTTTTTTGACAACGCACGAAAGCCACACTTCACCGGCAAAATGTTGAAGTGTGGCTTTTTTTATTGCTTAGACTTTTTTATCGCTTAGGATAAAATGGACTTGTTTCGATAAGGAGTTTTTTCATGCGCAGATTTCAGGTAGTTTCACCATACGAGCCGAGCGGAGACCAGGGGCAGGCAATCGACAAACTTTCGGAAGGCGTTTTGCGAGGCGACAGATTCCAGACGCTCAAAGGAGTCACGGGGTCAGGAAAAACTTTCACGATGGCGAAGATAATCGAGAAAGTGCAGAAGCCGACATTGATAATTTCGCACAACAAAACACTTTCCGCACAGCTCTACCGCGAATTCAAAAGTTTTTTTCCGAACAACGCCGTTGAATATTTCGTCTCGTATTACGATTACTACCAGCCGGAAGCGTATGTTCCCTCACGCGACCTCTACATCGAAAAAGACGCATCCACGAACAAGGAGATAGACGCTCTCAGGCTCAAGGCGACATACTCGCTCATGGAAAGGCGCGACGTGATTGTCGTTGCGACAGTATCGTGCATATACGGACTCGGAATGCCGGACTTGTACAAGGAAATGCGCGTCCACATCGAAAAAGGCGAAATCTTCGACATACGAAAATTCGAGCTGAAAATGAGCCAGATTCAATATCAGCGGAACGACATGGTTCTGGAAAGGGGAAATTTCAGAGTGAGAGGCGACGTAATCGAGGTTTTCCCGCCGTACATGGAAACCGACACTGCGTACAGAATCGAACTCGACTTTGACGAAATCGCAAAAATCAAGCGGTTCAACGTGCTCACCCGCGAAACGGAAGAAGAAATCGACGAAATGCAGTTCTATCCGGCAAAGCACTTTGTCGTGTCGAACGAAACTCTCATGCAGACAACGGAAAAGATTCTCGAAGAAATGCAGCATCAGGTTGAATTTTTTCAGGCGAACGGAAAACTTCTGGAAGCGGAGCGAATAAAGACGCGAACGACTCTCGACGTTGAGATGATGAAAGAAATGGGCTACTGCTCGGGAATCGAAAATTACTCGGGTCCGCTTTCAGGGCGCAAGAAGGGGGAGCCGCCTGCCACTCTCCTCCACTACTTCCCCGACGATTTTCTCTGTTTGATTGACGAGGCACACGTCTCCGTTCCGCAAATCGGCGCAATGTACGAAGGCGACAGATGCAGGAAGCAGAATCTCGTTGACTTCGGATTCAGGCTGCCGAGCGCATTGGACAACAGGCCATTAAAATCCGAAGAATTCTGGAAAAAAATCAATCAGGTCATATACGTCACTGCAACGCCGCGAAAAGAAGAAATCGAGCAATCGACGCAGGTGGTCGAACAGATAATACGACCGACAGGACTTCTCGACCCGGAAATCGACATCCGCCCTTCGGAAGGACAGATGCAGGACATTTACAAAGAAGTAAAAGAAAGAATCGACAAAAAAGAGAGAAGCCTCATCCTGACGCTCACGAAGAAGATGGCGGAAGATTTGACGGACTACCTACTCGGTCTCGACCTCAAGGTGAAATACATCCATTCGGAAATCGACACGTTCGAGCGAGTGGAAATCCTCAAGGCACTCAGAACGGGCGAAATCGACGTGCTGATTGGAATCAACCTTCTCCGCGAGGGAATCGACCTGCCGGAAGTGAGCTTCATCGCCATTCTCGACGCCGACAAAATCGGATTCTTGAGGTCGACTACGAGCTTGATTCAGATAATCGGACGTGCGGCGCGAAACGAGAACGGAAAAGTCGTCATGTACGCGGACGTAATCACGCCGGCAATAAAAGAAGCGGTCGCGGAAACAAAGCGCAGGCGAGAAATTCAGCAGAAGTACAACGAGGAGCACGGAATAACGCCGCACACTGTCTCGAAGGCGATTCAGGACATTCTGACACGGCAGGAGAAGGAAGCGGAGGAGAACGCCGAGATAGAGCTTTCCGTTCTGCAAAAATCAGCGAACCTGTTCGACAAGAAGCAGCGGAAGAAGCTTCTGGACGCACTAAGGCAGGAGATGTCCGACTGCGCGGACAGGCTAGAATACGAGCAGGCTGCCGCAATCAGGGACAGGATAAACGAGATAATCGCAACATACGGGAAATAGATTTTTCAAAGCACGCTAGTTTTTGAAAAGAATCTTCCTTATGTAGAGCGCGATTTGAAGAAGGCATCTCGTCTCTCCGTCCGAAAGCTGAACGCCAAGGATTTCCTCAAGGCGTTGTATCCGGTAGAGGACGGTGTTTCTGTGGGTGTTGTTCATCTCGGAGACTGAATGAATATTTCCGCCGAATTTCAGATAAAGCTGGAGAGTCTTGAGATAATCGTCACGCTTTGCAGGCTCAAGCTCCTCGATGCGTCCTAAAATTTCGTCGTAGAACTGTTCGAGCGTCTTTCTGTTTCGCACATTCAGAAGAATCTTGTAGATTCCGAGGTCGTCGTACCTTGAAAAACTGCTCGCACCGTTTCCGAGGCTCATCGATATCCTCGCGTTGCCGTAACATTCCTCCAAATCCGAAACAGAAGTGCAAGTGTTCGAGACAGAAATCCTGCTCACCCTGAAATAGCGGTCCATTCTTGAGACATTCAGAAGCTCGCGCGAAAAAATCTCGTTGTCGCCGCGAACGACGTATATCACCATGTGGTTGTGTATGAAACTGACGTACTGATTTCTCGGAACGCTGAGCTTTGAGTTGAACGAGAAATTCACATAACGGCGAATCTGCTCTATGTTGCCGGAAAACATCTCGCCGTTCAGCTCCATGAGGGCGACCGAAAAAGATTTTGAATCATGGAAAGAGGTGTTCTCAATGAGGAGCGGATCGAATTTATCCTTCTCGAAAATCGCCTGATAAAAGAATTTCTCCATGCTGTGGCAGTTCTGGTTGTCGGCGGAAATCATGTTGCCGATGTCCTGCATCAAATCGACAGTGTGGATTTCCCACGGCATTGAAAAAAGCGGAAAACCTTTTTCGTCACAATAATCGATGACGCTCTGCGGAATGCTTTCGATGTACTTTCCGACATTTACGATTAAGCCCGACGCATTGTGAATCAGGAAATTGTCGATGAATTCCATCAGAAAACCAGCCGTGCAGTCTTCCTTGAGCGAATTGTTCAGCTTCATGCGCTCAACTCCAAGCCCCGTAGTGATTGCAAGTTCTCCGCCCCTGATGAATTCAATCGTCGTAGGGTCTTCCGTGTAATATATCCAGCTGACGACTTTTGAAAGTCCGCTTTTTCCTGCAAGAAGGCTCAGTTTGAACGGTGTTTCCGAAAAATTGAATAAAGTGCTGACAGTCAGTGCCATTTTTAGCTCCACTAGACCGCGATTCTAAATGAAGTTTTTCCCTTTGTAAATTCACACAAAAAAAATCGAAATAATTGTGAATTATGCATAATGTAAAAGAAGTCGGATTTTTTTAAAGTTTCAACGTGCAAAACATTTGGCATGAAAAATGACACTGGCGTCAGACTGAAAAAAGCAGTTCTGACGCCATTTTTTTTTGGAGGTAAGAATATGAAGAAAATCATGAAGGCAATCGCCACTACAGCTGCGCTTTTTACGGCAGCATCATTTATGGGTTGCGAAAAGAAGAAGACGTCCGCTCAGAACGCGGAAACAGGCGTGAGCAAGAAACTTACGAAGCTCAGGGCAAAGGGAAAGCTCGTTTTCGGCTCTTCGGGCGATGAATATTCGTACATAAACCAGCAGACTGGAAAACCAGAGGGCATCGACTCGGACATCGTTGCGGAAGCATGCAGAAGGCTCGGAATACCGGAAGTCGAAATGTCGCTCATTCCGTTCTCGGAACTCATTTTGAACTGCAACAACGGAACAATCGACCTGATTGCGGACGGAATGTACAACTCAAACCCGGACAGGGCAAAGAAAGTCTATTTCTGCGACTCGATTTACTGGCAGGGCGGCGCGCTCGTCGTTCCGAAAGACAGCCCTTACAACAGCCAGTACGACATGGCGGGAAAGAAGGTCGGATACACTCCCGGAACGATCTGGCAGGGCGGAGTCGAATCATGGGTGAAGAAGGGAATCGTCGGAGAGGCGATAGCGACAGGACACCAGACAGATTCGCTCGTCGCACTGCAATTCGGAAAGATTGACGGCTTCCTGACAGACTCGACTGTAATCGAAGGAATCATGGTACACAGCCCAGACAAGATGGAAGGTCTCAGGCTTGCAACTGAATACGTTGACGATGAGATTCCGAAAGGCCACATATCATGCGCGGTCAACCACGAGGATGCAGACTTTGCAAAGGAACTGAACAAGGTGTTCGCGGAAATGAGGAAGGACGGGACAATCGAGAAAATCATCACGAAGTACGGATTCGACCCGAAACTTCACTGCTATGCCCCGGACGCTGATTACGAAACTGAAATCAAATGTCCGGTAAACATAATCGAATAGAAGAGTGATGCAGACAAGAGGAAAATATTATGCCCTTACTTGATATAAAAAACCTGAAAAAGAATTTCGGCGAGCTGAAAGTTTTAAAAGACATAAATATTTCCATCGAAAAAGGAGAAGTACTCGTACTAATCGGTCCGTCAGGTTCAGGCAAGTCAACGTTCCTGCGCTGCCTGAACCTTTTGGAGAAACCTTCCGGCGGAAGCATACTTTTCAACGGCACTGACATCCTGCAGCCGAAATTCGACATCGTTAAATACAGGCGTCATGTCGGAATGTGCTTCCAGAGGTTCAACCTTTTTCCTTTCATGACAGTCCTCGAAAACGTCACATTCGCACCGAAACTCGTCCTGAAAAAGGAAAGGGATGCAGCCAAAGAAAAGGCGATTGAGCTTCTCGACAAGGTTGGCCTGAAGAACAAGGCGGATGTCTACCCGACGACGCTTTCAGGCGGTCAGCAGCAGCGTGTGGCGATAGCGCGCGCACTTGCGATGGAACCGGAGATGATGCTGTTCGACGAGCCGACGTCGGCACTCGACCCGGAACTTGTCGGAGAAGTCCTTTCGGTAATGAAGGAGCTTGCGAAATCAGGAATGACGATGGCGACCGTAACGCACGAGATGGGATTCGCGCATGACGTTGCCGACAGAGTAATCTTCATGGATGCCGGTTACGTCGTCGAAGACGAATCCCCGGACGAAATGTTCTCGAATCCGAAGAACGAGCGGACAAAAGCGTTTCTCTCGCGGATTCTGAACAAATAGGAGCAAATATGAACATTCTGAAAAACCTAGATTTTGCAAAGACAATCCATGACCTTCTGCCGCTTCTGCTCGGAAAAGCGTTGTTCATCGTCGTAGTTGCGACGCTTGCAGGATTCGCGCTCGGAATCGCATTCGGGTTCGTCCTCGCATTCGGAAGAATCTCAAAGTCAAAATGGCTGAACAATGCAGTGGTCGTCTTCCAGGAGCTTATCCGCGGAACGCCGCTGCTCGTTCAGCTCGTCTACATCTATTACGTCGTTCCGCTTCTGATAACATGCGCCGCGCAGCTAATCGGAATAGAAGGCTGGAAGTGCAATTTCACTCCGCTGACTGCAGGAATCCTCGGACTCGGAATCAACTATGGAACTTACATTGCGGAAGTCATAAGGGCCGCAATCATCTCAATCGACGGAGGACAGAGGGAAGCGGCTCT
Organism: Treponema sp.; assembly: GCA_017525605.1. Classification (GTDB taxonomy): domain Bacteria; phylum Spirochaetota; class Spirochaetia; order Treponematales; family Treponemataceae; genus Treponema_D. Next base: position 123,881 of record JAFXSM010000024.1, on the reverse strand, counting down.
CGCGCTCGGACTGACTCCGGCACAGGCGATGATGCGAATCGTAGTTCCGCAGGCAATGAGGAATTCAATTCCCGTATTCGGAAACTACCTCGTCATGATGGTGAAGGACACTTCTCTCATGTCGTACATAACGGCGGCGGAATTCCTGACGACTGCAAAGGCGTACACATCGCAGACGTTCCTGACAATCGAATCTTACACGCTTCTTGCCGCAGTCTATCTGATTATCTGCATTCCGCTCGGAATATTCGCAAAATGGGTGGAACGTAAAACAAGGGTCGGCCGTAGATAAGCGGACAGCGGACAAACGGAGGAAATGAAAAATGAAACGTTTTGTAATCACAATAGGAAGGGAATTCGGCTGCAACGCAAGGGAAATCGGGCGGCAGCTGGCTGCAAAACTCAATGTGAAATTCTACGACAGGGAACTTGTCGATATGGCGGCTCAAGTTGCTGGCGTAAACAACGACTTTTTCGAAAGCGCAGACGAAAACCCAGGTCTTGTTGAAAATTTCTATACAGAATTCGGCTACGGTGCGACTCGCGCGTTCTATTCGGAGCAGGCAATCGAAGCGCAGGCATTTGTAATCAGGAGCATCGCCAACAGGGAAAGCTGCGTCATGCTCGGACGGTGCGCCGATTATTTCCTTCAGGAATTCGGAACGACGATGAACGCATTCGTCTACGCTTCACTGCCCTACAGAATCAAGCACATTGCGGAAGCATACGACCTTACGGAAAAAGACGCGGAAACAATGATAAAGCGAATCGACAAGAAGAGGCACAACTACTACAAATTCGTCACCGGACACAACAGGGGCGACAGGCACGGACGTAACATAATGGTTGACGTGGAGATGTTCGGCGTAGAAGGCACGGTAGAGCTAATCTACAAGGCGGCCGAAAGCAGATTCAAACTGACGGAAGAATGACAGCGGAACAAGCAAAAGCAAAGGAGGAAGCGAACATGACGGCAAGCGAAATATCAAGAATACAGGCGGAAAAAGTACTGCTCGGCTGGAGCAGGCAGGGAGGGCTTGAGCCGATTGCGGTAGACCATGCGGAAGGAATCTACATATACGACAAGGACGGAAACAGATATGCGGACATGTCGTCGGAGCAAGTCAATCTGAATGCAGGATATGCAAACAGGGAGATGACAGAGGCGATAAAATCTCAGCTCGACAAATACGCTTACGTTCAAGGCTCATGGGGAGCGGAACCGCGCGCGAAACTTGCAGAATCAATCATCGGAAGGCTGCCTGACTGCTTCGGAAAAATATTCTTCACGAACGGCGGAGCAGATGCAAACGAAAACGCCATAAAAATCGCAAGAATGTACACAGGTCGCTTCAAAGTCCTGAGCCAGTACCGCTCCTACCACGGCTCCACATTCGGTGCAGGAAACCTCACCGGAGAGCCGCGGCATTTCGCGCTGGAACCTGCAATCCCCGGTTTCATACATTTCAGAGGTCCGTATCCGTATCAGGAAAAACTCAAATTCGATTCTGAAGACGAAGAATGCGCCTACTACGTCGAAAAACTCCGCGAGCAGGTAATCTTCGAGGGAAGCGACAGGATTGCGGCAATCATTGTGGAAACGATTGTCGGCTCGAACGGAATAATCATCTATCCGAAGAACTATCTGAAAGGAATCCGCAAAATCTGCGACGAATTCGGAATCGTAATGATTTGCGACGAAGTGATGACAGGCTGGTACAGAACAGGAAAAATGTTCGCGTACATGAATTTCGACGTAACGCCTGACATCATAACATTCGCAAAAGGCGTAAATTCAGGCTACATTCCGTTGGGCGGAGCAATCGTCCGAAGCAGAATCGCGCATTTCTTTGACGACAAATTCTTAAGCTGCGGACTCACCTACTCCGGTCATCCGCTTGCATGTGCGGCAGGCGCGGCTTGTCAGGAATTCTACATGAAGAGCAACATCGAGTCGCACGTTCAGAAAGTCGGCGAATACCTCGGAAAGCTTCTTGAGAACATCAAGAAAAACCACGCATGCGTCGGCGACGTGCGCTACATCGGACTTTTCAGCGGAATAGAACTTGTGAAGGACAAAAAAAGCCGCGAGCCGCTCGTTCCGTGGGGAAAGGACGAAAACGGAATAATGGGCGCGATAATAAAGGAACTCAAAAGCCGCGGATTCTTTACATATTCGCACGAAAACGTCATCGTAGTCGCACCGCCGCTCATAATCACCGAAAAGCAGCTCAACGAAGAGATGATGAAACTCGACGAAGTTCTGTATATCGTTGATGAGAAATTTCTTTAGGACACGAAGGAGGCCGATATGACATTCAGTTTTACGACAGCAGGAAGGACGATAATCGGAGAAGGCGCGCTTGAAGAAGCCGCTCCGCACATCAAGGAATTCGGAAGGAAAGCCCTCATCGTGACTGGAAAAATCATCACGAAGACAGGACTTACGGACAGCGTTCAGAAAACACTCGGAAAAATCGGAATGGAATCGGCAGTCTTCAACGACATAATCGGAGAACCGACAGACACGATGATTTACGAGGGAGTCAGCGCATTCAAAAAAGAAAAATGCGATTTCATAATCGGTCTTGGAGGGGGAAGTCCTCTCGATTCAGCAAAAGCGATTGCCGCAATGTCCGTCCTTCCAGGAAAAATGGCAGACTACATCGGAAAAGAGATTGAAGCCGACATCGTTCCGCTCGTCCTCATTCCGACAACGGCAGGCACAGGTTCGGAAGCCACGAAATATTTTGTGTACACCGACACGAATACGAATTCAAAGCTTCTGATGAAGGGAGAATGCCTGCTTCCGAAAATCGCCGTAATCGACTACACATACACGATGTCGTCTCCACCTTCCGTCACCACGAACACGGGAATGGACGCGCTCACACATGCAATCGAAAGCTACACATGCAGAAAGTCAACGCCAGTCACCGACTTGTTCTGCATCGATGCCGTGAAGAGAATCTTCAAGTACCTTCCGCAGGCTCTAAAAGACGGAAGCGACAGGACGGCGAGGGAAAACCTTGCAATCGCATCTTACGAGGCAGGCGTCGCCATAAACACATCTCCGACGACAATCGTCCACGGAATGAGCCGTCCAATAGGCGCATTGTTCCATGTTCCCCACGGAATCTCGAATGCGATGATTCTGACAGAATGCCTCAAGGCTGTGATGGAAGGCTGCTATGAAAGATTCGCAAGGCTCGGAATTGAAATCGGAGCGGCAACAGAAAGCGACAGTCCGAAAGCCGGAGCGGAAAAATTCATAAAAGCCCTCGAAGATTTTTCACAAAAACTGAAAATCCCGACACTCCGAGTGTACGGAATCAACCTTGAAGAATTTGCCGCAAAAGAAGAAAAAATGGCCGCCGATTCCCTGGCATCAGGCAGCCCTTCAAACTGCTGGAAAATCTTGACGAAAGAAGAAGAAATCAAGATTTACGACATCCTGCGAAACAAATAGAGTGAATGTCGAGTTCATTGCCAGTTGTAAAAACTCGACATTCAGGCTAATTCAGCACGCTTCTATAAATTCCGCGCACCTGATTTTCGTCGAACTGGACGTAGCCGTTCTGCGTCAGGCGCGTCTGGAGATTCACCGTGTTGGAAGCGAAAGGAACGATGTCGCCTTCAACGGCACCGTACGCGCTCATCGGTTTCAGCGGAAGAATCTGGTTCAGAACTTCGCCGAGCTTTTCGTATACAAAAGATTCTTCACATTCCAATATTTCCGAAAGCTTTTTATTAAGCTGGGAAATCAGTCCGTTCGGAGCAATTTTCTGATACTCCCTGAACACCGCCATGAACAGGACGTAATTCGACTCACCGTGCGGAACGTGGTATTTGCCGCCGAAAGAATAGCTCATCGCATGGACATATCCGGTCCCGGCATTCCCGAATCCGATTCCTGCATAAGTGCTTGCAAGAAGAAAATCGCGCATGACTTCGAACCGCGAATCTTTTCCGTTCCTGATGATTTTCAGATAGCCATTCAGAATCATCTCTGCGGCTTTCAGGCTGAATTCCCTGCTCATCGATGTCGCCTTTGGAGAAAGGAAGCTCTCCGCCGCATGAACAAGCGCGTCAATCGAACTCGTCGCAAAGAATTTGTACGGAAGGTCGGTAAGCAGCTCTGGAATCAGAACGGCATAATCAGGGAAAAGTTCGTCGTCCGCAAGCCCCATCTTCGTCTTTCTTGAGACAAGCTCCAGAATCGAAATGTTCGTCACCTCGCTTCCAGTTCCGCAAGTCGTCGGAACGATTACGAGCTTTTTGTCGCGCTTTGCAGGAATCTTCTTGTCATAAAGGTCGATTACAGGATGAAACGATTTTAGCGAAAGGAGCTTCGCCACATCGACGATAGTTCCGCCGCCAATCGCCACGACCCTGTCATACGAAATTCCACTGATGTCGCCGTATATTTTCTCGACCATCTCGTCGGTCGGCTCTCCGCTTCCGTAGTCGCCTCGGAATATGACGTGTGCGCCGTTCATTTTCCCGGAAAAATATTTCTCAGTCGATTTGCTCATAAAAACTAGGTCGTTTTCATTGAGCGAAAAATCAGCGCAGAAATCCGAAACTGAATCACATTCGACGATTTTCGGAACAATCTTGAAAGTCTTCATAAAAACCTCACAAAAAGCCGGCCAAAAATCGACCGGCATATATCGAAACAAAGCTAGAAATTTGCATGACAATTTGCATCATGCAGTTTTATTTTCCGCAATTCTTTATCGCATCCTCGTAAATTGCAAGTCCCGCCTCAAGCTGCTCGTCCGTTATGATAAGCGGAGCGAGGAAGCGGATTACGTTTCCGTATGTTCCTGCATTCTCCATTATGAGTCCGTGACATGCTGCATAGCGGATTATTTCTGAAACGAGCTTTCCGTCAGGTTCCTTCGTCTTCTTGTCCTTCACGAATTCCACCCCGACCATCGCACCAAGACCGCGCACGTCGCCGACACATTCATATTTTTCCTTCCAAATCGTAAACCTTTCGACGATTTTTCTTCCGATTTCATTGGCGCGGTCAACAAGCTTCTCCTTGTCGATTACGTCCAGAACTTTCAGACCTGCCGCACATGCAAGCGCGTTTCCGCCGAAAGTTCCGCCTATGACACCGCAGGGAACTGAATCGAAAATCTCGTCGCGCGCGATTACGGCAGAAAGCGGAACACCGCCCGCAATCGACTTTGCCGTCGCAATGATATCAGGCTCGCATCCTGCTTCCTTCCAGTATTCGGAAGCGAAAAGCCTTCCAGAACGCGCGAATCCGCTCTGAACTTCGTCCGCAACGAGAAGGATGCCGTTGTCGTCGCATATTTTTCTGACAGCCTTCACATATTCAATCGGAGCGGGAATGAATCCGCCCTCGCCCTGAATCGGCTCAATCACGATTGCGGCGATTGTGTCGGCGGCTCCGCATTCCTCAAAGACGCGGTTCAGCTTATCGACGTAATATTCAATCGCCTTTTCGCAAGGCAATCCCTCAGGCTTTCTGTAGAGATTCGGAAATTCAGTTCGGAAGATTCCGCCGGGGAGCTGTCCCTGCCCTTTCGCATACGCCTTTTTCGATGTCATCGCCATAGTAAGGAGCGTTCTTCCGTGGAATGCTCCGCTCATCACGATTATGTTTGAGCGTCCAGTATAAGCCTTTGCGACCTTCACGGCGTTCTCGTCGGCCTCCGCGCCCGAATTCGCGAACATGACCTTGTTGTGGCTTCCTCTCACGGGAACTCTCGCGCCGAGCTTTTCCGCAAGCTCCACATATCCTTCGTGCGTGACGATGTTCACCATTCCGTGGAAGAATCTCTCCGCCTGATTTTTGACGGCATCCACAAGCTCAGGATGAGTGTGTCCTACGTTCAGAACGCCGACACCGCCAACCCAGTCGAGGAAGATATTTCCGTCCGGGTCCTGAATCATCGCGCCGGCCGCCTTGTCGATGACGACAGGATACGCGCACTTTATGGCAGACGGAACGACAGCTTCCCTTCTTCTGATTATTTCAGCCGATTTCGGACCTGGAACCTCTTTCGTGATTATTTTTGGCAATTCATCTTTCAACATAACGATGCTCCTTTTGAAAAATCTTTATGGAAAATATGCTACCACCGCGAAAAAAAGGTGTTATCGTCAATTCTTACAATGATTTTTTTATTATTTGTGCTATTTGACGGTGAAAATAAACTTGACGGAGAAAATGAACGAAAACGAGCGATACGAAAAAATTCGGAAATTGAAAAAATGCAAAAAAAACCGCCGAGTTTCGAATGTTCGAAATCGACGGATTCATGCATAAACTAAAAAAAAATTAGTTAGCTTTTGCAGCACCTGCGTTAGCTGGAACAACCTTGATTTTCTTTGTCAAAAGCATTCCCTTAACGAAAGTTCCATTTTTGTCTGCTGTGCGGAGGCAGCGTGTACAAACGTTGATAGTTCCCGCAAATCCTGTACCGTCCTGAACTTTGATTTTCAAGAGGTTAGGTCTCCAAATGCGGCGTGTGTGGTTGTATGACTTACTGACTTTATTTCCAGTCTGCTGTCCTTTTCCACAGCAATCACAAATTCTTGCCATTTTTATACCTACCTTAATAGATTACAATAGATTCCAAGTGATTTGATAAATATAAATTTTATAATGCTTAGTGTCAATCGGAATTCTAACAATCCAGCTCAAGACAGTCATACGCAGGGGCAACGGAACCGCCTTTTTCCACTATCGAAGAAAGATTTTCAAAATGCGGAAGGCGATTGTCGATGTAATCCTGAATTTCCAGATGCGACTTGTCGTGGCTGACATGAGTTATCCAGGTGTGCGCAGCTCCGATTTTGTCGGCATACGCCAACGCTTCGTCAAAACTGCAATGCGTTGAATGGGGCTCGACTCGAAGACCGTCGATTATCACATGGTCGATTGAATTTCCGCATGAGTTGAATTCGGCAAGAAGCGAAAAAGAACTTTCCGGAATCGAACTGCAATCGGTTAGATACGCGATTGAATGTGAGGAATTCTTTTCTTTTATAATCCAGCCGAAAGTTTCCAGAGTGCCGTGAAGCATCGGAACAGGAACTGCAATCATCGAGTTCAAATCGACAGGATTTTTCGAACCGAATCCTGTGCAGTCGAGAAGAGTGAATTTCGGAAGCCCTCCTCCGAGTGCCTTGTGATGAAAAACATAATTGAACCGGAGCTCAAGGTCGGCGATTGATGATGGATTCGTGTAAATCGGAAGGCCGGGTCCTTTCGTCTCAAGCGGATAGTTGTTCATCGCGGCGATTTTGTCGGCAGAATTGATGACAGAGCCGTTTTTGGACTGGTCAGGGCGCGTGTGGCTGAAAATCCGCACGTCGTCCAATCCGTGGCAGTGGTCGGCATGGCTGTGCGTAAGGAGAACCGCATCAAGCCGGGAAATTCCGGTACGCAATGCCTGAAAGCGGAAATCCGGGCCGACATCGATTACGACATTCGTAGTTTGGAATTCAGAATCAGATGAATTTTGACTTTCGATATATGCGGAACATCTGCATCGTTTGTCCTTTGGATTTTTAGACGTGCACACCTTGCATTTACAGCCGATAACCGGGACACCGTGGCTAGTTCCCGTCCCCATCAAAATCATCTTCATGGAATCGATTATAAAGTCAAAACAATCTATGCTCAATCCGTTTAGTTGACCATGCTTTCTATCTAAACTAAAATAAGTCACTTCGAGGGGCATTATGAAAAAATTTCTTACCGTCGGATTGCTTTCATTTTCTTTGATAGCCCATGTTTTTGCCGACGGAATTGTTACAGCTAGTTCATTTTTTGATTCAGTATCTTCAGTGTACGCTTCGCTCAGGACATACGAGGCGAATCTCGACATAAAAGCGGGAAGGACGACTATGAGCGGAAAAGTCTCGTTCAAGAGGCCTGACCTCTTAAGAATCGACTTCACGAATCCGAGCGAGCAGGTAATCTGCTTCAACGGCGACAGACTCACGATTTATCTTCCGGGAAGCTCTGCAATCCTGAACCAGTCGGTACAGGCGAATTCGGGCGCGAACATGGCAACGTCACAGGGATTGTCACTGATGAAGAGATATTACAACATCGCATACGAGAAAAGCTCTGCGCCAGTTCCATTGAGCGAAGGCAGCTCGGAGCAGGTAATCAAACTCACATTGAGCAGAAAAAATACCGCAGAGGCATTCAGATACATCAAGATGGCGATTCTTCCAGAGTCAAAACTGATTCGCAGAATCGAAGGAATAACGCCGCAGGGCGAATCTTTCGTATTCACATTCAGCTCATACGCAACGAACGTGCAGATTCCTGACAACAGGTTCGTCTACGATGCACCGTCATCTGCAAACAACTACAACAATTTCCTTTTCAACGAATAGGTTTAACAGAAATCAAAAGGCAAACAGGCAAAAAGAGATGGAAAACTACGGAGAAATTCTAAAAAAATCACGCGAGGAAAAGCACCTTGACATCGAGACTATAGTAAGGGAGACTTCGATTTCGCAGCGTTATCTGGAGGCTTTGGAAAAAGAAGAAGCACACATTTTTCCGAGCGAACCGTATCTCATAGGCTTTCTCAAGAACTATGCGGAATATCTCGGACTGAACAGCAAGCAGATTGTTTCGCTGTACAACGCAAAGAAAATTCAGGAAGCTCCACCTCCGGCGGAACTTACCGCGCATGAGCGTCCGAAATTCCTCATTCCGCTTTTTGTCGTTCTCGGTTTGGTCGTGTTGTCGGGCGGAGGATTCGCACTTTTCACGTTCATAAAATCGCACATGCCGAAAGCGGCAGAAGCGAACATCGCATTGGACAAGCCGAGCGCATCGAAAAAATACGAGCTGACGGAAGAGCCGTTCTCAGGAAGGGTATTCAAGCATGACCAGTTCGTTTTGGGAACGGAAAAAGGCAACGTAACTTTGACAGTAGCGCAGACGACTGACGTATTCGGAATCGAAACACCGGTCGGAGTTCAGTATGTGGAGCTTTCGGAGCAGGTCGAGATGGATGCGAACGGAGACTCAATGCCAGAACTCATCATTTATGTCAAAGACCTTTCGGCAAAGGGAAACGACCACGGCGCAGAAGTCAACATCATGCTGAAAGACGCTTCGAACGCGGCAATCGCGGATTCGGACGAGTCGCAGATTCAGAGCACGGCGGAACTTCCAAAAGACAAGAAGTGGACGGAGATTCTTGCAGACACGAGAGCATATCCGTTCACGCTCAACGTCAACTTCCGCGCGGGCTGTCTGTTCCGCTACAGAACCGACAGAAAAGAGACTGTCGAAGACTTCCTTGCAAACGGCGACGTTCTGAACCTGACCGCAAGCAATGCGCTCCGAGTGTGGATGTCGAACGGAAACACCGCAAAGCTTCAGGTCGTGGCAAACGGAAAGAACTACGACCTTCCGCTTTCAAAAGCCGGCGAAGTTGTCGCAGAAGACATAAAGTGGATAAAAGACACAACGGACGGCAAATTCAGACTTGTCATTCTGGATTTGGAATAAAATCTTTATAAAAACGCGAAAAGGTGGTTCTGCAGAAAACCACCTTTTTTTTACAGAAATTCAATAGAAGAGGTACAAAATTGAAATTTTTTATTGACCAGCACGGATGCGCAAAGAACCAGGTTGACGGCGAACTCATGATTTCCATTCTTTCGAAAAAGGGATACGAACAGACATTCGATGCAGGCGAAGCTGATTTGATAATCGTAAACTCATGCGGATTCATCGAGTCCGCGAAACTCGAATCGATAACGGCGGTACAGTCGGCAAGGCAGATGTACCCGAAAGCAAAAATCCTTCTCGCAGGATGCCTCGCGGAACGTTACGCAAAGGATTTGAAAGATTCTCTCACGGAAGCGGACGGATTTTTCGGCAACGGCGACCTCGACCAGCTTTACAAAGTCGTTGAGCCGATGATGAACGGAGAGCGGCCTGTCCTCACTCCCCCACAGAAAGGAATCTCAAACGGAGAGCGCGAAATGCTTCTTTCGTTCTCAGGTTCGGCATTCGTAAAAATCACGGAAGGATGCAACAACCGATGCACTTACTGCGCAATTCCTGTAATCCGCGGAGAATTGAGAAGCAGAAAAGCAGACGAAATCATCGAAGAAATCAAGCGTCTCGTTGACGAGGGCGTGTACGAAATCAACCTCATCGGGCAGGATTTGGCGGCATACGGAACAGGAAGGTACGACAACGTGTTCGGAACAGGAAGGACGTATCTTCCGAAAGGAACGCCGGGATTCATCGGGCTTGCTGACGACGAGAGCAACAAGGAATCAGGTCTCTGCACTCTCCTCAAGATGATTTCGAAAATCGAAGGAACGTTCTGCGTCAGGCTTCTCTACATTCACCCAGACCACTTCAACGAGGACATTCTCCCTGTAATCAAAGCAGACAAGAGAATCCTCGCATATTTCGATTTGCCACTCCAAAGCGGCGACGACAAAATCATCAAGTTGATGAGGCGCGTCGGAACTGCGGAAAAATACAAGGCACTGATTCAGAAAATCCGCGACGAGTTGCCGGAAGCAGCAATCAGAACGACTTTCCTTGCAGGTTTCCCAGGAGAAACTGACGAGCAGGCAGAAAATTCGAAGAAATTCCTCGAAGAAATCAGGACGGACTGGAGCGGATGCTTTCCGTATTCGGTTGAGGAAGACACGCCTGCCGAAAAATTCCCGAACCAGATTGAGGACGACGTGAAAGAAGCGCGGGCAAATGCGCTCATCGAGCTTCAGGCGAAAATCACCCGCGAAAAGCTCGCTGCAAGGTGCGGAAAAGATTACGACATTCTGATTGAGGAAGTTCTTTCTGAAAATCCGGAAGCGAAAGACGAGGGAATCGCAATCGGAAGGGCGTGGTTTCAGGCACCGGAAGTTGACGGAAGCGTCGTCGTGAATTACGACAGGAGCGACGAAAAAGCAAACGCTGCCGTCAAATCTGGAAGGCTCGTGAAAGTCCACATTCATTCGAGCGGCGACGTTGATTTGAACGGAGAATTCATTTCCGACTCGGAACTGAACAAGACGATAAAGAAAAACACGCTTAAGTTCGCACAGGAGCAGATTTGAACAAGGAAGATTTGGCACTTCTAAACGAAGAGCAGCGACAGGCAGTAATGCACGAAGGAAGCCCGCTTCTGATTCTCGCAGGAGCAGGTTCCGGGAAAACACGCGTCATCACGACGAAAATCGCATATCTCATCAGCGAAAAAAACGTAAAGCCGTGGAAAATTCTTGCGGTCACGTTCACGAAGAAAGCCGCGAACGAAATGAAGGAACGCGCGATAAAGCTCGACGAGCGGGCAAGCGCGACGCAGATAAAGACATTCCACTCGTTCGGCGCATGGTTCCTAAGAAAAAATGCGGGAATCGCAAAAATCGAGCCGAATTTCACGGTTTACGACGACGACGACATGTCAACGCTGATTCAAAAAGCGATGCCGAAACTCACGAAAGCACGGGCAAACCACTTCGCGCATCTGATTTCGATTGCAAAGGATTACTGCTACCAGCCTGACGATGTTGAGCTTGACGCAATCGACGACGACCCGGAATTCAGAATCGTCTACCAGAATTATCAGAACAGGCTTCGTGAAACCGGGAACGTTGATTTCGGAGATCTCATCATGCTTCCGTATCTCATTCTCAAAAACAACGAGGAAATTCGGCACGAAATCCACAAAATGTTCACAGTCGTGATGGTGGACGAATATCAGGACTCGAACGTGGCGCAGTTCCTGCTTCTCCGTGAGCTTTGCGGCGTGAACGAGAATTCGGGCAATTACGTCTGCGTTGTTGGCGACGACGACCAGTCAATCTACAAATTCCGTGGCGCGGAAGTCGAGAATATACTGAATTTCGAAAAGGAATTCCCGGGAACGACCGTAATCCGCCTTGAGAAAAACTACAGGTCAACGGCGGAAATATTGCAGACGGCGGACGACGTTGTGAGCAACAACGAGAACAGGCTCGGAAAAAAACTCGTTGCGGAAAGGGGAAACGGAAACAAGCCGGTCATCGCGTTCTTGAAAAACCAGGACGAGGAAGCGGCGGAATGCGTGAACCTCATCAAAAAGACAATCAGCATGGGCGCGAAATATTCGGACTGGGCGATTCTCTACAGGACAAACGCGCAGTCGCTCACATTCGAGACGTATTTCATGCAAAACAAAATTCCGTATCAGGTTGTGGGTTCTCTGAAATTCTACGAAAGAGAGGAAGTGAAGGACCTTCTCGCGTACATTTCGATTCTCGCAAACCCGAGGGACGAAATCGCGTTCAGAAGAATCGTCAACAAACCGGCAAGGGGAATCGGCGGAACGACTCAGGACAAAATCATCGAGAACGCAAGGGAATCGATTATGTTCGAGGCGGAAAGCGAGTCGGTCTCAATGGCGAAGAATTACGTCGATTCGTGCAGGGAACTTTCAGAAACGTTCACGAAAAAAGCAAGGGAAGGCGCACAGAAATTCTATGGCACGATGGACGAGCTGAAAGCGGCACTCGAAAGCGGAGCTACGAAAAGCAGCGACAATCTTTCTTCGCTAATCCGGGACATCATCGAAAAATCGGGTCTGAAAGAATATTACGAGAGCGAGGACGAAATTTCAGGGACGCAGAAAGTCGCGAACATGAACGAACTGATGAACAGCGCAATTCCGTTCAGATGCAGCAACGAAGGTCTTCTGGAATTCCTCGACCACATCCAGCTCGACAACACGGACGCGGATGACGAGTCGGGAGCTGAATCAAAAAAAGACAAAGTCACGCTCATCACGTTCCACAACACGAAAGGACTCGAATTCAAGCGCGTCATAATGACTGGAATGGAGCACGGCGTGTTCCCGAAGACCGACAAAGCCGGCGAAGAGCTCGAAGAAGAGCGTCGTCTCTGCTACGTCGGAATCACGCGCGCACGAAATTCGCTCTACATGACGAGCTGCGCGTCAAGGCGAATGTACGGCCGGACGGACTTCATGGACATGAGCCCGTTCCTCCGCGAAATCGACCCGGAGCACGTTAAAATCATCTGCTCGAAAGGACAGGAGCAGCGGAAACGGCAGCTGATGAGAAACGTCCACGGAAAAAACGGACTTTCGAATCCGCCCTTTATCGGAACTGACCCGATTGCGAGGGAGTATCACAGGGGCGTTCAGATTTACCACGACGATTACGGATACGGGGAAATAACAAACGGAAGAATGACGGACGAAGGCGAATACAAAATCGACGTGAGATTCCAGAACGGAAAAACAATGTCATTCCTGCCGAAATATTCAAAACACAGCCTCGAAATTATCGGAGACTGAAAAAACAGAAAAAGGGGGCAAAAAAATGAAAAAGACGAATGCAATGCGTATTTTGGATTCGAACAAGATAAAATACGAAACATTGAGCTACGACGATGACGGCGAGCACGAGCTTTCACGGGGGGCTGCAGAAAATGTCGCAGCAAAGCTCGGAATAAATCCGGCCGCGTGCTTCAAGACGATTGTGATGCGGACGGAATCAAAACAGCTTGTAGTTTTCTGCCAGAGCGCGACGCACGAAATCAATCTGAAAAAGGCCCGCCAAGCTTGCGGCGCAAAAGAAGTCACGCCAGTGAAGCCGGACGAGCTCCTTTCGCTCACAGGCTACATACGCGGAGGATGCAGCCCAATCGGCATGAAAAAGCTCTTTCCGACATTCATTGACCAGAGCGCGCTTTCGTTCGAAAAAATCTACATTTCGGCAGGCATCCGAGGCGAGCAGATTGTGCTCGCCCCGAACGACCTCGTAAAAGTGACGAAAGCAACGGCGACCGACCTCGTACTCGAAGAGAACAAGGCCTAGTCTGGTGGCGGCTCTTGCCGCTACTTTGATGTCATAGTGTAAACTCCATCCCAGTCGCCACGCGTTCCGTTCTTCATGAAATCAGCGCACCTGTCCATGAAGACCTGCGAAGACTCGTCGTCAGGATAAAGCTCTTTTGCTTTTTTGTACAAAGCATAAGCCTTCTTGAAATCTTCCGGGTCTTTTGGGGCAGTCGGTGTGTCGCAACCTTTCATGTACCATTTCATTCCTTCGTTGAAAGCTTCGGCCGCCTTGCTCTGCGCCTCCGAAAGTTCCGAGCGAAGTCCGAGAATGTTGACGATTCGAACAGGCTTTTTGACGTTGACAACGCGGACCGCATCAAAGATTCTCGCGATGAGTTTTCCTTTGTTCTCGCCGGAATTCGCGCGAACCCAAGTGCTTTCGCTGACCATCATCCATGAGCCGTAAGCCTTGTTCGTTCCTTCAAGACGCGACGCAAGGTTTACGTTGTTTCCCATTATCGTGTAGTTGAGTTTTTTGTCGGTTCCCATGTTTCCGACGACCATGTTTCCGGTATTCAGGCCGACCCTCGAATGCAGATAGAAAGGCTTTCCCGTCTGCGGATTAATCGGAAGCTTGTCCGAGTGTTCCGCATTGTACTTTGCCTCCGCCTGCAGCATCCTGATTCCAGCCACGCACGCGTTGAAAGCATTGTTCTTGTCAGGAACAGGCGCACCGAAAAACGAAACGATTTCGTCACCGACGTATTTGTCGATTGTGCCGCCTTCCGCCATTATCGCGTCGCTAAGAACACCGAGGTACTCGTTCAGAATCGCGACGAGACGTTCCGCACCTTTTGCGGCACCAAGAAGCTCAACTTCCTCGTCCGATTTTCTCTCGCGTTCAGGAAGGGCAGCATTTTCCTTCTTAACGCGCTCCCTTTCCTCGTTGTTGATGACTTCCGTGAAGCCCGAGAACGTTTTTACGTCCGAGAACAGAGCAGTCAGCTCGTCAGTTTTTCCACCGAGACGCGCAACGTCAGGATTCTTGACGATTTCGTTTACGACATCAGGCGAAACGTACGCACCGAACGTGTTCTTGAGGAACGCCTTGTCCTTTTCGGCAGTCATGAACCTGTAAGTCGTCGCAATCAGGAACGACAAAGTTGCAATCAGAATCGGCGACATCGCAGGAAGGTAATAGCCTTTCATGACCATAAGACAAACCGGAATCGCAGCGACAATCACGATAAGGAAGATTCCTGCAAAAATATGAACAAATGCTTTTTTCGAAGGAACGAATCCGACCAAAATAAGCGTAAGGATTCCCGCAAGAATCACGCCGAATCTCCAGTCGAGCGGCGTAATGAATTCTCCCGTGAGAATCGTATTGTAGACATTCGCATGCATACCGACATTCGGATACGCCCTTGAGAACGGGTTCGTGCCAAGATCGGTTGTGCCGCTCGCGGTGTTTCCGACAATGCAGAACGCATTTTTCAAAAACGCATGGGCAGCCGCGAATTTCTCGTTGTACATCTGCACGTCGCTTTTGAGCTTGTCGAAATCGTCCATAACCCACGCTTTTATCTCGATTGCCGCATTGTCACCGAAAAATTCGATGTTCTCGTTCAAAAATGCCTCAAGCTCCGCAATCTCATTTTCTTTGTACGTTGCAGTCAGGCTTGTGACATTCTCGAAGAAAGTTTTTCGGAGCGCGAAATATTCATCGAAAACCTCTTTCGGAACTCCGCCGGAAATCGCATTTCCCTCAGCATCGAATCCTTCGCAGATAGAAAGAATGTATTTTTTGTATTCGAGGATATCGCTGTAAGAAGAGCAGAGCGCAGCGACCTTCTGTCGGTACGAAACATATTCCGAACCGTTCCATGCATCGCTCGAAAGCTCCTGGAGGATTCTGTAGATGTTGTCCTCAAAATCGTCAAGCTGGCTTATGAAGAAAAACGGCTCATGCCTGAACGAATCAGTAAAATCGGAGTGTTTCCAGTTGACGAACATTCGACCGTCATCATCAAGCGGAATCGAGATGTCCTTCTTCGCCCACTTTTCAATCTCGCTGTCGGAATTGAATTCAGGAATGTTTGCGCCGAGGATTTCCAGCGTATTATTCGTCCTGACGATTTTTTCAGGATTTATGAGCGAAAGCATAGGCGCGAACACGAGCTGTGAAACGCAGCCGTCGCCCTTGAAGCTGAGCAGCTCGACGCGTCGGCGGCTACCGTCCGAATCGATGAACGAATTCGTGAAACCGGCACCTGCGGCGTGCGAAATGAAAAGGTTCATTGCCGGAGAAATCTCCGAGACGTAATCGTTGGTGACGGAATTTTCTGTGAATTTCGTGAAGTCGATATTGTTCAGCGCACGCTTCTCGAAAAACGACTTGCCTTCGACATCGAACCTTGTCTTGATGTTTCCTTTCAGAATCAGATTTTTCGGGTCGTCAACGTCAAAAAGGAAACGCGACTTCGCATATTCCAAATCTTCCATAGAATATTCGCAAATCTGACCTGTGTTTATCGTCAGCCAAGTGTTCCCGAAGAACTGAACTGAACGCGCAAAGAAGTCGTCGTAATCCATGAAGATTGAATCTTTCACGGAATCGAAGAACATCTGCGAAGACGCATTCGAATTTACGGATTGCGCGAACGAATTTTTCAGCGCATCCTCAAGCTCGGGATTCACGCTCGGATTCGACGGAGAAAGATACTCAATATCGAATACCGCGCGCATAGCACCGAGTTCCTTCAATCGCACGAGCATGTCGGCATAGATTTTTCTGCTCCATGGCCATGCACCGAGCTTGTCCAAAGATGCATCGTCAATATCGACGAGAACGACTTCGGAACGAGTCTTCGAATCGTCTTTGAACGAAAGAAGCAAATCGTAAAGCCTGAAATCGAACTTCTGCATCACTCCGAAAAAACAGGCAATTCCGCAAATAAGCGTAACTGCAAGCACGATGAATTTGTCCGTATGCTGCTTGAAATTTACCATGACAGAAATTATATCACACAGTATAATCATAAATTAAGAAATTTTTAATTTAACGATTTTTGTTATAAAATCTCTTACAAAGGGGCACGCGTATGAAAAAAATTATTCTTGCTGCTGCAATTGCATTGGCTGCAATCTGCGGCGCGAATGCCCAGAGTTCAGAGAAGATCTCTGAAATTTTGGATTCGAAAATGGTCACACTCGGTCAAGTTTCATATCTTGCCGGAGCTTGTGGATATAACCTTCCGGAATCGTCAAACTACACGACCGCATTTGAGGAAATGAAAAGAAGGAAATTCTTAAGCGCAAGCTCACGGGAATCAGATGCGGCAACGCTTGAGCAGGCATCTTATCTTTTCATGAAAGCCGCAAAACTCAACGGCGGGCTGATGTACAGAATCACCGACTCAAAAAGATATGCGTTCAAAGAACTCAAGGCACGCGGACTTATTCCGCAGACGGCATCGGCTTCACTTCCGATTAACGGACATGAGGCACTTGATTTGCTCAACAGCTGCATTGAAGAAGCAAAATAGCGAGGTACAAAATGTTGTTCACTAGAAAAAAGCTCATTGCTACAGTCACATCGATTTTTGCGGCAACATCCGCATATTCCTTTGAATGGGGCGGACTCGTCAGCGGAAGCGGAAAGTTCTACAACAATTCTGAGGAATTCTCGCAAGCTGAAGACCCTAAGCCTACGACAGAAATCACGGCGGACGCATCTCTTTGGTGCAAAGTCCCGTTCTCGAAGGACGGCGAAAGCTACCTCATCGCGGAAGGAACTTACGAATTCGAGCATGACATAAACATCGGAGGCACGGAGGATTCTGACAACTCTCAGTACATCGACCTCGACCTTTTCAAAATCGCAATCCTGAAGCCGCTTTCGGACGGCGACGACCCGAACACGCTCTCTTTCGCAATCGGAAGATTCTCTCTTTCGGACTTGTCGAACACGGTTTTCACGCAGAACGCCGACGGTCTTCTCGTAAAATACAACTCGACATTCATCGGTTTGTCAGCATACGGTGCGTACACGGGACTTCTGAACGGAAAGACAGTTTCGATTCTCTCATGCTACGACGAAGACACATACGAGGAAGACCCGGACAAGCTTTATGAAAGGGCAGAAGGATACGCGGTCGGAAGCCTTTCGGTGTCGTTCAACAATATCTTTGCGAACCAGACGATTGCGCTCGAAGGATTCGGAACATTCAGAACTAAAGGCGAAAGCTTCAACAGATTCTACGGAACCGTCGGAATGAACGGTCCTCTCGTCGCAAAACTCTTCTATAACATTTCAACGACTTTCGGATATACTAATTACGGCGGAGACGAAGATGCTCTCGGATTCGAGACTGGTCTTGGAAACTTGACAAAGGCGAACCTCACATACTTCACATCGGTGAAAGACGCGACATTCGGACTTTCCGGCGCATTCGCATCAAAGAAGTTCTATGGATTCACTTCGAACACGGCTGTAATGGCACAGAGAGAAGAGCAGTACCAGGGAGTGCTCGTAGCAGGCCCGTTCGCTTCGATAAAGCCGGTCAACGTGCTTTTGCTTTCGGCATCGGCAGATTTTGTATGCGACAATCTTCGCGGTGACGAAGGGGACTCGTTCGGATTCGCAGGCGTTCAAATCGGCGGGGGAATCGCTTGTCAGGCATTCTCGGATTTGAGTTTCAATTTTTCGGCAACGCAGTTTATAGATAAAGATGTATCTGAAAACAACAAGACAACTTTGACGCTCAAAGCTGTTCTCACTTTCTAAAAAACATCGGAGGAAGAAATGAAAGCATCACTCAAGACATTTTTCTTGGCATCATTTGTGGCTGCATTCGGCGTAACGTCGGCAGTGGCACAGAGCACGCAGATGCAGGCTGTCGTAACAAAAGCTTCGGGAAAGGCAGAGGTTCAGGACAGACAGGATCCGAGCAAGTGGCTTCCGCTTTCGGCAGGAACTCCGCTCGACAAAGGCGCGGTAATCCAGACAGGCTTCAAATCGGAACTTGAGCTGAAGATAAAGGGAACGACAGTCACTGTGGCTCCGCTCTCAAGAATCACGCTCGAACAGCTCGTATCGAAGGACAACAAGGACGACACGAGAATCTACCTTGACACAGGCTCGCTCAAATCGAACGTAAAGAAGACTGAGGACAAGGCAGTCGGATTCAAAGTCCGCTCGCCGGTCGCAACGGCTTCCGTTCGTGGAACAGTCCTTGAAGTCAAGAATAAATTCAGGTCTACGGACGTAAAGACTTACGAAGGTTCGGTTGCTGTATGGAAATCAAAGAACAGCGGCGCGAAAGTCGCTTCCAAAGCGGAAGATGACGCACCGGCATTCATTCCTTCAGCAGGAAATTCCGTGGACGCAATAACAGACGGCGCACCACGCGGAGCATTCACCGTAACGCAAGGTCAGACGGCAGGTTTCGCAAGCAACGGAAATGTCACCTCAGCAAGCGACCATGCAACAAAGGCCGCAATGAGTTTCCCGGCAGTTGCAACGACGACAGCAAGCGCGGCGGAAAGGACGACATCCGCAGCAGGTGGCTCAACGACAACTGCAACAAAGACTGCTGCTGAAGTTCCGACATCGACATCACCTATCCCATCTGCACCAAAGACAGGAAGCGTGAACATCAACGTTACTTGGGAAGAATAAAACTTCTTAAATTGCACTTAAAACCCGACATTATTTATTGATGTCGGGCATTTTTTATTTTGAGAGAAAAAAATGAATTTAAAAAAAACAAGCATCATGACGATTTTCCTTGCGATTTCTGCGATTTTCCTTTCAGCATTATCAATCGGCTGCAAAAAAGAAAGCACCGCAAAGAAAACGAAAGCCGAGAACACAAACCTTCCTCCATCGCTTAGGGATTTGAACGAGGAGTCAGCAGAATACATAAAAGGAAAGAACATCGTCGTCGTCTTGGGATACGGATTCAACGACAACGAAACTGTTGAAAAAATAAAGGCGGAGCTCAATTCATCGGTCTCGGTTGAAACAGAATCAAGCGAAGGTCTTGCATCGATTTTCGTTTTTCCTGACAACTTTATGAGCGGAAAAAACGGAAAAATCACAAAGCTACCTTCGCTCATCGAAGAAAAAAACATCATCGGAATGATTATTTTTGGCGCGCCAGAAAAAACTCACAAAACGCTCACGGATTTGATGGACAAAGAAGAAAGCGGAATCCTTCCCTACCCCGTCATCTCGTTCTTTTCGCAGGACGACCCGCTCGGAACTGAATACACGTCGGACATCGCGATTGATTACGCGGGAAACACGGCAGGCAGCGAGGAGCTGGACGCAGAAAAAACATACGTCATACCGGATTTCGACGCTTCGTCGGTAATCGCAAACACGATAAAGCTGATGGTCCAAAACAAAAAGCCTTTTGACAAGAACGACAAATTGCAGGACATTGTAAAGGAAATCTTAGGCGACAAGCACAAGGTTTCGAGATACATCGATTTGGAAACAAAGATTCCGGCGATAAATCATTTTACATTCGAATAGATTTATAAAAATTTACACAGAGGAATAAAAAGAGTCGGCAGATGAGAAATTTTTCGCAACTTTCAAACCTTATGATTGCAGATGAAGAATCGGTGAAAATGCTCGAAGAAGCTGATTCTGCACGGATTCTTCTGATTTCGGACTCGCACGGAAGCAAAAGCGTATTGTTCAACATTCTGGAACGATTCGGGCCGGAGGCGGACGCGCTATGCTTTTGCGGAGACGGACTACCGGACTTAATCGGCATAATCGAGGATTTTTATTCAATTGAAGGTTACGAGGACTACATTCCGCGGACTGTCATTTTCGTTCAAGGAAACGGAGACCTTTCAAACTACAGCCTGGTCACGGACGACAGGCATCCGATAAGCGTGCCGCAGGAAATCGCATTCACTGTTGCGGGGAAAAAAGTGCTGATGACTCACGGCCACAGATACGATGTCTACCTCGGAACAAAAGCACTGAAAGCCGAGGCGGAGCGAATCGGTGCCGACATTGCATTTTACGGGCACACGCACATCGCAAACGCGCAAATCAAGACGAATTCGAAGACGAAGGCGAATCTGTCGTTTTTCAACCCCGGAAGCTGCTCGCTGCCGAGAGGAGGACTTCCGCACACGTTTGCGCTAATCACAATCGACAGGAACAAGGAAAAAGCCGATTATTCTTACTTCGAGCTGAAATGGGACACGAAAGGCGAAATTGACTTTCTGCCTTTCATGCCGCCGACAAAAGAAATCAATCTTTTTTGGTAAGCCAAAAACTAGTAGCTTTCATAAAAATTCGGCGCGTACTGCCAGAACGGATAGTCTTTTGTCGTAAAACCAACTTTGTCGTGACCAGGATAAATCCGCACGTCCGAGCCAAATGCCCCCTCAAGCTCCTGATACGTCATTGAAAGCCTGCTTATGCTTCCGCTCGGCAAATCCGTGGCAGGATATCCGTAATAGAAAATCGTGTCGCCAGCAATAATGACTTTTTCTTTTTCGTTCAGGATGCAGACAGAATCGGCAGAATGCCCAGGAGTGAAAATCACCTGCCACTCTTTCAAAGCATCACAAACCAAAGGAGAAAAATTTGATTCGGCAGACGGAATCGCATCGAAAAGCGTTTTTTTGTGTTCGAGGAATCCAGCCGGCTCCGGCAAATCCGAAACGGCAGGAAGAACGAAAGAAGCATGCGGCCGTTTTTTCAGCTGCTTCGACTGCTCATCGACGCTGTTCTTGCCGAGTCGATCCGCGCCATTCCTGTGTATCAAGACCGGAAGATTCGGATATTTTGCGACAAGGGTCTTGATGCCGCACACATGGTCGAAATGCCCGTGAGTGATGACAATCGCAATAGGAGACAAATTTTCGGCTTCAAGCCTGTCTATTATCGCATTCTCATCGCCGCCAATCTCACATGCCGCAGGGTCAACGACGAAAGCCTTGCCATCCGCCAACGGAACAATCATCGAGTTCACGTCCCAGCCGGGAAAAGTTGTTATCACAATCGGTTCCATATCTGCGCGTCGAGTGGTTCGGGAAAGTCGATTCCCTGAGGAAAAAGTTGTTATCACAAACGGTTCCATATCTGCCTCCTAAAAAATAAGCTACCCGAAAGACGCATTGTCAGACGGGTAGCATTTTGCTCAACGAAAAATTACTGAATGTCGCTTGTCGAAGAAGAGCGGTGTGTTCTCATCGCAAGGATTTCCTCGTCGGAAAGCTCCGAGTAGCTCTTCGTGACAGAAACTGTCTCGGCGACCGGCTCTGACTCGACTTTTTCAACGACCGGTGCAGACTCAGCAACAGGAGTCTCCACCTCAACTGACTCGCTGACAATCGGCTCCTCGCTCTCGTTTTCAGCGACCTCGGCCTCGTCCTCCGCTCCGCGCTGGCGTGAATAGCTGACGCTGAGTTTTCTTCCCCTGTAGTCGTAGCCGTTCAAAGCATTGATTGCCTTGTCAGCATCGTCCTTGAAAAGCTGGACGAACGAATAGTTCGCATAAACCTTGATGTCGCCGATTCTTTCTTTTTCGAGGCCGGCAACGCTGATGAAAAGACCGACGATGTCTTTCGGATAAACCCTTCTATTTTTTCCGACACCGACGAAAACTGTCGCCGCAACGTCAGAATCGATTTCGATGTGCTGGTAGCGTTCATGTTTGAATTCGCGAGTTTCCGTCGTTTCTTTCGAATCAGATTCAGCAGTACGCTCGAATCTTCTTCTCGGACGGAATTCATCGCCATTGTCCTTGAACTTGTTGAAACGATAGATTGCTCCGCTTGCCTGCTTCAAAATATAAGCCGCAACGAAATTCCTCGTGGTCAATCCAGTTTCTTCTTTAAAAATCCTCTTGTAGTCTTCGTACTCTTCCGGATGTTCCTTCACTTTTGAAACTGCGTCCTTCAAGAACGCCCTAATCTGCACTTCCGTCAAATCTTCGTGCTGTCTGAAAGCCATAATAAACTCCTATGGGGATTTTTTCCCAAATTAAAATCTCGCGACAAACGCTGAACGAATTTTCTCAAACCCCGAATCTGTCAAAATTCGCTCAAAAGATTCAGGTATCAGCGCGTCTGCCATAAAAAAAATTGAATGACCGCGTTTTCGCAAATCGGAAACACAAGACGAAACGAGCTTCCGTGCGATTCCCAAACCGCGATAATTCTTGTTTACAAAACAGGTAGTTAGAGTTACAGACTCTCTTGCAACTGTCGGACATCGCGAATCTAATCGATAGAGAATGCATCCTGCAAAATCATCTGACAATGTGCGGCAAACAATTCCCTCAGAACAAGGAATGTCCTGATTTTGTTTTTCATTCCACAAATCCGCAAACAGAAGTCCAACTTCGCCACAATTCTCCTCTTTCAATTCATCTGAAATTTTCTCACTCTCACGAAGGATACAACTTCCGTCCGTAGAAAAATCGTATTTTCCAAAAGAAAAGTCCTCCAAAATCAAATCGGACTCCAAAAGGAGCGGCTCTGATTCATCAAGACCCCAGCCTTCTCTGAGAGATTTGTACCACTCGGAAATGCGTTTTTTCATCTTCCGTTCCTTGAACAGTCGGAATCTGTTTTCAATCTCCGGATGGCTTTTTAAAACGATTTTGAAATTCTTAAACACCCCCCTTCCATTTGCGAGAACGTTCTTCAACTCGGATTTGGTCGAAGAGTCAGCAAGACGTTCCGTAAATTCTTCAAGCAGATTGAACCCGTCGGACGAGAACCACTTCGGAAGCGAATACACGTCGTCGGGATTCATATCAGAGCCGGCAGAAGAGGAATCGGCAAAATCCAGCTGGGAAAACGGAACGATGCGAAACGAATCCGCATTCGCAACAAGAGCAAATTCTTCGTTCTGGTTCTCCATCGCAAAAAGGATTTCCGCGATTCTCGGTTCGGTCAGCTCAAACATTTTCGAAAACTAGTTCAAATCGCTGCGTTTTGTGATGATTTTTGAAATCAGTCCGTTCGTGCCGTATGCAGCAGCTTCCTCTGCAGTGAGCCAGTGGTCCCTGTCGCAGTCAGCTCGAACCTCAGCCTCGGACTTGCCAGTCTCGTTCGCGATGAGCTTCACGAGCTTGTCCTTCGATTTTGCAATCTCAACTGCCTGGATTTCAAGGTCAGTTGCCACGCCGCGCGCGACACCGCCAATCAAAGGCTGATGAATGAGATAATGGCTGTTCGGGAGACCGAATCTGCGCTCTTTCGGAGCAGCAAGAAGAATAATCGAGCCCATGCTTGCGATGAGTCCTGTTCCGATTGTGTAGACAGGCGCATTGATGAACCGAATCATATCATAGATTCCGAATCCAGAATCGATTGAACCACCAGGTGAATCGATGTAGATGTAGATTGGTTTGTCAGAATCTGCCTCAAGAAGCAAAAGCTGCTTGTTGATTTTCTCTGCGTTCTCTTCGTTGATTTCGCCGCTCAAAAGAATCTGGCGAGTTTTGAGGAATTTCTCAGAAAGTGAATCTTCTTTTTTCTCTGCGTCTTTCTTCTCTTCTTCGTTAAGAATCATTTGAAGTCTCCTTGATAAAAATTTGCAAAAAAATTGAAAAAAACAAGCGGATTTGAGTAGAAACCCGCTTGTGTACAATTAGTAATATATCGGAAATAATGCCAAAAGGCAAAACGTATTGAGCAATATGATTCAATCAATTTCACTTCGTATCAAGAATGCGCTGTATCACTTTGCCATACTCCTCCCTGAACGGCTCGTAGACAGGCTCCGCTTTTTTCCTGAACGATTCTTTTTCTTCGTCGGTGAGCTCTATGACATTTGCCGCCTGGGATATGATTTTGAGTGCGGAATCTTCTTTTTCTGCCCATTTCTGAAACTGAAAATTTTGAGTCAGTTCCGCGCATTCTTTTATGATTTCGACATCCTCTTCCGAAAGTTTTTTCAAAGTCGAAGACGATGCGAGAAGGATGTCGGGAATCCGAACGTGCTCAGTTTTGATGTAATACGGAGCGGAAAGATAATCTCCCATCGACTGGTACGTCGGAATGTTGTTCTCGCCGCCGTCAACGATTCCGCTCAAGATTTTCTCGTAAACTTCGTGAGTCGGGATTCCGGGAATGCCGGTCGCGCCGTAAGAAGCAAAAAGCGAGAACATAATCGGCGACATCTGAACTCGGATTTTCATTCCCTGAAGCTCGTCCGCATTGTGGATTTCTTTTTTCAGGTACAAGGAGCGCGCGCCGGAATCGTAGTAGCAGAGACCGACAAGCCCGATATTTTCTTTTTCGATTGAGTCGAGGAAGAGCTTGCCGATTGGGCCTGTGATTACGTCAAGATAATGTTTTTTGTCCCTGTACAAGAACGGAAGCTGAATGAGGTTGAGATTCGAGATGCGCATACCGAGAGGCGCACATGAAACGCGGACGAAATCAAGCTCGCCGTTGCATGTCGCTTCGAGAGCGTCATTTTCGTCGGCATACAGGCGACCGTCGGTGTAAACTTCAACAGTAATCCTCCCGTCGCTTTTTTCATTGACAAGGCGGGCAAATTCCTTGTCGGCAAGAGAAGTCGGATAATCGTCAACGTGGATTTCCGCAAGTTTCAGAACGATGGAAGTTTCTTCTTCTTTTTCGAACGTGCAGACTTTCACAAAAAGAACGGAAGTGCCGCAGACGAACAAAACCGTAAGAAGAAACAGCAATACTTTTTTAATTTTCATGGGAGAAATTCTACTACCAAAAAAGCAAAATATCACTTAGTATTTTTCTCCTATGAAACGATTTTTATCTTCTATTTTAATTCTCGTCCTGACAATGCAGCTTGCAGTATCGCAATCAGACGAAACATCGGAACAAGAAAAAGCGGACGGGGAAATCACATTCAGCGTAATGCCAAAGCCTCAGGAATCAGGCGGATTTTTGCACGAGAACGACGGAAAGAAACATTATCTGACGGCAGTCGGGCTCGTCGCTTTCTACAACGTGTTCCTCTGCTCATGGAACAGATACGTAGGCGGAAGGGACTGGGCAAAAGTCGGTCCAAACGAATGGAACAGATTCTGGGAACGCGAAATGAGCTGGGACAAAGACTGGTACTGGACGAATTTCGTTCTGCATCCTTATCAGGGCTCATTCTACTACATGGGTGCGCGAGCATCGAATTTGAACAAGCTTGAGTCGTTCGCGCTCACAGTCCTCGGCTCGGCTTCGTGGGAATATCTATGCGAGACGAACGCGCCTTCAAAAAACGACATGGTCTACACGACAGTCGGCGCATTCCCGGTCGGAGAAATGCTTTACAGGCTTTCGCTTGAGGGCGACGAGATTTCAAGCCTTCTCGGATTCGCGCTCAACCCGACACGACTTTGGACTCAGCTTTTCACAAGGCAGAAGCCACTCGGCACGTCAGGTCACATCCACGAGCTTTCGCTGAAACTGCCGATGGGAACTGCATTCGCGCACGTCAACCTAATCGATTACGACGGCGACTACGACGAAACCGAAATGTACCCGATTTTTGTCTCGCCTGAACTGTACGTTGTCTACAACGACCCGTACAGGCACGACTCGAACGACCCGTACAGCCAGTTCTCGCTTTCGTTCAAGGCAGGCGCGGGAAAAGGCTCGGGCAACGGAGCTGACTGCGCATTTGCGGAACTCGACAAGAACTTGTACTACAACATCCGCATTCTCTCGGACGGAATGATGTTCGCGCGCGAGCTCGACAGGGGCGAGAACAAGGACACTTCAATCGGAATGGTCATGGAATACGACTTCGACTGGCATTCGTACTATCTTCTCACTTCCCTTGCGCCGGGATTCGCATTCAAGCAGAGAATCACGAACGAGGACGACTCGACTTTCGAATATCAGACGCACCTTGCGGCAATTCTTCTCGGAACGTCGGATTTCTACTATTACAGAAGATATTTCGACGAAAAATACTCGGAAGACGCGAAGGGACTTTCCGCTCCGTACAACTACACAATCGGATTCGAGACGAAGCTCCTTGCGAAATACAAAAAGAAGGACGGCTCGAACATCGGAGTAAACTTCCGAGGCTACGCAATGTACGATTTCTACGACCAATTGCAGTATCTGGAGAACGGAGAGCGCGGAACCCAACTCGGCTGGGAATTCATCGGCATAACATCATTCAGCGCAGAGCTCGCACTCAACAAGAAAGTCAGAATCGGACTAGAAGACGAGTTGTACACAAAATACGGAATCTACCACAACATCGACGACGTATTCCAAGTTATGAACTCGACCTCCGTATACGCAAAGATTCAGGCTAAGTAGATATCAAAACAACGTTGAATTTCATGCTATAATCTCCGCATGAAATTTATCAGCACAAGAAACGAAGAAAATTCTGCGAACTTTGAAAAAGCTGTCCTCGACTGCCTGCCAAAAGACGGTGGGCTGTACATTCCGGAGGACAGCGCAGACCTTCGCAGATGGATTTTATACACAAACGAAAAAACGACATTTTCATCTATTTCGGGAACTCTCACATCGGCATTCATAAACGAAGAGTTCAGCCCGATCATTTGTGAAGCAATCGCGACAGGCGCATTCGCGTTCGAGCCGAAACTCAGAAAGCTCGAAGACAAGCTCTACGCGCTAGAACTTTTCCACACGCCAACAGGAAGCCACAAGGACTTCGGAATCTCCTACCTCATAAACGCGCTCGAGATGATTATGCTCCTCAAAGGCGAAACTTCAATCGTGCTAGACGCGACACTCGGCGAACTGGGCGCAAGCGTCACACGAATGGTTCGCGGAATGATGCACATAAAAGTCGTCCTGCTCTACCCTACAAAACCGAACAGGCGGCTTCGCGGGCTTTCAGAGAGCGATTTCGTCTGGAACGGCGGCAACGTGTATCCGATTGAAATTGACGGAACGGAAGAGGACTGCCACAACATCGTGCGCGAGATTTTTGCTAGAAGGGACCTCGTGAAAAAATACAACCTCACAATGGCGAACACGGTGAATATCGGACGGCTTCTTCCGCAATCATTTTTCTATCCGTTCGCATTCTCAAGGCTCAAAAAAGAAATCAACGGCGGAATTTTCTATGCAATGGCACCAGGAAATTACTCGAATCTTGTTGCGGGACTTTACAGCTGGAAACTTTCGCTTCCGGTCAGCGGCTTCATCTGCCCGACAACAGACGAGCTGAAAATCGACCCGCTCGGAAACTGCGAGATTTTGGACTCGATTGTGAACGTAAAGGACAGAAAACCGTGCGACCCAGCAAGCCCGTCGAGCCTCGAACGGCTTGAGCACGTCTTCAACGCGAATTCGCTCATGCTCAAGCATTTCATCTATCCGTCGGAAGTTTCGGAAGAAGAGACGACGCATTCGTGCCAGGAACTTTTCATGAAGTACGGAATTTTCGCTGACAAACCGACAGGACAAGCTTATGCCGCCGCAAAAAAGCGCAGGGAGATGACGGAAGAAGACGAGGCGGCTGTCGTCCTTGTGATGAGAGACCATCCGGCATTCTCAAGCGAATTCATCAGGCACACAATCGGAGAGGCACCTGAAATGCCTGAAAACATCAAGGAAGTTCTGAAACCGACGACGCTCAACAGAAAAATGATGAAGACGGCGGAGGAAGTGATAGAGATTTTCCAGTCGCTTTGATTTTTTTAGGAGATGCAACATGAAGATTAGGACGAATTCAATTTTCACGAAGATAGCACTGTCGCTTATTTTTATGGCGGTGCTGATAATCGCGATATTCGGCGTGACGATTTATGTTCGGATTGCGGCACTGAACGAACAGCAGTTCAAGACGAAGATTGCCGAAATCTCTTCGATAACAGACATCGCTCTCGAAAATCACCTTCAGAATGTCGGCGCGACGGTCGCAATGTTCGGCGACTTCGACATCGTGAAAAAAAACGACGATTCGCTCACATCTTATGTTGACAAAACAGCCCCAAGCGGAAAAGTTCCGGTGAATCCAGACAATTTCGGCGAATACGAAAAAGAAATCTACGAGCTTGAGCACAGGTTCGTAGAATCGAACTACGACCTTCTCGGAGTTGCGATGGCACTTGAAAGCAACGGAGCGTTCACCAGATATCCTGCGGAGGACAGGGACAACAATTACGACGCAAGAACTCGCTCCTGGTACAAAAACGCAAAAGAAGACAACGGCGCACTGCACTATTCGGACGCGTACCAGTCGTCGGCAGGATATTCATGCCTCGTCATATCGAAATTCATCGAGGACGAATACGGAAATCCGCGCGGAGTCGTCACGGGCGACGTTGACCTTGAATATCTTTCCACGCTTGTCGGAAACGTTGACAACGACAGCGACTCGATAAGCTCAGGAATGATACTCGTTGACGGAAACGGAAAAATTCTCGTTGACCATTACCACCCGGAAAACATTTTCAAGGACATTCAGGAAATCGGCATAAAAGGTTTTGAAGGATTCAAGCCGGACGAAGAACTGCAATTCACGGAAGAACTCGAAATAGACCAGCTGAAAGGACTGTTCCACATTGTCGTAAGCCCTTCAAAAAACACGCTCGTACCGATGAGCTACATCTTCATAATCCCGGACACGCTCTATTCAAGAATGTCAAAATCGATTGCGAAGACAGTCTCGCTCGTCATACTGATTTCGCTCGGAATCGCAATCCTCATATCGGTTCTTATCGGCGCGAACGTAATCAGACCGCTTGTAAAAGTCGTGAATCTTTTAAAAGGAATAGCCGACGGCGACGGCGACCTGACAAAACGCCTTCCTGTTCACGGCAAAGACGAAATATCGGAGCTTTCGCTTTACTTCAACATGACGATGGAAAAAATCCTGAGCGTCATAAAGAAAGTGAAATCAACTGCAAACGAAGTTGAGATGGGAGCCGAGCAGATTTCTTCATCAAGCCAGTCGATTTCGGACGGAGCGGCAAAGCAGGCAGCGTCAACGGAAGAGATGAGCGCGACAATCGAAGAGATGGCATCGAACATACGAAAGACGGCAACGAATGCAAAGAAAACAGGAAAAATCGCGGAAATAACAGCGACTCAGAGCGAAGAAAGCGGAACTGCCGTAAAAGAAGCCGTGAATTTCGTCGAAGCGATTTCCGCGAAAATCAACATCATCGACGACATCGCGGAACAGACGAACATGCTTGCTCTCAACGCAGCAATCGAAGCGGCACGCGCCGGCGAAGCTGGAAAAGGATTTGCAGTCGTTGCATCGGAAGTCAGGAAACTTGCGGAGAGAAGCCAGGTTTCTGCGGGCGAAATAACGGAACTTTCCGCAAAAACTCTGGAATCGGCGGAAGGCGCGGGAAAGAAGATGGACGACGTGATTCCGCACATAAACGAAACGACAAAACTTGTGGAAGAAATATCGGATGCCTGCAAAGAACAGGACGACGGTGCCACACAAGTGAGCCAGGCGATTATCCAGCTTGACTCAGTTGTGCAGCAGAATGCAGGCGCGGCAGAAGAACTTGCCGCAATGAGCGCGGAGCTGACTGCAAACGCAAAGTCGCTTGTGTCTGCAATCAACGTTTTCAAAACAGAATAAGAACTAGTCCAGAACCGTCTGCTCGATTTTCATAAGCTGGTTGTGGTAGAGCATTGAGATGCTCGCGCCGTAATCAGCAATCAGGCGGATGATGTTGCGTGGGCTTTCTTTCTTGTCGCAGCCGTTCAGCCTGTCGCCGGCATCTCCAAGACCAGGCATGATGTATGCCTTTGCGTTCAGAACAGGGTCGAGCCAGAGCGTATAGCAAGTGCAGTTCGGCAAAGCTCTGATGACGCGGAGACTTCCCTTGAGCGCGGAAATCACGTTGAAGAATTTAATAGACCTCGGCTTGATGTTCTGCGCCTGAAGATATTTCACGACAGTTACGAGAGAACCGCCAGTAGCGTTCATCGGATCGGCAAAAATCCAGTCCTTGCCGTCAAGCTCGTGGATGTCGAAGAATGACTTCTTCAGGTCAAGGACATATTCCATGTCGTTCTCGTGCTTCGTGTCGTCGCGGTTAATCTTGAACAATGCGAACGGAGTAACGTATTTCTTGCTCGAATATTCCTCGATTTCCTTTGACATGATGATGCTCGGAAGAAGCGCACCGCGGAGCATTACGCACATGACCGAATTCTCGATTTTGTCGTCGATGTCAGGAATCTTGTGCACTGCGTAATTCTGGCACGGATTGCTGACAGGAGTCTTTACGACGATGTGTCCTTTCTTCGATTCAGTCGGCTGAGTGTACGCCAATTTGAAAAGCATCTCGTACGCACGCTGAGAATAGTAGACGAATTCCTCATGTCCCGTGTTGATGTTGCGGAGTTTTGAGATGAGGCGGCTTGCCTCTGCCTGGTTGCCAGAATCAGAGACGAACGGATAGACGACGAGATTCGGATTCTCAGAGACGATTCTCTGCAATTCCTTTCCCATCGCATCGAAATTCTTGATGACCTCAGGCTCATTCAGCGGCTCAAAATGCTTCATCGTGCTGTCATACATTGACCTGAGCAAATCGAGGTCGTCCATGTCCTTTTTGGTCAGATAGCCGTCCAAATCCTCTGCCTTCAAAATGATTTTTTCTTCTGTCTTAAATTTCATTTTCACCCCCAAAAAAGCTTTGTTCATACACATCGGAATGCAAACGCACTCCGACACACCCTATTCCTTGATATTTTCAAATGCACTGACAAATTCCTTCACCTTGTAGTCGGAATTCTCAGAAAGAAGCGAAAGTTTTTTGAACATCCTGAGAGCTTTTGAAGCCTTCTGTTTTCCAGCACCCAAAATCAGGACTTCGTGAACCATGAACAGCGACGACTCCATCAGCTCCTTGTTGAACCAGACAGTTCCGTCATATTCATTCGCACCAATCAAAAGCCAGGAAGCAGCCCCCGCAAGAATCTCGGCGGCAATACAATTCGATTCTTCTTCAGTTTCCTTAGAATCAAGTTTTGGCAATTTAGAAGAAGATATAATAAACAATCTTTGGAAGAAATTATATGTGTAATTGTCAGAAACAGAAGCACTTCTGAAAAATTCCGAGATTTTTCTGTACAGTGCCCATTTCGTCGCAAAACCGCGCAATGCAAATTCAGCGAAAAGCGAATAGAGAACGGCGAACGCCACGCCTTCCTTCTGGTTCAGCAATCCTCCAGCAAGGAATGTGTTCACAGACTTCGTGTTCACGGCAATTTCTTTTTCCACCACAGGAGCATTCTTCCTGATTTCAGTTGCGACGCGCACAATCTGGCAGAGTTTTCTCCTGAACTGCGCAAGAATCTTTTCTTTCGCAGGGAATTTTCTGACGCGCTTCTTGCTGTTCGATTTTGCGATTTCTTCGGAAGCAGTCTCCAATGCCTTTTCGTAGAACTTGAGTGCCGGCTGCTCGACAAGAGCGAAAATCGATTTTGCAGTTGCCCTCTTGAGCTTTGCTTTCCTGAGTTCTTTCGTCGTAATGACGAGAGACTTGAGCGCAGTTTCGAATTCGTCTGTGAAAATTCCAGAGAACGCTTCGTACAATTCCTTGTAATGAAGTTCCTGCCATGCGATTTCCAAATCAGCGATTCCGCGTCCGTTCAGGAAATTGCACAACGTCGAAAGTTTTCCGTCTATGTCCTGCTGCTGCCTGAATTCAAGGAGAACCTGAGTCTCGAAGCCGTTGAGACCGACGAACATTCCCTCTTCGTGAATCTTACGGCAGTTTCTGATGAACCAAAGCCCCGAACGCTGCTCGCGGAAGATGACGTAATAATCGTCCCTGTTCTGCAAGCCGAGACCTTCGGCAAGCGAGCGCGAAACCATCTTCTTGTCGTTGTCGCCGGAGCCGATTTTGACCGCGTATTCGCACGACTGCTTTATCCAGCCGGACGCACGCTCGTATTTGTTGTTGTAGAACACGACCGAATATTCCGAGCCAGCCCTGTTCGAATACGCAAAGATGTTCTCGTTGACGACTCCGTTGTTCCAAACGTCGTAGAAGAGGAAGTCCTCCACGCCGGAAAAGAGATATCTCTTGTGCAGAAGCGGGAAGATTTCCCTTTTGTGCCTTTCCATGAGATATCCGTCTGGCGTTTCGTCCCTGTATGCGCGGGTGTATTCCATTCCGTACTTTTCCTCAAAGCCCTCAAGCTGCCCGTGACCGAACATCGGAAGACCAGGCATCGTGCACATGAGAGTGCAGACTCCGAAATATTTGTCGCCCTTTCCGAACTGGGCAACTGCCGTTTCCTCGTCCGGGTTGTTCATGAAGTTGACGTATCTTTTGAGAACCTGCGGGTCGAACTGAATCGTGTTCTTCACTGTAGCGCGGTATTTGAAATTTTCCTCTTTCTTGAGCATGTTCATGAATGCGGAATTGTAAACTCGGTGCATTCCGAGCGTCCTCGTGAAATATCCTTCCATCATCCAGAACGCCTCCGCAAGAAGGAGCGTGTCAGGCACTTCCCTCGCAACCCTGTCGACAACCTCGCGCCAGAACTCCTGCGGAATCGCGTCCTCGAACTGCTTTGCGCTCAATGCAAATTCCGAGCGGGTCGCAATGTCGCCGCCCTTTCCAGGCTCCGGATACCAAAGTCGCTTGATGTGCTTTTTCGCGAGAACCATCGCCGCATCGAACCTGATGATTGGGAAATTGCGCGCAACATGGAGAATCTTCTGCATGACTTCCTCGCGCGCGGCAGGATTCAGAAAGTCAATCTGAGCTGTGTCGTTCCACGGCATTCCCGTTCCGTCGTTTCCGTGGTAGATATAGCGCGTGTCGCCGGTCTGCGTGTCAACGCGCTTGAACACGACGGCGCAGTCGTTTTTCGAATAATAATGGTCCTCAAGATAGATTGCGACCCTTGAGTCGTGGCTCAAATTCACGCCGTTGAAAGTGTACTGCGGGAACGGATTGTCGCGACGCTGAACGAAAAGGTCAGGTTTTTCCACGACCCATTTCGCGTCCATTCCGGTGTGGTTCGGAACCATGTCGCTCGCGAGCCTGATTCCGCGCTGCCAAAGACGAGTGCGCAAATTCTCAAGCGACCTCCAGCCGCCAAGATTCTCAGCAATCTCATAATCCTCAAGGGAATACGCGCTCGCAGCCGCCTCCGGGTTTCCGCAAATCTGCTTTATCCTCTGGCTTGCACTCGAACGCTCCCAAATGCCGATGAGCCACAACGCGGTGAAACCTTCGTCGCGGAGAATATCAAGCTCCTCGTCAGGAATCTGGTCGAGCCTTCTGATTTCGCGGTTGTATTTTTTAGAGAGCTGGAAGAGCCAGACAAGAACAGTCTTCGCCATGAGGACGACTTTCGGCATCCAGTCGGAATCTGCGGAGAAACGCTCGTACTCGCGCATGAGATAATCGTAGTTCGGCGGCGACATATCAGGGCTTCCGCCGTTCGTCGGGTGCCACTCAGGTTTCCATTCCTCGGAAAGAATGTCGATTCCGCCGAAAAGACGCTTGAGCCAGTAGTCCTCGCCCTCGCCCTCGCCCGGAATGAAAAGCTCAGCCCAGTGAACTCGGACGTAATCAAGCTGCTCCTGCAAATTCTCAGGCGCAAACAGAATCGGCTCGCGTAGGAACGAAATCAAATCGTGGCCGAACGTCCCGAAATACGGAAGTTTCTTGAAGAACGCCTGAATCTGCTTCCACGCCTTGTTGTAGGTTTCGTTCTCTTTCAGGTTGGATTCGTCGAACATTATCCTGAACGGCTTGAACG
Source organism: Treponema sp. (assembly GCA_017525605.1). Classification (GTDB taxonomy): domain Bacteria; phylum Spirochaetota; class Spirochaetia; order Treponematales; family Treponemataceae; genus Treponema_D. The sequence continues at coordinate 89,334 of JAFXSM010000024.1, read as the reverse complement.
CCGGGTTCTCGTTCGCCATGTGCAGCATGACCATCTCTTCGAGGGTCTGCTCCCTGTTCGTGCGGACTCTTCCGGTCTTGCGCTCCGTCATTTCAGTGTTCAGGTATTCCTCAACCGTGCATTCGCCTTTGTAAACGCAGGTCGGCGGAAATTCAGTGCAGAACTGGACGAGAAGAGATTCGATTTTGTCGTCGCCGAGAGAAGCCTTCAAATCGGAAAGAAGCTCCTTGAACGCATTCGGGTAACGCTGGCGGCGATAAACATAGCAGGCAAGATGGAATATTTCGTCAAGGAGTCCCATTGCGTTCAGAGTTCCTGCCGAAACCTGAACCTGATTCTGGCTCACAAGATATTTGTTGAATTTGAGCGCGAACGAACGAACAGCAGCGATGTTCGCCAAAATCACATTTCCGCTCGACTGGTAAAGCTCCTGCGGAAAATTGCAGGCATCGCGAACAGCACGGGAAATGTGGAACTCATTGTAAGAATACTTTTTCATTTTTTCCTCTTTTATATAAACCGCAATCTGTCAACACTCATCATGAATCTTCACTATGCGATTGATTTTTTCTATCAGTTTTTTGTTTTCATAAAGTTTTTCAACGGAAACAGGCATCCTCCAAGTCCAGTTGAATTTTGACACAGTTCCCGGAATGTTGATTCTTTCGTCATAGAATGATTCCAGGTACAGAGAATCGTCAAGATACAGCCAGTCCTGAAGCGGATTCACGAACCAGACGGCACTCGATGTGGCGCAGTTCGAAAGGACGAAATACGCCACGCTCGAATTGAACGGCTTTCCCCAAATTTGAAAATCCTGCTTGTCAACTTCCGAGTAGCTCCGTTTCGGCTTTTCGCTCCTGCTTTTTCCTATTGATTTGCAGAACTGCATCGTAGCATTTTTTTCTTTTGTCCACCACGCACGCAATGTCGAAGAATCGTGAACGCTGGTCGTAATCAGGCTCATTTTGTTGTATTTGTGCAAATCGATGAAAGGCTGCCCGTCGCTAGACCAATCCCTGCACCATCGGAGCACTTTCAGGCTGAGTATGCCGAATTTCTCAAGCACTTTCGGCATACAGTCGATTCCGATTCCGACATCCTCGGCACACGGAATCATGCTCGTCGAGGGAATCAGCTCCGAGAAAATTTTTTTTGCCTGACGTTCCCACTGACGCTCCTGCTTGATTCTGTTGCATTCGAAAAGGCGCAGGAGCAATTCTTTTTCATGGTTGTTGAGAGTTGCCCACGCGCGTGTCTCCCTGAATTTGTAATTCGGAACGAAAAAACCGTAATCGATTTCGATGAGCGTCCTGTTCTTCCACCATTTGCACAAAAGGTCCCGGATTTCCTCCTGCAAAAAATCGTCGAGGTCGAAACCTTCGAGCGAAACTTTCCTTATGTCCGACGAAGACTTGAAGCTCTTTTTGAAAAGCCACATCTCCTCGTATCCGATTCTCTCGCAGAAAAGAGAAAGGATTTTGTGCGCCTTGTTGAAATCCCCCGTCTTCTTGAAAAACTCCTCCGTGGAAAGATGCGGCTCACGAAGCCATCGGATTCTCTCCTTGGAAAAACCGAGCGCGGAGAGAGTGCTTTCAGAAATCGGAGTGTAAGGAACGGCACCGCCAAGCTCGGCAGTGTCCTCGCCTTTCGGAATCGCCCAGAAGCGAAAGAACCCGGGAACATGGTCGAGCCTGTACGCGTCGAAATATTGCGCGGCAATCCGAAGCCTGTCCTTCCACCACGAAAAGCCGTCTTTTTCCTGCACATCCCAATCGTAAACCGGAAAATCCCAGTTCTGACCGGTAGGATTCTCGTCGTCAGGCGGAGAACCGGCGCGGAGATTCAGGTTGAATATTCCGAACTGCCCCCAGACATCGCATGAATCCTCGTTCAAAAGAATCGGAATGTCGCATTTCAGAATCAAATCGATTGAGCGGATGAATTCAGCGGAAACCTTAAGCTGCTTTGCGGCAACATACTGCTCCCATGCGTAAAAATAATTCGAGCGTTTCAGCTCAGGCTCATTCCACCTGCGCTTGATTTCGTCAAAAGACAAGTTCTTGTCCTCGTCGTCCCAATACATCCAGCCCGCCTGCTTGTATTTGTATTTCAGGGTTTTGAAAACGCAGTACGGCACGAGCCATTTTTTGTTCTCCTCGACAAAATCATAAAAGTCATCTTTGTTTTTTTCGATTTCCTCATTATTGACATGAGCGGTGACGCGGTAAATCTTTCGGAGAAGCTCCTCTTTCAGATTCAGGATTTTTTCGTAATCGAACCTTTTATCGCCGGAAAGAGAAAGAAGCTCCTCATAAGTTTTTTTGAATTCCATGTCGCTGGAATAACAACGGGAAAATGACGACAAATCGGAAATATCAATGTAAATCGGATGAAGGGCAAACGCGCTCAGCGAACTATATGGAGAACTTTGGGTCCCTGTGTCCAAAACAGGAAGCAACTGAATCACCGAAAGCCCCGACTGCTTGCAAAACAAGGCAAATCTGTTCAGTGATGTGTACTCGCCTATGACAGGAGACTTTTCAGTTCTCAATGCACCTAACGAAACTGCAACCCCGGTAGACCTTTTGATTTTGTTTTCCATGACTAAAAATTATAACATAGAAAAACCTTACGCACGCAGAAAAAAAATGCAGGCGACGAACCTTCACTTGCACAATTCAGATTATTCGAATTTCTTAATCCACTCGTCGTAGAGTTTGTCGTAGTCGTCTTTGAATTTGTCGTAGTCGTTGCCGAAAGAGAATACGCGCTTTCGTGTGAGCCAGTTGACGGAGAACGATGATTTGTCGATATCGAATTTTTCGTTGAACAAAATTTTGTTTGAGGCGGAATCGAACGTGTAGTCGGTTCCCGCAATCAGTTTTTTGCCCTCGAAAAGCACAAGCGGCTCCGAGCAAGTGTTTGCATGAAGGATGAACACCGGAGGATTCTGGTAGACTCCGCGTATGTGAAATGCATTTCTCGCGTTTTTATCTGCTTCGTTTTTGAGGACAACCTCGCACGTTGACGGAACGTAATCGAAGTCGGCAGAATCAATCTGCTCGCCGCCGTTTTTTGAAAGGCTCTCGTAAACGGAAAAATCGTTCGTTCCGTCCATCGCAAGTTTTCCGACGAACTGAATCTCGGAAAAGACGCACGTCGTGTAGATTCCGCCGTCTTCCGCCATGGTCGTGTTCACGAATGTCGTTTCCGCATTGTCAACGAATCCGACTTTCGCAGTCCCGCATGAGAAAAGCAGCATCGAGGAAATCACAGAAGAAATCAAAATTTTTGTACGCATAGAAATAGATTATAACGAAAAAAATTGAATTTTCACCATCACGAATGCGGTATAATAAAAACGGAAAGGGGCGAATTTATGGGCATCTATCTGAATCCGAACAACGACAACTTCAAAGAAATCACAAAGCGCGACATCTATGTTGACAAAACGATGATGATTAGGGCTATCAACTCGATAATGCAAACATCAAATAAATATATCTGCGTTTCGCGCCCGCGCAGGTTCGGAAAGACTTTCGCGGGAAATATGCTTTCGGCGTATTTTTCAAAAGGATGCGACTCGCGCGAACTTTTTTCGCATTTCAAGATTGGCCGCGACGAGAGTTTTGAGAGCAACCTGAACAAGCTGAACGTCATCAAAATCGACATGAACAGCGAATATCAGAACGAACGCGACAAAGACAAGCTTCTTGAAAATATGCAGGACAAAATCGTAAACGAATTCCGAGAGCAGTTCCCCGACATTGATTTTACACAGAGAGAATCTGTCGGCAACAGCATTCTAAAAGCATACGCCCAGAAAAATGAAAAATTCGTTGTCATAATTGACGAATACGACGTGCTTGTCCGAGAAAACGTGAGCGAAAAGCTCTTTTCAGAATATCTGGGATTTTTGAACGGACTTTTCAAGAGCGACACGCTCCGCCCGGCGATTTCGCTTGCGTACATCACGGGGATTCTGCCAGTGATACGCGACAGAGTGCAATCCAAGCTCAACAACTTCCGCGAATACACGATTCTGGACGCAGGAAAACTTGCGGAGTTTATCGGGTTCACATCAGGCGAAGTGCAGGAACTTTGCGAAAAGTACAACGTTGATTTTTCGGAGATGAAGCGGTGGTACGACGGCTACAAACAGAGAGGATTCGAGATTTACAATCCTGAATCCGTGATTATGTCGATTGAAGACGAAAGTTTCTCAAGCTACTGGAGCAAAACTTCAACTTACGCAGTCATTTCCGACCGCATAAAGCAGAACTTCGACGGCACGAAAGACGACGTTATCAAAATGATTGCGGGAGAAAGCATTGACATCGATGTTTTCATGTACATGAACACGATGACGGAGTTCATTTCAAAAGACGACATTTTCACTTACCTCATTCACTTGGGCTATCTTGATTACGACAGGGAAGAGAAAAAATGCCGCATTCCCAACAAAGAGGTTTTGGAAGAATGGCAAAGGGCCGTTTCCGTTGTTGACGAATACAAAGTTACGGACAAAATCATCAAAGCATCGAAAGAACTTCTTTCGGAGACATTGAAAGGGAACGGGAAAGCAGTTGCGGAATCTCTCGACATGAGCCATATCCACGTCACATCGAACAGAAGCTACAACAACGAGGATGCGCTCCAATCGGCAATTTACCTGTCGTTCATCTACGCGCTCAACAAATACACGATTGTCAAGGAAATGACGACTGGAAAAGGATTTGCCGATGTTGTTTTCATTCCGTATGTGCCGAACATTCCCGCGATGATTATCGAGCTGAAACGCAACGACTCGACCGAAAGCGCATTGAATCAAATCAAAGAAAAAAAATATTTCGACTCTCTCGCTCAATATTCTGGAAATTTGCTTTTCGTCGGCATAAACTACGACGAAAACAAAAAAACACACACCTGCAAAATAGAGCAGTTCATTAAGGAGTAAACAAAATGAAAATCGCAGCAACTTATGAAAAAGAAACTGGAAACGTTTTCCAGCATTTCGGAAAAACACAGCATTTCAAGATTTACGAAATCGAGGACGGCAAAATCGTCTCTTCCGAAGTAATCGACAACGGCGGCAACGGCCACCACGCGCTTCCGCCATACCTGAAAAGCCTCGGAGTTGAAGCTCTGATTCTCGGCAACCGCGGACAAGGCGCAATCGACGCAATCGCAGCCGCAGGTCTGAAGGAATACCCGGGAATCACAGGCAGCGCAGACGAAGCCGCAGAGATTTTCGCAAAAGGCGAGCTGCAGCCGAACTTCGCCGCAAAGTGCGAGCATCACCACGGAGAGCATAAGGAATAAAGGAATAGAGTCACGTTGAACAAAAAAGCCCCCGAAAAACTTTCGAGGGCTTACATCGTCAGGTTAACTTCACCTGCATCGTTTCATCAGAATGACTGTGCTCCGACGCCTTTTACAGCTCCGAAGAGTTTGAACAGATTCTCCGAGAACGGATATTTGTTCGCGTACATCGTAACTTTTGATTTCAGAGAGCCCTGCTTGTTCATGCCGAGCGCGGCACGGAGCTGGTTCGCCTCTGAGTTCGGGTCAAAGTCCGCGGATTCCGTGTACGAAGCGGAAAGGAACGCCTCAAGATAAACAGGGTCGATTATGCCTTTGAAAACTGACGTGTCCTTCAATGAAACGTTGTTCTCGCAGCTTTCGATTCCGTCAACGTCCTCGAAATCCTCGAATTCGTCAGCCTCAACTTTGAGATATTTCACGGCAGGGCTTACAGTCCAGCTAACGTCGCCTTTTTTGTTCAGGAAGAACGCATTGTTGTTGAGCGCGACTTTTCCTTCGTTCTTGCGGTTGTTCATGCTGTCGTCAAAGCCGGACATCACGCTCAAGCCAAGAATGTTGTTGCTGATGTTTGCGTCAACTTTCGGAAGAGCGCGGACACCGTAGCCCATGTCGCCGAAGTCCTTCGTGCGGCTCCAGGTGAACAGGACGGTGTTGTACTCGAAGTTGAGCTTTGTTGCGAACGCCTTTCCGCTTCGTGAAGAGACGTTGCAGGCGAGCATTCGGCTGTTGAAGATTACGTTGTTCTTGATGTTGACCGTGCCTTCGAGATGGTTGATGTTGATTGCGTAGAACGAGCCGTTAAGGAACAGGCAGTTCGAAATCGTGAGAGTTCCTGTCGTGTTTCCGTAAATCTGATATTTTTTGAGAGACGCGCAAGGATATTTTCCTTTTGAAGGAGGCTCAAGCCACATTCCTGTTTCAAGTCCCTCCGGCTTTCCTTCCTTGTCGTGGTAAGCGTTCACGTCGCTGTGGTCGATTACGAATCCGTCAAAGACAGTCACCGATTTTGCAGCGTCAATCTGGAATTCGACAGTTCCGTTTTTCGGCGGTGTCTTGTTCATCTCGATTGAAGGCTTGATAGTCGTCAGGTTCTTTGCGATGTCCCTGGTCTTGAAGTCGGCAGAATATCCGCCGTAAATCTCAAGCGGCTTGTCAATCTGAATGAATCCGCAAGCGGCTTTTCCCGTGTAGTTTCCCGCGGCAACGTAAATCTTGTCGCCAGGAGCGGCTTTTTCGACAGCATTCCAGATTGCCTTCAGCGGCGCATCAGGAGTGTTTCCTTCGTTCTTCTTCTTTCCGTTCGGAGAGACGTACCATGTCGTCGCCAATGCCGGCAAAAGCATTGAGAGCGAAACAACAGCTGCAGCTATAACTTTTTTCATAGGTTCTCCTCAAGGCAGAATTCTCGCCTGCCTTTTTTTAAAGTTATAAACAGAATTTTATCATATTTTTTTAAGAAAACAACTTTTTTTATAATTTAGAAGAATAAAAACCGCTTACACAAACTTTCAAAATCTGATAGCATAACTCCACTTTTTCAAAAGATTGCCTAATCTTATTAAGAAGCGGATTTTTCTTCCGCACCTTTCTATGCTCATGCGCGAGGTCTTTGCGCAGTTTTAATGCAATCACTTTTTTTACATCATGGAGTTTCAAATGCCAAAATCTTTGGGTCAGGAAATTCTTTTCACCATTCTGATGGTATTCGTTATGGTTTACGCAATGATTTGCTACAACATTGCGCTCGCGACAGGCGGACTTTCAAATTCAGTTTTTCTTCTCGCCTTCCATGAATTGCCGATTATGGCACCTATTGCTTTCGTAATTGATTTTTTCATCGTCGGACCAATCGCAAAGAAAATCACATTCTCAAAATTCGACGTAAAATCTACGAATCCTGTTTTCATAGTGCTTTCGATTTCAGTCTGCTCCGTCTGGCTGATGTGCCCGCTCATGAGCCTTGCCGCAACGCTTCTTTTCAAAGGCGGATTCCAGAAAGAGACAGTCTCAATCTGGCTTCAGACAACAGCATTCAATTACCCGATGGCGGCATTCTGGCAGCTTCTGATAGCGGGTCCCGTCATCCGCGCAGTCTTCGGACTATTGATGAAAGCAGCAAAACAAGAAAGATAAACAAAAAAAATAAAAACGCCGTCCGATTTGAATTGCACTTGCACTTCGCAATCGGACGGCGTTTCTGAAAATTGCGCTTCCCTATTTTACATTTTCGTACCAGCGAGTCTGGTAATCTTCGATTTTTGAAAGTGGGACTGTCTGACCGATAAGCGGCGTTATGATTCTGACATTTGCAGAGTCTTCCTCCGCTTTTTTCACGATGCGAACAACGCTGTCGTCCCACGGATGATTTGCAAGGCGGAACGCGCCCCAGTGAATCGGAAAGACGATTTTCGCGCCGAGAGTCCGTGCGGCGTCGAAGGACTGCTCAGGAGTCATGTGGACGCTTGGCCAGCGAAGGTCGTACTGTGCGCCTTCCATGAACGCCATGTCAAAGTCGCCGTATTTTTCATGGATTTTCTCGAAGTGAGAATCAAAACCGGAATCCGCGCACTCAAAAATTTTCGTCTCGCCTGCGACAATCACCCACGAAGCCCAGAGAGTCGAAAAATTGTCGATTAGCATCCGCCCGGAAAAATGCTTCGACGGAACGCAGCCGATTGTGATTCCGTCGAGGGACGTTTCTTCCCACCACGCCATGTTCTGAATCTTTTCGCCATCCACGCCGAATTTCAAAAGCCATTTTTCAACGCCGAGCGGAACGATGTATTTTTTCACTTTGGAATCGAGCTTTTTTATCGTCGATTTGTCGAGGTGGTCGTAGTGGTCGTGCGAAACGACGAGAATGTCGATTTCGGGAAGATCCTCAACGCTGCACGGGATTTTGCTGAATCTTTTCGGACCTGCAAAACTCACTGGCGAAGTCCTTTTTGAGAAAACGGGGTCGAACAAAATGTTTTTCTTGTCAATCTGAATCAGGAGCGACGAGTGACCGAACCATGTGAAAAAAGCATCGCCCGACGAATCGGCAGAAAAATCCGGTGCCGCAACAGGAATTTCATCTTCCGGCACTGTTCCTTTTTCAGAAATCACGCCGGTTTCAGCACCTTTCGGAACTTTCACCATCATCTCAAAATCATTTTCGTTGTGGAATTTCTTCCCGTCAAAATTCGAAGAGCGCATTTTGTAATCCTCAATATTTTCAGCCGACGTGCACGACGCAAGCGAAAAAACAAAAGAGACAACTGAAACCAAAACAATGACGACTGATTTTTTCACTTCACACTGCCCTTCTCATGCGAGTTTCTGAAGGCGATTCCTGCAGATGATTTCCGTCTTTGAAGAATCCACAACGTTTTCTTCTATTATAATATCTCCGATTTCGTCAGATTCGATTCTGCCCGAAAGCGGATTCTTCACGCTGTCGATTTTTCCGATTACATTTGCGCTCACGGTGCTACGCTCGAACGAAAGGTCGCATTTTTCCATTGTGCAGTTTTCGATGACGAGATTCTTGCAATAGCAGAACGGCTGAGTCCCGACAATCCTGCAATTTATGAGGGTGAGATTCTCGGAATACCAGCCGAGATATTCGCCGTTGATTACGCTGTCGCGCACGGTGACGTTCTTCGAATGCCAGAACGCATCTTTCGTGTCCAGTTCAGAATTGCAAATCTCAATGTCGCTGCAATACTGGAACGAATATTTTCCCTTCATCGAAAGATTGCTGATTTTCGCGCCGTCCACCTCAAAGAAAGGATATTCCGACTGCTCGATATGCACGTTTTCGATTCTGAGATTTTTGCATTTCCAGATGAATTCGGTCGAATTCGCGGATGAATTTTTCAACGTGATGTTCTCGCATTCTCGGAGCGCCTTGATTCCGCCAAGCTTTGAAGAGTCGATTGTCACGCCGTTGCAGTACCAGAGAGCCGCCCTCGAATTCTCCGTGAAAACCGAATCGGAAACAGTTCCGCCCGAAACATGCCAAAGCGGATAGCGCAAATTGAAAAACGAAGAGCGGACTAATATATCCTTCGTTTCCTTGAGTGCGGACTCTCCGTCTGCCGGCCCGTCAAAACGGCAGTCCACAACCTCGATATTTTCCTGGCCGTACAAAGCCCTCTCTTCATCAAACTGTCTCTTTTCGATTGTCTGCATGATTTTTTTCCTTTTTGTGTGTATGAATTAGCAAATGCATTCTCTGCCACAGCGAATTTCCGTCACAGATTCAGCATTTTAAGTAACGCAACGTTATTAATACAGTAAAGTAATAAACTAATTATCACTTGTCAAGGAAAATTTCATCATCAGCAACCTGAGAAAAATAGAGGAAATTCCCTCTAATTTCCCCTAATTTCCGCTAAATCTCCCACAAAAAAATTGCCATGCGAATCCGAAAAAATCAAATCCGCATGGCAACTCGCAGTTTTCAGTTTTCAGCTTTCCACTTTCTACATCACAAGCTTGATTTCTGTCGTTGCTGTGAGCTTGCTTTCTGGAACGTAGTTGTCGCTTAGTTTCTCGCCGTTGACGTAGAATTCGCTGAAGCCGCTTTCCTTTCCGTTCGGGTTTTCGACGGAAATCTTGAGCTTCTTTCCGCGGAATGTCTTTTCGATTGTGAATCCTTTCCAATCAGACGGAATCGAAGGAGCAACGCGGAGTCCGCCGAAGTCAGGGCGCATTCCGAGGATTCCTTCAACGCAGCCGACCATAACGGTGGAAGCAGTTCCTGTGAGCCAGTGGACGTGAGAGCGGCCGAAGTGCGGACTTGATTTTCCTTCCGTGAACTGTCCGTAGCAGTAAGGCTCAAGCTTTCTGATTTCAGCTCGCTCGTTCTGCGCTGACGGAGCATTTTCGATGAAGTACTGGAAAGCACGGTTTCCGTGTCCGCTCAAAGATTCAGCAAGGATAATCCAGCCCTGGCTCTGAGAGAAGATACCGGAATTCTCTTTTACGCCTGCATTGTAGATTACTGCAAGCGCACCGTCGAACGCGTGTGAATGATACGGTGGGTCCATCAGAACTGCTCCGTATTCGGTGTTGAGCTGGCGGTTGACTGAATCGAGTGCCTTTTCAGCCTGCTCTTTTGACGCGAAGCCCGAGATGACCGACCAGCTCTGCGGGTTGAGCCACATATTCGCTTCTGGGTCACCCTTCTTTCCGATTGTCTCGCCAGCTTCCGTAAAGCCGCGGATGAATCTGTCCTCGTTCCAGCAAAGGTCGCCGAGGAGTTTTTTGAATTCAGACTGTTTTTTCTCGATGAAAGAAAGATATTCGCTGTCCTTTTTATATTCTGCGAAATGCTTGATTACGCTCATCGCATAGTAGTACTGGAATGCGACGAAGCTTGACTCGCCGTTCTTTCCGAGGCGGAGGCAGTCGTTCCAGTCGGCGTAGAGACCTGCCGGAAGTCCGTGAGGTCCGAGACGCTCCATTGAGAAGTTGATTGCACGCTTCAAATGCTCGTAGACAGTGCCCGAATCTTTGTTCGCGAAAGGAATAACTTCGTCGATGAAAGAAAGATTTCCAGTCTCGGAGATGTATTTGAACACGGTCGGGAAAAGCCAGAGCGCGTCGTCAGCGCGGTATGCCGGGTGTCCTGTCTCCTTGACGTAGCTTGCATCGTCCGGGGTATCCTCGTGGCCTGCGTTGTGCGTGAATTTGACAAGCGGAAGTCCGCCGCCGTTATCGACCTGCGCGGAGAGCATGAAACGGATTTTTTCGACTGCCATTTCAGGCGCAAGGTGAATGACACCCTGAATATCCTGAACTGTGTCGCGGTAGCCGTAGCCGTTTCTAAGACCGCAGTAGATGAACGAAGCCGCGCGAGACCAGATGAACGTCATGAAGCAGTTGTATGCGTTCCATGTGTTTATCATCGTGTTGAATTCTTTGCTCGGAGTGTTGACCTGGAAATTCGCGAATTTTCCGTGCCACCATGATTTAAGCTCAGCGAGTTCTTTCTGGCAGACAGAATCGACATCAGCGTATTTTGCGATGATTTTCTCCGCCTCTTCCGTGTATTTCATTCCGACGATGAACGCAACCAATTTTTCTTCGCCAGCCTTGAGCTCTACAACAGTTGAGACTGCGCCGCATGAATTTTCATTGTACGAAAGATGATTTCCCAAATCGCCGGACTCGACTCCGACCGGGTTCGCGTAATTTCTGTATGCGCCAAGGAATTCTTCTTTGTCGCCGCAGTAAGACGAGACTTCGCTTCCTGCAAGCCCCAAGAATCTTTCAGTTACGATTTTGTTGTCAACCGGCTTTGATTTTTCAACGTCGGCAAGGTTTCCGTGAACCTGATGGACAACCCTGTTCTTGTCAAAGTAAGTTCGTCCGATGAAAAGCGAATACTGCAAGTTCACCTGGTCCTGCTCGTAATTCGAATTGTTCGTGAATTCTGCGTAACCTGTCAGAGTGAGCTTTCTCGTCTTGTCGCCCGTGTTCTTCAGCTTGAGATTCCAGACTTCATACGATGCGTCGAGCGGAACGTAATAGAGTGCTTCCGAATGGATTCCCGAATAGTCGGCACTCATTCTTGTGTATGCAGTTCCGTGGCGGCACTCGCTTTTGTATTCGTCGAGCGGTTTTGCGACCGGCTGCCAAGATGCCGACCAAAAATCCTTGCTTTCGTTGTCGCGGATATAGATGTATCGTCCCGGCTGGTCAAAGTTGTTGAAAACGTAGCGAAGAAGGCGGCCGTTCGCGCCCGATTTTGCAAAACTGTATCCGCCTGCGTTGTTCGAGATGAGCGCACCGTACTCTGGCGAGCCAAGATAATTCGCCCACGGAGCCGGAGTGTCAGGTCGCGTGATTACATATTCCCGTGATTCGTCGTCAAAAAAACCGAATTTCATAATTTTCTCCTTTTAAATAAGCCTTTTCTGAACTGCATTTTAAACTGTTACAACACAGGCTAAATAATAAAATTCAGCAAAAAATATTAGTAACTTCGAAAAAAGTGAATAAAGACACACAAAAAACAAGGGGAACGCACTTTCTAAGCACATTCCCCTCGCCTTTTCATTTTTAGAGAAAGGGCAAAAAGACCGCACAAAATCATTTATTTCACCATTTCATCGATGAGAGTCGGGAAAAACCAGCCCAAACTGTTCCGGTTGAAATATCCGTGGCACTCGCCGGAATTTATGTTTCCGCCAGTCGAGACAGTCACCATGTTATCCCACAGGACAATCGGGATTCCCGCACTTCTTCCCTTTGCGCAATAATACGCGAACCATTTTTTTCGCTCGGCAAGGTTGTTTTTGTCGCTCGCGCTCGCCTCGCCGATTATCACAGGGATTCCCCTATTCGTAAAATCTTTTCCGAGCGAATTGAAAAGCCAGTTGATATCGGACTGCTGGCTTGAACCGAATGTGTTCACCGTAGCCTTATCCATGCAGAATGTGTACGGAGTGTAAGCGTGAACAGAAACAATCAGCTTTCCGACCGCAGAATCTGAAGGAAGAGACCAGCCTTCAGTCATGCTCGGGCTTGCAGCATAAGGCGGAACCATCACGAAACGCACATCGTTTTTTCCGCCGGCAGAGCGGATTTCGTCCAGCGCAGCCTTCTCGTACTCGCGGATTATCTTGTTCGCGTTCGAGATTTGGCTTCCGCTTCCGCTCCATTCGTAGCTTTTTCCGACAGCACGAGGCTCATTCAGAACTTCAAAAATGAGATTCTCGTCATAATCCTTGAAATATGAAGCGACCTGCTTCCAAATCGATTTTATATATGCTAAAGACTGATTTTTCAAACCAGCATTGTTTTCGGGAACACAAAAACCATAAGTCGTGCTCATCTGAGCTTCCGACAAATTATCATGATGAATATTGATGATGACTTTCATTCCGGCATTCAGCGACCAGTCAACAACAGTTTTGACCCGCTCCAACCATGCCGAATCTATCGTGTAACTTGAATCCGTAATGTGATTGTGCCATGAAACAGGAATCCGAATCGTCTTGAATCCCCTTGCAGCGACCGCCTTTATCATCGCCTCGGTCGTAGTTGGCATTTTCCAGCTTGTTTCAGTAGAAAGCCCCTTGTTCGCTTTGTCGCCGTAAGAGCACGCATCCAGAGTGTTTCCTAGATTCCATCCGTTCCCAAATTCCAAATCACCCGCGGAAGCAAACTCATCATCCCCACCGCCCCCGAAACTGATATTACAGGCACACAGGAAAAAAACAAACAACAAACAAATCGGAAAGAATCTCTTCATGGGGTTCTCCAAGAAATTTACAAATCGGACTGCCCAAAAACTTTTTCTTTCTAGCCAGCCCGATTCCTTCTAGTCGTAAAACAAAATTACATTTCAAAAAAAATGGTGAAAGCCGAGTTTTTACAACTCAGTGGCAGAAATAAGCGGAAGCGAGGTTCTCCCCACGAAAACTTCAGCCACCGCGAAGCGGTACTGCCGTTTTCGTGGGGAGGTTCTCGCTGAAAGCTTATTTCTGCAACTACAATCTGCAATAACTCGACTTATGCCTTATTTCTTTTTCTGAATCTCTTCGACGACAATCGAATCGATTGTTACAGTGTGCGGCTGCGTGATGATTTTGTTCGAGACCGCGCCCATCGAAATCGTGAAGATTACGTTCGGGTCGCTCTCCATGCCCATCGTGAACTGCCAGCTGTAATCCTTGAATTCAGGTCCCACGCTGAACTTGAGCGTGTTCGAATATGGATACCAGTTGTCGTCCTTCGAGCCGTCGCGCTGCAATGCGAGCATGATTGTCCTGTCCATGTCGCACTTTGCCTTGAGGCTGATTTTGTACATCTTGCCCTTTTCGAGCAAACATCCGTTCTGCTTGAGCTGAATCATCCAGTCGAGGTTTCCGGTGTTGTCGATTTTTATCTGAACCTGCTTGTCCTTTCCGACCTCAGCGATATCAGCCTTCGCGCTTGAATTCTGATGTGCGTAAAGTTCCCAGCCAGACAATCCGGTGTCGAATTCGCCGTTGATTACGACGCAGTTCTCTTTCACATAAACGTTGTCGATGAAAACAGTCGCTCCGTCAGTTCCCGCATCAATCTCAAAGTCGATTTCGGAATCTGTTGTCGGAGTGTAGACCCACTCGTAGTGGCCAGGTATAACTGCCTTTGTCTTCGCATCGACTTTCGCTGCCATCGTCCTGATTTTCTGAGTCTCGCCCGCATATTTCACGACGAGATTTGCAGTTTTCGTTGAATAAGCATCGAACTTGACGATATAAGCCTTGCCTTTCTCCAGTTTGAGACCAGACTGCTTCAGGACAACATCCTCCGCCTTTGCCTTTTTCGGAGAAACGATTTTGAGCATTCTCGCGCGGTCTTTCGTGACAGAAATCTCTGCGTTCACCTTGTTGTCGAAAGTCCAGCTTCCGAGCCTGTTCTTTCCTTCCTGGAACTGACCGTTCATGATGTAGTTTCCGTCAGGCAGGCAAGATTTTCCGTTGGAAAGGTCGATTTCGCCAGTCTTCTCAAGGCGCACATTCGAAATGTGGATTGTCGCCGTTGAATTCTGCGCACCGCAGTTGTACTCGATACGGCATTCAGGGTCAGAATCAGCAGTCATGTTGAAGTCGTAGCTGTAATGCTGCTTCTGAGGAGTGAGCTTCACCTTCACGTCGCCGAATCTTCTCTCGTAGCTGTTGTTCGGAGCTGTGATTCCGGTAATCATCGTTCTCTCTTCGTCAGCATACGCATCGAACGAATATCTGTAGCTGTATCCCTGATTGAGCGGAACTTTTGCCTGAACATACTGAACTGAATATTCGAGCGAGCCGGCATTCGTTGATTTGATTGTGTGAGTGCTTCCGTCTGTATCGACAGTACCAGCA
Organism: Treponema sp.; assembly: GCA_017525605.1. Lineage (GTDB taxonomy): Bacteria > Spirochaetota > Spirochaetia > Treponematales > Treponemataceae > Treponema_D. The sequence goes on along the minus strand of JAFXSM010000024.1, from coordinate 74,158 downwards.
CCGCCGCCTGCAAGCTTGAGCTCCCACGCGCTCTTCTGTGTCGAAACCATGTTTCCGGAAGAATCAGTCTTTGCGACAACCGGAGCTTTTGCAGGCTTCTCGACATTTTCGTTGTATTCTTTTTTCTGATAGACCTTCACATAATCGACGAACATTTTCGCATCGTCTTTGTTCGGATCGAAATCAGTCGTCTCGTCAGGATAACCGACCCAAGAACCACCGACAGCAACATTGAAGATTACATAGAAAGGCTGGTCGAACGGAGCCGGATAAGTCTGCTCGACGAATCCTGGCTTTTTTGTGTACCAGTCGTTCGCAGTCTTGTAATTCACGCCGTCGCAGTACCAGCGGATTTCGCCAGGTTCCCACTCAACAGCAAAAACATGGAATTCGTCAGAGAAATTGCCGGTCTCAAGAACCTGAGTTCCCTGCGCCATTCCATGCGGCTCACCGTAGTGAATCGTTCCGTAGAGCTTGTTCGTCTCCTGACCCATCACTTCCATGATGTCGATTTCACCGCACTTCGGCCACTGACCGTAAAGGCTCTCGTCATCCGGCATCATCCAGAATGCAGGGAGGAATCCCATTCCCTTCGGAACGCGAAGGCGAGCCTCGAAACGTCCGTAAGTGAACGCGTGCTTTCCCTGAGTGTTGATTCTTCCAGAAGTGTAAGAAACGGTGCCGTCTTTCTTCTCAGTCTTGAGCGCCTGAATTACAAGGCATCCGTCTTTCAGGTAAGTGTTCTTCTTCGAGTCGTCATAAGACTGAAGCTCAGCATTTACCCAGCCAGGCTCATGGAATTCGAAATTCCAGTCCTTCATGTTCAGTTTCTTGCCGTTGAAATCATCCTGCCAAACCAAATCCTTCTCGGTATAAGCGGAAGGTTTGCCCTGCGCAAATGCAGCCGCAGAAGCAACCATGGCAGCAGATGTCAGCAAAACTTTAGCCATTTTCATAATATCCCTCACTTTTTTCAGCAAGCCGAAGCCCACGAATTTTCAAAATAAAGTCTAAAGGGATTTACTCATAAACATATCGAATTTTTGCATGAAATATCAAAAATCACGCAGAATTTAAAAAAACATCAGATTTTTCACCAGCGGGAAAACAAATGCATTTTTCACTTCGGCACAGTAATTTTCGGCTACATGATGACCGAAGGACTGATTTTCATCCTCGAAAAACGGTGCTTCGGCTCCGCTCAGCAACCGTGAATGCAGAACCTCTTTTAATTCAAAAAATCCCCGTTCGGTGATACACTTCGTCTATGAATGTAAGAAGCAGAAGGGTCGGCATAGAATCAATTGACGGAAAGAAAACAAAGTCTGAGTTTACTGAAAGATTTGAAAAACTGAGCGACGACGAAAAATGTGCGTGTCTGATTGCGTTGTGTGAATCGATTTTGCCCAAACTTGCAGGTTTAGGCGGAGCAAAATTTGCTTCCGATGTGCTTGAAAAATGTCGCCAGTGGCTAGAATCCAAGAATGTTGAAGCCGATTATCTGTATTCGCTTTTGGAAAGTGAGAACGATATTTGTGTTTTTCAATTCTTGAATGACGAAAAGGATTCGGAAAAGGAAAATGTCTTGCAATGCCTTTCAACTGCGCTTGCATACATAATCCTGCTTGCATATCGCTTTGAAAATCAAGTTTATCTTCCCGAACCGATTGAATGTGTTGACAGCGAAACCGTCGAGTATTTGTTCTGTCATTTTCAGAAACTCTGCCCAAACAGCAATTTGCTGGAAAAATTGCTTCCGTCGGAAAACAAAAATTGAGGAGAAACAAATGTTCGTCGCTATTTTGGAAACGCCGTGCCCCGGCAACCGTCGTTCACGCCAACAAAGACTGCCTAAAATGCATCGCAAAATTTGCCGAAAATATAAACTAGCACAGCCATAGGATAAATCTGAAAGAACTGGCGGTTGCTCTTCAAAGCTCACCGATGTCGAAAGATGTCGGAATTTACTTCTGGAGGGCGTGCAATGAAAGCAAGAATCATCATGATTTTGGCTATCGTCTGCTTCTTTTTGGCAGGCTATATAGCTTGGTAAATTGCACCTCTCTTGCTTTAAGTGTAGGAGAGTAAAGAAGAAAGCCGCCGAAGTCTTACAAAAACTTGGCGGCTTTTTCGACCAAAATCGAAGACCAGCCGCAGTTCTTGGAAATGTTTGCTGCATTTCCGTGGCTGTGCTTCTCTTTTAATATATCGGATACCGCCTAAAAAATCCACAATCGAATTTAAAACCGAAAACCCAACTATCGAATTAATGCAAATTGTAAAAGTTGGAAACAAGCTTCCAGCGAGAACCCACCCACAAAAACGGCAGTACCGCTTCGCGGTGGCGTTAACATCGTTTGCGATGTTCCGTGTTTTTGTGGATGGGACCTCGCTTCCGCTCGTTTCCATCATTTCATCAAAGATTTCGCCATTTGATTAACGTAAATTCCTTTTAAACGCAAACACTTAGGTCGCCGCGCCCATCCATCGCACCGAGTTCGCCGCGCCCATCCATCGCACCGAGTTCGCCCCACCCGTGTAGGTACGGCGTAGCCGTGCCGCGAACGCTTGCATACACAACGCAATTGCTTAGGTCGTCATGCACATCCAGCAAGCGCAGAAAACCAGCAGAACGAAAGGAGATTAGATAGATGCCATTCTGCCGGTTAAATAATTTTTTTATTGGACGGAATGACTGGCAGTTCAGCTCCAATCATTCCTGTTGTTGATTTTTGCATGGTCTATGAGTGTCAGACCATGTGCATTGTTTGTTTATACAACCTTACTTCTTTGTTACAGAGAACTCAGAAAAGTTGAAAGTTACATTTTCAAGGTCTGCGGTAGCACTAGATTCATCGTAGTCAATGACGAATACGAATGCATCTGCATCATCAGAAGTCGGAGCTTTTTCAGAAATTGTGACTTCTTTTGAAATATCAAATTCTTCTGTCGTGAAATTGACTGTATCGCCCCAAGCACCAAGATTTGCATAACCACCAGCAGCCGTATTATCCATGAAATAAACTTGAGGCGCGAAAGCCTTCGATGCAGTTCCTTTCATTTTAACTACAAATGTGTCATCCTTTGAAAGTCCCTTCAAAGCGTCGCCTACACGAACTGTAACCTTTGCCTGAATACCATGAGTTGATGTTGAATAAGCGTTATTCACAGTCGTAACAGTAAGATTTGTTGTAGAGTAAGGTGTTACATTCGTCGCATCCTGATTCGCCGCCGCACCACCAGTTTCTTCTGCGTTCACCTCTGTTGCCTCTGCAAATGCTGGAAGCCAGATGTCCTGTGAATCGCCAGATTCAGTTCCAAGCATTCCATAAGGATCTGCATCTTCCTGCAAAGCGAAGATAATTGACGGTGCTTTTGCACTGTTGCTTACTGTTCCTGAAAGAACCTGAACCGTGATTTCAGTTCCCTGTGCAAGATTTCCTGTAAGTCCAAGATTTTTACGCGCGTCAGTTTTTCCATACGCTGGACTTGCCCACTGATTTGGAACAAGATTGAACTCTCCAAATGTCTTTTCTACTGCGTCTGCATCACCGACTTTTACAGAAAGTTTGAGATTTGAAATATCAATCTTCAATCCATCCGCATCTTTTGTTCCGTCGTTATCAATCTGGAGAACATAACCGAGGACCGAGGCATCAACAGCCTTTGTCAGACTAACAGTGTAAGCCTTGCGAGCTGTGCTATAAGTAACTGGTGTCACAGTCGTCGTCTCTCCACCAGTTCCCTGCTGATTCTCGCTAGTTCCAGTTGTCTGCTGATTTTCACCAGTTCCATTGTTCTGCTGGTTGCCAGCATCACCACTTGAAGAAGAGCCGCCGAGCTTTTCGAATTTCAGCTCAGTGTAGTCGATGTGGATTGTTGTCGCATCGTCTTTTCCGACAACTGCAAAGTATGTACTTTCGTCACCAGTTCCCCACGGTTTCTGCGTAATTTCAAAAGTATGTGTAATATTAAATTCAGCAGGAACATCCAGTACATATTTCTCAGCAAGTTCACCCCAATATCCATTTGGACCAGCGGTTGGTGTTGTATCAACAATGAAGAATTCACCTTTGAAAGCTTTGCTTGCCTTTCCCTTGAATGTCATCTTCACTTTGTCGCCAACTGCAAGAGAAGCGATTCCTGTAGGGCCTTTGTACTGGGTGTTACCTTTATCGTACTGATTTTCAGGCATATCGAACGAGCCAGAAGTAGCGGTTCCGCCATTATCAGCTGGAGTATCCTCGTTTCCGCTCGCATTGTTTCCGCCGTTTGTTGTCACAACGCCATTCTTTACGAACGGGTCGTCATCATCAAGTCCGTCGCTACAAGACGCAGCGAGGGCAATCAAGTTCACGGCAGCAAGACCGCAAACAATGTTTCTCAAAACTTTTTTCATAATTTCCTCCTTTATATAGGTACCGCAATTGCGGTTAGTTAGCAGCAATTTTGTTCTCCACTCCGCCCAACCACCGCCCCCCAAAGCACGGACGCTGAGCGAAGCCGAAGCAGGTTGCTGAGCGAAGCCGAAGCAAGCCGAAGCATTAGAAATTCTTGAACTTGAGTGTGAACGGAACGCTCACAATATAAGAGTGTCCGTAAGCAGTCTTGTGATATTCAGAAAGCTGGTCGATTTTTGCGCCGATATCGATTTCAAGGCCAGAAATCATGAAGTCAACACCTGCTTTGTAAGTAAGGTTGAACGAATCCTTGAAGTGCTTGTCCAAGAGCCAGACTCTTGTAACAGTGTTTCCCCATGCAGCGTCGTCCTGATTTGAACCGAGCTGGATGTACGGCTTAACGTCGTCAAGGTTTCCGTGTGAGCCAGTGTTGTACTCAGCCTTGAAGTTGAATTCCATGTAGTTCTTGTCTGTGTCAGCGTCACCCCAGCGGATTGTGACAGGAGCGTGTGCGTAGAACTTGAACGAATTCCAGTTATATTCGCCGTAAAGGTCGAAACACATACCGTTCATTTCCCATTTCTGGTCACTAGCATTGTAGTCGAATCCGAGAATCGGCTGGATGAACGCATAAGTGCTCTCGTCTGTGTAGCCGGCACCGAATCTTGCAACGCGCCAAGTCCAGTCGTTACCGCTCATACCACCATCGCGGAAAGAAGCCTGGAATTCGAATTTGTCCCAGTAGTATCTAGCGCCAAATCCATACGGAGCGATTTTGATTTGCTTTCCGTCGTTCTCTTTTCCGTAGATGCATGATGTGTCTTCTTTATTTTCAGAAGTGACGTGTCCCTGCTTTCCAGGTGTGATTCCTGCATTGATGAAAAGAGGCTCAATCGGGTTAACTTCAAATCCGAATCCCCATCCCTCAACGTCGTTGCAGTTGATATAAGCAGGATGCTTTGACCAGTCGCGCTCAGTCACTGCAAAAGGGCTTCCGACCTTCCATTCGTCAATCTTTTCCTTGAAGTGCTTGTCGCAGCCTACATATCCCACCTGCAACTTGAGCATGTCAATCGGCTTGAACCAGACGTAAGTTCTTCTGAAATATGCAGCCCATTCGTTTTCGTTGCTTGCTGTCGCAGATTTGTACCACATTGCAAGATGCGCGCCTGCGTTTCCGTTGTCTACCTCAAGAATGAGACCGTCGCCCGGATTGTCAATCTGCTTGGTCGGTTCGTTGTAGAAATATGAATATTCCTTGTCTCCGCTAGCCTCGTTCTTGTCAACGCAGAACAAACCGCCAGTCATTCTGATATTCGCCTTGATGTCAACTGCAAATGCAGAAATACCAAGTCCCGCCAAAGCACATACGGCCGAAATCTTCTTGAAACTTTTTCTGATAGCCATAGAAGCCCCCTTTATTTTTCTATTCCAGAGAATCCCGAAAAGCAGCAAGCCCTTTCGAATCCCTCGTTTTTTCTATGACCTTATTATTTGAATAAAAGATTCAGTTAAATATCAAATTTTTATCCTGAATATTGAAATTTCATCAAGAAAATACAAATTCCTATAACCTTTGAACAATAACGTTATTTGATTGAAACTCTTCCCATTCATTGAGAAAAGGCATTTTTATCATTAGAATTGGAAAGCCGAATATCAATTTTTACAAATCAAAGCTGGAAACAAGCGTAGGCGAGGTTCCTATATGAAAAACATTCAGCCACCGCGTAGCGGTACTGCCGTTTTTCATATAGGGTTCTCGCCGAGAGCTTGTTTCCAACATTTACATTTAGCATTAATTTGACATTCGAGCTTGGAAAGAAAATTTTTTTTATTATCGAAGGTTTCTTTATTTATGGAAAACTCAAAGAGAACCGTCACTTGCGGCGACTTGCGCAAGTCTGACGTTGGAAAGACTGTAGTTCTGAACGGCTGGGTTCACAGAAATCGATTGCTCGGTGGACTTTCATTCATCCTTCTCCGTGACAGATACGGATTCACACAAGTTGTAGTAGGCGACAAAGCATCAGACGACGTGAAGAAAATCGCTTCTTCCCTCAAATCCGAGTACTGCGTCGCAATAAAAGGCGTTGTAATCGCGCGTGCCGAAAAGGACGTGAACAAGGACATGCCTACAGGAGAAATCGAAGTCGAGGCAGAGGAAATCGAAATCTTCACGACTTCCGACGTTCTTCCGTTCCAGATTGACGAAGTCCGCCAGAAGGACGGCACAATCGTGCTCCCTGCAGAAGAGATAAGGCTCAAGTACAGATATCTCGACCTCCGCAGAGAGCCGATGCAGAAGAACATCATCCTCCGCTCCCAGGTCACATTCGCAACAAGAGAATATCTCACAGGCCTCGGATTTTTGGAAATCGAAACTCCGACATTCATCAAGTCAACACCGGAAGGCGCAAGAGACTACCTCGTTCCAAGCCGCGTCCACCCAGGAAAATTCTACTCCCTTCCTCAGTCGCCGCAGCTCTACAAGCAGCTCCTCATGGTCTCCGGCTTCGACAAGTATTTCCAGATTGCACGCTGCTACCGCGACGAGGACGCACGCGGCGACCGCCAGCCAGAGTTCACTCAGATCGACATGGAGCTTTCTTTCACGAACAGGGAAGAAGTCCTTTCGACAACTGAAGGACTCATGCAGCACATCTTCAAGAAGACATTGAATTACGAGCTTCCTGCAAAATTCGACAGAATCACATGGGACGACGCGTTCGACCTCTACGGAAGCGACAAGCCTGACTTGAGGTTCGACCTCAAAATGCAGGACGCGGCTTTCATGGCTGATTTGTCGGACTTCTCCGCATTCAAAGCAGGTGCCGCGAATGCCGACAAAACAATCGAACGCCACAAGAGAAGCGGTCTCAAGGCACTCGTCGTAAAGAACGTTGCCGACAAATACTCAAGGAAGTCAGTCGAAGCACTCGAAACTGTCGCGAAAATCAACCACGCAAAAGGCCTCGCATGGATGAAAGTCAACGCAGAGGGCAAATTCGAAGGCGGAATCTCAAAATTCTACGCAGGAAAAGAGAGCGAAATCTGCTCAAAGCTCGGAGCCGAGAAGAATGACCTTCTCCTTTTCGTGAGCGACGAGAAATGGCAGACGGCTTGCGTCGCGCTCGGTGCAGTCAGAAAGCAGCTCGGAAAAGACTTGAACCTCTACGACCCGAAAGACGAATTCCACTTCGCATGGATTATCGACTTCCCGTATTTCGCATTCAACGAAGAGGAAAACCACTGGGAGACTGAGCACCACATGTTCACTCTTCCGCAGAAAAAATACTGGGACACGCTCGAAAGCGACCCGGGCGCAGTCAAGGGCGACTTGTACGACCTCATATTGAACGGCTACGAGCTTGCGTCAGGCTCAATGCGTATCAACGACCCTTCATTGCAGAAGAGAATCTTCAAGATTGTCGGCTACTCAGAAGAGCGCGCACAGAAAGCATTCGGCTTCCTCGTCCAGGCATTCAAGTTCGGTGCCCCTCCACACGGCGGAATCGCACCGGGACTCGACCGCCTCATCATGCTCATGCGCCACGAGGAATCAATCCACGAAGTCATCGCCTTCCCGAAGAACAACCTCGCGGCAAGCCCGATGGACGAATGCCCGTCAGTCGTAGACGAACAGCAGCTCAAAGACCTTCACATCAACTGCTACGATGTTGAGCAGTAAATTTTAAGATACTTTGAGAGTACACAGGTGACTATAAAGTTGCCTGTGTATTTTTCTTGAATTCCAACAAATCCAGTGCGCGTGTTCTTGCGCGTTCCTTGTCGCGAATCGCTATTGAGTAGAATGAGATGATTTGTTCCAGGCTGTAATTTTTTGCGATGAGTTCGGCGTTGAAGATGAATCTGAGAGCGACGCTTGTCGTGACGATTTCCGTGGACATTCCTGCGAAAACGTGCTTTGCGTATTCAAGCGCAAGCGCACAATCGCGCTCAAAAAGAAGGCGCACGTCGCCGAGCGTTTTCATTCCGAACCAGTCCAGATTTTTGATGAAGAAATCCGCGTCGAACGCAATCCTGTTCGTGCGGCAGATTTTCTCGAACTCGTCCAGATAATTCTGAATCGTGTCGTTGCTGTTTGAGTACTCGATAATCGAAACGCGGTTGATTTCGATGTCGTCGGCATTATCGCTCCTGATTTTCTCGGAAACGGATTTCAGGTAGTCGGAAATTTCATTTCGAAGGTCGCACGCCATCGCATCGGCAATTTCCATAAGACTTGCAAGCCGGGAAAAGCTTCTCATGCACGAAGTCGGCAGCGTGAAGTCGCTTTTGTAGCCGATATCGTGGTTGATTTCCGACCAGATGTGCTGCATCTGCGTGCGAATCTGAATCTCGAACCTGATGCCCTCGTAATTTTTGAAGAATTTGCTCGTGTTGTTTATCGAGCAGATGTAATGCAGTGAGACATAACCGAATTCGCGTATGCCGAGCGTCTTTCGTTTGTCAACCGAATTTTTCCAGTCGATTATGAAAAGACGCTGCAGCATTTCCGCAACCTTGTCGATTTCGTCCGAATACATCGTGATAATTCGAACGCCAAGAATGTCGGTCAAATCATAAAGCGTGTCGTATTTTCCGTCCTTGAGCGAAAGTTTCCGCTTCAGGCTCTCCTCCTCTTTTATTCGGTGAGTCACGGAAACAATATGAACGTCGAGTTTTTCGATTTCCTCGCGAATCAGTTCCCTGACAATCATCCCGAGGCTCTGATAAAAACTCTTGTATTCATTGTATTCAAGCAGAATAAGCGATGCGGACGGAGACATAGATATTTTTACTTTTGTTTAGGAGCATTCGCGTCAACAACGTACGCATTTTCATACCCCTTGATTTTCACGACTTTGACGAGGACATTCTCAGCCTCGCTCTTTGCTGCATACGGCCCGATTCTGACGCGGTACATATCCTCTTTCGTCGTCGAATTCGAGACGTTCCTGTAGCCCTTGCTCTCCAAATTCTCGCGTGCAGAATCTGCCTTCGACTTGTCCGAGAACGAGCCGACCTGAATCCAGTACGCGTGCTTTACCGAAGCAGACGAAGATGAAGACGAAGTTTTCGAAGAAGATGCGACTTTCGCAGAAGAAGCCGACGACGAAGACGAAGATTTTTTTGCGGAAGCTGAAGATGACGAAGAGCGTGAAGAATCAGCAGAAGCAGATTTCGCGCTCTCAAGCTGTGCCGCAGTGAATTCGTTCTTTGCCGAAACGCTCGATGTTGACGAAGAAATCTTGTTCAGGTCGATTGCGTTCTGGTCGCCCTCCATGTCGGAAGCGAAAACAGAATCCGCAAGTTTCGGGTCTGTCGTTGCGACAGAAGAGCTTGTGGAAGACGAGTCGAACGGCTTCATGTCCTCAAGGTCAAAAGAATAGACATCGCTCGAAGTGTCTTTCGCAGCGTCAAGCGAAGACTCGAACGGTGAGTCAGGAATTTCCGAGACAGAAGAACCGTCGCTCAACGAAGCGTCCTCAACAGTCTTTATCGCATCGTCGTTCCAGCCGTCGTCAGGATTGTATTCGCTTGCAACAGCTTTGCCCTCTCTTTCTTTGTTCACCGCCGGAGAATACAGAACAACGGCAGCTCCTATCACGACAAGCAGGAAAAGTCCGGCAGCCGCCATTATCCACAAAGTCCTTCTCTGAGTCTGGCTGCCAGGTCCTAAAATTGGTTCGTCATTTCTCACGTCACCCATAAATATCCCTCGATTTTTTTTCAATAAATCAGCTGGTCTTGAAAATCCGCTTTTTTATTTTTCGTTTTTCAATTCCCCGATTTTTTTCATCAATTTTTCCTCAAGCGCAGTTAAATCGCCCGTGTTATTGACTTTAAATGTATCGGCATTTGATTTTTTATATTTAGAGAAGAGATTTTTCTGCGACCAAAACCGCTGGAGAATCTGCACCGTTTTCATTCCGTCGCGTTTTCTGGCACGGAAAAGCCTGGTCAGAACCGGAGCGTCAACGAAAATGACAGCATCGCATTTCTTCACGGACGGAATTTTATAAAGCACGGTGGCATTCACCACGACATCCTTTCCGCTTTTCATGCCGCTTTCGATGAACTCTTCGATTTTTCTGTCAACTTCAGGGAAAACAATCGACTCCTGAATCTCAAGAAGTTTCTTGTCGGCAAAAATCAGCTTCCCAAGATTGCGCCTGTTAAGTGTCCCGTCGCAGTTCCGAAGAACGATTCCGCTTTTTTCGGCGAACGGTGCGAAAGTGAAAATGACTTTTTCCTGAAACGTCTTTCCGCGAAGAATCTCATGCACGACTTTGTCAGCATCGATTGCTACAAAGCCGTGCTTTTCGAGGATATCGGAGGCGGCATTTTTTCCAGCCGCCATGCAGCCTGTAACGCAAAGTACCATTTTAGTGGAATTCTCCCCAATTCTTGCCGCATTCAACAGAAACACGGAGCGGAACACGGAGCGAGAACGCGTGCTCCATCTTGTCGGTCACAAGCGCAATCGTGTCCGAGATTGCTTTCTCGTCATCGTCGCACTCAAAAATCAGCTCGTCATGCACCTGAAGCAAAAGCTTTGCGCCGGTCGGATTCTCGCGCAACGCGCTGTCAACGTCGAGCATCGCCTTTTTCACGATGTCAGCCGCGCTTCCCTGAATCGGCGAATTCTTTGCCATCCTGACAGCCGCCTCTCGGATTTTCGCGTTCGAAGCCGAGATATTCTTGATTTCGCGCCTACGGCCCGATATCGTCGTCGTGAAGCCCGTGTTCTCAGCGTCCTTCACGGTCTTTTCGAAAAATTCTTTCACTCCGGAGTAAATCTGGAAATACGAGTCGATAAAATCATTTGCCTCGCGGAAGCCGATTTTCAGGTCGTTCGCAAGCCTGAACGCACTCATTCCGTAAATGATTCCGAAATTGAACGTCTTCGCGCTCCTTCTCTCTTCCGCCGTCACTTCTTCCATCGGAACGCCGTAGATGAGCGAGGCCGTTGATTTATGAACGTCAACTCCGTCATTGAACGCTTTGCAAAGATTCTCGTCGCCGCTCAAATGCGCAAGGACGACAAGCTCAATCTGCGCGTAGTCCGCACTAATCAGGACTTTTCCAGGCATTGCGGTGAACGCGCTCCTGATTCTTCTGCCAGATTCCTCGCGCACCGGAATGTTCTGCAGATTCGGCTCGCGGCTTGAAAGCCTGCCTGTAGCGGTACCGGTCTGCACGAAACTCGTGTGGACGCGCCCGTTCTCGTCGGCAAGCAGCGGAAGAGCATCAACGTAAGTCGAAAGCAATTTCGTCTTTCCGCGGTAATCAAGGATTTTTCCCACGAACGCATTGTCAGAAAGAGACTTCAGCGATTCCTCGTCGGTCGAATAAGAGCCAGATTTCGTCTTTTTGCTGCCCTTCAAATTCATCTCCTCGAACAAAACCGCGCCAAGCTGCCTTGTGGAAGAAATGTTGAACGGATGACCCGCCGCTGCATAAATCTCTTCCTGCAAATCTTCTATCGACCGCGAAAGCTCCACGCCATAATTTTTCAGAACGTCGGAAGAGATGTGGATTCCCTCGATTTCCATTTTCGCAAGCACAGGAAGAACTTTCATCTCCGTGTCGAAAACGCCCGTGAGCTTTTCTTTTTCGAGCATTGCGGAAAGCTTTTCGAAAAGCTGGAGCGTGAAATCGGCATCCTCGCTGCTGTACGAAGAAGCAACGTCAATCGGAACGTCCGCGAACGTCTTTCCCTTCTCCACGATTTCGTCGAATTCGACACCGCGCAATTTCAGGATTTTCTCAGAAAGGAATTCGAGCGAGAACGCATTTTTCTCGGACTTGTCAGGCTCCAAAACCCAAGAAGCAATCATCGTGTCGAAAATCTTCGCGCCGGACGAAAAGAACGAATCGAAATTTCCGTAGTTGATTTTTGCAGGATTTTCACAAGAAGAATTTTTTTCGTTTTCCGAATCATTCTCAGAATCCGACTCTTCTTCCTCAAATTCAGCGAACAAATCAAACTCGTCGTCATTTTTTTTCTTAGACTTTGCCTCCGCCTTTTTCTTCTGAACAGATTTTTCTATTTCGGCATTCACATCAGAGCAGAAGCAGTTCGAATAAAGCACTTCCAAATCGAACTTTGCGTTGTGCATCGCAATCGTCATGCCGGAAGCGAAAAGTTTACGGAGCAAATCGAACGCGTCTTTTTTGGAAACAGGATTTTCAACGCCCTCGCACGGAACAAGCGGAACGTAAATGCCCTTGCCTTTTTCGGTGCAGAGCGAGAAGCCGAGAATCACAGCATTCCGCGTGTTAAGAGAATCTGTCTCTGTGTCGAAAGCGACTTTACCGTTTTTTATCGCGGAATCGATGAACGCCGCGAGTTCTGAAAGATTTGTGACGGCTTTGTATTCGCCCGCATTTTTCTGGACGCTCTCAACTTCCTCAAGCGCAAGAACGCCGTCAGCAAGAGAAGCGAATGCGGACGCGGCTTTCGGAAGAGAAAAAGCCTTGAGCGAATCCGACGCAGCCTTGAAATCGAGAGACGAAACCAGGAATTCGCCGTAATCGATTTTGTCAGATTTTTCTGAATCGCAAAGCGGCGCATCGTAACGGAGCGAAATCAGCTCTTTCGAAAAAAACGCGTTGTCTTTGTCCGCGCGGACTTTCTCGCCGATTGCGCCCTTAATCTCGTCCGCGTGCTCGTACAATCCCTCCACGGAACCGTACTGGCTGATGAATTTCACGGCAGTCTTGTCGCCAACGCCCCGCACTCCAGGAACATTGTCGGCAGTGTCACCCGTAAGGCTCAGAACGTCGCAGATTTTTTCAGGAGGAACGCCCCACTCTTCCAAAACGCCGGCCGAATCGACTTCTTCCCACATCTTCGTCTTGTCTTTTTTTCCAGGGCGAAGGATTTTCACGTTGTCGTCAACAAGCTGCAGAAGGTCCTTGTCGCCCGACAAAACGAAAACTTTCATTCCGTCGGCAGAAGCTTTTTTCGCAAGGGTCGCAATAACGTCGTCAGCCTCGAATCCGTCAGCGCGAATCGCCTTCATCTTGAGCGAGGAAAGAATCTCCTCAATCCACGGAAACTGCGATTTCAAATCATCGGGAGTCGCAGCGCGGTTCGCCTTGTAATCCGCATATTTCTCGTGGCGGAACGTCGGTGTCTTGGAGTCGAGCGCGACAACCATCATGTCGGGCTTGAAGTTTTTGAGGGTAGAAGCAAGGTTGTTGAAAAAACCGTGAACGGCGGAAATGTTCTCCCCATTTTTATTTGTCAGAGGTCTTTTCGCAAACGCAAAATATTCCCTGTAAATCAGTCCGTAGCTGTCAAGAATAAAAAGTGTCTTGTCTTTCAAATCATTATCCATATACATGAATTATACACGAACCGACTTCCATGATAAAATGATTGTATTTTAATAAGGGAATTTCAACTTTAACATTCACCAATTCAACAATTTAACATAAGGAGAGCATTATGAACAGAAAAAAAGTGACGGCATTACTTGCGCTGACAGTCCTGCTTTTAGTTTCATGCGATAAAAAACAGCTTGAGCCTGAATCAAAAGAAGTTTTCGGAACGATATGCACGGTCAACCTCTACGAGAACGGAACTGAAAAACTCTATGCAAAAATCTTCGACAAGCTGAACGAAATCGAGCGCGACTTTGATTCCGCGGAAACAAAAGAATACGAGAACGCAAAACGGTTCTTCCAGCTGAACAACGAGATGAAAAAATACAGCGCGATAAAGGGCTGCGCAATCGAAGCGATAAAGACGATTACGCGGAAGTCGCACGTCAGAAGGATGATGGTGAACCTGGACGGCAAAGTTTACGTTGCAGGAACAAAGCAAGACAAGTCGCCGTGGAAAATCGGGCTCAAAAACCCAGCGAACCCGAGCGGAATCTCAATCGCAGTCCTCACGGGCTTGAGCGACATTTCAGTGATGACGAAAGCGGAATTCAATGAGGACGCGTCGAAGCTCAAGAAATACCCGTCGGTGACAATCATCAGCACCGACACGATTTTCGCGGACGCATACAGCTCATACATATTCGATTTCCTGAACAATTCCGCCGAATCAGATGCGACTTCAAGAAGGGACAGCACGCCGGAAGAAAAAATCGCCGAAATCTGCGAGAAACTCCGCAAAATGGAAGTGAAAATGATAATCATCGATTCGGAAGGCAAGATATACGCCTCGAAAGCACTCGAAGGCTACCTCGGAAGCGAATTCGACGATTACCAGATTGTATTCATGTAAACTTAGATGTAATGCTTGATGTCCGTGTGGTCGATTGTCTTCGTCTTCACGGCAGTTATGTAGCTCGCGTAGATTGCGCTGATTACGTCGAACACTGCGGCGAGCGAGCAAATCATCGGGGCCGCGCTCTTCACGAGAAGATATCCGGCTGAAACACCGCGTCCGTACATCGTACACAAAAGCGTGAGCGCGACGAACGTGCCGCCGGACGGCAGGGCGCAGAGCATGAACGAGATGAAGAACGCCGTCGTGAAAAGCCAAATCACGTCGTCCGCCTTTATTCCCAGGTTCGAATAAGAGCGCAGAATCGTCACGAAGCAAATCGAAATCACAAGCGCGGTTCCGCCCCTGCTGAAAATAGCGAAGAACGGGAAAGTGAAGCTGTTCGTCTCGTCGCGGATTCCGAGGCTCTCTCGTCCGTGGCGCATGTTCACCTGCAGCGCGAAATTCGTGTCGCCGGAGAAGAACGCGGCGAGCATCGGGGTGATGCTTGCGTACAAGACATGGAACGGACGCGGGTCCTTGCAGATGATGCGTATGAGAAGCGGGCAAAGAATGACCGCAAAGATAATCAAATCGATTACGATGACAGTCGTCAAAGGAATGAAAATCTTCGACTCGAAAAATGTCCTGTTCGAAATGAGCCAGTTGCACGCAATCGCAATCATTCCGACAGAAACCCACTCGACAACAAAACTCAGAATCGCATAGCAGATTTTCGAAGCCGACTCGATGAACGACACGACAGGACGCGCGACATCCCTTTCTGCAGCGCATCCGATGCCTGCGAACGCGGAGAAAACAAACACAGGCAGAAGATAAACACCGTCACGGACTGACTCGAACCCGGAGAACGGGAAAACCTGCATCAGAAGCTCCCTTATCGAAATCGAAGGCAATTCCGTTATCTTCTCGCCGGTAATCGGGATTCTCGGAAGCTTTATTATCAAAGCCGAGGCAACTCCGAGCGCAAGAAGAAGGAAAGTGAACGCGAACAACAGTCCGAGCGTCCATGAGAACGTTTTCAGGAGCGTCTTTGAAGACCTCAGTCGGAAGAACGCATACGAAGAACTGAACACGAGAAGCGGGGCAAGCGCATACCTGCCGAAACGCACCGCAAATTCCGAGAACGATGTCATGAAATAGTTCACGAACGGAACATTCAGCGGAAGAATGAAATATGCGGCAAAGCCGAGCGCGATACCAATCAAATATTTTATCCAAACTTTCATAAATCGAAATTATATCAAATATGCTTTTACTTGTGGTATAATGTGTAAATCATGGAAAAAACACTGTTGATAGCAGGCAAGGAACTTCCGGACGGAGAAAGTTTTGCATCTGGGGCCATTACAAGCGGAAGAAAGACGATTATAACGACAAACCACACGGACAATTCATCACCGGCACCGAACGGGGCGACAAAAATCGCATGGAACAGACCATCTGCACTTTCGGCGCGCTCCGTGGTCCTGAAAACGCTGAACGAGAATTCATACCTGGACGAATGCGTTATTTTCTTTGACGAAAAATTCTACGCCGAAAAATACGCGAACACGGAAGGAATAGCCGAGAACGTGCGCGTAATCGAAGAACTGATATCAAGCTACCAGTACATGACCATGGAAACGATTACGAGGGTGACGAAAAAGCACAAGTCGGATTTTTCAAATTCAGAATCAACAGAAAAGCACAAACTGAGAGTCATCTTCATGCAAAAGACAGGGCAGTCGGTTTCCGAATGCATAATCGCAAAGTCGACTTCCCGACCATCTCCGCCGTTCGTCTCCACAGCATCGGCAGCGTTCAGGACATACGCGGAGAACATCGCGGCACTTCACATAGACGATGACGACATCGATTTCCTCCTCGTGCAGTGCGACCCCGCAAACGAACTTTACGCAAACGACAAAGAACTTGCAACGTGGCTCTTCTCGTACATCGAGACGCTTGAGGCACTTAAACGGCCGCTGACGCAAAAGCAGCGTCTCACATGGATAAAAGCGGGAACGAAAAATCCGGGAGGCTTCGGCTTCTTCGGATAAAAACGTTTTCTTCATAATAAAAAAAGGAGATTAAGAATTGGAAAACATCATGCTGCAGCTCGACTACAAATTCCTTCTTTCCTGTGCCATAAGAATCATCCTCAGTTTCTGCACAGGTTCAATTCTCGGTCTCGAAAGGAAATTCCGCCAGCACATCATAGGGCTTCGCACTCTCATTCTAATCTCTGAAGCGGCCACACTTCTCGGAATCCTCTCGCTTTACGTCCCGAGCATACGCCCCGGCGACGCAGAACGAATCGCGGCGCAGGTCGTAAGCGGAATAGGCTTCCTCGGCGGAGGAGCAATCCTCAAGCAGGGAATGAACATCCGCGGGCTCACGACTGCCGCGATAATCTGGGCGGCGGCCGCAATCGGGCTTTCAATCGGCATGGGGCTGTACATTCCGGCTCTCCTTTGCGTGATGGTGGCTGTTCTCTCACTCATAATACTCGAACGATTCGAGGACAAGCACTTTCCGCGCGGAAGGGTCAAATCGCTGCACATCACTTTTTCCGTCACGCCCGAAAAAGACCTTGATATGTCGGAGCTGAAAACCGCAATCGAAAAGCACGGGTTCACAATCGCGGATTTCAACATGAGCAGAATCATCGCGAGCAACCTCGTCATCCTGCACTACTCCGTGAAAGCCCCGAAAAAAGACGACTTTTCCGCACTGGTGAACGAACTCGGCAAAATCGGCATCCTGACGGAATTTTCGATAACGGATTAAAGAAGGGCAAGCATCAAAATAAAAAGGAGCACACCAATGGGAAGATCAGAAAACATCGAGATTTTTGAAGATTCAATGGATTTGTGCGAGAAGAATCCAAGTCTTACCAAAAGCATAAAAAATTCCATAAAAAGCCAAATCTTTATCGGCGAAAATGAATCCGTGGCGGACGGGAGCAAGGTCGCGAGGTTTGAGAGCGAGGCGAAAATCGTCGTGAGCAAGAAGCGCACTTTTGAGGCAGCAGAGAGCTACGCAGGCAAGGGCGACAAAGTGTGCGTGCTGAATTTCGCGTCATCATCGAATCCGGGCGGCGGGGTCGAAAAAGGTGCGAGCGCACAGGAAGAATGTCTCTGCAGAGTTTCGACGCTCTACCCGACTCTCAACACCGACGAAAACTGGAAGCGGTTCTACACGCCGCACAGAAAAAGCCGGAATCCGCTTCACAACGACGACATTCTTTACACGAGCGGCATAGTCGTTTTCAAGACAGACGAGCGCGAGCCAGAAACGATGGACGAAAGCAACTGGTACGATGTTGACGTTCTCACATGCGCGGCACCGAACCTCCGCGAACGGCCGAGCAACTCTTTCAACTCAGGTGACGGCGACGTGCGCTTGAGCCTTTCGGACTCCGCGCTTGAAAGGCTTCACGAAAGACGCGACTCACGGATTTTCGACGTTGCCGTCCAGCAGGGCGTTGACGTGCTTGTTTTGGGCGCATTCGGCTGCGGCGCGTTCTGCAACAACCCGGCAGTTGTCGCACGAGTGATGATGAGCCTCGCAAAGAAATACGCCCGTGCGTTCAAAGTAATCGAATTCGCCGTGTACTGCCCGCCTTACGACGACTCGAACTACAGGGAATTCGCAAAGCTGAAATAGTATTTTGCAAAGGCGAAAACGGCGGAGATTTAAAGTGGGAGTTGAAATCTCCGCCTGTGTAAGTTATTTCTCCAAAAGCCACTTCCAAACTGGAATGACTTCGATTTTAGTTCCGTCAATCTCCAGCGAATATTCTTCTTCGTACTTGTTCTTGAGCGTCAGTGCAACCAGATTTTCCTGTCGAGTATATCAGACAGAAACACATCTTTCTTGTCGAGTATAGTCGACGGATATCATCAAAAAAGTAAAATAATGTAAAATAAAGTAAAATCCACTTGCAATTTTTGTAAAGTAATGTAAAATACAAAATATGATAAGCGACAGATTGAAAGAGATGGAGTTCAAGAAAAAGGATTTTGCGGAGCTTCTTCGCATTTCCCGCCCTACGCTCGACAAGTTTTTAGACGCGTATGATGACGGAAAGCGGGAAGATGTGAATCCGCGAATCCGAAAAGTCTTTGACTACATCGAAAAGAATGAGCTTGCGGGCAAAATGAACGTCGTGAAATTCGTCTCGCAGTTTTCGGGGGAATCCCAGCAGGAAACAGAGTGCGCCGACGAGAACGCGGAATTTTCGGTAATCAAAAAACGGCTTGAGGAAAATCCAGCACAAAAAAAGTTTTTTGAACTTTTGGCAAAAACGGCAGATTTCGACGATGTTGTGCGCTACTGCCTCAAAATCAAGGATTTTGTGCGAGAGAGGCGGCTGACGGAAGAGCAGATTCTGATGCTCAAGCCGTACGACGACATTCGGAAAATTATGGAAAATCAGACGGAGGATTGATTTTGGAAAGAGTTTTGAAGATAGAAGACTTTAGAAATATGGGCGTCAAAGACGGAAAGCCTTGTGCGACGGAGCTTTTGCTAAACGAATCGGCTGAAGAAGGACACATGGGCAATTTGCTCACGGTGGTTGGCGCGAACAACGCGGGAAAGAGCAATTTGCTTGATGCTATTGAGATTTTTTCAGACGCACATTACTTCAAAAATGTAAAGCCTATTGGTAGCTTAAACTTTGCCTCTCCTAATAGATCTGAAAAATATTATAGCAAATATGATTTTATTTCTTTTGGCACAAACGATGTTACAGATTTGTATTTTGACAAAGAATGCAAATCTCCGAGTTTGTCACTGTTAGAGCGAGAGGAAAAAAATATCTTTGTATATAAAAAAGCTCTGAATAAGCAACGAAAAGACTTTACAAGATTTAAAGAGTTTACAGACTTTTTTGTTGCAGATACTTATGGCAATCTTTCCCTCATTGACTTTGACAACATAAGGAATCCTGGCATCACGAGAGTTATGAATAAACCTATTTCATGTGAGTCAGTTGCCTTAATTTTAGCAACTTCTCATCTAATGGGCAAAATCATTCGCTATCAGGATAAAGCAATAAGAGACGAGGAACTAGAAGTAAGTGCATCAGGACTTGACTCTAGCAAATTCTACAAAGCTTTATTTCATGCAACAGACACATCTTTAGACGATGTGAAAAACGCCCTAGATTCTTTTTTGGAACGCAAAGACAAGAACATCTTTGTTCCAATAAAAAATCAAATCAACGAAGGCTTAAAAGCGGTTTCTGAAAAGTTTAATCAGCTTTATATGACAAAAAAGTTTGCTTATTCATTTGAGGTTGATTTTGACAGAATGGGATTGTATTTGACCATGAAACGAAACGGAAACGCTTTTGTTCTTTCAAAACAGTCCGAAGGCTTCCGATATTTCTTCGACTTGTTCTTCAATCTCTTGAACACGACGACACTTGAATCAGGCGACATCATCATAATGGACGAGCCTGCATTGAACTTGCATGTCAAAGGACAACGAGAGCTTCGAGAGTTCCTCAAAGAGTTCGCTATCCGAAACGACATTCTGATTATCATCGCGACTCATTCTCCGTTTTTAATCGACACTGACAATCTCGACGATATTCGTCTTGTGGTCAGCGACGGAGCTGTTTCGCGTATCGAAAACAACTTTGCCGCAGTCGACCCGAACGACCCCGATTCTCTTTTGCCGATAAAAGACGCTCTCACGGTGGAAAACCACATTCTCGTCGACCCTGACGAAAAAATCGTTTTTGTCGAAGGAATCACCGACTACAACTATCTGACGGCGTTCAAAAAACTCTTCGGCAAAACAGGAATCACGTTTTTGCCGATAAACGGCGTTGGCGAAGATGCGGAAGAATGTAAGGAAATCAGCAAAAAGTTGATACGAATCCGAAAGCACAACCCGATTCTGCTCGTTGACAACGACAAAGCTGGTCAGCAGATGAAAAATGTGAACAAAGAGTCGGAACTTGAAGCCATCGCCCTCAGCGACATCGACTCCAACTTCAAGACAATTGAATCGCTTTTCTCCCAAGAGGATTTGAACACATTCGGGCTGCTCAACGAAAACGGCAAATTCGTGAAGCACGCTTCGACTTCAACTGTCTTCAAGAACATGATTTTGAAGAACAAAGATTCGATTTCAGACAACACAAAAGCGAACTTCCGCAAAGTGTTTGACTGGATTGAAAACTGTTAATCAAAAATTCCTGTGGCAAACTCCGTCAACTCCACGACCTATTTGCCACTTATCTAAAAAAGGAGGACACAACATGGACAAGAAACAATTTCGCGCGGAACTCAAGCGCATTTTCACGGGCTACAAGAGGATGACACCGGAAATCGAGCGCGGATTACGCAAGCTCGGCATTTTCGTCGCACGGCACAGGAACCACGTCGTGCTGGAAGTTTGCGGCGCGAACGGCAGGCACATGGTTCCAATCAGCTCCACGGGCGGCGACGAGCGCAGGGGCGGACTGAACATGGCGGCAAAGGTGATGAGGTATGTGTGAAACGGGGGGAGTTCAAAAGATGATATTTGTTAAAACTGGGTATTATGCGATATACTGAAAACACAATGCGAGAACTGAAAATTGGAAAACCACTATACATTTGCCCCCCCCTCACGCACAACTCATGCCGGTAGAGAGTCGTTCGTAAAAACTAATCCTGAGCAAGATTTTTACTACTCAAACATTTATCGGAAGCCTCAAAAAGTGGCTTCCATGCCAAACAATGCGCGATTTGACCTTGAGCCATTCCGAGATTTCATCGACAGAAGCATAAAAAGCATAGAAAACTCTCACGATGTTGGTGCTGGTGTTATAATCCCAGAGCGTAATGTCTACATTGAACTTTTGGATTCTCTTGTCAAAATCAAAAAGACAGATGGAGTTGTTCACAAGATACAGAAACCGCAAGTTAAACTTTTTCGTGTAGATTTTACTGGAGATGCTGAGATAAATTCCTTAAAAGATATAGAGGAAATAACGATTGGGCGTTCTGATTCACTTTGGAAAAATGGTGCGGAAAATCAAGCATTTTTTAGCGAAGGGAATCTTTATCTTTCTGTTAGTAGAAGTGATATCGTTGAAAACCAGAAAGTAAAAATATGGCTTTCTAACAATGATGATCTGAATGCTTTTTTGAAATCAATTCCAATAAGCAATTTTGCGCTGTATAAAATCACAGCTGAGCCTGCTCAGAATATCATTTCTGTTTCGGAAGAAGCTGATTTTCTTTATGTGAGAAGTAATGCTAAAGCGGAGAAATTCACAATTTTAGGATGTGATTTTTCTGTTTTGGAAGTCGTTCAAAGTGCAAAAACTAACGAAAATAATCTTCAACTCCGAATAAATGGAAAATCATACAAAGTAGAAGTATTAAAAGAAAATCTTTGTGTCGTAAGAAATTGTCCGATTTCTTTGTGCAGAGAAGGAAAATTCTTTATAGGTGAAAACGAAACTGAATTTTCTGTATGCACGCGGGAAGAGATTCTATCGTATATAAACGACAACAGAATCAAGCTAAACGGTGACGACTTTTTCTGCCCGAACGAGGCTGATATTTTATCTAACGTTAGCGAAAATGGGAGAATCAGGATTGTTGGCATAGAGTTCAAAAGAATAAACGGAGACAAGACAAAAAGAAAACTCAGGCTAAAAGACAAAAACGGAAAGCCTGTTGGAATAGTTGTAGAACTTCTTGAAGACGATTCTTACAAGAACGAAGTTTACTCAAACCTCGATGTATTTTTCTCAGAAGGTACAGTCGAACTGACAGACAATCCTAATCGCAAAATCAGAAACCGCAAGCTTTTTAGAATCGGATGGTCGAACAGAGAACTTTCTCAAATGGAAATAGCCCTCGAAAGCGGAAAAGGCCTCGTTTCTGTGGGAATTGATGGAATTCCTGAAAAGCTATATGCCGTGAGCGATACAAGCCAACTGAAAAAACAAAAGATGGCATTGAACAGGCTTATGTATTCCCCATTGCCAGCTCATGCTCCTTTGCTTGAACTTACAGAAAAGAAGCAGTTTGCAACTTGGGAAAAATTTGAGCTCATAAACATTGAGCGATGGTACAGGCTTACAGATTTATCTTATGAAGGTTGTAAGACGCAACGCAATTTTGTAAAAAAAGCTCTTTCCACGCCAGATTTTGCTTTTTTAGACGGACCTCCAGGAAGCGGAAAGACGACTACAATTCTTGAGATTATCGCACAGGCTATCATGCAAGGGAAAAAAGTGATGCTTGCAGCTTCAACAAATGCCGCAGTTGATAACATACTTGAAAGGCTTCCTGATTTACCATCGGACGTTAAAGAAGAGATTTTTGCGGTAAGAATCGGAAGTCGCGATGCAATTTCGGAGAAAGTCGATGCATATAATATCTTCAATGTTGATGATGTTGACGTGCAGAATGAAATCATACGGAGGGCAAATCTTGTCTGTTCAACGATTTTTGGCATTTTAAAGCATCCTGAATTCAATCTCCAAAATCCTGCACAGCCGGCAGTTCCTCTTTATGACTATCTTATAATCGATGAGGCATCAAAGACAACTTTTCAGGATTTCCTTGTTCCAGCCCTTTATGCAAAAAGGTGGATTTTTTCAGGCGATTTGAACCAGTTGACACCGTACACAGAGCAGGAAACTTTGGTAAGTTCCATTGAAGAAAACGAGAAATTTTCGAGGGAACATCAATATGTCGAAACTTTTCTTTATATATTGAAAAAGAACCGTTCGGTCTTATCAAAAATAAGACTTTGTTTGCCTTCAAAACCTCTCGTTATAAAAGCTGCAAAAGAACTTGCCGCGGATTTTTCTTCCGAACTAAAACTTGCAATTCTTGACGAAACAAATTTAAGAGATTTTCTAAGTGGTAGAAAAACTGCCGTCAAAGCATACGGAGCAGAAGTTTTATTTGTCGAAGAAAAAATTTTCGAAAAATACCAAAGTTTTCTGCCGTCAGACTTCGTTGCAGTCCTTAACTCCGAGGAGCTGAATACTGATTATTCTGTTGCGCTTAATAAAGGAGCAGGATTATATTCAAAAAAACTCGGAATAGATTTTGCGAAAAACACTTGCGATTCAATAGACGATTTTTCCTCAAAACTCAAAGGAGAGCTTAGGGAACATTCTTGGGCAAATGAAATAGTCTGGCGTCTTTGCCGAATACAGGAACTTTTTCTTTCAAACGAATCTAAAAAGATTCAAAATTATGAAAGTCAGATTCAGGAGCTTATACCAGAGTCCTTCAGAGATGTTGTTGAAAAAGAAATAAACCTTGTCAAATCAATAGCACTGCCTTCTGTATTGCAGCTTTTACAGAATGGAATCAGAGATGAGGTCGTAAAAAACAAAAAATCAACGACTCTCAACTCAGGCTTTGAAAAAACAATATTTGAAACTCGCCACGAGATTTTGGAATTCCAGCATAGAATGCATCCTGCTATTTCGAAATTTTCAAAGGAAAACTTCTATCACGGAAATGCGCTGCAAGACCCATCAAATATGGAAGAAAAACGAGCGTGGAACTGCAATCTTTGGAAATCCCGCTCTGAATGGATAGATGTGCAAAATCAAAATGACTCGCGTTCCTTCAATTCCAAAGAAGTTTCTTTCATAATCAGAGGTTTGAAATCTTTTATTTCATTTGCAGAAAAAAATCCTCATGGTGAAAAGCCAAGCGAAAAGAACTGGACACTCGCAATACTCACTTACTATAGAAAGCAAGAACGTGAAATCAAGTCTTCTGTAAAAGAATTGTTTGGCGCAAAGCGAGAAAGAAGTTTTTACAAAGACGACAACAAAAATATTGAAGTGAAGATTTTCACTGTTGACAAATTTCAGGGGCAAGAGGCCGATGTGGTTTTTATTTCTCTCGTAAAAAGCGGAAATGCGCCATTGGGCTTTATGGACAGTCCTAACCGTTTAAATGTTGCTTTGACACGTGCAAAGTTTCAGCGAGTCATTTTTGGAAGCAGAGATTATTTTTCACGAAAAGGCGGCTCTCTTTTGAAGTTGCTTGAACGTAGTGTTGGAGTAGGAAAATGAAAATAGAAAAAACAGAAACTCTTACGTTATATACAGGGCGATGTCACGCTGCCTTAAAAATGAAAGAGCAGAATGAAGTCGTAAAAAATCTTTTGAAACAGATTCAAAGCGGAGGCATTGAGTCTTTCAAAGATGATCCAGAATTACAGTTTTTTGCACAAGGACTTATAAAGTCTTTGAAAAATGAAGGTTTCCTTGATAAAAACGGCTCTCTTACAGATGAAGGAAAAGAAGTTTGTGATAGCGGAAATGTTTTTAAAAGGCTTGAAGCTTTTTTTTCAATTGATTTCGTTGAGCATAGTGGCAGATACTATCTTTTGGAATGCAAGATTGCAAGCAAAAATGAAAATACAAAGGCTCCTGCAACACAAAATATAGCTCTGCCAGGAAAATTTCTTGATGCACAATATGAAGTTTCATCCAATCACAAACTTGAAGTCAAAGATTTTAGCTTGAAGAATCTTTCATTTCTTTTGGAAAAGTCAAAAGAAGTGACTGTGAATGCGTCATATGATTTTGAAAGCAAAGTTTGCAATACTTCTGTAAAAGGAGAGCGGGAAGTCTACACTTTTGAAACGAACGATGAAAACAAATTCAAGATTATCGGTACAAGTCTTGCCCGTTCTGTTCTCCGAGAAAACCTTGAATCAAACTGCGGAAACGCTTTCTCAGTTGGCGAAGACTGCACCGTTTCTCTCATATCCTGCAATTCCGCACAAAAGAAACTTATCTGGCAATATCTGAAAAAGATTTTTGAAAGGGCTTCTTTTGATTATTCTACAAAAGACAATTACCAAATTAGCGGAATAAAAGTTGATTTAGCTGAATCTGCAAAAAAAGATGTGCTTTTGGGATATTTGCAGGACATAAGCGAAAAAACTTATCTTTCAAAAGACAACATTGGATTTTTTGCAGAAAGATTCCCTTCTTTTTTTAAGAACTGTCCACAAGTAGAGGAATCAAACGAAATACTCTTTGAAGATTTGCTTTCGAATACAAGCACAAAATCTAAGCTTCGCCTGAATGCCGTAAAAGATTTGACAGCAGACACAATTTTGAAGGACTATGAGACAGAAAGAGCAGTAATAGACTTTTCCACAAGAAAAATGTCTTGGCAAGACTTTGTGGATGAAGTTTTTGATTATCAGAAAGATATAAAATCTGTAAAAACTCTTTGCAAATTCACCAGTTCAAATAAGGCGATTTGTAAGGGCTTGTCTCTTATATCTGCTGAAATTCAGAAAAATTTCGGCACAAAACTTTCTGTAATAACATCAATTCCTCAAGGAAAATCAAATCAGGCATCATTGCAAGAACTTAAAACAACTTGCGATTGCATAGAAAAAAATGAGAATGACATTAAGAACATCCATGACAGATATTGGAAAATCACTTTCTCAGATGATTCGTGCAAATGGTTCAAGGCTTCTGCCGAAGTGGATGCTTTGCATTATGAAAGTGATTTTAGAAGCGCATTTGCAAATACGGTTGGCAATGTGCGAGAGTTTACAATCTCATTCATCTCAGAGGACGGAGTTTCGTCTTCCATCAAAAAACTATTTGAACTTTAGAGGAGGACAAAATGAAGGCTGTAGATGTAGAACTTGAATGTGAGAAAAATTTCGGCAATGTTTCAGAAAATCTTCTTTTTAAACTTGAACCAAATTCCAAAAATGACTTTATGCCTATAAAGGCGCAACTTGAAGGCGGCATAAAAGAAGCTGAGTCTGTGTATATTTGCTCTGAAAGAGGGATTTCAAAAGAAATTGTTTCTTTTTTGGAAGAAAACAATCTTTTGAGAATTTATATTCTCGTTCAAAAAATAAATGAATCTGCATATCTTAATGCTCCGTTCAAAGACAGGTGCATTGTGCGTGAAGTTCCGTCGCTTGCTGGAAACTATATTATTGCGGAAAGCAAAAATGGGTCGATATTGTTTTTATTTGACGCGGATTTTAACGGCTTTACATTAACGGAATCGGATGCAGTTCATAAAATCAAGCAGGTTTTCATAAGTGAATTCTGGAATCACGCAAAAAAAGAATTCGTGCTCGAATTGCAGGACGTAGCTGAAAAATCTTTTGACATACCGAATGTAAAAGGCGATTCCACGCTTGTCTTGAATCAAGGTTCTGAAGAAAAATCTCCGCTACAGAATGTCATTGATAATGTGGAAGAACTTTTCCTAAGAGAAAGTCCTGAAAAGTTTTTGAACTATCCAATAAAAAAACTCTACCTCAAAAAAATTCCCGATAAGCCGATTTTGGAATCGTTTTTGAATAACGGAACTGAAGTCTTTTATTCTCCAGAATTGGATTTTGATTTTATAAAAACATCTTCCGCAGTTTATGCGGCAAACTTTGACATTTCTTCTGACGACTGGAGAGATAACAGAAACGGCAGATTGTTTTTGCTCAAGACGAACATTACAAAATATGTGTACGGCAAGCTTTACAAACTGAATGAATCTCTAAGCTGGAACGAATGTTTTGGAAACGATATTTTGGATTCAAGCGGAAAGCCATACATAGTAACCGAGCGTGGCAGTTTACAAGAAGTAAAAACACGCCCGGTTGATGCCCGCATCATAAAGAAGAACAAGCACAAACTTGATAATTGGGAGCAATATCTTGCGGAGCAGAAATCATTTGAGCCAACTCAACGTGCTATTTTGATTCCATTCAAAATTACGATTCCTGTGTTAAAAAAGACACTTTCCAAAAAAGCGGATGTTTATGCCCAATTTGAAAACGCGAATATTGCGATTCCAAGATACTATGCAGAATGCATAAGGGAACTTTCTTCTAGAATAAGCAAACTCGAAGCGGATTTGAATTCGACAAGCAAAAAACTTGATGACAAAGAGAATACGCTCGACAAAGAGCGGACAAACAGGGAAATATTGGACACAAAGCGTGAGGAAACTTTGCGCGATTTTGACAGGCAGATAAACGAAGTCGAGCAGGATAAAAAAGTTCTTTCCAAAAACAAGGAGATTGACTCAATCCGCGAAAAAATCAACGAAGACGAAGAAAAAATCTCTGAACTTAGAAAGAAAAAGGACGACAAAAAGGCAGCCGGTTCTATAGTTGATTTTGAAAAGTCGATAAAAAAACACGAGGCAGAATTGCAGAAAAAAGAAGATGAGAAATCTTCAATCATAAAATCTCTTTCACAGCAACTTGAAAAGCAAAAATCAAAAGAAAGCGAAGAGTTCAAAAAGAAACTTGCAAAACATGACAATCAAATCGATGCTTTGCAGAAAGAAATTTCTAAACTTGAGTCAGAGAAAGAAAATTTTGAAAAGTCTCTCGCAAAGGAAAAAGCGGATAAGACCAAAATAGAAAATTCTTCTGCATCTTTCAAAAGAGTTGGAACTGTGCAGGATTTCTCTTCTGCAAAGAAACTTTTGGAAGATACGCTTTCTGACATTTACTCAGGAAAAATCACGCTTCAAACACCAGAGTTTGACATTCCTAAGTTTGGAGAGCTTTATCAGTATAAAAAGCATTTCGAATACATCGTTCTTGAAGAAGATGATTTTGAGAATGCAGAGAAAGAAATGCAGTCTTTTGGAATACAAGACGTGACTTTTGTGTCTGCATAGGAGCAAATTATGGCAAGACTTGAAAAAAATAAAATCTTAAAAACTACAGACGGAGACGAGATAAAAGTTCTTGAGTTTTTAGGAGAAGGCGGACAAGGGCCGTTTACAAAGTGAGCTATAAAAATGGAGAATATGCTCTCAAATGGTATTTTAAAGGGGCTGGAAAAACGCCTGAGAAATTCTACAAGAACTTGAAAAAAAATGTAGAAAAAGGCGCACCTGCAGAGACTTTTTTGTGGCCGCTTGCCATAACGGAAATGGATTCCTCAAAATGCTTTGGTTATGTCATGGATTTACGCCCAAAGGAGTATAAAGAATTTCCTCTTTTTTTGAATGCCCGCGAGAAGTTCTCAGGATTCCAAGCGATTATCAATGCGGCACTTCAAATCAGCACAAGTTTTAGGTTGTTGCATTCTAAAGGATTGAGCTATCAGGACTTGAACGACGGGAACTTCTTCATCAATCCAACGACCGGCGACATCCTTATTTGTGACAACGACAATGTAACACCGAATAACGAGAATTTGGGCATTATGGGAAAGCCTGGTTACATGGCACCAGAAATACTGAATCCTGATATGGATAATCTTCCGGACAAATATTCAGACAGATTTTCTCTTGCAGTAGTGCTTTTCTTGCTTTTGTTCCGTGACCATCCGCTAAAAGGTCAGAGGGAAGATCCAGATGACCCGACTGGTGAAAATGAAATGGATTTGATGTGCAAAAATCCCGTGTTCATTTTTGATGAAAAAGACGCTTCAAATCGACCGAAGCCAGAAGTTCATAGAAATGCAGAACGATTTTGGAAAATCTATCCACCTTTCATTCACGCATTGTTCCGAAAAGCATTTGATAAGTCATGCATGAACAGCGACGGTGACGGTAAAGAAGACCGTCCAATGGAAAAAGACTGGTGCGAAGAATTCGCACATTTAAGGAACTCCCTTATAGTCTGCCCGGAATGCGGAAAAGAAACATTCTTCCCGATGAAAAACCAAACAAGCAAATGTATGTGCTGCAAAAAGACCATTTCTCGTCCGCCCACACTTCTGATTGAAGGAAAAACAATTCCACTTCAAGAAGGTCTAAAAATCTACTCTTACGACATCGATATTTGGCAGGATTTTAATTTTGAGTCCATAAAAAAGGAAATCGGAATTGTCGTTGAAAACAAAAACAAAAAAGGAATTTACGGCATAAAAAATCTTTCTGAATTCGCTTGGTACAGAAAAACTCCAGGCGGCAAGGAAGAAACGATTATGCCGAATAGTGGCGTGATTATTGCACGCGACAATATTGTTAAATTTGGAACTCTCTGCGAGGGAACAATCAAAGCGTAATAAAAACTCAAAATTATGGAGGAAAAAAATGAGTGACGATTTTCAGGATGCAGCTCCTATAGCTCGCAAAACAATGGTGCTTTTCTTCTTGCTCGATACATCAGGGAGCATGGGAGGAGAAAAAATTGAAACTGTGAACGAGGCTATCCGAGAAACAATTCCAATTATAAAGGAAATCTCGAACGACAATGCGGATGCAGAAATAAAATTCGCCGTCCTAAGCTTTTCAAGCGGTACAAGTTGGATAACACCATCGCCTGTTGATTTGAATTCCTACAAATTTCAGGATTTGACAGCAGGCGGATGCACGGACATGGGAGAGGCTTTTGCTGAGGTCGCGTCAAAACTCGACAAAAATGCTTTTCTTTCGAGCCAAGTCGGAAACCTTGCACCTGTTATGATTCTCATGAGTGACGGAGAACCTACTGACGACTACAAACGAGGACTTGCAACACTCAAGCAGAACAAATGGTACAAGCCGGCTATAAAAATAGCTTTCTCAATCGGACAAGGTGCAAACAACGACATTCTTGCAGAATTCACGGAGAACATGGAGCTTGTAATCGACACTGATAACAAGCAGATGCTCAAAAAGATGATTCGTTTTGTCTCTGTGACATCTTCAAAAGTCGGAAGCCAAACGAAAGGAACTGCACAGTCCAAGCAAGACCAAGTTGCAGAAGCTGTGAAAGAGGAAGTGCAGAGTTCCATAGCAGATTCTGAAACAGAAGTCAGTGGCGGCTGGTAAGAGGTGAAACTTAATGAGACAGATTGATTTTGCTTTTTCCGTGCAAGGCGCGGATCACATCAAGAAAGAAAATTCGGCAAAAAATGACGGAAAAAATCTGATGTACCCTTGTCAGGACAGGTCTTTTTCGGGAATTTTTGATAGTCTGGAAATGGATATGGAAAAAGAGATTTTACTGAATCTCAGAAAAGGCGAAAGCGAATCTTTTATCTTGCCAAGTCAAAAGAAACTTTCTGTCTCATTAAAAAAACATTCTGTGCCTTTTAAGATTATCTGCGTCAGCGATGGTCACGGAAGTCCCCAATATTTCAGAAGCGGGCGCGGTGCGGAACTTGCCATAAGTTCACTTATTGAGCTTGTTTCTGCCAATGTTGAAAAATTCAACGATTGCTATAAAAAGAATGATTTTGCAACAATAGAAAAAGGTCTTAGTGTAGGAATATCGAACAACCGCTGGATTGAAAAAGTAGCTACAGACATACTGAAAAATCCTATCACAGAATCTGAATACACACGCTTAAAAGAAGAAGATGAAGATTGTGAAAAAAATATAGGGACGAAGAAAAATCTTTCAGAGATTCACTCTCCCTTTCTGATATTGAGTCGCTAAAAAAATTCTTTTTGAGATCCTGCCTAAAAGAAATTTATGGTTGTACACTCATCGCTTACATAGAATTTGAATCTTTCTGGTACGCACTGCAAATCGGTGACGGAGATCTTGCGATTTCCTATGACGGAAATGCGTATTCAAAGCCGATTCCAGAAGACGATAAATGTGTTGGGAATATTACAACATCTCTTTGTGGAGAAGACAGCTACAAGGATTTCAGGTTCGCACATGGAGAGAAAATGCCCGACATAATTCTTTGCTCAAGCGATGGAATGGCAAATAGTGTTGCGGGTGACAAAGGGCTTTTCAATCTGTACAAATGGTATGTCGAGCGTTTCTACAATGCCGAATTTGAAAAATGCAAAAAATGCGAAGAATCAAACCGTGACGATGAAATGAAATGCAATCTTGATTGCAGAATAAAAGAAGCGAAAAAAATCATCGAAAAGAATCTTTCGGAATCAAGCAAACGCGGAAGCGGAGATGATTTTAGTCTCGCTGCAATCATAAGGCTCTATACTGACGACACAAAAAAGAATTGCATAAAGAAATACACATACTACAGGCATTGGGAAAATAGTCTTTCAAAAAGCCTTGAACAAGATTCTCTCCGATATCTTACGAAATCCGCAGACTTCGGAAATCAAGAAGCGAATCTTCTTATCGGAAATATGCTTCTAGGCGAATTTGAAAAGAAAATAAAAATTTCAGAATCAAAATCCGATTTGTTAAAGTTAAAGAAAAAAACGGAAACATATCTGAAAAAGGCAAATAAGCTGGGAATTGAATCGCTAAAAAAATTGACATTGCTTTATGCGGATTTTTTTATGTCAGAATTTGAAAAAAGCAAAGTTTTTGATGAAGATGAATTTTCTCGTATAACAGAAAGTTTAGAAGGAGCTGGAGATTTCGACACCATAAAAAAATTGTACGCAAGACTTAAGATTGTGCTTATAGATTTGGCAAAAAACGGAGTATTATCAGCCGAACAAAAAGAAGCTTTTTCTGCTTGTATGACTTTTTTTGCAAGAAATTCTTTTTCAGTGTCGGATGAAACTCTCGAAATGTTCTTCGCTGCAGTGGATTATTTCAGGAAGACCGGAGATGATTTTTGTGAAATCAAAGATATGATACGAAAAAAATATGGTATTGATCATAGACCAAGAATGATTCAGCCTGTGTACTATCGTGGGCTTCAACTTTAAAAAACTCGTGGAAATCTATCAGCAAAAATGACAGGAGTGCAAAAGCAAATGAACGCACCCTCTCCCCCAATCCTCTTTCTTCGACACTGCGGTCTGCTGAACGACAATGCCCAACGAGCCGAAAAAGGGGAATACTTAATTACTCGAAATATTTGATTCGACGATTAAGTCTTCTGCGATATATTCTGTACTCATACAATGCAAATCGGAAACGCCGTCTTTCAAAAGCTGATACTCATTTGAGTGATAAAATAGCTCCAATGCCTTGTCGAGCGAAATTCTCGCTCTTTGTGCGAACATTTTCACGATGTCTGCATACTTCATTTGCAAAATCAGAGGTTCCGCTGTCATATTTTTTCACTCCCGATGTATTTTAGATATTTGTCGATTGTGTTTTGATCTTTAAAACAATATTGAATGTTCGGCTGTTCAAAACGAAGTCTTTCCAAAGCTGTTTCTTTCGGAATATAACCGCGAAAATAGAGTTCACAAGTATTAAAAACTTTGTCGTCCGCAACTCCTCCGATAATCAAATTGTATTTGTCAGTATCGTTTCCACGCCGGCATTCTACGATAAAATCCAACCATTCAGCAGAATATGTATCGAATTTCAAAACAGAGCAATCAGAAAAAACTACTTTATCAAGTTCGTATTTTGAGATGAACGACACTCCATATTTCTTTTTGAATCGCTCGCACCATTTTTCCGCTTGAGAACGTATCGACGTTGTATAAAATCCCCTGCCAAAATCGAGATTTGAGCGAGAATGAATTGTATCAGGAGTGCAAACCTCAACATTGGAACCATGAAACAAAATCATACGACGACACCTTTTTCTGTCATAAAAGAAATAATATCATCAACGATATAATCTTTGCTTTGAGTATGCAAAGCATCATAACACGGCACAATATAGCCGTTTAGAATATCGCTTTTTTTGGTAAATGCATCATACACTTTTTCAGCACTCACACCGAGTTTCAACGCGACATTCTCAATGCAAAAAATCGCAAACTCAAGCTCATCTTCATTTTGTATATATTCAGATTCTTTACAACTTCTCATAAAAACCGCCCAATATCTTATTTTATCACATTTTCTCAAACAATCGCCGCAAAAGCCTCCCCCTAAAACGGAATATCCTTCGGAAAATCCCCGTTCCCCGCTGGCAATCCATCGAACGGTTGCGGCGGCTCGTCGTCGGGCAGGTCACAGTCTTCATCCTCACATTCAATTTCGTCCTCGTAGCAGCTTAGCTTGCCGTTCTCGCTTTTGCCGCCGCCAGAGGCTTGATCGCCTTCGATTGCCCAAGTGTACGAAAAGTCGATGCCGAGTTCTGCCATTTTCTCATAGACTTTTCCAGGCTCGCACCACGGCGAATCGAAAAAAATCGAAAGTTGTGCGTCGTCAAAGCTGTCTTCGCCGTAGATGCACGCATCCCATTTGCAGCCCCATTTGTCGCAGTGCCACTCGTACCAGTTGAACCACGGAGTTTCCTCGTCCTTCCCAAGATGCGCTGCTTTCCGCTCCTCATCGTTGTGCAGGACGTATTTCTCCTCGCACTCTTCCTGCGTTTTCGGCTCCGGGATTATCCACTGATACGAAAACTTTCTGCTCCCCTTCCCGTATCGCTCGATAAAATCCAAGTATGCTTCCTTTGTCGGAAACGTGATTTTGTTGTAGCACCAGTTCGGCATTTTTTCCTCCGTTAGTAATTTTCAGAATAGCTTCACCACATCCTTCCGGCAAGCATCGTAAGGCGTATGAACGTCACGATGCTTCCTTCGCGGATTTCGATTCGGTTTTCAAGCGGCGCGGACGAATCCAAGCCCGCAATCTCCTTTCCGTCGATGAAAAGCGCGAAAAGCCCGTCAAGATAGCACTGGCGGGTATTTGCAATCGCGTTTTCAAGCGACGAGTCTTTCTCCCCATAATTCACGCCAAAACCGATTTTTCCCGAGCGAGATTTTTCTTCAATCTGCCTTTCCGAAAGAACTTTCAGGATTTCCCCGTTTTTCCTCCGCTCGTTGTATTCCGAAACGCAGATTCGTGTTATCTCGTCCAAAAATTCAGCGACAGTCGAATTCGGAGAAAACTTTTCGCCGAGGTCGAATTCCGTCTCCTCAACGCAAGGTCTCCTAGAACCAGCATTTTTCACATTCACCTTTATCTTCATTTTTTCACTTCTCCGTTTTCAATTCTCAACTCTCACCTTTCACCTTTCAACTTTCCACTCTCAAAATCTGCTCAAGAATGTACGGGTCTTTTATCGATTCGTCGCGGGCGAAAAGGAGAATCTTCGAAAGGATTTCGGCGGTTTTCGGGTCCTCGTCAACGAACGGCAGGAAGAGTTTTCCGCGCTGCTGGGAATGGACGGCGACGATGTTTATGAGTCCGCCTGCAGTTTTGCGGATTACGCCAGTTCCGAGGTGGACCGTGTACTCTGCCCTGCTTCCTTTCACAAACGCGAAATTCTTCTCGAACCTGACATTCTGAATCCTGAAAAGCGGCAACGTGAATTCGCATATCGCGCGGCGCATTTCGATTGTCGAGTGGCTAGTCTCAGGGTCAACGCTGCCTGCATGGGCGACGCTCACGGCAAGGTCAACGTCGCGCATTATCTCTGAATAAACGATGTCGTCAATCTCGCGGATTTTCACATTCCAACTGGAATTTTCATCTGCGCGGCGGCGGCGGAACGAGACATACTCCACAGCAGGGCACTCGATGTCCGCCGGAGAGAACCAGTCCGCCTGGGCGTAGATTTCCGCAATCAAATTCTGCTTGTAGAAGACTTTCTGCAAACCGCTCTCATAATCGCAAATCCACCGCCTGCTTTTCAATGTCGCGGCAGCCTTGTTCGGCTGAATCTGGTTCCCTGCGAACATCTGGCTCGAATCTTTTTCAAGCTCCTCCGAAAGTTTCAGATAAAGCTCGCGGAACACCTGCTTGAACGGCTGCACGATTTTCTCGTCGAAGATAAATTTCTGCCAGCCGTGCCAATTTCCGCTTTTGAAAAGGTCGAAGGGGTGCGCAATCCGAAGAACTGTGCCGACTTCGATTTCCGATTCCGAACCATCGAAATCCCGCAAAAGGATTTTTTCTTCGTTTTTTTCGTTTTCTTCCTTTGTAAAAAGAAGTCCCGTGCATTTTTCACAGACGAACACGAGGGAAGAAACAATCGGGCTCACGACAGGATTTTTCAGAAGAGAAGCGATTTCGTTTGCGGGAAGCTCAATCTTGTCCGTCATGAAATTCTCGAACATCGCCCTCGTCCGCTCATGCTGCTGCTTCAGCCGCTTGTGGACTTCCTGCAACTGCACAGCCTTCTCGGATTTTTTGAGCGCGGCCGGAACGCTCTTGAGCGACTTTTCGCTCCCCTTTTTCCTGCATTCAACAGAAGGCTTTCCGTTTTCGTCGATTCTGATTCTGATTTCGTAATTCTCAGCGTCCTGCCATTCAAAATCTTCCCGGACTTTTTCAATCAGCGCGCTTTCCATGTTCAGGTTCAGGCGGTTCACGTCGATGTAGCCTGCCGAGCGCGAAAGATTCTCAAGGGCGATTTCAACTGCCTCGCCTTCGCTCTGCCGTCGCTGCGAGCCGAACTGCCTGCTTTCTTTTTTGAATTTCTGGATGAATTCGTAGCGATGAAGAATGTGCTCCGATTTTTCAGTCTCATTCAGATTTCCAAGCGGAAGGAGCGGATAGCTCATCACAAGGTCCTTGTTCCGCGCGCGCACGATTTCTTTTTCAAGCTCGCTTTCCGAAACGCGGCCGAGTGCTGCATCAGCGAATTTCCTTGAGCGCGAATGTTTTATTCCGTCCGTGATGTACTTCGCGC
This sequence comes from Treponema sp., assembly GCA_017525605.1. GTDB lineage: Bacteria > Spirochaetota > Spirochaetia > Treponematales > Treponemataceae > Treponema_D. The sequence continues at coordinate 38,106 of JAFXSM010000024.1, read as the reverse complement.
TCTCGTAAAGCCTGTCGAAAACTTCCTCTCCGATTTCCGAATAGACTTCCGTGAACCAGTCGAGGTCGAATGCGCCCTTGTTCAGTTCTTCAATCGAAAGCGGCGTGTACTTCGCGATTTTCGCGCTGTCGCGCTTGTCGCCCCAGCTGATGTTCATGTGCGCGATGAAATAGTAGCAGCCGCTTTCAAGAGACGGAACGCCAAGAACTTCCGAAAGAAGAGGAATCCATGCAGGCGCGTACATCGCAAGGTCGTACAATTTCTGCACCGGAACTTTGTATTCTTTCACGAGCTCCGAGACTTTCGTTGCGTCATCTTCTTTTGAAGGCTTGCTTATCCGAATTAAATGGCTCAGGCAGTGAGTGCGGGAGACTTTTGACTCGTAACCCCAGATTGAATTTCTTTCGAACGGAGTTTTTCCGAGCGACTGAATCAGCGGAATCACGGATTCTGCCCCGTACACGGCTTTCACGGAATCGACGAACTTCGAGCATTCAGATTCGGAATCCCCTCTTTTAAGCTCGTTCTGAATTATCGTGTCGTGGATTTTCATGTAGACTTCGAAAAATTCAGTGTCGTCGCTTTCATAGAACGAGGCAGAATCAAGGCTTTCCGAAAGAGTGTGCACCCGGATAATTCCGTAAAACATCGTGTCTTTCGTGATTAGCCCAAGCTTGTACGCGCGGAAATAATCTTTCGGGTACAATCCGTCCGTTCCGTGCCAGCGGGCATATCTTCTGCCGTCAGAGGAAACGTGGCGCGCGTAACCGACGTGCTCGGCAAGAGCGAACATCAGCTTGAACCAGTCAGAAAATTCAGCGTCGTCCATTTCTTCGCCCACAAGAAAGCAGTTCATGCTCCTGTTAATCGAAAATTCAGAATCGATATCGTTAATCGCGTGTATTTCGTTCAGAACGCAATGCGAGTCTTTGTCCCATTCGGAATTCGGAACGTACCAAAGATTTTTTTCCGTAGTCCGTGTGAGAATCCGATATTTCAGGCCGAGAATCAGATTCCTGATGAATTCCCCGTCCAGGAAAGTGTACGCAAGAATCTCGATTACGTCCTTGAAAAGCGAAGTTCTGTATCCCGTGTACGGAGAAAAATATTCATGCTCGCCGATGTTCGTCTCCGAAAGCTTCCCAAAAATGTCATTCGTCGCGATTTGTTTCAGTCTTTTTCCTTCGGAGTCATCTTCGCCGGAAGACAGAAACGACTGGATGAGAGATTTGATTAATCCCGACTGTTCCGGAAGATTGCTCAAGAAATAAAGCTGCATCAGCGTCTTTTGATTTTTTATTTGCGTCCCGTAAAATTCCAGCCACAAATCCTTGAACGGATATCGGTCGATGTATTTTTTCCCGGCATCGTATTCCCTGTCCGTCTTGCAAAGCGAGCCGAACTTGCAGTACTCGCTCCGTTCGCCGAGGGTGTGGTCGTTTCCATAAGCGTCAGTGTAAAAGTCGTCCCTGTGTTTCTCAATCAATTCGTCGAACGCGTCGATTATCGAAGCAAGCTTTTTCCTGTCGGCATCGCATATTGAGTCGATTACGGCAGTGTCAACGTGGATTTCCGAAAGTGAAAAACGCGTGATGTTGTTCTCGTCGTAGAGCGAATCGACATTTTTCGGAACGTCCAAATATTTTTCGTTTTCGCCACCGCTTTTGTAAATCGACTTTATGAGAATCTGCTCTTTCTCTGTCGGTTTCGGAATCGACATCACGGCTTTCTCGAATTTCTCGTAACTTACAGATTTGTGCTCAGAAAGTTTTCCGTCTTTCAGTTCGCTGATGAGATTAAGCGCGGCAACTCTTTTTCCTTCCTGCTTTTCGGAAAGAAGGCGGAAAATCGACTCCTCGAAACCAGAGTCATTCTGCCCCGCAATAAGATTTTTGATGTGGAAGCGGAGCGAAGAATCTTTGTAATGAAGAAGCGACTCAAGGAAAATCACGTCGTCTTTCCGCAATGTGACTTCCTCAAGCATTTGGGCGGCCGTGTCACGCAATGTTTTTACGCCCATTGCTTTGAGCGCGAACTCCTTGTCCTCTTTTTCCATTCGCACGTCGAGCATTTTTTTCATCGCAATCGCACCGAACGACGAAGATTCGATTGCCTCGTATGCGATATCTTTTTCGACGATTCCCGGAGTCCTTATCGCCATGACGCAGATTCTGTCGGCGATTTCCTCTTTTGAAACCTGCACATCGTTCCACGGAAAAGCACACCCCTCAAAAACTTTCGGCTTTTTTGAAGAGCCGAGTTTGTGAAGAACATCAACAAGAATCTGGACGTGTCTTTTCGTTCTTTCCTTGTCGCCGTAAAACCACGGGGAAGGAAGAATCATATTTCTTCTTCCATAATAGTATTTTGTTCCGTTGACCTCGGCATCCCAAACGCATCTGAATTCAAAAATGTTATCGAGGTAAGTCGGAAGGAATGATGCCACGACTTCCAAATCGTCACTGAATTTTTCGACGGCGTTTTCGGAAACAGGCGCGTAAAGGTAGCGGCTGTGAAGGCTCTTGTTGAAATATGCCGCGACCAGAACCTGATTCCGCCTTCCGTTCCCGACGATTTTCTTCAGCGCAGAAAACGCGTCTTCCGCCTCGAAAAATCCAATTGCCCAAAGCGCGACAATAAGTTCCATCGCGTCATCGCTTTCAAGGCACTCGCGCCTTCGTTTTTCGTCGTGCAGAAGCTCGTTCATCAATGCAAGCGTCTTGTTCGAGATTCGCTCGAATGCGTTTTCGTTGAAAATTCCGATCCAGGTGGCAACCGCCCTTTTCACGCCGGAATACCGGATGAGGTTGTTTTCGATTATGACAGAAAAAAGGGTCTCGAACGCGCTGGCCGTTCCAGAATCCATGTTCTCGCAGATTGCCTGACGGACTCCTTCCTGCAACCGGGCTGCAAGAAGAAGCTTTCCCAAAAGCTCATGCAGTTCTTTGTCGTTGCTTTTCAGTATTCCGCGGATAATCGGAACTGTTACGGCGGAAGTGTTGTTGTCGCCAAGAATGATGTCCTCGATTGTCTTATGAAGCTCGCCTTTTCCGCCATGTTTCAAATCGTAATCAAGCTCGGCCGCGATAATCATGTCCTCGTTCGGAATTTGCATCGTTCCCGAATACTGCCTCATCCGGCTTCTTTTCAAATCGAGCATCTCGTCCGTAAGCTCGTCTTTCAGATATCCGCTCACGCTAACGCCGAAAATCGAGAATGCGTAGTAGTCGTACATGAGCCTTATGCAAGAGCGTATGCTGTACCCGTAGTTTTTCGAGCGCACCGAGCGTCTGTAAAATCCGAAAGAATACTGGAACTGGTTGCATTTCTCTGTTATGAGTGCGAATTTCTCGCGCGTCGTTTTGTCAGGAATGCAGGCATTCATCACCGCCTTGAATTCCGTCCTCTCAAAAAACGAAATAGGCGTGTCGTCGTCCCGTATCGAATCAAGCTCGGCATCGATATACGACTTTGATTCCCTTAATGTCCCTATGAATTCTTTTGCAATGTTCCTTGCGGTATCGCCCACAAAAATCATCTTTGAAAAAAGCTCGTTCTCGTGCCTTTTTATAAGTCTGTCCCTAGTCTGATATGTGAATTCCCTTTCTGCCATTTTTAAATTATTGCATGACTTACTTTTGCCGTCAAAAATTCAGCGCAAAAACACACGCAAAAAATTCTTTCTATAAGTGAATGATTCTAGTTTTTCAGATACAATATCCGACTTATGCAAAACAGATTTGAAAACCCATTGATTGTACAAAGCGACAGGACGATTCTGCTCGACGTGCACGCACCACGCGCAAACGAATGCAGGCAGGCACTCGTTCCGTTTTCCGAGCTGGAAAAATCGCCGGAACATTTGCACACATACAAACTCACACCGCTCTCACTTTGGAACGCGTCGGGAGCAGGATTCACGCCCGACGACGCAGTTTCGGTACTGAACGAATACTCGAAGTACGATGTTCCGCAGTCGGTCGTCGCATGGATAAAGGAAACGGCAGGCAGATTCGGAAAATTGCGCCTCGTCCAGGGATATTCGGTCGAAGTTCCGAAAAAATTCGACAAGGAAGGAAACGCGAGCGCGGAAACTGTAAAAGAAGAATATCTTTTTCTCGTCACCGACGTGCAGAACGTTTTCAGGGAAATCAATGCGTCAAGAATCGGGAAAAAATACCTTGCGCCGATGGAATACAGGACAGACGAAGGAGCGGAACCGGCGGCACTCACGGAGAACGAAAAGAAATACTGTTTCAGTCTGCCGCTCACTTTGCGAGGAACGATAAAGCAGGAGCTTCTGCAGATGGGCTGGCCTGTGAAAGACGACGTTCCGATGAGCGACGGTGAGCCGTACGAAATTGAGCTTCGTACGACGACAAAATCAGGAAAGCCGTTCGCCATCAGGAACTACCAGCGGGAAGCGGCGGAATCAATCGTCGGGAACAGGCAGCCGGGAACGGGATTCGGAACGATCGTGCTTCCGTGCGGTGCGGGAAAGACGATTGTCGGAATGACGACGATGAGCATTCTAAAGACGAACACTCTCATCATCACGACGAACATCAGCGCGGTTCACCAGTGGATAGACGAACTTTTGGACAAGACGAACCTCACGAAAGACGACATCGCCGAATACACGGGAGAGTCAAAGACAATCAAGCCGATTACGGTCGCAACGTACCAGATTCTCACCTGGAGGCCGGAAAAAGAAGGCCCGTACCCGCACTTCTCAATCTTCAAGGAGAGGAACTGGGGACTGATTGTGTATGACGAAGTGCACATGCTCCCTGCCCCTGTTTTCCGCGTCGTTGCGGAGATTCAGGCGGTCAGGAGAATCGGTCTTACTGCAACGCTCGTCCGGGAAGACGGCTGCGAGGGTCATGTTTTCTCGCTCGTCGGCCCGAAAAGGTACGATGTTCCGTGGAAAGACCTTGAGCATTCGGGATTCATCGCAACTGCCGAGTGCATCGAGGTCAAGCTGAACCTTCCCGAGCATATCGAAATCGACTATGCGGTCGCGGAGCCGAGAAAGAAGCACAAGATTGCGAGCGAGAACCCAGCAAAGAAAGACTTCGTGAAGGCACTCGTGGAAAAATCCCCCGACGACAAGATTCTCGTAATCGGACAGTACATCGAGCAGCTGAACGAAATCGCGAAAATGCTCGAATGCCCGATAATCACAGGAAAAACGCCGAACAGCGAGCGCGACGAAATCTACAGGAAATTCAGGACGAGCGAAATCAAAGTCCTCGTCGTGTCGAAAGTCGCGAACTTCGCAATCGACCTTCCTGACGCAAGCATGGCAATTCAGGTGAGCGGAACGTTCGGAAGCCGGCAGGAAGAGGCGCAGCGCCTCGGAAGAATTCTCCGCCCGAAAGAGCGCAAGTCGCGTTTCTTCACGCTCATCACGCGCAACACGGTAGAAGAGGAATTCGGCTCGAACAGGCAGAAATTCCTTGCGGAACAGGGATACGCGTACAGAATCGCAAGATGCGAGACGGTCGAGGATTTGGACAGCGAGCTTGAGGAAAAATTCTGTTTGAACTAGCAAATTGTTGGAAAACGGAGGATTCGTAATTATGGATAAAGAACACGCACAGAGAATAATCGAATGGAGAGAGTCGATTGCACGAATGCCTGACAATCAGTTCTTCGAGCTGATGAGAATGTACGTCGGCGAAGTGAAGACTCCGTTCAACAAGCAGAAACTCGTGGAGGAACTGAGCGTCTTCCTCCGAAAAATCGAGAACAAGGAAAAAATCGCGAAGCTCTTGAGCGAATCGGACATGAAAGTGATTGCCGCGATAAAATTCATCGGCAACGCGTCGCTCAAAAAGCTCACGACATTTTTCGAGGGCACGTTCACCTACTCAAAGCTGTACGAGAGAATCATCAACCTTGAGGAGCGTCTCATAATCTACAAGCATGAGAGCGAAGGCAGGGAACTTCTCCATGTGAATCCGCACCTGGACGTTGTTTTCGACAAAATCATAACGAAATCGCTTCTCGTAAAATGCGCGGAAGTGACGAACGTGAACACGAGCCAGTTCTTCTCGCTCACGCCGGGAGTCCTTGCCGCGTTCGCTTCCTACGTCAACACGCGCCCCTCTCTCTGCAAGGCGGACGGGACTTTCAAGAAGAAGGTCTCGGAAGAGCTTGACGAGATTTTCTCGGGGAATCTGGACGCATTGCAGCTGATAAAAAACGCATTCGAAAACCTTTCGGTTATTGCGGAGGACGAAAACGGAAAATCCTTCATCGACAGGCAGAGATTCAGCGCGTTCGCAAAACTCCCGGAGACAATCCAGTACGCGTACATCACGGTCGCGTCTCAGGGTCGCTTCTCGCGCTCCTCGCTCATGCAGCAGTCAAAGCTTTTAATCGAGACGATTCTGAACATTCCGAATGAAGGGTACACGAAGGAGAACCTCCTGCGCTCGGCATATCTCAAGACCGAAAGGAAAAAGGACAACACGGGCGAGGCAGCATTCGGCACAAAAAGCAGGTTCGCGGCACTCATGCAGAAAGCCGCCGCCGCAAATTCAGCAAAGGAATCTGAACAAACAAGAATAATCACAAGCAGCGAGCAGAATAATGACGACAGCGTTTTCTCGACGCTCGGAAGGCTCATCGAGTCCGCACAAACTCTCGGGCTGATTCGGATAAAGGGAATCGAAAAAGACGGAACAGACGTGCTTGAGGCATCTTCCATGCTCGAACAGGGGCTTAGTCAAAATTCTTATCAGGACGACGGACGGAAAGTACTGAACATCGATGCGGCGTACAACGTGATGATGTTTCCGGGGCTTTCGCTCGAACAGCTCATTCCGCTCTCGTTCATTTTGGAGATTCGGAAATTCGACACGGCAGTCTCATTCGAAATAACGAAAAAATCGGTCATGCACAGTTTCGATTTGGGAATGAAAAAAGAATACATCGAAGAAATCCTCAAAAAGCGATGCGTCCACGATATTCCGCAGAATCTTCTCGTCTCGCTCGACGACTGGGAGAAAAATTATTCGTCGGCAACGGTATACAAAGGCTACATTCTGAAAGTCTCAAGCGAAAACACCGCCCTTTCCGAGAAAAATCCGAACCTTGCAAAGCACATCGTCGAAATTCTCGCGCCGGGAATATATCTTTTGGACGTGGACAGCGACGACGAGGCAAGAGAGATCCTCGAATCGAACGGAACGGATTTTGTCGGAAAAATTAAAACTGCGGAAACGAAAGCCGCTGTCGTCTCTTTCCCTACTCCCGACATTTTCGTGCCGCAAAATTCAGGCGGAATCTTCACGGAAGGCGAAGAAAACGGAAGCGAAATCATCACGAGCGACGAGGAGAGAAAAGCGCATTTCGATTACCTTCGCGGATTATTGCGGGAAATGCGAGACACAGAAAAAATTACGCAGGAAGAATACGAATGCCTTCTTTTCAGGGTGAACAGGAAAATCGTCATCGACGAATCGCAGCTCAAAAAAGAGAGCGTCAAATTCGCAAAGCTTGAGGCAAGCGGAATGGATTTCCCCGGCAAAGTGCATTTGATTGAGCAGGCTGTGACCGACAAGAGCAGCATCGAAATCACGTTCATGTCGAGCGAGAGCGAGGACGGAATCGTCGCGGTCGGGCTTCCTGTCGCAACTGAAAAATCCGACGACGACGTTACCGTGACGATGAAACTAGACGGAACGAGCGTGATGAAAACGTACTCGATAAGCCAGGCAAGCAAAGTGCGAAGAATCTACGGCTCGGCTTTTGTCTGATTCGTTTTGCTTTACGAATTCTGTTTTGCGCCAAGAAGATTTTCGAGCGTCTGATTTATGTTCAGAACCGACATGAGATTCGAAAATCCCTTTCCGCCTTCGCAATTCTCGTTTTTCACCGCGCGAATCAGAAGATTCTTCGGCGTGTTCTCCGCATCGATGAATTCGAGAACCTGCACTTTGTAGCCGGACTTTTCAAGAAGCTCGGCACGGATTGCGTCGGTCGCGAGGGCGGCAAAACGCTCTTTTATGAGGCCGAACCGCAAAAACGGCTCAAACGGGGAGTCTTTCGGAACGGACGATTTTGCAAGCTGAGAGTTGATTTCATGCTGGCAACACGGAACGGAAAGAATCGCGGAAACACCACGCTTTACGGAATAGTCGAGCGCGAAGTCGGTCGCCGTGTCGCAGGCATGGAGCGTCACGACGATATCAGGACTGGAAGAGCCAGAATAATCGCTGATGTCGCCGACAGCAAACTTCAGGTTCGGAAATGCAAGTTCTGACGCAAGGGCCGAGCAGTATTCGATGACATCTTTTTTGAGGTCAAGCCCGAACACCTCGCAGTCGATTTTTTTTATCTGCGTCAGAAAATAATGAACGGCGAACGTCAGATAAGACTTTCCCGAACCGAAATCCACGACGCGAATCGGGGACGAGTCGTTTTTCTCCTCGCGGATTTTCATCACCGACGGCAGAACATCATCGACGAATTCGAGAAACCTGTTTATCTGGCGGAATTTGTCGAACTTTGACGAAATCACTTTTCCCTGCGCAGTCTGGATTCCAAGCCGCACAAGGAACGGAACAGGGATTCCGTCTTTCAGGATGTAATTTTTGCTTCCGCCTTCCGCATTTTTCATCATTATGTTTTTCAGCGAAACCGATTTTTTTTCGGAATCCGATGAAGAAACATTTGACGAATCGGATTTTGCAGAATCGGATTTCGAGAAATCGGATTTCGAGAAATCACGTTTCCTTTCGAGACAGGTAATTTTCCCTTTCTTGTTCGAAAGAATCTGTATTTCAGCGTCCTCTGTCCTCTCCACGCAAGATTTGAAAGTTTTGCCGGCATTTTCGTCAAGGAAAGAAGCCAGCGAGCTTTCAGAGAATTTTTTGTGAAAGACCTGCTTAGCCGTAAAGAATTCGGCAAGATACTCCTCGCCCGGCTTTGCGTTCGAAGCGACATTCCGCTTTATTTTTATGCGGACGTAATTCTCGCCGAGAATTTCCGAAATATTTTTTGCAGGTTTTGAAAGGGTCACCGAAAGAATCATATTTTCCTCAGATTAAAAATTAACGAAGAAGCATCGCGTCGTTGTTCACTTTGATTTCGCGGAATTTTTCGATTATTCCGTCCATCGTAAGATTCGCTTTTTCTTCGCGACCAATATCCCAGATTATCTGCCCCTTGTCCATCATCAAAAGCCTGTTCCCGTAATCGAGCGCGTGCTGCATGTTATGAGTGACCATCATTACGGTAAGATTGTATTCGCTTGCGAATTTCCTAGTCAGGTTCATGACGATATCGGCGTTCGTAGGATCGAGGGCGGCGGTGTGCTCGTCAAGAAGAAGAATCGACGGCTTTGACATGACGGCCATGAGAAGAGTGAGAGCCTGCCTTTGTCCGCCTGAGAACTGGTCAACGTTGTCGTTCAGCCTGTTCTCAAGGTTCATGTCCAGAACTTTCAGCTGCTCCCTGAATTCCTCGCGCTTTTTGTTGTTCAAGCTGATTCGTAAGCCCTTCGAGCCTTTCTTCGAGCAGATTATCATGTTGTCCTCAAGGCTCATCTTTCCGGCAGTCCCCAAAAGCGGATTCTGAAAGATTCTTCCGATGTATTGCGCGCGCTTGAATTCAGCGTCGTTCGTGATGTCCTTCGTCTTTCCGCTTTCGTCCTGGTCAAGGAAGATTTTTCCAGTCGTCGCGCGCAAAGTTCCCGCAATGATGTTGTACAAAGTCGATTTTCCAGCACCGTTCGAACCGATTACCGTGATGAAATCGCCCTTGTTTATCTGAAGATTTATGTTCCTGAGCGCAGTGTTTTCGTCAGGAGTTCCCGCATTGAACGTAATTCCAATATTTTCGAGTCTGAGCATCTTATACTTCCTTTGTTATGAATTCGGTCTTGAAAGATGTTTCTTGAAATACCCCGTGATACTCGTCTTTGAGACAATCAGACAGACGATGATGAGGATTCCCGTGATGAGCTTCAAGTCGTTCGGGTTCATTCCGATGACGAATCCGTAGCGGCGAGCAAGGAACATGAGAGCGCGGTAGATAATCGAGCCGATGAGAACGCGGAGAGTCTGGACTCCGATTCTGTTCGACTTCAAGATGAATTCGCCGAGCATGAGGGATGCAAGTCCCGAAACGACGATTCCTGTTCCGCTTCCGACATCGGCAAAGCCCGCGTACATTGCGAACATCGCGCCGCTCATTGCAGCAAGTCCGTCTCCGAAACAGATTCCGACGCAGCGCACGAATCTCGGGTCAACGCCCTGAGAAATCACCATCTGCTCGTTCGAGCCGAGCGCACCCATCGTGAGTCCGAAATCGGTCGAGAAGAACAAATCAAGCGCGAGAAGGAGAAGAGCGACGAATACGACAAGGAAAACGACTATTCCCCAATCGGAATCGACATTCGGAAAGTGAGAGCGCATGAACAATGTGATTTTCGAAAAAACAGTGGGAATTTTCAAAAAAGAAATGTTCGACTGGTTCGACATTATTCTAAGATTCACCGAATAGAGCATCGTCATCGTGAGAATTCCGGCAAGCAAATCCGGCAGACGAAGCTTCGTGTAAATCAGCGTTGTGATGAGTCCTGCGATGCAGCCCGCCACAAACGCAAAAATCAGCGCGATTACAGGATGCACACCGTGGACGAGCGAAGCGGCAAGGACGCACGCGCCGAGCGGGAACGAGCCGTCAACCGTCATATCGCAGAAATTCAGAACTCGGAACGTCATAAAAACGCCGAGAACCATAATTCCGTAAATTAGGCCTTCAATCAAAATGCCTGACAACATAAAAAAACACTCCAAGAAAATCAGATTTTGTTTCTATTCATAGTAATATATTTTGAACAAAAAAAATGCGGATATCGGAAGGTTTCCCCCGAAAATCCGCATTTCCCGTCAGAATTAAAACCAATCAGTCCGAAAAGTTTTAATTTCTTTCCCTCAGCTTTCCGTTCTCGAAAATGAGATTGGCCTGCTTCAAAAGCTCCGACGGAATCGTGATTCCGCAGTTCTTCGCAGCGTCAAGGTCAATCAGGAAATCCGAATCGCTCGGCTCCGTCATGAACCTGACAGGAATCTCATCAGGCTTTTTTCCGTTCTTGAGGATGTCAACGATGATGTCACCAGTCGCACGTCCGGCTTTGTAGTAGTTGAAGCCAGAGGCGAGAAGGCATCCGCCTGCCATTGCGCCTGTAACATCAGCAGAGAATATCGGCTTTCTCGCATCCCCAAAAACCTGAATAAGTCCCGACAATGCCGAGAAAACAGTGTTGTCCGTCGTCAAGTAGATTCCGTCAACCCTGTCAATGATTGCCTCGGCAGCCTGCTTGACCTCGTTCGTGGAAGAAATTGCCTGAGTGACAAGTCCAAGCCCCAATTTCGCGCACGCATCCTGAACAAGCTTCAAGCTGGTCTGAGAATTCGCCTCGCTCGAAGTGTAGATGTAGCCGAGAGTCTTGATTCCTGTGACTTCAGCGAAAAGCTCAATGTGCAAGTCGGTCGGAACAGCGTCGCTCATGCCTGTCACGTTGTTTTCTCCGTGCTCAAGCGTCGAAACGAGATCCGCACCGACAGGGTCTGTGACGGCAGCGAAAATCACCGGAGACTGCTTGATTGTGTTCGCAAGCGCAACAGCAATCGGAGTCGCGATTCCGACAGCAACCTTTACGTTCTCGTCCTTGTACTTGAGCGCAATCTGGTTTGCAGTGTTCAAATCGGCATTTGCGTTCTGCAAATCGAATTCAACGTCAAGCCCAGCTTCGTTGATTACATCAATGATTCCTTTTTCTGCCGCATCGAGAGCCGGATGCTGCTGAATCTTGGCGATTCCAATCTTCGCTTTCGACGACTTTTCGTTGCAGCCAAAAAGCAATGCAGAAGCCGCCAGGACAACGGCGAGTTTCGCAATTTTTTTCATATCTTCTTCCTTATTAAAGATGCGGTTTTATGCATAAATCGGGCGAACGTTGATTACGCCTTCGATTGTCTTCAATGACGCGAGAACGTCGTCGCCGACTTTTCCGTCAACGTCAATAAGAGCGTATGCAAGCTCGTTTTTGTTCTGGTCAATCATGCCCGAAATGTTGAGTTTTGCGTTTCCGAGAACAGATGTGAATCCAGCAATCAAGTTCGGGATGTTCTTGTGCGCAATGCAGAGTCGAGTTCCGTTAGCATGAATTGCAGAATCAATCACAGCCTTCGGGAAGTTCACTGAATTGACGATTGTACCAGTCTCAAGGAAATCCCTGAGTTCTTTTACAGCCATCACTGCGCAGTTGTCCTCAGCCTCAGGAGTTGAAGCTCCGAGGTGCGGAAGACAGATGACTTTCGGGTTGTTGAGGAGTGCCTCGTCAGCAAAGTCAGTGACGTGAGCGGCAACTTTTCCAGACTCAAGCGCAACGAGGAGGTCAGCGTTGTTCACGAGGCCGCCACGAGCAAGGTTGATGATTCTCACGCCGTCTTTCATGACTTTGATTGACTGAGCGTTTATCATTCCCTTTGTTTCGTTTGTCTGTGGAACATGGACTGTGATGTAATCAGCCTTTGTGTAGATTCCGTCCAATGTCTCCACGATTTTCACGTTGTGGTCGAGCGCGAGAGCCGCCTTCAAAGAAAGGAACGGGTCGTAGCCGATGACGTTCATTCCGAGAGCGATTGCAGTGTTCGCGACCATGTTTCCGATTGCACCGAGACCGATAACGCCCAAAGTTTTTCCCTTAAGCTCTGGTCCGACGAACTTTGACTTTCCTTTTTCGGCGAGAGCAGCAATTTCGTCTCCTTTTCCAGCAAGCTCAGACTCGACCCACTTGTTCGCCGCAATTGCAGGGCGAGAAGAAAGAAGAAGCGCGAGAATGACAAGCTCTTTTACGGCGTTCGCATTTGCGCCCGGAGTGTTGAAAACGACGATTCCTTTTTCAGCAAGCTTGTCGCATGGGATGTTGTTTGTGCCGGCACCAGCACGCGCAACTGCCTTCACGTTTGCAGAAAGCTCCATCTCGTGCATGTCTGCAGAGCGGACGAGGATTGCATCAGGATTGTTGATTTCAGAAGCAACTTCGTAAGTGTCGCGCGGGAATTTATCCAAACCGATTACGCTGATTTTATTCAATGTCTGAATTTTGAACATTTTTATTCTTCCTTTTTACTTTTCACTTGATGAGCGAACCTGAACGAAAATCAGATTTTCAGAACAGGTCCGCATAAAAACTATTTGTTCTCTTCCGCAAATTTCTTCATGAACTCGACGAGAGCCTTTACTCCGTCAAGCGTCATCGCGTTGTAGATTGAAGCGCGCATTCCGCCGACGAGCCTGTGTCCCTTGAGGTTCACGAGACCGGCTTTCGTTGCTTCTTTTACGAATTTGTCGTTGATTTCCTTCTCTTTAGGGTCATCTGCAACGCCCTTCGAATACTTTGTGAGGAAAGGAACGTTCATCAGAGAGCGGCTGCCCTTTTCCGCAGTTGCCCTGTAGAAGTCGCTTGAATCAAGGTAGTTGTAGAGATAATCCGCCTTCTCCTTGTTGCGCTTGAGCATTCCCTCTGCTCCGCCGTTCTTTTCGATCCAATGGAGGACTTTTCCGAGAACGTAGATTGTGTAGCATGGCGGTGTGTTGTACATTGAGCCGTTGTCAGCGTGTGTTTTGTAAGCGAGCATTGTCGGTGTTCCCGGCAGGCAGTTCTCAGGCTCAGGAATCAAATCCTCGCGGACGATTGCCAAAGTCACGCCAGCCGGTGCGAGGTTCTTCTGTGCGCCTGCAAAAAGAAGACCGAATTTTGAAACATCGAGCGGCTCAGAAAGAACGCATGAAGAAATATCAGCGACGAGAGGAATGTCGCCAGTGTCAGGAAGATACTCGTAGTGAGTTCCCATAATCGTATTGTTCAAGCAGATGTAGACGTAATCGTAATCGCCTGTGACTTTCTCGACGCGCGGAATGTATGAATATCCCTTGTCTTTTGAAGAAGCGATGACATCGACTGCAACTCCGAGTTTCTTTGCTTCGGCTGCGGCTTTCTTTGCCCAAACGCCAGTCTCGATGTATGCAGCTTTCTTGTTTTTGATTCCGAGGTTCTCGGCAACCATTGCGAACTGGGTGGAACCGCCGCCCTGAATGAACATGATTTTGTAGTTCTCAGGAACGTTCATCAACTTGCGGACCATTGCCTCCGCGTCCTGAATGATTGGCTCGTATGCCTTCGAGCGGTGGCTCATCTCCATTACGGACTGACCAGTTCCATTGTAATCAAGCATCTCAGCAGCACATTCATTCAAAACTTCTTCCGGAAGGCAAGAAGGACCAGCAGAGAAATTGTAAACTCTAGACATTTTCCACCTCATTAAAAATATAAAAAACTTTATTTCTCTGTGAAATTTTTCACAACAAGAATGAAATCATTCTACGATTTTCAGAAAACAAGGTCAATAAAAATTCAAGAAATTTACAATTTTTTTGCATTTATCGTGATTTTTTTCACAATAAATGCAATTTTTCGACATTTTTGCTATTTTTTGGTTATCTTCGTGAATATATTTTCGAATACATTTTGTAAATCGGGTCGCAGACTTTCGACTGGAAGAATTTCAGGTAATCGGAAGCGTCTGTTTTTCCTTCTTCCGCATTGTCGAACGCAGCCGCCCATTTTTCCGAAAGACCGAACACGAACGCATACGGAAGAATCTTTTTGAAATATCCGCCGTCGGAAGCAGAAATCTCAGAGATTTTTTCGTCGCCGCACGAAGCAGACGCGATGAAAGATTTCAATCCGAGAAGTTTCGCTGAAATCTCGCGGTTGTACCGTGTCGGCTCACGAAGACGCGAAATGAGAATGTCGATGAAAGCGACAAGCGCGAACGGAATCGCCACAAGCGGTTTTGAAATCACGATGTCGCTGTCGTTCGTGAAGAAAATCGTGACGGCGTAAAGAGCAGCGGCGGCGGCAATTGTGATGAGCCGCGACAAAACAAACGCGTTTTTCTTGAAGACCAGGCGTTTTTTCCCGAGCGCGACGAGCATTCCGCAAAGGAACATCACGGGAGCCGCAAAATATCCGAATCCGCCGAAAAATTCCACGCGCGAGTTGAATTTCAGAAAAAGCATGAGAAGCATTGATGCGGCAAAGCAGAACGGAATCGTCCCCCTGTCCCTGAAGAGCGACTTTTCGCCCTTGAACGAAGATTTCAGGCTGTTCTGCGACGACTTGATGCCCTTCGAAAGTTTCTCTCCGCTTGACGACAAATCAAATTCGATTGAGTCCGCAAAAATCGCATTGAAGAATTTCTTTTCGTGAGAAGGCGCGTTCTCTGGTAAATCCGCATTCTTTTTTATGACGACTTTCGCGCCGCCGTCTTTCTCCTCGATTTTGACAATTCCCTTTGACTCCCAATACGGAACGAGCGAAATTATGTCGTCGATATCCGCAGACGAATCGATTATGAAACCGACTTCCGCGCTCGAAATTCCCTCCGGCGGATACGCAAGCGGAGCAGATTCCAGCTTTTCGTTTTTCACAAGGAGAATCAGGACGATGAGGACAACCAGAAGCGCACACGCCGCAACGAAAGCGATGTACGCAAAGACATTCAGATGAAGGTTGCGCCTGCTTCCGACGAAATATCCTTCGGGAAGGCTCATGAAGACGGAAATTGCATTTTCATTTTTTATGTTGAGCGCACTTCCTGAAATTCCGCTTTTGCTGAAAGAAACGTCAACATTCAGCTTGTTCGTCCTCTCGTTCTTTTCGCCGCTGAAAACCGAAACTCCAGAAAGATTCTCAATCTTCTTCTCAAAGTCGATTCTAAAGTCGAACTTCTTCATTTCCCCGCCGATTTCAGAATCGAGAAGAATATAATAGAAGAAATCGTACTCATTCAGCCTGTCCTCCGGGAAAACGACATTGTAGGAAACAGTGAATTTCTTTTTACCAGAAAAAACCGAATCAGCCGCAACGATTTTCACATTCACGTTCGAAGAAGAACTTTTTTCGACCGAGCAGTCGAAATCCTTCACGCTCACATCTTCAACTCGAAGAACATACTTTCGGACGACATCATCCTTGTCCCTGTACCGCACCACAGCCGGAACCGGAAGCAAAAACTCGTTCGCCTCCTCCTTGAAATTCACATCAAGCGACTGCACCACGGAAAGCGTGTTGTTCTCCAAAAGCTTCCCCACAAAATTCACCGAGACGAATTCAACATTTTTCGTACCGGCAAATGATTCAATAATCAGCCCGAAAAAAGCCAAAAAAACAAACAATATTCGAATAAAAACATTTTTTTTCATAACCACTCCTTTTTTAATTACGCGAATGTCGAATTAATGCTAATTGTAGTTGCAGAAATAAGCTCCCAGCGAGAACCCACCCTCAAAAACGGCAGTACCGCTTCGCGGTGGCTGAGTGTTTTTGAGGGTGGAACCTCGCTTCCGCTTATTTCTGCCACTTCATTGTAAAAATTCGACATTCACCCAATGAACATTTCAAATTCAACACTTCACTTTTCTATTCGCGACGCAAGATTTGATAGCGCAAATGCCATAGAAACATTCTCGACGTTCACGGTTTCGGGGACGTTCAGGATTACGTTCGTGTAATTGACGATGCCCTTTATTCCGGCTACGACGAGTCTGTCCGCGACTTTCTGCGCGCACGGGTCAGAGACAGAAAGTATCGCGAATTCGATTTTTCGCTCGGCAATCTCGCTTTCAAGATTTGCGGTCGAGAAAAGAGGAATGGACGACTCCAGAAGCTCAATCCTGTTCGTGCTGGAATCGAAACCGGCGACAATCTTGAAATTCGACCTGGAAAAATCCGAATTCTTTAGAAGAGCCGAGCCGAGCTGACCAAGCCCCACGACGCAGAAATTCTTCCGCTCATCGTCGGAAAGGTTCAATATTTCCTGCAGCGACTTTTTCAGGCCGCCGACAGAATACCCGTTCGACTTTCCGGAATGGAGCTTCAAAAGCGAAATGTCGCGCCTTATTGTAGCCTCGCTCCAGCCAGTCCGCGCCGAAATTTCCACAGAAGTTATTTTTGAATTTTCCTCAAGCTGCGTAAGAATCTGAAACAACGTGACAAGCCGCTTGAGTGACGGAGAAGGAATTTGATTCATAATAGAAGATTATCACGTTTGCGGCTTTGTAGCGAATGGAGATTATGGGAAAATCCGAGATTCAAAACAAAACTCTTATAAAAGAACGTCCGGCGAAATATTCAAAAAATCTTTTAGAGGAATACAGCCCGCACTGTCTGTTTCCTGTGCGGAAACGACATAAACTTTTGCAGACGGATATTGATTTTTGTTCGTTCCATAGAAATACTCCGCTATCCACAAATTGGATTTACTCAATACACTGAGTAAATATTCTCAGTCCATTGAGTAATTTTACTCAGCGCATTGAGTAAAATCAATAATTCATTCGAAAAACGCAGTTTTCCAACCATATTTGATATTTTTCTTTTTGCGCCATAAAAGTAAAATTCAACAAATGGGAGGAAAAGAAATGACGAAAGAAGAAATCTGGACGAAGGCACAAAAATGCGCCGCAGCGGACAAAATCGATGACGATACAAGAGAATACGTCAACTTTGCGTTCTGGCTTTTGGAAAACGAAATCGAAAGCGATGACATTTTCATTCTGGCAGGGCTTTCCGAAAGCGATATTTCCTTCAGCTACGATGCACGTCACTATTTTGCACTTGTTTGCGACGCGCTTAAAATCGAAATCGACGGGAGCAAGACCGATTATTTTTACGCATGCTATCTGCTCGACCAAGTAAAATCGGGAAAAGTTTCCGCATTTGACGCTGTTTTCGATTTGGCAAACTTGTATTTTCAGGAAGACAAGCAGATTTTTAAAGACTGGCTGGATTTTTCTTACCAGCTGGAAGCTTTGGACGACGAGTGCGTGCTTGTCGATCCAAGTCTTTCTCTGACAAAGGAGAATGCACAATCGTATATCGTGAGAAGATTTGGACTTTGGAAGATTTTCTTTGATTTGGAGCTGCCAGAAGATTTTAAGAAGCAGGCTTATTGCAAAAAGTGCGGCTCGCGCGTGACACCCAAAACTGTGGAGCGCGGATTTTTCAGAAAGTCGCTTCACACAATCTGCCCGAAATGCAAATCGGAGGATTTTGCTTGGTGCTGCGACAACTCAGGAATGGAGATTTATCTCAAAGAAATCGGCAACAAGTTCTTGAAAAATGAAAATTAGCCTAACTTTTTATTCACACCAATAATTTGCTAGAATCGAGATATCTTTGATATAAAAAAAATAGGCAATGAATATGAAATTCAATCTTGCAACAGAAAGCGACATCGACGAGATTTGCGCTCTCGTGAAGTCCGCGATTTCGAACATGGACAGGAACGATATTTTCCAGTGGGACGAAATCTACCCGACCCGAGAGGATTTTTTGAGCGACATAAAAAGCGGGAATCTTTACACGGGCATTGCAAAAAATGCGGAAACTACCGGAGAAAAAATCGCGGTTATTTTCGCGCTGAACAAATGCCAGGACGAAGCGTACAAAAGCGCAAACTGGACATACACCGGAGAAGATTTCTGCGTGCTCCACAGGCTCTGCGTGAATCCTGAATTTCAGAATCAGGGAATCGCAAAAACCACGCTCAAATATATAGAAGAAAAACTGAAAAATTCCGGCAAGAAATCGATTCAGCTCGACGTGTTCACGCAAAATCCGTTCGCGCTCCGCCTGTACGAAAAAGCAGGCTTCCACCAGACAGGCACGGCGGACTGGCGCAAGGGGAAATTTCTTCTTATGGAAAAGATTTTGTAACGATGCAAAAAAAGGAGACACGAGACTATCATGGAAAACAAAATAGAAATTTCAAAATCGACGGCGGCGGACATAGACCGTCTAATGGAAATCCGACTCGAGATGCTCCGCGTCGTGAACGGACTGGAAGGCGATTACGAATTCAGAGACGAACTGAAAACGGAATCACGCAAATATTTCTTGAGCGGAGACCAAACAACGCTGCTTGCGACGGACGGAGAAAAGACAATCGGCTGCGCATCAATCAACTACATCACGATTATGCCCACTTTCAGCCATCCGACTGGAAAACGTGCATTCCTAATGAGCGTCTACACGCAAAAAGAATACCGCAGGCAGGGAATCGCAAAACGCATGGTCGAACAGCTCATCAGCGAGGCACGCGCGAAAGGCTGCTCGGAGATTATCCTCGACGCGACGAAAGAAGGCAGACCTCTCTACAAATCGCTAGGTTTCAAGGAAAGCGGCGAGACAATGTGCCTTCAGATTTGAATATTTTAGCCACCGATGGACGATGCGGTGAAAATGCTGGAAGCATAGTAATATGCCAATCTCGAATGCAATGACACCTGTTTTATTTTTTATCGAAATGAATAAAAACTTTGCAAAATGCATATTTTTTGTCATAAATAGATAAAAAACAGATTGTGGTACAATAGAAAACGGGGGCAGAAAAAATGTACGCAAATCCAGAAACGATTCATCCGATTGCGGGCTACGAAAACGAAATCTATGTGAAGCCGACGATTCAAAATCCGCAGATTATCGTGGGCGATTTCACCTACATTGCGGATTCCGATTTTGAAAGCCACGTTTCGCATTTGTACGAATGGAACGGCGACCGTCTTGTAATCGGAAAATTCTGCCAGATTGCTTCGGGCGTTGAGTTCGTGATGAACGGCGCGAACCATCAGATGAATGCGGTCACGACTTTTCCGTTTTATACTCTCGAAGGCTGGAACATGAAGCCGCCCGCAATTTCTGATTTGCCGATAAAAGGCGACACCGTAATCGGCAACGACGTGTGGATTGGTCAGAACGCGGTGATTTTGCCGGGAGTGCACATCGGCGACGGCGCAATCATCGGAGCAAACGCGGTCGTGGGAAGCGATGTTGAGGCGTATTCAGTCGTGGTCGGAAATCCCGCTCGTAAAATCCGAAAGCGTTTTGATGACGAGTTGATTGAACTGCTTGAAAAATTCAAATGGTGGGACAAATCTATAGAAGAAATCGATTCTCTGATTCCGATTCTGACAAGCGGAAATCTGGAAATGGTGAGGAATGAGCTGAAGAAGCGGATTGGAAAATCGGAGTCGAAAGAAAAAGATTCGATGTGTTCGGAAGAAGTTCTATGACCAGATTTTTCAAGAACAACACTATTGTCTGTCACCACATACATAGTGTCGTGTGATGACAGACAAAATGTAGAGTTCCGCTCTAGTTTATTTCAACTCTTTCTTTGTAAATTTATATGTAGGGCTTTCTTTTTTGACTCCGGACAAATTAGGTAAAGAAAATTTTAGCTCACCTGGTTTTTCAATAGAAAATGTAACATAAAAACTACCCCATTCTCCGTCAAAACTAGTTTCTTCTATTTTTGCGCCGCATGTATTTTCGACAAAAACAACATCTGCTTTTTTCAATATACCTTGAGCTAATTCAGACGGATGAGCATCAATTTTTATCAAGTGCTTCTTTCCTACTTTTTTAGTTCGCCCAACAAAAAACGAATCCATCCAAGAATATTTAATTCCAGTAACTTTGAATTTTATGGGGTCTGTAAATCCAGTAAACGAAAAAGAAATATCTCCCTCAGATTTTACATAAAAGGAGAGATACATTTCGTCTCCTGAGTTTGAAAAGTCTATGTTCCTAACGGATGCATTGCATTCATTTTTTTGAATTTTAATATCATTCTTCGTAAGTTTTGTAAGCTCGGAATTAGCTTTACTTATTGAAACAGACAATCGGACATAAAATTTTAAATTTTTACCTTGCTCACCTTCCTTACAAAGCTCAAGTTTTTTGGCGAACGTGCATTTTACTCCATTAATTGTTCTGGTTTGCCGACTATCTGTTGACTGTGTGCCACCCCCTAAGGAATCTCCTCCATTTCCACCAGAAACACCACCTGTTGAACCTGTTCCCGAATTTTGTTGAGGATGACTTTCTGCATACCCATCTTTCCAGCCCTGCTTATAATCGCTTTCATAAGGCTTGTAAGCCTTTGGAGCTTCGCCAGGAGTAGAACTTGATGCATTTTTTCCATTCTCGAAACCAGTACTTCTTGACTTATTGCGCAACCAAGTCCCAGCATCTACAGCTGTATATATAGGAGATTTTCTTGAAGGTGCCTTAGGATTGTGATATCCAGTTTTGTTTTTAGCCGCCGACTGACCTTGTGCCGCATATGTACAAAAAGGGTCATGATAGTCAGGCCAATTAAAAAGTCCACTCTGCACTATAAAATACGATGTTTCGTTCCAGTCGGGATATTTGTATCCGACATCATAACCCAATGCGCATTTCTCGTCTGACTTCAATATATTCTCATAATAGTTGTTATAAGTGCCGTTGCTATCCTGAAAACCTTTCTTTCCTTGCTCAGAGAATGCCTGCTGCAATGTATTTGAAGTGTACCCCTGATTTTTGGCCTCAGCCATAAAATTGAAGTTGTCCCATGATTTCCGCTGATACCCCAATTTATAACCATCTGCACGAGCCTTGTATTCATCAGAACCGATATCGCTAATCCAATCACCAAGTTTTGCAGATGCAATTCCAGCTGACGATAAAAAAAGTGCAAACAACACAAGTTTTTTAATATTTTTAATCATTACGTTTTCCTCCTGCAAATTCAGTATAATTTATGATTCATACACGCTCAAGAAAAAAACAGATAAGTTTTTCAATCTTTTCCTAGCATTTTGGTGTAGAATGTAGGTTATTCGAACAAATATCAAAAGGAGAAAAAAATGGACGAAATCTACGAATTCATCAAGAAATGCGGGACGTATTATCTTGCAACAGTCGAGGACGGACAGCCGAGGGTGCGCCCGTTCGGTACGGTCAACATCTTCGAGGGAAAACTCTACATCCAAACCGGCAGAAAAAAGGATGTTTCCAAGCAGATTCAGAAGAATCCGAAAGTCGAGCTCTGCTGCTTCAACGGAAGCGAATGGTGCCGCGTCGCCGGAGAGCTTGTTGACGACGACAGAATCGAGCCGAAAAAAGCGATGCTCGAAAGCTACCCCGAGCTGAAGAAAATGTACTCGGCGGAGGACGAGAACACGCAAGTCCTCTACCTGAAAAACGCGACTGCCACACTCTCAAGCTTCGCCGCGCCGCCAAAAGTCGTGAAATTTTAGGTTTTCGGACGAAAGGAGAAAAACGATGCTGAACGTTTACGGCTCAAAAATGTGCCCGGACTGCATTGAGCTTGAGAAAGCTTTCGCTGCGGAGGGCGTCGCCTACGAATACCACGACATAACCGGAAATTTGAAGGAGCTGAAAGCCTTCCTCGCGCTCCGCGACTCGAACGAGAAATTCGCGAAGGCAAAGGAAAAAGGGCTTATCGGCATCCCGATTGTCCAGACGGAGGACGGCTCGCTCACGTTCAAATGGCAGGAATTCCTGAAAACGCCGCCACAAAAAGCGGAATGCTCCGACGGCGTTTGCGGCGTTCCCCAGAAATGAAAACGCGGGAACGGTTCCCTACCACATAAGTCCAAAAATCATCGAAATCCGGACGAGCGGCACGCCGCTTTCCTCGTGGACGTCGGACGGCGCCTCAAGAGGAAGCGGCGTTTTGCGCCCGCCGAAGCCGGTTTTTCATCAGTCTGCTTTGTCATAAAGGCGTAAAATATGATATTGGAAACAGAACGATTATTTCTGCGCGAGATGACGCTGGAAGATGCTGACACGCTTGCGCTTGTTTTGAGCGACCCGGAATCGATGACGTTCTATCCGCATCCATTTTCGCGGGAGGAAGTTGAGAACTGGATAAAATGGAATCGTGACAATTATGAGAAATACGGATTCGGGCTTTCCTTTACCATATCGCAATGCTTTTTCCGCAAATTCACGCTATACTGTCTATATGGAAGAGCGATTTTTGCCGATTGGCATTCAGGATTTTGAGGATTTGCGAAGGCGCGGTTTTCTCTATGTTGACAAGACCGACTTGGTGTATAAGCTTGCCCACGAGGGGAAACCGTATTTTTTAAGCCGCCCGCGAAGGTTCGGAAAGAGCCTTTTGCTTTCTACGATGGAATATTATTTTCTCGGAAAGAAAGAACTTTTCAAAGGGCTTGCAATTGAAACACTTGAAAAAGACTGGATTGAATATCCGGTTTTGAAAATCAGCTTTGGAGCGGACAATTACCCGGATTTGGATTGCCTCAAGTCACAGGAGAATCTGATTCTTTCAAAATATGAGAAAGAATACGGAATTGAAGTTTCAGACCCACGAGCCGCACCTCGTTTGAATAATATAATTACGACTCTTTACGAAAAGACAGGCAAACAGGTCGTAATTCTCATCGACGAATACGACAAGCCGATTCTTGACGCGCTTTACACGGAATACGAAGAGAAGAACAGGCAGGAACTCCGCGCATTCTACAGCCCGCTAAAAGATTGCGACAAATACATCCGCTTTTTGTTCATCACGGGAATCACGAAGGTGAGCCACGTGAACATTTTCAGCGGGCTGAACCAGCTGAATGATATCAGTTTGGACAGAGCGTATTCTTCTATCTGCGGGATTTCTGAATCTGAATTGAAAAAATATTTTAAGCCTGAGATTGCGTCACTTGCGGAAGAGCAGGAGATAACGGTCGCAGAAGCAAAAGAAAAACTTGCGCGTATGTATGACGGCTACCATTTTTCGTACAATGTTGAGGGGCTCTATAATCCGTTCTGCCTTTTAAAATGTTTCAGCGCAAAAAGTTTCGGCTCATATTGGTTTGAAAGCGGCACACCTTCTTTTCTTGTCAAGACTTTGCAGAATCAGCCGCTGGAGCTTGAAAATTTCGTAAACGGGCGGATTGCAACTGAAAATCAGTTCAAGAACTACGACCCCGACAGCAAAAATATGCTTCCCGTGATTTATCAGAGCGGATATCTGACGATAAAAGATTTTGAAAAAGAAACACGGTTCTTCACTTTGGATTTTCCGAATGAAGAAATCCGAGAAGGATTCCTCGACGTTCTTCTTAAAAAATTCGTCACGGTTCCTTATGACGAAATCGGTCTTGAAATAAACAATCTCAAAATCGCATTGCGGAATGACAATGTTGACAAAGCTCTTTCAATCATAAAATCCGCAATCGCAGACCTTCCCACAATCGTCAAGAAAGACATGTGCGAGAATTACTACGAATCGGTCACGCACCTAATGTTCAGAATGACGGGTTATCGTGTTTTGTCCGAGTTGCAAAGCGTTGCAGGCAGAAGCGATGTTGTTGTCGCGACAAACAAAAGCGTTTTCATCTTCGAATTGAAAATGGACAAAGGCAAAGCTACGACTGGCGACGAAGAGAAAAATGCCGAGGAGCTAAAAAAAATCCTCGACGACGCACTCGCTCAAATTGACGCGAACGGATATTCAGCGCGTTTCGCCGTTAGCGGAAAAACGATGCACAAAATCGGCGTTGTGTTTTCAAGCGATGGAAAAGGAATGTTAGGGTGGAAGTCGCTTGCTAGGTGCGAATGACGTTCCAGGCATTATTCAGTGTACGCAAGCGAACGCTGATTCTTTTCAAAGGGGGATTGTATGAAAAGACTGTTTTTCGCGCTCGTCGCGTTTATTTCACTTGCAAACATTCATTTTCCACGGAAAAAAGAAATACGGCCCCTACACGCTTTTTGATGAGCCTTATGAATCTTACATTCTGGCGTTTTCAAAAGACGGAAAAACGGTTTACCACCAAGCAAAAGCCGACGACGGAAGCAGAATCGTCTACAAAAACGGAAAGGAAATCCGTCGGCTCCATTCAAAGTTGAACAACAACATCATCCACTCGCCCGAATTCGACAGGATAATCGCATTCGTTGACGGAGAAAGCGAAACCGAGCAATACATCTACCATGAAGGCAAGAGATTCGGGCCGTATGGGGATACGCTTGTTTCGGCAATCTCAATTGAGGGCAAAGACCGCATTTTCTATTCTGCAAAGACGAAGGAAGGATGGTTTATTTTTGGGGAGAATGAGAAAATCGGCCCGTACGATGAAGTTTCGAATCTCTGCGTATATGGGGAAAACGAAAACGGAAAAGTCAGATTCAAACTTTCATACGCGGCAAAAACCGAAGACGGCTGGTTCATCTTCCACGAAGGAAAGAAAATCGGCCCGTTCGAGACAATCGAATGCGTCCGAGTCTTCAACAACGAAAACGGAAAACGGCTCGCCTACGCCACGACTAGCGGAGACGAGCTTTATGTGCATGACAACGAAAAAACGTATGGCCCTTACGAAACCTATCCCGAATCGCTGAATGATTTTTCATTCATGCCGAAAACCGGAAAACTTTTTTACACAATTGGGAACGGATACGGAATGACTGTCTACATCGACGGCGAAGAATTCGGCACAGGTTACGGAGTTCACACTCTGTTCAAGCAAAGCCAGTCTTTACTGTTCAGCATCGGAAACAGCTTCTACGACGAGGGTAAGAAAATTCTGGAGCTTCCCGACGACTGCTATGTGGATTTGACTTTTTACGACGGGGAAAAAATCGGATACGCGCTGGTTGCTCATTCAAACGACACAGACCCAACGGGCGAAAAATACATCTGCACATCGGACGGAGTCAAAATCGACACGAACGGACGCTTCGGCTACATCTACGCATTCTCGCCCGACAAAACAGCATTCGCCTACGACGTGACAGAGCAAAACGCCGACGGAGAATATGCAATCTATTGCAAAGTGCACATCGACGGCACATCATACCCCGGCCAAATCCAAAAAAACGGCACCGTAATCTACATAAAAGACGGCGTTATCTACACGCGGGGAAAGTGAATCGCGTTAGCGATGAGCAAATCCGTGTGGCAATCGCTTGCCGAGGTGCGAATGAGTCCGAAGCAATTGTGCAGTGGATGCAAGCGGTCACGGCACGCGCGAAAGCGCGTACCTACACGGGTGGACGAACGCGGGTCGCAGGATGCGGATGTGTCCTAAGCATTTGCATAGTGTATGCAACCGAACGCTGCCGTTGTCCTTTTGAATGTGAAGCATTGCTGGTCGGCGGCAGCGTCGCAATGCAGCAAAGCTGCATTCGCATGGGGCGCGTACCTACACGGGTGGACGAACGCGGGGGTGCGGATGAGTTGTAGATTTTTTAAGCGATATCCGATATATTAAAAGAGAAGCACAGCCACGGAAATGCGCTAACATTTCCTAGAACTGCGGCTGGTCTTCGTTTTGTGAACGAAAAAGCCGCCAAGTTTTTGTAAGACTTCGGCGGCTTTTCTCTTTAAATCTCTTACATAAAAGCAAGAGAGGTGCAATTTACCATGCTATATAGCCTGCCAAAAAAAAGCAGACGATAGCCAAAATCATAATGATTCTTGCTGTCATTGCACGCCCTCCAGAAGTAAATTCCGACATCTTTCAATGCCGGTGAGCTTTGAAGAGCAACCGTCGCTTGCCAGATGCGAATGTGTCCTAATCTTTGCATAATGGATGCAAGCGGTCACGGCACGCACCGAAGGTGCGTACCTTCACTGGTGGGGCAGCATGAAAATGCAAATGCGTCCGAGGTGAAATTACGTTAGTAATTTCGAATCCGTGTGGCATCGCTTGCTAGATGTGCATGACGTTCTAAGCATTTGCGTAGTGGATGCAACCGGTCACGGCACGCACCAAAGGCGCGTACCTGCACTAGTGGGCAATGTCAGCGAAGTTATAGGCAGTTTTCCGAAGGGGGAGCTGCTTGTTTTTTTCGCATGGCGAAGGGGCAAATTTATGCTATGCTAACTATATGGAATTAAAGATGGACACTTTGACCGAAAACGTTGTGGCATATATTGCTGATAGATATTTTTCTTTGACGAATAAATTCATCGCGCAAATTCTCATGTATAAAATACTCGCACTTGTTGATTTTCGCTCGGTATCTGAAGTCGGCATACCGTGTACATCTCTTGAGTATTGGGCGGATAAAAGAGGCCCTGTTCCTCATGCCTTGAAAAGATGTGATGATTCCGCTCTTTTGGAAAAGCGACCTGTTAGTATTAATGGTCACGACGCACAGGTTTTTTCCTGCAAAAATCGTTCAGGCATAGATATGGCTTATTTTAGTCAACATGATAAAAAACTGATTGATGAGACAATTCAGCGCGCTGTTTCAGAAAAATGGGATGCGGTTACAGCAAGTGAGATTTCGCACAAAGAAATTCCTGCATGGAAAATTGCATACGACAGACCATATCCGCACAAAATGTCCTATTCCGACGGTTTTTCTGCGTCAACAACTGAGGCAAAAAATGTTTTTCCGAAGTATCTCAAATCAAAACCTGACGGTCGGCTTGTCAGAAATATAAAAAAGCTGAACAAAATCGCTTCG
This sequence comes from Treponema sp., assembly GCA_017525605.1. GTDB lineage: Bacteria > Spirochaetota > Spirochaetia > Treponematales > Treponemataceae > Treponema_D. Next base: position 10,727 of record JAFXSM010000024.1, on the reverse strand, counting down.
TTGGAGACAGGCTGGAATGGAGATGATGCAAATTCGTTCAGCGATTCGTTTTTGAACCGAGTTCGCGCGATTTTGCTATCGATTGAGAATCAGCCGGAGATTTTTCCAACTGCCGCGGATTCCATTCAGATGGAATTCGACGGAAAAAAGAATTCATACCTTGAGATTCAGATTCGTGATTCAGACACAGCAGAAGTTTACGAAGTCAGCAGGAATGGCGAAGAGTATTCTTATGAAATTGTAGCTTCCGAACAGACCGTAAGCCAGACTGTCAGGAGGTTTTTTCATGGATGAAAATTTTCCTGATGATGAAAAACTGTATCGAGCCGTATATCCGCCGAATCTCCGAGAGTTGTTTTGGAAAGAAGACGGAACACTCTCATCTGCAGCGTTTCTTGACAAAAAAGGGCTTTCAGTAGAACGAGGAGATGGTCGTCCAGATTGTGATGTTGCAGAAGCAATGAAAAAGCGATTCACAGGAAGAATCGTGTTCGTATCGGTCGGTGATTGCCGTTCAGCTTCTGCGATTGTCCTTTACAAACCATCAAAAATCAGTATTTATCATTCCGAAATTCATGGAAGCCCAGACAATCCCTGCCTCAGCGCAGGACAGCGCCGCTCACTTGCAAAACAAGCAACCGTCCTCGCCGACTGACACCAATCCATAAAACAGCACGGCGGCTTCGACTACGCTCAGCCACCGTGCTTTTTCGTTATCTCATTGTCACAACCAGCCAGCCGCACAGGATGTGCGGCATATTGCGCCAACTTGTTTTTTTTACACAAGCTGTGCGCACAAGGATGTGCGCACACAACTTTGACACAACGCGTTAGCGTTGTGTGCCTGGTAAAATAAAACAGGATGTTTTATTTTACCAGCGGCTTCATTGCTGTCATGTAAGCTCTGAGTTTTCTTCCCACGACTTCAATCGGGTGGTTGCGGATTTCGGCGTTGACTGCGACGAGCTCAGCGTTGTTCACGCCGTTGTCCTTCACGTTCAAGCCCTTTCCGATAACCTCGGTCGTGAGTTTCGGCATCAAGTCCTTTGCCATTGACGGAGCTGCGACGTTCGCGAAGAGGTAGCAGCCGTACTCAGCAGTGTCGGAAATGACGCGGTTCATCTCGTAGAGACGCTTTCTGTCGATGAGGTTCGCGATGAGAGGAACTTCGTGGAGCGACTCGTAGTAAGCAGACTCCTCTTTGATTCCTGCGTCAACCATTGTCTCGAACGCAAGCTCGCAGCCGGCCTTTACCATTGCGACGAGGAGAATACCCTTGTCGAAATATTCCTGCTCGGAAATCTCTTCGCTTGATTCTTCCTGAGACTCGAACGGAAGCTTGCCAGTTGCCTCTCTCCAAGTGAGAAGGTCGTGGTCCTTGTTCGCCCAGTCCTGCATCATCGTAGAAGAGAATTTTCCGGAGATGATGTCGTCCATGTGCTTCTGATAAAGCGGAGCGAGGAGCTTCTTGATATCTTTTGAAATTGCGTTTGCCTTGATTTTCGCAGGGTTTGAGAGCCTGTCCATCATTCCTGTGATTCCGCCCCACTTGAGAGCTTCAGAAACGACGTTCCAACCGTGCATCAGGAATTTTGTGACCCATTTCGGATCCATTCCATCAGCGACCATCTTGTCGTAGCAGACGATTGTTCCGGCCTGGAGCATACCGCAGAGGATTGTCTGCTCGCCCATGAGGTCTGATTTTACTTCTGCAACAAATGAAGATTCGAGAACGCCGGCCTTGCTTCCGCCCATTCCGACAGCGAGAGCCTTTGCGATTGCCCATCCCTTTCCTTCAGGGTCGTTCACAGGATGAACTGCGATGAGGTCAGGAACTCCGAATCCTCTGTGGAATTCATTGTAAACTTCCGTACCAGGTCCTTTTGGAGCGCACATTACGACTGTGATGTCCTTGCGGATCTGCATTCCTTCTTCAATCATGTTGAAGCCGTGTGAGTACCACAAAGCAGCACCCTGCTTCATGAACTTCTGAACTTCGGTGATGACAGGCGTGTGCTGCTTGTCCGGAGTGAGGTTTCCCACGAGGTCAGCAGTCGGAATCATCTCTTCGTAAGTTCCGACTTTGAAACCGTTCTCTGTGGCGTTCTTCCAAGACTGTCTCTTCTCGTCAATTGCAGACTTGCGGAGAGCATAGCTTACGTCAAGACCTGAGTCGCGGAGACACATACCCTGGTTCAAACCCTGAGCGCCGCATCCGACGATTACGATTTTCTTTCCTTTGAGCGCATTAACACCGTCAGCGAATTCTTCTTTCGCCATAGAGCGACAATGACCGAGCTGAAGCCTAGCCTCACGCCAAGGAATTGAATTGAAATAATTTTCACCCATTTTGGGAATCTCCTTAATTTTCTTCCGAAGAAGGATTTGGTGCTTAAAAATATATCAAAAATGGCGATGTACTTAAAGACAGCCGTCAATCCGATTCAGGGCAACGGGTATGTTTCCGCGCATATTTTATGTTTGTGATAAATCGAATTATGTTCGATAATAAAAAAATGGGACGCATTATAAAGAAATTTTCAGTTTCTCAGAATATCCGGCTGCTTGTCGTTATGCAGGTTTTCATCGCGCTGGCATTGTTTTCGATTATTCTGTTCGCATATTTCTCATTCTATAAGGCTTCGAAATCAAGTGTCTCCATTCACGGAAAGCTGATTCTGGACGACGTTTGCGAAAGGCTTTCGACACATATCGTCACGAGCAGCGAAATATTGGACTCGGCAGCAAACACAATCGACTTTATGATAGAAGAGAATGTCCCGAAAGAAAAAATCCACAAATATTTGCGGGAGATTTCTGATGACAACAAGGAAAAATTCGCACCTGATTACAAAGGACTTTACGGCTATATAGACGGCGAATACATGGACGGATTCGACTGGCAGCCCGACAAAAATTTCATTCCGACAATGAGGAACTGGTACAGGGATGCAGTGAAAAGAGACGGAAAACTGACTTTCGTGCACCCGTACATCGACGTAAAGACGAAGAAAGTCGTATTCTCAATCGCAAGGCTTCTGAAAGACAAAAAGAGCGTCATCGCAATCGACGTTCCGATGAAGGAAATCCAGGACATCATCAAAAACACCGACGACTTGAAAAATTCCACGAATTTCATGCTCGACTCAAAATCGTTCGTCGCGGCACATTCGGACCCAAGACAAATCGGAAGCTATTACTTCGACAACGTCGTGCTTTCCGAGCACAAAAAAATCGCGAAAGAAGTAATCGGAAAGGACCACGCATCATTCGACATAACGTACAAATCAGTTCCATGCTCCGTATTCTCAAAGCAAGTTCTCGGAGAATGGTATTTCGTCGTCGTGATTCCTACAAGATCGCTGATGATTGACATTCAGAAAGACCTGCAGCTCACGCTCTTCGGCTTCATCATCGTAATCGGCTTCATCCTCTATCAGTTCTACTCGAATTTCAGGCAGCGTTACAAAGCGATGAAATACGCGGAGGAGCTGGAAGTCTACAAGACGAAGCTCGAACAGCAGTACATGGACCAGTTCAGGATGAGGACGCGCGCCGAAGAGGAGAACGAGAGGAATCTCAAGAAGCTCAGCGACATGCAGGAATGCGTCATCGAAGGAATGGCAACAATCATCGAGTACAGGGACATGAACACCGGCCACCACGTCCAGAACACGAAGCATTACGTCCAGATGATTGCGAATTACCTTTACAAAAACGGGCTGCACAAGGACGAGGTTGATCTGGAATTCCTTTCGATGATCGGAAATGCCGCGGCCATGCACGATATCGGAAAGATTGCGATTCCCGACCAGATTCTGAACAAGCCGGGAAAACTCACCGCCGACGAATGGGGAACGATGCAGCAGCACACGGTCATGGGCGCGGGAATCGTACGCGCAGTGTTCGGCGAGGGAATCGACCACAGGATGCTTGAGATGTGCGTCCAGGTCGTCATGTACCACCACGAAAAATGGAACGGCTCAGGCTACCCTATCGGACTTGAGGGCAACGAGATTCCAATCAGCGCGAGAATCATGGCGATTGCGGATGTCTTTGACGCGTGCGCATCAAGGCGTGTTTATAAGGAAGCTTTCGACGTTGACGATGTGTTTGAAATCATCAGGAAAGATGCGGGCGTTCACTTTGACCCGGAACTTGCGGAGATTTTCCTTACGCTCAAGCAGGACGTGAAGGACTATCTCAAGAACAAGTTCGACAAGAAAAGCATGTTCGGCTTTGAAAAATCAATGGACGAAGACAGCTTGAAAATTCTAGAAGAACTTTAAAAATCCAATGTGAAATGTAAAAGTTGGAAACAAGCTCCCGGCGAGAACCCTACATGAAAAACGGCAGTACCGCTTCGCGGTGGCTGAGTGTTTTTCATGCAGGAACCTCGCCTCCGCTTGTTTCCATCATAACTTCCAATACTGTCATTTAATATATCTGCAGTGCTTCCATCTCGGCTTCTATTTCTCGGAAGTCGCGGTTCAATCTCATGAACATTAGAAGTGCCATTATTACAGAGACGATATCTGCTATCGGCTGGGCGTAGACGATTCCGTAGATGCCGAAGAAATGGTTCATCACGAAGAGCATCGGGAAGAAGACGAATCCCTGACGGCTCACGGCAAGAATCAGCGACTGGGCACCTTTTCCTGCTGCCTGGAAAGTGAAATTCAAGCAGAACAAGATTCCGATGAACGGCATCGATGTCATCAATCCGTAAATCATGTAGCGACCGACATAAACGACCGCCGCATCCTCGGAGAAAATGTTGACAATCTGCTTCGCAAAAATGCAGTAGAGAATCGTCAGAACCGTTCCTGCAATGATGTTTGCGGATATTGCGAATTTCATTATGCCCTTCATCCGCTTGAAATTCCTTGCGCCGTAGTTGTATCCGACAAGCGGAGAAATTCCCATTCCGAGACCGAGCTGAATGAAAATCGTGAGCATGTTCGCCTTGAGCGCGACTCCCATCGCAGCGACAGGAATATCGCCGTAGACAGGATTTCCGCCGACAATCGTCGTGATGAGAGGAGCGAGACCTTCCGAAACGACATTCGTGTAGAAGTAGCTTGCAAGGAGCTTGTTCTCCGCAATCGCGCTCACAGACATGAGGATATTCGTGAGCGAAGCCGGAAGCCCGATTACGAGAACGCCGGAGAGGATTCCGTCGCGGACTTTGAAATGCTTCGGATTTATAGTCAGGACTGAATTTTTTGAGACGACGTGCATTATGTAGATACAGAGCGTGACGAAGTTTCCTGCGAGTGTCGCGATTGCAGCCCCCTCAACGCCGCGTCCGAGAAGCTTGATTCCGAAAAGCTCGTCTAGGATGAAAATCGGGTCGAGGATGATGTTCACGATTGTTCCGACCATCATTCCAATCATCGAATTCTTCGAAGCACCCTCGCCTCTGATTATGTTCGTGAATGCAGTCGAAATCACAATAATCGGGCCGCCATACGCCAATATCGTCAAATATTCGCGTGCGAATTTTTCAGTTCCTTCTGTCGTTCCGATTGCGCTGAGCACCTGCGGCATGAACTGGAGCACCAGCAAACCGCCGATGATTCCTGCGACAAGAGCCGCATAAAAACAGAACGAGCTGATGTTCTTCACTTTGTCGTATTTTTTCTGTCCGAGCGCGCGGCTCAAAAACGAGCTTCCGCCCATTCCGAATATGTTTCCGGCAGCCATCAGCACCATGAACACAGGAGTTGCGACATTCACCGCCGCGAACATGCTCGGATTGTTTGTCATGCCGACGAAAAATGCATCGACCATGTTGTAGAGAACCGTAACAATCATGCTCAAGACTGTGGGAACTGCAAGCTTGAGCACAGCCTTCGGAATCGGGTCCTTTTCGAAAATATCAATGTTCTTAATCATACAAAAAATTTATCAAAGCAGTCAAAAATGTCAAGAAACGACAAGAAATGTCAAACTTTGCAACAAAAAGTTATTTGGTGGGAGATTTAGGGGAAACTTCATTTTTCGGTTAATTCAAATTATAATTGAACAAAAGGAGAGTTTTATGAAAACAGCAACAGCTCTTACAGATGAAGCAGTCAATATTTTCAGGACATTGCCGGCACGAAAAATGTGCACGGTCATTCAGTTCGCTCGTTTTATCGCACAACAACCAGATGAATATGCAGAGGACATTGCTGATGAAGATTCACATAAAATAAGCGACACCGCAATAATCGATGCAAACGCAGACTATCTCAACGAAGGTGCGGAAGAGAACCTTGAATTTCAGGCAGACATCTAAAACGGACGAAAAATGCGACGCGGAGAATTATACCTTGTAGAAAAAGCTTCAAAGAATGACACAAAAAAGCAAAGAGTCTTTGTTGTCTTAAGCCGACAGGAACTTATAGATTCGAAATACTCAACAGTCATCCGTGCTCCAGTTTACACAACAACAGAAGGAATCAGCACGCAAGTTCTTGTGGGAGAAGAAAGCGGTCTAAAACATTTCAGTTGTATACGCTGCGATGAATTGATAAGCATCAGAAAAAGCGACCTGACAAACTATATCGGCTGCCTTTCGCCTGCAAAATTGGAAGAACTGAAAACTGCACTAAAAATAGCACTGGAAATCGATTGATTAAAGACAGATTCAGAAAATCATGCAATCGGCGATGTATTCGTCTTCGAGGGAAAGCGTTTTGCCGAGAAATCTGTCCGTCATACGCGTGCTGGGCTGATTCTAAGCAGAACTTCTGCGGGAATGCGGAGCCCTGTGACGAGCTTTCGTATCATCGCAATGCTCAAGTTTCTTTTGTGCGAGAAGATTTCGGAAATGCGTGACTTGCTTCCGAAGTACTGAATCATGTCTTCGTTCGTGAGATTTTCCTGTTCCATGCGGAATTTTATCGCTTCCACGGGGTCGGGAGACTCAATAGGGAATCTTTCTTTTTCGTACAACTCGACAAGCGCCACGAGAAGCTCAAGCTCGTCGCATTCTGGTGTTCCCTCTTCCGCATCAAAAAGCTCGTCGATTCTTTTCATGGCGAAATTATAATCTTCTTCGGTCTTTATGAGTTTGTTGTAAGCCATTAGATTTCCTCCGCATTTATTTTGTCGTACTCAGAATGTGAGCTGACTAACTCCCCGCGGAAGTGTCAGACTTAAGACATTGTTTCTTCATTCTGGATTTGCTCCATTGGTTTATAATAGAGCGTGTTTTTGAAAATCTTATAGTCATGCATCTCTGTTGAGATGTCATCTTTATTTATAGGCATAAACAGAATCTGATAATTATACCTTACCTCATTACCAGACTCATAAGAATTTTCATATTCATCCAAAATCAAAATATATGTATAACCATCTTCTGTACTTTTTTTACAAGCAGTTTTCAGACAATCATTTTTTATTGATGGCTTAGTTGACATTCTCAGCCTGCCAGTCTTATATAAATCCGTTGTTGTTGTACCTGTGAAACTGTTGTATGTCGAATGTGCATAATATTGTGTACTGTCTATCATTCCATCTGACGAAGCTTTAAAAACTTTCACATCCTTGGGAAAATTAAAATATCCGTAATCCTCTGGATTGAATTCTTCTATATTTGAAGAAACGCAGCCCGTAAATAAAATCATAATCGACAATGCAAAAAACAATATATTTTTTTTCATTTTAAATCCTTTTTGAATTAATCATTTTACCGGCTCAAAGCAGAGTCGTTTTTACCAAGAATGAATATTAATTATTCAAATCTTAGTAATACAGAAGTATAAATACTAACTTTTGAATTGTAAAGCTAAAAATTCGAACCAAATATGAATAATTATCTGCATGGGATTCAGGGAAAATTTAAAGGAAGAACTCACTTATCAAGATATAAAGGTGAAAGAACTTGCGGAAATGACAGGCATAAGCAAGCACACGCTCGACCATTACCTTGCAACTAACGGAAGCCAGCCTCAAGCAGAACTCGCAGTGAAAATCGCACATGCCTTGCATACTTCCGTTGAGAGTCTTGTCTGCGGTAAAAACTCAGAATCTTCTTCAGAAAAAATCCCAACAGAAACCGATATGAACATGGTTATCAACGAACTTAGGCAACTTCACGAAAACGACTTCATGTTCGTGAAAAAGCTGGTTCACATGCTGAAAACGGGATAAACACTCAAATTTATTGGCAAACTAGGCTATTTAAAACTCCCCCTCAAAATTTTTATAAAAAAATCTGAATTTCTTCTTGCTTTTTTCTGAATGTGTGATATTACTATTACTGATAGTGATTCTATCACAAAGATAGTTCTACTATCAGATATTTCAGGAGGTCACATTATGAAAAAGTTTTCGGCACTTGTTGCATCGCTCTCTCTCGTTTCGCTTCTCTTCGGCTGCTCGGACATCGCGGAGGATGAAAACGACGGAATCCTTCAGGAAGAAAGCAGGGCTGCACAGTCTTCGTTCGTGAAGTATACGCAGGCGAATGAAATATGCTCTTACACATACCAGGGCTACAACGGCGGACAGAAAGGTCCTATCATCGTGACGCAGGGAACTTTAGACAACGGCTGGACAAGCACGAATGTGTACCTCATCACCCTTTCGGGAACTGAAATAATCGAGAACCAGTCAACGGGATATCTTACGGACGCGCTTTCTGGATTCAACCAGAAGAGCAAATATTACACGAACGTCGTCAACGTAATCGAAAGGAACATTCCGAAAAATTCGAATCTCATTCTTGCAGGTCACAGCCTCGGAGGAATGATTGCGCAGCAGGTTTCGGCGGACAACACGATAAAAGCCGACTACAACGTGATGAACGTCGTCACGTTCGGCTCACCGCTTCTTTCGGCAGGAAGCAGAGAGGGAACTGTCAAAAGGCTCGGCGACCAAAGCGACCTCGTTCCGTACATGAGCGGAAGCCTCGTGAACAACACAGTCTGGGCGATTGCAGGACTCAACCGCGAAAACGGCGGCTACGGAATGAACGCATACGCCGCGCACACAGAAAGCTATTTGCGCAGCGACGAATGGGGCTCGTATGACGTAACCGGCAAAAAACACGGAACAGCAACGCTCTCGCTGAACCTGAACACGCAGAGATACTTCAAATCCCCAGTCAGCGTGAAAAACTAATCGCTTGCCAAGGTGCAAATGTATTCTAAAAATTGCACAGTAGAGGCAAGCGTTAACGGCACGGCTATAGCCGTACCTTCATTATAGGCGGTAGCGAAAAATGTATTTTGAAAATGCAAAGTATGCTTCCGCTTGTTTCCATTTTTGCTTCGTAAAATTCGATATTCAATCTAACAATCGTAAAGTCCATAATAAACCTGTTCGGAAGCTAAAATTTTCGGACAGGTTTATTTTTTAAGAAATAATAGGAAGAAGTTGAGAATAATATATTGATATAATTAGTTCGTTCGGGGGAATATTTTATCGATGATTGACGACGTTCAGGACATTCAGGATATTGCCGTTACTGCTGGCGAAATCGTGCTTGAAAACGGGGGCGAGACGTACCGCGCGGAAGACACCGTTGTGCACATCGCAACGGCACTCGGCGCGAAAGATGCGAGCGCGTTCATCACTCCTACGGTCGTCATGTTCAGCTGCGTGGACGACGAAGGAACGCACCACACTGCAATGCGGAGAATCACGAAGCGCGGGACGAACATGCTCAAGCTTTCGCAGATGAACGAGCTTTCGCACAGGCTCGTGAACCGCGGAAAAACATCGAATCCCGAGCAGGTGCGGACTCTGCTTCGAAGGGTAATCGACGCGAAGGAATATTCATCGGCGTTTCTAGTCCTCATGGGCGCACTCAGCTCGTCCTGCTTCACATTCATGATAGAAGGAACATTATTTGACGGAATCGCATCGTTCATAATCGGAGCAATAACAAGAATAATGATGATTTTCTTCAGCAGCATCTTGAACGGAAAAAACAGTTTTCTCTTCTCGCTCATAAGCGGCGCGTTCATCTCGGTCTCATCGGATTTGTTCGGGATGCTGCCGCTTGGGATAAAGCCGTCGCTAGTGCTCGGAGGAAGCATCATGCAGGTCGTTCCAGGGCTTGCGTTCGTGAACGGAGTGCGCGACGTGATTTCAGGCGACCTCGTTTCAGGCAGCGCGCGTCTTCTTGAGGCACTGATGATTGCAACGGGACTTTCAATCGGCTCCGTGGCGGGATTGTTTTTGGCAGGTGCGCTGTGATTATTTCGAAAATGATTGTTGCCGCAATTTGGAGCGGCATCGCAAGCATATTCTGCTCGCTTTACTTCAACACCCGATATCTTCACGCTGTCATAAGCGGAATTCTAGGCGTGATGAGTTATTTTCTCTACCTTATAATACGCGATTTTGTCGGAAGCGAGCCGCTGGGATATTTTATCGGAACTGTAGCAGTAGCAGTAGCAAGCGAAATCCTCGCAGTGCTTATGAAAAACCCGGCGACTGTCTTTCTTCTTTCCGGTCTCCTTCCGCTTGTGCCCGGCGGCGGACTTTTCTACACAATGCGAGCCGCAGTCCAGAAAGAACTCGACGAAATGCTTAGAACCGGCTACCAGACAATCATGGCGTGCGCAGCAATCGTCCTCGGAGTCGCCGTCGTGTCGTCAATCTTCCGCATCGTGCAGACATTCTTGCGGAAGCGGAAAACGGAAAAGTGAAAAGTGTTTTTTTGCGGTTAGAAAAACACATTCCTTATCCACTACGCAATTTATTAGGCCACATCCGCACCCTGG
>JAFXSM010000023.1 GCA_017525605.1 Treponema sp. | reverse complement strand
GCATTGGTAGATGATTTGTGGAAGGAAATGACGACAACAGGATTTTCTAACCGCTCCAAGAATGATTTTTATGATTTTGTACTGTATCTTCTGAATAAGTATGACAACAAACATTTTCTTTCTGAAAATGACAATGCAGATAATGAACGGCTTCTAAAAACAAAGGCAGCACGCATAAAGTCTGCAAAGAAAAACATTTCTGTGCAATTTATGGACGAAGATGAATACGATGCTATATTCATTGAATTTATCAAAAAAATCAGCACAGGAAATCTTCCCTCACTTGATGACACAGGTGACACATACACAATGGTTATAGAAGACACATCTCTGCGTTCTGTTCTCGAAACAAAACTTAAGCGTATAACTCATACAACTTTCGATTACAAAATGAACAAGGAAATAGTTACCATTAGTCATAGTGCATTTCTTAAAATGCTTGCTGTTGAATTAGATTTGTCTAACGATTCAAACGGAATGATAACATTGCTTTCTAACACAATTGATTCACTTAAAGATGAAAAAAGCAAACAAGATATTAAAGAAGCACTTACAGAAGTTGTCGGAGCATTAAAAGAATCCGATTCTCTTCAATCCTTAACTATAAATGGTTTGAAAGCAGTCGCAACTTTTGCTGTAACAAAATTCTTAACGAGAGCATAGTCAAAAAAACGGAGATAAATATGGGACTTTTCGGAAACAAAAACAAGACAAACGAAGGCGGTTTGATGGATGTCATCCGCTGTGACGAGTCGAGCTACCTTATCTGGAAGTGGCGGCCAGCTGGTGAAGATGCGAACACCACCAAAAAGGAAAATTCAATCCGCTACGGCTCTTCTCTTCGTGTAAAGGACGGCGAAGTTGCCGTGTTCGTGTACCATCAGAAAGACGGTACGATGCAGGATTTTATTGAAGGTCCTTACGACGATACAATCAAGACAGGAAACTTTCCAATCCTCACTTCAATCGTTGGGGCGGCGTTCGGCGGTGCAAGTCCTTTTCAGGCAGAAATCTACTTCATCAACCTTGCAGGAATAATCCAGGTAAAATTCGGTGTTCCGTTTTTTGATGTCGCAGACCCAAGATTCATGGACTATGCTGTTCCTGTGGCTGTTCGGGGAACAATCAGCTTCAAGATTTCAGATTACAAAGAATTCATAAAACTTCACCGTCTTATCGATTTTAATCTGGCTTCTTTCCAGACACAAATCAGAGACGCAGTTATCAGATACACAAAAGGTGTTGTCACAAATATTCCGTCGGATAATGGAATCCCAGTCATTCAGCTTGAACGAAAAATCCTTTTGATAAACGACACAATCGAACAGTACATAAAACCTCGCCTGCAGAATGATTTTGGCGTAACAGTCAGTGCCGTTGATATTTCTGATGTTGAGCTTGACAAAGACAGCGATGGCTACAGAGAGCTTAAAGCAGTCACCGCAGATATCACCACGCAGACAACTCAAGCCCAGGCTGCCGTCAACATCAAGCAGATGCAGGACATGCAGCGGGTTCAGATGGAAAATCTTGAAGAAACTCAGAGAATCCAGCGAGAAGAAATGCAGCGTGCTCAGAAACTTCAGACTGAAAGCGCAAACTTGTCAGCATTCCAGATTGAAAAACAAACTGAAGTCGGAATCGCAGGTGCAAATGCGCTTGGTAAAATCAGTGCAAACGGCGGAGCTGGCGTAAATCTCGGAAACGGCGGCGGCTTCAATCCTGCAGGACTTATGGCTGGAATGGCAATGGGAAGCGCAATCGGTCAGAACATGGCAGGCATGATGAACGGTGCATTGGGCGGAATTAATCAGCAGATGCCACCACAGATGCCGGGTGCAGTTCCACCTGTTCCTCCAGTAAGCCAGTACAATGTTGCAGTAAACGGTCAGAGTACAGGTCCTTATACAGTACAGGTGCTTTCTCAAATGGTGGCAAGCGGTCAGTTTACAAAGTCAAGCCTTGTCTGGAAAAACGGAATGGCAAATTGGCAGGCTGCAGGTGAAATCCCTGAACTTGCATCACTTTTTGCACAAAGTTCAGTTCCTCCTGTACCGCCAGTCCCACCAGTTCCACCGGCTATGTAATGTAAGGAGCATTTTTTATGAAGCCAAATGTTTTTCTGATTGTCGTGTCTGTATTGATTTCGGCACTTGCAGGGTATGGTTTTTATGCCGCAAACTCAGGCGAATCTTTTTGCCTTCTGCTTTCTCTCGGAAGCGGTTTGACTTTTGCCTCAACCTTGATTGGTATGTTGGGAGTAAGACCAAAAGAAAGAGCTGGAAACGTAAATTTCAAAGTTGTTTCAGGCATTTTCTTTGTGCTGTTCCTTGTAAGCAACTTAATTTTCGGATTCGTCGGAATGAGAGTTGCACCGTATATAATCGTAACCGGAATAATTCTTCTGATTTACGCGATTATTGAATACGGAATAATCATATCAAACGTGAAATCGGGAAACTTCGGGGCGTTGCGTGTTTTAGAGCGAATCCAATCCTCCCTTTTCCATAAATATTAGTGGCGGTTTTCTCGTTTTTTTATGAGAAAACCGCCACTAATTTTTGGTATATGAATGATTTGTTCCTCGTCATGTGAAATCCGTTGAAAATTTTTGATTCCAGTATTGAAAAATAAACTTCCGCAAAAAAAAACAGACCGAATTTTGCTTTTTCGGTCTGTCTTTGAAAATCTTAAAAAATTCAGCCTACTTTTTGTTGTTATATGAGGCCTTTATGAATTCGTCGCATCCCGCGTCCTGCGGGCTGCTTGCAGAGTTCGCCCCCGCCGCATCCGTGCGGCTATTGCGTGCGGATGCATCTGATTCGGGATATTTTTCTTATTTTGAAGACTTGTTTTTATATGAGGCTTTGATGAACTCTCTGAAAAGAGGTCCTGCCTTGTTCGGGCGCGACTTGAATTCCGGGTGGAACTGGCCTCCGACCATCCACGGGTTCGTCGGAACTTCCACGACTTCCACAAGGTTGCGCTCCGGGTTCACGCCTGCAATGACGAGTCCCGCGTTCTCAAGGTCGCTCCTGAATGCGTTGTTGAACTCGTAGCGGTGGCGGTGCCTCTCCCATACGGTTTTCGTTCCGTATGCCTCAAGCGTTTTTGTGCCGTCTTTCACCGCACATTCGAATTTTCCGAGACGGAGCGTTCCTCCGAGAATCTTTCCGTTCTGGTCCGGCATCAAATCGATTACAGGGTGCTTCGTCTCTTTGTCCATCTCAGTTGAGTGCGCGTCTTTCCAGCCGAGAACGTCGCGTGCGTATTCGATTACGATAATCTGCATTCCGAGGCAGATTCCGAAATACGGGACGTTGTTCTCGCGGCAGTATTTCGCCGTCAGAATCATTCCCTCGATTCCGCGCGTTCCGAATCCGCCCGGGACGATTATTCCGTCTGCGTCCTTGAGCCTGTTCTTCACGGTTTCGTCGTCCGTAAGCTCCTCCGAGTCAACCCAGTCGATTTCCACCGAAAGCTCGTTCGCGATTCCGCCGTGAATCAGGGATTCCACGACAGAAAGATACGCGTCGTGAAGTGCGACGTATTTTCCGACGAGCGCGATTTTCACTTTGTCCTTCGGGTTGTGGAAGATATCGACGACTTTTGTCCATTCGGAAAGCTCTGTCGGCGGTGTTGTAAGTCCGAGTACTTTGCAGACCGCGTCTCCGATGTGCTCTTCCTCAAGCTGGAGCGGAACTGCATAAATCGAGCGCGCAGTCGTGTTCTGGATGACGCAGTCCGTGTCAACGTTGCAGAAAAGGGCGAGCTTTTCGCGTGTCGCAGTGTCAATCGGAACGTCGCAGCGGAGCATCAGGATGTTCGGCTGGATTCCGAGCTTCTGCAAATCTTTTACAGAATGCTGGGTCGGCTTCGTCTTGATGTCCTTCGATTTGTTGAGGTAAGGGACGAGCGTCAGGTGGATGTAGCAGCAGTTCTCTTCGCCAACTTCGTACTTTATCTGCCTGATTGCCTCGATGAACGGAAGCGACTCGATATCTCCGATTGAGCCTCCGATTTCAGTGATGATGACGTCGGCATTCGTTTCCGTTGTGGAAAGGAGCATTCTCCGAAGGATTTCTTCCGTCACGTTCGGAATTACCTGAACCGTTCCGCCGTTGTATTTTCCCTCGCGCTCGTTCTGCAGGACTGTCATGTAGACTCTTCCCGCCGTCGTGTTCGAGCTTTGCGAAAGAGAAGTGTCAGTGAATCTCTCGTAGTGTCCGAGGTCAAGGTCTGTTTCTGCTCCGTCATCCGTTACGAAAACTTCTCCGTGCTGAATCGGATTCATCGTGCCCGGGTCAATGTTCAGATAAGGGTCGAATTTCTGGTTGACGACGTTTAAGCCCCTGCTCTTCAAAATAAGACCGATTGATGCCGCCGCAATTCCCTTTCCGAGTCCTGAAACAACTCCTCCCGTGATAAAGATGTACTTTGTTTGTTTTGCCATTTGAAAACTCCGATAAAAATAAAAAAGACAGAACCGCATAGTCCTGTCCCTGTACTATAAATATTTCCCTTACCATTATAAATTTAATCTTCGTGTTCGTCCATAAAGGAAAAGTTCGAGCTGATTTTTGAGATGATTTTCCGCATTGCCTTCGAATTTTTCTTCGCCATACGGACGAAATCGTCCGCCTTGATTTTGATAATACGCGAATTCTCCGTGGCTTTTACGGTCGAGTTTCTGGGCTTCTTGATTATGCAACCGATGTCTCCGAAAAAGTCGCCCTGTTCCATTATTTCCGCTTCTCCGTTTCTCTCCTCGCTTATCCTTCCGCTTACGATGTAGTACGCGCCCTCAGTTTCGTCGCCGGGTTTGTAGAGGATTTCGTCTTTTTTCAAGTCCATTACGTTAGCGTCTATCGCAATTAGATAGTCAGGCCGGATGAAAAGCTTCATCTTTGTCCTTGAAAGAAGACCCACCTTCTGTTTTTTCGGAAGCAGGTACAGTTCCGCCAGAAGATGCTCGTTGAAGAACTGGTAGACGTAGATTGTCTGCGCGAAAAACAAAAAGAAAGTGAAGAAGAACTGAATGTCCATGAGCGTTATGATGATTTGGCTCAGGACTCCGTAAACCATATTGTAGTTCGACGTGTTCAAAAACGAATGCAGAAGCACCCTGAACGTGAAGAACGTGATTGTGCAGGCGAGTGCTGCAATCACGCAGATTTTTGTCTGCGGTGTCGTTCCCGGCACGAGCTTGTAAAGAGTGAGCAGCGCGATGAAAATCAGCAGGTTCGGGAAGTACTCGATGAAATTCGAGACTATAACGCCGTTGAAGATGAACGAAATTTGGGGAATACCCTTGAACATATTCGTGATGAACGGCGTGTCCAGGATTGCCCTCATCGAAACGTAGATGAAAATCATCATTGCGACGATGAAAATGAGCAGGACTTCGACAGCGAGCGTCAGTATCTGGTTCATCACAGCCTTCCGCTTCGTGTGCGTGTGGAAAATGTTCTGCAGCGAGTCGAACGTCGTCGCAAAAAATCTCCTCGCCATCCAGAACACGAATATTCCGAGGATTACTTCGACAATCAGTCCGTGCTGCGTTGCCTGCACGTTTTCGATTATCGAATTCGTATCAATATATTCGGGGATTTCAGGGAACATATTGATGAGCGATGCCGCGACTTCCGGCGTTGTGTGAAGAATCCGGATGAGAATCACCGTAATCATCATCGACACGGGGATGAACGAGAACAGAAAGTTGAACGAACATGCGCACGCATAAGAAAGCAGCCTGTTCTGCAGGAAGAATTTTATGTTGAGAAATATTGTCTGTGAGAACGTGACAGGCGTAATCATGCTTCGCCTTTTTGCTTTTGCCATTCCTCCATTCTATCACGATAGCGATTTTCTTTCAGAATCTGACTTTTCTTTTTTTGAGTTCGTCTTTAGAATTTGTCATAAAAATCAACAAAATCAACAAAAATAGGAGAAAAAATGCCACGTTCAGAATCAGAGCTTGAGGGAGTGACCCTTCTCGGAAACCAGTCAACAAAATACACATACGATTACAACCCGAATCTTCTTGAGAAATTCCCGAACAAACACCCGGACAACGACTACATGGTCACGCTGAATTGCCCGGAATTCACTTCGCTTTGCCCGAAGACCGGCCAGCCGGATTTTGCGACAATCAGAATCAACTACATTCCAGACAAATTCATCGTGGAGTCAAAGTCTCTGAAACTCTATCTCTTCTCTTTCAGAAACCACGGGGATTTTCACGAGGATTGCGCGAACATAATAATGAAGGATTTGGTTCGTCTTCTTGAACCGAAATATCTTGAGGTCGAGGGAATTTTCACTCCACGCGGCGGAATTTCAATTTATCCGTTTGCGAATTACGCGAAAGAAGGCTCTTCGTACGAGGACATGAAGAAGTCAAGGCTTTTTTCCGTTCTTGATGCAAGAAAATAAAAATTGTTGATAGGAGGCTTTTATGACTGACAGGGAATTGGTCGATAAGGCGTTGGAAGCCAGAAGCGGCTCCTACAGCCCGTATTCGAAATACAGGGTCGGTGCCGCGCTCATCGCCCAGAACGACAGCGGCGAGGAAAAAGTTTTCTGCGGCGCGAACGTGGAGAATGCGTCGTATCCGTGCGGCGTGTGCGCGGAGCGTGTCGCAGTCCCGAAGGCAGTTTTCGAGGGCTTCAGGAATATAAAGACGCTCGCAGTCGTCGGTTCTTCCGATGTCATCTGCACGCCGTGCGGAATGTGCCGCCAGTTCCTGAATGAATTCAACCCGAAACTGCGCATCCTCTGTGCGGGCAGCGGCGGAAACTACGAGGAGCACGTTCTTGATGAGCTTCTTCCGTTCGGGTTCGGGCCTGAGAATATGTAGCGGATTTTGTATCTGAATTAATCTGAATGTCGAGTTTCCATAGTCAATGTTAAGGAAATATGCTCCCATCGGGAACCCGTGTTTAGAAAACGGCTTCCGCGCTTCGCTTGTGCAGATGTTTTCTAAACACGGAACCCCGATTCCGCATATTTCCTTAAACTTGGTTGTAAAAAACTCGACATTCAGGCGAATTAATCTGAGTTGAACGCATTCCGTGTATGCCGCGGAGTGCGTTTTTTTCAGAGGTTTTAAATAAAAGGTCTGAATTCTCCAAAATGTCAAATTGATGTTTTTTGAAATCCTGTTTTTTGTCGTTTTCGGGCGTGTATTAGCGGCATTTAAAATTGACACCACTTTTTCAAAATGAAAATATAAAACCTCATAAAAAACAAACTAAAAACAAACGTTTAGTTATAGGAGTTGATTATGTTCAAATCTAAGAAGAATTTTAGGATTCTTGCAGCTTCTCTTTGCGTTGCTCTTTTAGGAAGTTTTGCCTCTGCAAAAAAATCCGATGAGCCGATCAAGGAAGAGGCTGGTTTCTACTACGGCTACGGAAAAGGTTCTACAAAAGATGAGGCAATTGTTGCTGCAAAGAAAAACCTCATCGAGAAAGCTTTGACAGAAAAGGCGAGAAGCACGAATTCGCGTGCTCCGCGCGTTAGCGTCAGCAAGGAAATCGCAGCATCCCGCCTTGCTTCGCTCAAGCCGTTCGTTGAGGATAAAACAGGGCTTTCTGTCACTTTCAGAATCAAGAACGAGGACTGGGAGAAGGACGAGCTTGCATATTCGGCGAATCTCAGGACTTCTGTGGCTTCACGTTATGAGGCTCTCTCGTCTAAAAAACTCGCTGAAAAACTCAACGAGTCTGTCGATATTTTGAGCATTCTTGCCGCAAACGGCGAGGCTGACATTCTGACCGTCACACCTGGCGGAAACGACCTTTTCTCAAAGAAAATCGAGTCAATCTGCGCTGATGCCGTGAAAGAGCTTGAGTTCAAGCTTTCTGTCGAGGACGGAATCGTAGGACCGGACACGAAATTCGTCGTTTCTGTCGCCGATGCTTCCGGTAACGCAGTTGCTGGTCTCAACGTAAAAGCGTATTGGGAGACTCCGAACCTTCTCGGTCGCGATGATTTCGAGGTGCAGGACGTGACTTCAATCGTGAAGACTGACAAATCTGGAAAAGCGACAGTTTCTTTCCCTGATGCTGCTGAATTCCACAACAAAGCGGTGACTCTCACAGTTTCTACCGCATTCTCCGCTTCCCCTGAAGCCACGACCGCAATGAAGAAACTCGACAACGCTTCTTCCGTTGACGGAAATTACGTTCACTATGACGATTTCGCAAGCACTTTCAAGTCTGCTTCTGTTCCTGCCGGCGAATTCAAGGCTGGTGCGGTTTCTCATGACAAATCAGCAGGAAAAAGCGAGGCTTCGCACAAAGCAAAGACTGGCGCGTATGCAATCGATTTGGCTCCTGTCACAAATGCGCAGTACGCAGCGTTCCTTCACGCAACTCGTTCAGAGACAAAGCCTGATTTCTTCGACAATTCGAATTTCAACTTGCCGGAGCAGCCAGTCGTCGGCGTTTCGGTCGCGGATGCAGAAGCTTATGCTCAGTGGCTTTCTTCTCAGACTGGCTCTGTTTACAGGCTTCCGACTGAGGAAGAGTGGGAGAAGGCAGCTCGCGGCGGAAAGGAGACAATCTATCCGTGGGGCGACGAAGACCCTGCAAAATCAAAGAAAGCGAACTGCAAGAAGAACGGAAAATTCAAGTTCACTTCGCCGGTCGGTTCTTTTGAGAACGCAAACGGATTCGGTCTTGTCGATATGTCGGGAAACGTTTGGGAATGGACTTCCTCAAAGCGTGATTCCGAGCAGAATATCGTAAAAGGCGGTTCTTGGATGGACGGTCCGAAAGAACTTCGCATATCGAATTTCAAAAAAGTTGACGGAAAAAGCACTACAAATGAAATTGGCTTCCGTCTTGTAAAGGAGATTTCTGAATGATGAAAAAAACTGGAATTGTTTTGTCGGCATTTGCTGCGTCGGTTTTCGCTCTTGCCGGCTTGTTCGTGTCGTGTGGAACTACTAGCAAAGACGGAGTTGACCCGGCAATCACAAAAGGTATCGAGGCGTGGAACAAAATCACGCCTGAGGATGCAAGCGACCCGTGGAACGGAATTTCCGATGCCGCTGTGAAAGCAAAGTATCTGAACTACGTCACTTTGTACAAAGCAGGTGCTGACGCAATCGAAAGCACGGAGAGCATGAAGGCATCTCAGGAAAACAAATTGCTCTCTGCGTGCAACACTGCATTGGACAAATTCACTGCAATCGACGATTCGCAGCTCAAACTGCCTGAGGATATCTGCGAGAAAGGTTCGAATCTTTCTGCAGGCCGAATCAACAAGCTCCTTGAGGCGAACAAAATAACTGCCGCGAAGACAATGCATCAGAAATCCGTGAGCGTTTACGGTTCAAGCCCGGTTTTGACGACTGCCGGAAAAGAAATCGATGTCGTGAACGCAATCTACGCAAAGACTTCGGCACTTTCTGGCGAAGGCGCAAAAGCTGCTGCTGTCGAAGGCTTCGAGGCTCAGGTTGCGGCTTATGACGACGCTATCGGAAAGTACGTCGCTGCCGAGTCGGAGCTTTCTGCTTCCGCTTCCAAAGCTGGCGTTGCAGATATGTCTGCTGTCTCAAAGAACATCAAGAACCTTAAAAGCACAAGGCAGAATCTTGAAAGCGAAAGAGCAAGCATAATCCGCGAGAAAGCTTACGGATACAAGGACAAAATCGGCGAGGAATTCGCTCGTCAGCCGGGTGCTGGAACTGGAAAGAACGGTGCTCTGACATCATACGACATCAGAAACCACTACAATTCAATCCAGTCGAACATCGACTCTATTTATAGCGAGCTGACTGCGTTCTCCGCAAAATATCCGAAAGAGGTCGGTCAGGACGTTCTCAGCGACATCGATGCTCAGAGAAGGGACTTGAAGGTCAAAATCGCGCAGATCAACAGGGAAATCGCGAACGAAGAGGAAATCAAGAGCCGCGGAAACACTGTCATGCCGCTTATGATTGGTCTTTTCAATCCTGACCCGAAATCAACTGCCGAGAGCAAAAAATCGCGCCCTGCTAAATTCAGCTCGACAAAGCAGAAGAAGACCGATTACTGGTGGGGAATGGTTTCGATTCAGCCTGGTCAGATGAACGACCTCGTAATCACTCTCAAGGACAACAGAACTGTCCACGTCTACAACCAGAACACGCACAGCGGAAAGGACATCAAAAAGAAGAACCTTGAGGATTTGGTCAGCAAGGCAAACAAAGTCGGAAATTCTTGGCCGGTAATGAATGTCGGAAAAATGCTCAACGGCGGAACTAACTACTATTTCTCAATTGATGAGGGAAAAACAAATACATATTCAGGTGAAGTTGTAATTTACAGCTCATTTGTCACAAGGAGTCGTTAATTTATGGGATTGAATAAGAAATTTTTGGCGATTGGCATTGGTGCGGTCGCCGTTGCCGGTGCAGTTGTCGGTGTCGTTGTCGCAAAAAGTCAGCCTAAGGGTATGACAGTTGCTATTTCGGAGCTTCCTGATTCGCTGAATCCTGTCCTTGAGCAGAACATTGCCGGACTGAACGCGAACGAGCTTATCTTCGACGGACTTGCGAATTATGAAATCGATTCCGTCTCAGGAAAGCTTTATACGGAACTCGCTTTGGCTGAGGAAATCACTCAGGACGAGAAGACTCTCAAGAACTACACTGTCACGCTCCGCGATGTTTTCTGGAACGACGGTGACGAGTCAACTCCTGGAACTCCAGTTACATCGGATGACGTTGTGTATTCTTTCAAGGCTTACACATACGACGGAAACAATTCTCCGAAGCGCGATTATCTCAAGAGCTTCATCAAGGACGTGACTGCAATCGACTCAAGGACAGTCAACATCGAGTTCAAGGACCCGATTCCTGCTTACAACGCGATTCCTGTCCTTACGTTCAAAATCGTTCCGTCAAAGTACAACGGTCTTGCAATGAATGTCGATATGCGTTCTGGCGACAACGAGCGCAAATTCTCGCAGTCACCGGTCGGAACAGGCCCTTTCAAGCTCAAGAAGTGGGAAATCGGAAAATGGCTTGAGTTCACAAGAAACGGCTCATATTTCAAAACGGTTCCGCAGGCGGATTCGCTTGTCATCAAGAGAACGATTGACCCTGTTGTCCGCATGAACGAGCTCAGCAAGGGACGTATCAACGTTATTCTTGAGACGAACCCGATGGACAGACCTACAGTTGAGAAAATCGACAACGTTGACATCAACTCGTATCTTCCGTATGCGTTCTACCAGATTGAAATCAACACGAGCATCATCAAGGATGCCGACGCAAGAAAGGCTATGGCTATGGCACTCGACAAGCCGAACTTGATTCCTTCAATCACTGACAGGGAAACTGGTGTCGTAATCAACAACGGCTTGTACCCGACTAACATCTTCCAGGTTGCGATTCCGAATTATGTGAACGAGCCTCTTCCGAACCATCTTCCTTATGACGTTCAGAAGGCAAAGGCACTTGCTGCTTCTTCTGGTCTTGCAAATCAGAACATCAACCTCATCTATCCGGATTCGATGGGAGATTTCGGAAAGGCATTGGCGGAAGGCGTTGCGGCTCAGCTTCGCGAAATTGGCGTGAATGTCGAGGCAAAGAGAACTGGTAATCAGGTTTTCAACCGCATGTTGAACAAGGAAAAGTCTTTCGAGCTTGCTCTTGTCTATCACGGCGGATTCGACAACCTCTATTCAAGCATCGATTCTATGTACCGCTCGAACGGTGCTGACAACGTCACAGGCATTGCCGACGCTGAGCTTGATTCTCTGTTCGATGAGCTTGCAACGAAGAACAAGACTGAGGACTGGGCAAAGCAGATTCTCAAAATCAACGAGAAAGTTGCTGACCTTTCGCCTGCATTGTATCTCTGCTCGCTCCAGAAAGATGTCTACTCACGCGGTCTGTCGAATGTCCTCATGGCAACTGACAATCCGTTCCTCTCTGTTGAGGACTGGAAATTCAAAAACTAAAGTTTTTTGAGTTAACTTTGAAAATGCGAGTAAAAAGGCCTGTGATTACAGGCTTTTTTACTCTTGGCTTTGAATGTGAGGTATAAATGCGTTTTCTGCGCTTTTTAGTCAGGGAACTCGTCTTTCACGGCGTGCTTTTCGCCGTTGTCGGAACTGTTGTTCTTTCTGCGCTATATTTGCTTTCAACGGGTGCCGACGCGTCTAGATACGTGGAAGCGACCCGTTCTTTCTTATTGTTTATCACCGGTTCCGCAAATTCAAACACAGTCGGATTCACATCAGGCGACATCATTCTTGCGGGCGCGAAAGTCACGTTGCCGCTTGCGCTGATTTCGCTCGTGTTCCTGATTGTCATATCGCTCGTCTGCTCTTCGTTTGCAGTCTCAAGCCGATATATGTCTTTGAACTTCGGAAAAAAAATCGGTGAGAGAGTTGAAATCGTATGGAACTTCGTCGCGTCTGTTTTGGCGGCTGTTCCGTTGTTCGTCGGTTTCTGGATTGCGTATATGTTCTTCGGAAATGACGTTTCTCTTTTCCTCATCGCTCTCGTGACCGTAATTCTCGGCGGTCTTTCGTGGGACGCTACGAACTTTTTGAAAACAGATATGCTGAGCCAGGTGAATCAGACTCACGCGATTGTCTTTTCGACTCTCGGAAGAAATCTCGGAAGTTTCCTTCCGCTTCCTGGAACATATTCGGGCTATCTTTTCCAGTCGAGCCTTCCGCGATACATTCCGTATCTTGCCGGAAAAGTTCCTGCGATTATCGGCTCGGTGACAATCGCCGAAATCGCCTACAGTTTCCCGGGACTTGGAAGCAATCTCATCGATGCGCTGATTTCGACTAACACAGATTTGCTGGTCACTTCAGTTTTGATTCTTCTGTGCATCAACGCCATCGTTTCGTTCTTCGTAAAAACTATTTTGTTCTTGATTTATCCGAGGTGGTATGAAAAAGCAATTTAATGTCCTCAAAACAATTGTGGTTGTCATTTTTCTGCTGCCACTTTTGATTTCATGGTTGCCGTGCGAATGGTTCGAGAACGTCGTGCCTGAAAGCTTCGTCCGTTCTTCGATTCCGGCTGCCGTAAAACATTCCCCAAAAACTGAAATTCCTTCTACAAATCCTGTTTCGGCTTTTTCTGACGCTACAGAAGAGAAAAAAGAAGAGCCTGCACCGGCAAAGGCTGAGCCTGAAGTAAAGAACGAGCCGCAGCCTGAAAAAGTCGATGCCGGAATTCTCCGCCTTGAGGCTGAGCTTCTGAAGCAGATGGAAGAGCAGATGATGCAGGAGGAGGCGGAAGAGCAGAATGAGCAGTCTATTTCGCCGGCTCCGAGCGTCGAAATAAAGAGAAACTTTTTGAGGGAGCTTTTCCTTTCGTTCAGGGAGCTTTCGATTACGCTTGTCACTACGGTGATTTTTGCGATGATAATCAGCTACCTCATCGGATATTGCAGCGTTCTCTCGATGGCTTTCGGACGCGGATTTGCGAACATCCTGAACGCAATCGAATCGATTCCGTCGATTCTCATCGCGTTGTTCTGCTATGCTCCTGTTTCCGGCGCGCTTGCAAAAACTTCCGGCTCGACATCTTCTGTTTTGTCGCTTATCGTATTCATTTTTGCGGCGACCGCTACCGTTTTGCCGGAAGCCGTCAGAAGCATTTCCATTCCGCTTTCGGATTTGTACAACAGAAAGTACAGCGTTTCGTTCCGCTCATACGGATTCACGAAAAACAGAATCCTTTCCGTTTTGATGCGCACTTCGATAATGGTCGATACATTGAAACGCGTCGCAGCAGGCATTCTCCTGAAGACTCTCGTCCTCGACACGTCATTCGGCTTCGTGATTCAGGTCGGTCTTGGCGCGACAGGTACTCCTAGCCACACAAGCCCGGGCGCGTTGATTGCGACTTACAGGCAGACTGTTCTCGGACTCGGCGACGGCGACCCGCTGTTCTTTTGGGTGCCTTCGATTTTCCTCATCATGATAAGCGTTGCATTCCTCATCATTTTGAATGACAACAAGGAGGAAGCATGATTCCTATTTCACTAGACAAATTCTGCATCCATCTCGGGGAGCGGATTACGCTGAAACCTACGACGCTCGACATTGAAGAAGGCTCTTCGACTGTAATCATGGGCCCGACAGGAACCGGAAAGTCAGTTTTCCTCAAGTCGATTGCGGGAATTCTTCCTACGAATATATTCAAGTTCGAAGGTTCGCTGAAGGTCAACGGAAATCCCGGATATTTTGGCGGAAAGAAACTTGATTTTTTCGAATGGACAAAGATTGAGCAGTCTGGCTTGATGTTCATTCCTGCCGAGACAGCACAGGTTATGAACCCGGCTCTCACTCTCGACCAGAACCTTTCCCTTCTTGCGCCAGGCTGCCGAGCGAATGTCGTCCGACGACTGAAAGAATTCTTCACGCTGGATTTCGAGAAGTTCGCGCGCCTCTATCCTGATGAAGTTTCCGGCGGCGAGATGCAGCGAATCACTCTGATGATTCTGCTTTCGCGTCAGGGAAACCTCATCCTCCTTGACGAGCCGACAGTCAACCTTGACCGCAACCTCCGTAAGAATTTCGTGGAATTTTTGAACAAGGAAATCCTCTGCGACAAGTCAAAGACGTTCCTCATGGTCAGCCACGATTTGGATTTCATCAAGCGTCTGAACCTTTCGCAGGTATTCATTCTGAAAGAGGGCGATTTGGTGAAGCTTGAGCAGCTTCCTGAAATGGAAGGCTACGAGAAGCCTGTCGCAAAGAAAGGCGCGTCCGGAACTTCAATCGAGATAAAGAACGTTTCGCAGTCTTACAACAAGCGCGGTCTTTTCGGAGAGAGAAAATTCACCGCGTTCAAGGGGCTGAACCTCACGTTCGAGCGTTCGACTGTCTATGGTATAACGGGACCGTCGGGCTGCGGAAAGTCGAGCACGATAAAGGCGATTCTTCGCTTGCTTGACGAGACCGAGGGCGAAATTCTTCTTGAGGGCAACGACCTTGTCAAGCTCAAGCCGATTGAGGACGGAAAAGACCCTGAGGAATTCAAGCCGTTCAGAAAGAGAATGGCTGTCGTTCAGCAGGATTCTCGTTTTTCGTTCTTCCCGGATTTGAAAATCCGCGATTCGTTCGAGCAGATTTCGAAAGCTGGAATTGACGGAACAATCGAGGAGATGGCTGAGAACCTCGTAAAAGTCGGTCTTACGAAGGAGCATCTTGACGCATATCCGCAGTCGCTTTCGTCCGGCGAGATGAAGCGAATGGACATCGCACGCGCCCTAACTGCAAAGCCTGACATTCTTCTTCTTGACGAGCCGTTCGCGCACATCGACTTTGACACCCGATTGCACGTAATGAAGGTGATTTCCGATTATCTTGCGGAGCACGCGACAATTCTCGTTGTCGTCACGCATGAGGATTTCGATTTGAGATACTTTGTCGAGAAAAATTACGATTTCCCTGAGCTTGTCGGCCTGACGATGAACACGGAAAAATAGACCTGTTCGATAACTTCAGTTTCCGAACAGGTTTAATAAGACAATCGGAAACTTGTTTATTGCTGTTTTAACATTTTAGACCTCTGGCAAAAATGGGTGGGTGCCGGAGGTCTTTTTTTGTGGTTTTGGAAAATCAGTTTTCAATCTGCTTTCTTTATTTCATCGCACAAGAATTCTGCCTCGCGTTCGTCATGCGTGACGAAAATGACAGTCCGCTTCTCGTTTTTTGCAACGGCTTTTGTGAATTCCATTATTTTTTTCTTCGTGATTTCATCGATTGAATTGAACGATTCATCCAACAGTAGAATCTCGGACGGGTAGGCGAGTGCGCGTGCGAGCGATACGCGCTGTTTTTCGCCGCCCGATAATTTTTGCGGGAATGCCGAAATTTTTTCAGAAAGCCCCATTTTTGTAAGAAAAAAAACTGATTTTTCTTCCGCTTCTTCCTTGCTGAAAATGTTCGAAAGCGGAATCCGCACGTTTTCAAGCACAGTTGCGCTTTCCAAAAGCCTCGGTTCCTGAAATGCGAACGACACCGATTTTCCTTTTTTCATCTCGTTTTCGCAAATCCAGTTCAGCAGAGTCGTTTTCCCGAATCCGCTTGGCGCAATCAGCGCAGTGATTTTTCCGTCAGGAAATTCGATTGAAAAATCCGATAAGATTTTTTTCCCGTGAATTTCGATTGTCAGGTTTTCTATTTTCATTTTTTTGTTTCGGTTTTGCTTTCATTTTTGCTTTCAAAAAGAATTTTCAGAACGCCTTCCATAAAAAAACTCAGCGCGATGATTATCAACGCGAGCGCGAAAACTTCCTGCGATTCGAGATGGACTTGCGCCGTTGAAAGCTGCGTGCCGAGCGCGTTTTTCGGAAGGCTCAGCACCTCCCCCGCGACCGTGACCTTCCACGACATTCCGAAAACTGCGACGATTCCGCTTTTGAAGAACGGCTTGAGTTTTGGAATCCACAGGAAAAAAAGACGCTGTCTTTTCGAAAAATTGAAAACTTTCGCCATCTGGAACATCTTTTTGTCGTCCTCGCTGAATGTGAATCCTGACGATATTGCTGAAATCAGGACGGGGATCGACATCAGCACGGAGACGACGACGGGGACAGAATCTGAACTGAACGCAAAAATCAGCACCAGAATCAGGGCGACAACCGGAGTCGAGCGAAGAACTGATATTGGCAGGTTCAGAAAATCTTTTATAAAACTGCATTTGCCGCACGCGACTCCGAGCACCGTTCCGATTGAAAGCGAAATCAAAAAAGATTTCACCACCCTGAAAAATGTCGAAATGACGTTCTGCCAGAAAACGCTTTGTTTCATGAGCGAAATCAGGCAGAGAAAGACATCGCCCGGAAACGGCAGAATCAGCGGAGAATCGACAATTTTCGCCGCGATTTGCCATACTAGGGCGATTGCGCATATCGACATTATTTTTGGTGCAAGCGACTTCACTTTGAACTTTCGCTCTAGTAGTAGAATTTTCCGTCTGGCAGTTTGTTCCCGACTGACTGCGGAGAATTCTCAAGGAAAATATTCAGAAGCTTTTCTATTTCGGCTTTTCCGTCTTTCGCGCTTTTCCATGTGTATGCGGCTGACGGAATCGCCTTCGCAGCTACAGGTGCCTTTAGTCCGAGCGAATGCTTTTCGACGAGCTTTCCCGATTCGTCAGGATTTTCGACTGTCCACTTGCTCGAAGCTTTGTAGTCCTCGATGAATCTCCTGATTTCCTTCTTGTGCTTTTTCGCGTACTTTGCGTTTGCCACAAGAAGCGTCATCGGAAAGTCGTCTTTCTCGATTTTTTTGAACTCGTCCGAAATATTCAGCGCACGCAATACGGACGAATCTTTCGTCTGCGCGACTGTCGCGAACGGTTCCGGAACGAGCGCGTAATCGAATTTCCCCTGTATCAGTGCCGCAGCGATTTCTGCATTCGGCGTTGAAAAATCAAGTTCCGCCTCGACTGAATTTTTCTTCATCAGATACTTCATCATATATTCCGGTGTTGCACCCTGTCCTGCGCACGAAATCGTCTTTCCGCTCAAATCCGCGACCGACTTGATGTTTTCGTCCTTCGTCATCAGAAAGAGGTTGCCGTTTCCTGCAATTCCGAGACAGACGACCGCACCGGAAGCCGAATTGTACACTTTCGCCGCCGCATTCGGTGGCAGAAATCCGATGTCGATTTCGCCTTTCACGAGTTTCGGAAGCTCGTTCTGTGCCGAAGCGAATTTTTCAAAGCTGTATGCGTTCTTGCCGTTCTCGGCTGCTTCCATCAGGTGTGCGCACGGAATCCCCGAAGGTCCGTTCAATACGCCCACCTTTTGTGCAAATGCCGCTGATGCAACCGAAAAAAGAACTGCTGTCAAAAATCTGCTTTTCATTTTCCCATTTTTCCTTTTTTACAGCACCTTTTCGATGTCGCATTCCGCGATTTTTCCGTCTGCGTCAGGTTTGCTTCCCGCATTTGCGTACAGCGTCAGAAGTCCGTTGCCCGCTTTCGGGTTCGTGATGACCATCGGACCCGCGATACATCCGCCTTCGCAAGCCATGACTTCGACAAGGTTCGGCGTTTCAGGGGATGCCGGAATCTTTCCGCTGTTTATCTGTCCGTAAGTCGTGAGGAGCTTCATGCCGTTTTTGTCGAGACCGTTGATTACTGTCGGGCGGAGGATGCTTCTTGTTTTTTCGTCGAGCCTGAGCCTGACGCTTTCGGCAACGCCGCCTGTTTTCGCAAAGTTTCTTCCAGATACGGTCGGAACGTATTTTGTCGGAATCGAATCTTCTTTCACTTCGATTTTTGCGATGTCGATGTTCTTTGCCTGGAAGAGCGCGGAAATTTCCTCCACTGAAAGGACGTAATCAACTTCGTCCGAATCGAATCCCTCGCGCCGCTTTGCAAGGCATGGCCCGATGAAAACCGTTATGCATTCCGGGTCGGCCTGCTTTGCGAGTTCCGCCGTGTAAATCATCGGGGATTTCGTCTCGCTTATGCATTCCGCAAGTTCCGGCACGTGGATTCTGACTGCTCTGACGTATGCAGGGCAGCAGCTCGTCGTCATCATTTTCTTTCCGCTCGCCATTCTCTCCGCGAATTCTTTCGCTTCCTTGTCGGCGGTAATGTCTGCTCCGATTGCGACTTCCCATGTCTTGTTGAAACCGCACTGTTTGAGAGCTTCCTCAAGCTGCCCCGGTTTTGCCCTGAACTGGGCTCCGATTGCAGGCGCGTACATTGCGACGACCTGCTTTCCGTTCATGATGTGCTTTACTACGTCAAAAAGCTGCGATTTTCCCAT
The DNA here is from genome assembly GCA_017525605.1 of Treponema sp. Taxonomy (GTDB): domain Bacteria; phylum Spirochaetota; class Spirochaetia; order Treponematales; family Treponemataceae; genus Treponema_D. The sequence goes on along the minus strand of JAFXSM010000023.1, from coordinate 22,345 downwards.
CATTGCGCTGAACGGGCAGTTCGACATACATTTTCCGCAGAAGATGCATTTTTCGTAGTCGATTGTCTCCCTTCCGTCCGACGTTTTCGAAATCGCTCCGACAGGGCATGACTCCTCGCACGGAACGACGGTCTTGAGAATCGCATGGTACGGGCAGTTCTGAGCGCACAGACCGCAGTTTATACATTTCGAGCCGTCGATTCTCGCCCTGTCAGTTACTTCGATTGCTTTTTTCGGGCAGTTGACTTTGCAAGGTCGCGCAAGACAAGCCTGGCACGCATCCGTCGGGAAGTAGTGCGGCTTTAGGCACGCATTGCACGCGCTCTGAATCATCGTGAGCATCGGCCACGTCGGCTTTTCCCTTGCGTATGCTTCCTTCACATATTCGGAAAGAGGCTTTTTCCCCGTCCAGTCCTCGACCGAATGTCCGAGCCGTGCCGCAATTCTGATTCTGACGATTTCCCTGTCTTCCTCGATTGAGCCGCGAATTGGTTCCGTGCCGTCTGGGATTATCGCTTCCGGGATTTTCTCGATTTCGTTGACTGTTTTTTCATCAAGAAGTTTTCCCGCAAGCTGGAGTTTCATTATTTCGACAAGTATGTTTTTTTTGATGCTTGCCGCGTTGTTGTTAGTGTTTAACATTGATTTCCTCCGAAAATATTTTTGCGTTGAAAAGTTTTAAGTCGAATGTCCAAAAATTATATCACCTATATCACAAAAATTGGCGGAAATGTTTTTTATGTGAAAAAGCAAAAAAAAAGCACCCTGAAAAATCAGAGTGCTTTTTGAGCTACGATGGACTCGAACCATCGACAGCCGCCTTAAAAGGGCGGTGCTCTACCACCTGAGCTAGTAGCCCATCATTCTTGCGAATGCTTCTATAATATATACGAAATAATATTTTTGGTCAATAGGAAATGCGAAAAAAAATAAAAAAATTGCAAAAAAAAATCCAGAAAAACGAATTTTCCTGGATTTTTCACCAATTCATTAAAAAAGGTCGGTTTTCAGTTTTAGTTGAACTTGTAATGGCCTGTCGAAATTATGTGTCCTTCGTTGTAAACGTCGAACCAAATCTCGCTGTTCTTCGAGATGTCGATTGCCGAGTAGAATTCCTCGACGCTCGAAATTTTCTTGTCGTTTACGGCTGTGATTACGTCGCCTGCCTGGATTCTCAATGCCGCCGCCGGTGACTTCTCGAAGACATTCGAAACGACGATGCCCTTTACTTTGCTGTCGGTGATTTTCAGCTCTTCCCTCAAGTCGTCAGAAAGTGGGGAAGCGATGAATCCCGGCCAGAGCTTTGAATTGTCGTTTCCAGAATCCTTAGAACGCTCTTCGATTTTGATTTTGAGCGAAACTTCTTTTCCGTTTCTGATTACCTTGAACTCCGCGATTTTTCCGGCAGGAAGATATCCGACTTCCCTCATGAGCTCTGCCTGGCTTTTCATTTTCTTTCCGTTAAGTTCGATGATGAAGTCACCAGCCTGCAATCCGCCTTTGTGTGCCGGAGAATCGATGATGAGCTGGGATGCGAACGCGCCGTGCTTGCCCTTTACGCCGAGGTTTTCCTTGTACTTTTCGGTGATGTCGGAAAGCGAGACTCCGAGCCAGCCGTATGTGATTTTTCCGTTCGCGATGAACGAATCGATTGCAGTCTTGATTGAATTAATCGGGATTGAGAATCCGAGCCCGACGCTTCCGCCTGAATTTGAAGCAATCCATGTGTTGATTCCGATTACTTCTCCGTAAATGTTGACAAGCGGTCCGCCCGAATTTCCCTGGTTGATTGCGGCATCAGTTTGAATAAAGTCGTTCATGTTGCCGATTTGTGTTCCGCTTCTTCCTGTCGCTGAGACGATTCCCTGCGTGACCGACTGGCTGTAGCCGAGCGGTGCGCCCATTGCCAGACAGATGTCGCCTGTCTGCACTTCGTCGCTGTTTCCGAGTGCCGCAACCACAATGTTCGAATCCGACTGCGCCTCGAATGAGACGAGAGCGATGTCCTGTCTTGCATCAGCTCCGACGAGTTTTCCGTCAAATTCCTGTCCGTCGTTGAGCTTTACTTTTATCGAATCAGCTTTTCCCGCAACGTGGTTGTTCGTGAGGACGTAGACCGTGTTGCCTGTCCTTCTGACGATTACGCCAGAGCCGAGCCCCTGCTGGATTCTTTCCCTCGTTCTTCCTTTGTTCGAGTCTCCCTGATTCGGGATTCCGAAGAAAAAGAACGGAAGGTCGTCAAACGGAGATGTTGCCGAATATGTCGTTTTTTCTGTCACGTCGATTTCAACTACGGAAGGAAGAACGCCGGAGCTTATCGCGCGGAATGATGACTGCAATGCTTCCAGTACGCTCAGGTCGTTTCTTGAGATTGCGACCGCTGAGCTTTTTGATGTTTCTGCGAATGCCGTGTCAGCAGTTCCTCTGACTTCGACCCTGTGGCATGAGAGCGAGAAGAACGAAAACGCCAATGCGCCGACTGCCGCTACTCCCAAAACACTTTTGGTAATTTTCTTCATAAAAAAAATCCTCCAATATTTTTCTATTCAATTTCGACTTTTTGTTTGCCTTTTTAAGATAATCAAAAAGATTTTTATTGGCAAACTTGAGTTTCAATCCTATGCATTATATTTTGCATTTTGAATATAAAAATTATTGAAGGATTTTGTGGTTACTTTCGGAAAAATAAATTTTTGTTGTCGTTTATTTATGCCCAGTCAGGAAGCCCTGTGCATTCTGTGAGAACTTCCGTGTGGTCCTCGAAAACCGCGACAGTGTGCTCCTCGTGGCATGACCATTTCCCGTCCTTTGTGAGGACTGTCCAGCCGTCCTTCGCAACTTCCACGTCTGCCGTTCCGAAATTTATCATCGGCTCGATTGCAAGCACCATGCCGGCCTGGATTCTCGGGTTCGGGCCAGACTGCGGGCAGTTCGGAACGCTCGGGTCTTCGTGAACGTCAAGACCGACTCCATGTCCGCAATAGTCGTACACAACGCCGAATCCGTATTTGCCGAACGCAACGTCGTTCACCGCGTTCGAGATGTCGCGGATTCTGTTTCCGACGACGCAAGCCTGGATTCCTGCGGCAAGGCTTTCTCTTGTCGCCTTGACGAGCCTTTTTATTTCCGGCTTCACGTTTCCGACCATGACAGTGTGCGTTGAGTCCGAAATGTAGCCGTCAAGGTCGATTCCGATGTCGAGCGAGACGATGTCACCGTCCTGAATGATGCGCTTCTTTGACGGAATGCCGTGAATGACTTCGTTGTTGATTGAAATGCACGCGACCCCGGGAAAATCTTCCCTTGCCCATGCAGGTTTTCCGCCGATTTCCTTGCAGAATTTCCTGCACAGGTTGTCGATTTCCAAAGTTGACATTCCTGCCTTCACCTGCGGTATGACGAATCTGAACAAATCTGCAAGCGCGTGGCATGATTTTCTGATACCTTCGATTTCCTTTTCATTCTTTAATCGAATCATTTTCTATTTTGTCTCCCAAAATTTTTTTTGACTGTTTTCAATAAGATATTAGAACTTTGAGCGAATAATTTACAGTTGCCCGTTCGGAAACTAGTTTTTGCAAAGGTCGATTGCTGCCGTCTCGCAGATTTTCGCCGTTTTCAGGTCGCCCATCTTTTTGTAGATTCCGCCCATTTTCCTTAAGAAGAATGCGTCATCTGCGTCGCCGAAACCCAGCTCCAAAGCCCTTTCCCAGCAGTCGAGCGCGAGTTCGTCGGGGATTTTGCCGTCGATGTGGCTTTTCAGGATGAGCCGTGCCAAATCCATGACTTCCGGGAAAAAGTGGCGGAAATATTGGAACGAGTGCTCCATTCTGATTATCTGTTCGAGAAGGTTGAACGCGTCGTAATATTCCTGCCTGATTACAAGCTCCTCGCAGAGAATGAATCCGTAATCCATGAAGTCTTCGCGAGAGAACCAGTACGAGAGCCTGAAATTTGCCCTTTCCATGCTCATTCTCTTGAATTCCGCAACGGCATCGTCCTCGCGGTTGTGCATCAGGTCAAAGAAAATCAATCTTGCGCGGTTCTCGTCGTCGTCTTTTTCCAGAAGCCATGTCCTGTAATCCCACACTTTGATTTTTCTGTGCGAAAAGTCAAACGGATTTTCATGGTTCGAGAATCTGGTGAAATATGAATCGTCGAAAATTGACCTCTGCTTTGCATCCGATAAAAGCTCGTATGCTTTGACGACTTCGTTGAATTCCTCGGAAGTGTCATTTTTTGAGGCGTCTGGGTGAAATTCCTTCGCTTTTTTTCTGTAGGCGCGCTTTATTTCCGCCGCAGTTGCAGTCTGAGGAATTCCGAGGATTTTGTACGGATCGGTCATTTTTAGTTCTCCAAAGTGCCCGATTATATCACGAATCGGGGCACCTCGAAAAACCCCGCTAGACCTCGAATTTGTCGATTTGCGAGCTGATTTGGTCGATTGTGTCGCTCACGATTGTTGAAATGTCGATAAGTTCCGAGCTGCTCACGTCGATTTGCGCCGCATTCTCGTCCATCGTGTTGATGAATCCCTGCATTCGTGTCGCGCTTGCTTTGAGCCGGCCGACCTGGTCGAGAATCTGGCTGTTGCCCTCCGACATTTCCCTTGAGGCCTGCGTAACTTCGTATGAGCTGTCGTTCATCGACTTGAGAGCCTGAATGATTTGCGTTGAGCCTTCTTTCTGCTCCGCCATTGCCGACTGTATGAGCTGTACGAGCGTGTCTGTCTCGTTGATTCCGTTCGTGACAGTCGTGAATGCCGCACTCGTCTGTTCCGAGGCGTTGACGACTTTTTCGATTGAGGAGCGGATGTGCCTTAGGCGTTCGCCGATGCTCTTGGACTGCAGCGATGAAGTTTCCGACAGCTTCCTGATTTCGTCCGCGACCACGCTGAAACCTTTTCCCGCGTCGCCTGCGTGTGCCGCCTCGATTGCCGCGTTCATCGCAAGGAGGTTCGTCTGACCCGCGATGTTCGCGATTACGGCGTTCGCTTCGAGGAGGAGCTTTGAGTCGGCTTCGATTTTGAGAATCATGTCGTTCACGTCCGTCTGCTTGTGGAAACCGTCCTGCGCGCTTGTCGAAAGCACTTTGAACGAGCCGACCATTTTTTCGACAGTCACGTTCACGGAATCGATGTTTCCTATCATCTCTTCTACCGCGCTCGATGCCTGAGAAACTCCAGATGCCTGGTTCGAAATCATCTTTTCCAGAGAAGAAATGTTCGATGCGATTTCGTTCACTGTTGCCGAAGCCTCGCTGATTCCGTTCGTCTGCTCGCTGATCCCGCCCGTCGTCTCGTTTATGCTGTCCTTGATTTTTTCGATTGCGTCCGCAGAATTCGTGATTGACTGCGAAAGCGTCTTGCCGGCTTCCTCAAGCGTTTTCTGCGATTTTTTCAGCTCCGTGACGATTGACTGCAACTTTTCCGCAAAGTTGTTGAATCCGAGAACGATTGAGCCGATTTCGTTTTTCGACGATACCGAAATTCGCTTTGTGAGGTTTGCGTTTCCCGTCGCGATTTCCTTGATTGCCTTCTCGACTTTCTTGAGCGGGGAAAGCTGCTTGAAAAGAAGCGTCGCCGTGATTGTGATGAGTGCGAATGCGATTATCACAAAAGACATAATCATGATTTTTCTGATTGAGTAGCCCGCTGAATAGACCTGCCTTTCCGCGATGTTGAAGCCGAGACTCCACGGCGTGTTGTGGACCGGCGTGTACGTCACGAATTCCTTGTAGCCTTTTGCCGGGTTGTTTATCCAGCCGTTGCCGATTTTTCTTTCTATCATGTTCTTTGCGATTTCACGAAGACCGTCGCTTTTTCCGCCGAGGTCTTTGAGGAAATTCTTCTTCATTGAATATCCGCTTTCCGGGTATGAGATTACAGTTCCGTCTCCTGCAAGAAGCCATGCGTTTCCTGTCGAACCAAGCTGGATGTCGCTGACGATTTTCTGGATGTCGCTGAGAGGGTAGACTCCCGCAAAAACTCCGAGCTTCTTTCCGTTGATGATTACGATGTGCGCAACATAAAAAATCGGCTTTTTTATAACTTCGTCCATTTTCGGGTTGCTCACGTATTCGTAGTTTCCGTCTTCCATTACGGCCTTGAAAAATTCCTCGTTCCGAAAATCCGCCGTGGTTCCGTCGTCGCGGTATGCTTTTCCGTCCGGCGTGCAGAAATACATTGCGTCGATGTTCGCGCTCTTCTTCTCGTTCCTGTCGCACATCCATTTGACGATTGTGTCAACGTCAAGGCTCTGCGACGCGTCCGATTCGACGTAGTAGCGGATTTCCCTCAGGTACATGTTCAGTCGGCTAGTCAGCATTGAAGAATACGCGACCGCGATTTCGTCGCAGTTTTCCGCGTAGCTTTTTCCTGCGGATTTATTTGAATATGAAGTGACTACAAAAAGCTGAATACCGGACAGAAAAATGAATACTGCGGCAATCGTCGCTATGAGTGCACTCACAAGACTTCTTTTTATTTTTTCTTGGTTTCTCATAAAAATTATTCCTACTTTAGTTATTCTTGTTTAGTCGCTTTCGGGTTATTTCTGATTTGAATAGAACGCATCCAGCTGCCTTTGGAATTCCGAAATAACCTTGTCGATTCCCGCATCCTTCAGTTTTGCCCTGAATTCCGCCACATACTCTTCAGGATTGCTGACTTGTCCGTAGCAGATGTTCCCCATGTACTGTCCGTAGATGTCCGTGACCGAATCAAGCTCCGAGCTGATTTTTGACAAATCCCATACGATTTGGCTGAACGGATATTCGATTTTGCATTTGCTGTAGATTTCGTTTATGTTGTCGAAAACGTCCCATGCGGTGGCAGTGTCGCGCACTTCAAGAGCGTCGTTGCGTCCCCACCAGTAGTTAGTGACGATTGCGTGCGCTCCCGGAATCGGCTCTCTGTATCCCGACGCGTTCTTTTTGTACTGGATTCCTTCGACTCCGTAATTAATCAGCTCGTAACATTCCCTGTCGTTCCTTAAAAGGTCGTAAACCATGAGCGCGCGTTCCGGGTGTTTCGATGCCGCCGAGACTGCCATTGCTCCGTGCGTTATCGTCTGGTACACGACGTTCTTCGATTCCTCCCCGAACCAGAAGAATCCCGAATCCGCGCCGGGAACGTTTTTCTGTAATTTTTTGTAGACCTGCGTGTACCATGTCTGCGTGTGGTGCTGCTCGACTGCCGTAAGCCCGTTGCAGAACTGCTCCCTGTTGTCCATGTTTCCGACGTTGCTCGTGAACACGTTCTCAGGCCAGAATCCGCTTTGGTTCCACTGCCGCATGAGCTTTGCGTATTCGACAAGTTCTTTTCCCTCGTAGATTGGAGAATAGAGTTTTTTCATGTTGCTCTTCCGCGTTCCGAACATGTTTGTCGATGTTATTCCGTCCGCGATTATGAAATCTGATTTTGACTGAATGTATCCTTCCGGGTGGAAAGTGCTCGAAGCTCCGTTCGAATTCCACGGCATTATGTTCTTTGTGTTCTTCACATAAGTCAGATATTTCGTCATGTCTTCCCAGCTGTGCACTCCGTTCAGACCCGCTTCCTTTGCCCAGTCGAGCCTGTACATGAAGCCGTGGTTCGTCCACTGCGTGTAGTTGTCCTCGGGGAAGAGATAGATTTTCCCGTTCATCCTGCATACGTCCCAATGCTCTTTTGAGACGGAAGCCCAAGTTTTCGGTGCGTATTTCTGAATCATCTCGTCCGACATCGGAAGGAAGTTCCCGAGGCTTGCGTTTTTCCACGCGTCGAGCCAGTCCGTAGCTGTTCCGATTAAGTCGATTGAGCCGTCCTTTTCGGCAAGCTTGAGGTTGTAGTTTGTCTGGTAGTTGTTCCACGGAATGTAGTAGATTACAAGCTCGGCGTTCACGAGTTTCGTCAGTCTCTCGTTCAGCTTCTCCAGCATTTCAGAAGTTCCGCTGTCGTTCGGTTTGTTTCCGGTTGTCAAATATGTGATTATTACATGGTGATTCGTTATGTCAGAATCTGCCTTCCTGCTGATTTCTTTCGAACATGAGATTGCTCCAAAACAGGACATGGCAAGAACAATGGACTTTAGACATTTGATTTTCAAAACTGCTCCTTTGAAATTTTCATTGTGAAAATTAAAAATTAAAAATCTTGTCTAAATAGATTAAGTCCAAATTTTTCACTTCGCAAGTTTTTGTTATTTTAAGGAGAAAAAGACTGAATGTTGAGTTTACAACTGAGTGCAAGTGTACAAGCGTAGGCGAGGTTCCAATCACGAAAACACTCAGCCACCGCGTAGCGGTACTGCCGTTTTCGTGATTGGGTTCTCGCCGAAAGCTTGTGCACTTGACCTGCAAATCGCAATAACTCGACATTCAGGCTTGCGTTTGGCAACCGTCACATAGTGGTGTAGCCGCCGTCAACTGGCAGTATTACTCCTGTGACGTAGCTTGAGGCCGGGCTTGAAAGGAAGATGGCTGTTGTGTCTAGTTCTCCTTCGTTTCCGTAGCGGCTAAGAGGAATCATTGTCTTTGCGTTCTGCTGGAAGAAGTCAGAGTCGAGCGTTTCCTTTGTGAGAGGAGAGTAGAAGTAGCCCGGGCAGATTGCGTTCACGTTTATGTTGTATTTGCCCCATTCTGAAGCGAGTCCGCGGGTCAAGTTCACGACACCGCCCTTTGCAGCATGGTATGGCGAGCATGGTGCGACTTTGTTTCCGACGAGGCCGTACATTGACGCGATGTTGATGATTCTTCCGTATTTTGCAGGAATCATCGCCTTTTTTGCGACCGCGCGCGCGACTTTGAAAGTTCCGCCCAAATCCACGTTCAGCTCGCCGTTGAACTGGTCGTCCGTTATGTCTTCCGCAGGGGCGACCGCGCCTGTTCCCGCGTTGTTGATAAGAATGTCGATTCTGCCGAATTTCTTCATAACTTCGTCAACTGCGCCGTTCACTTTTTCTGTGTCGGTGATGTCGCACTGGATTGCCAGCGTCTCAACTCCGAATTCCTTCGTGATTTCTTCGGCAACCGCGTCGATTTTTTCCTTGCGGCGTGCGATTGCGACGATTTTTGCGCCCTGGTTCGCAAGTGCTTTTGCCATCTGAACGCCAAGACCCGTTGAACAGCCTGTCACGACAGCAACCTGCCCAGTCAAATCAAAATAATTTTTCATGATAACCCCCGTTATGAAATGGTTTTCTAACATTATAAATCACATTTTCGAGATAATAAAAAAAATTATGAAAAAAAGTGAAAAAAAAATTACAAATTCTGTTGACTCAAATAATCGATTCTGATATATTTTAAACATCACTTGAGGTGATACACGCGGGGTTAGCTCAGTTGGTTAGAGCATCACGTTGACATCGTGGGGGTCAGTAGTTCGAGTCTACTATTCCGCAACGCTAAGGCAGTTCTAAATGAACTGCCTTTTTTTATGCCCTGTTTATTTTTCATCGAAATGCTTGAATTTAAATTTGCGCGATTTTTAATAGAAGGAAGAAGGCTCGGAAAAACTGACAATCTTGAGTTCTTTGAGAAATGTGAGCTTGGAATCCGCTCGATTCCGATAAACGCTCTGATGGCGATTCCCGGAACTCCGCTTGAAAATCAGCTTACCGGTTCTTTTCACCCTAAATTTTGAACTGGTCAATCTGGCTGCCTTTTGCCATTTCCTCCAACGCATTCTTGAAAACCTGTTCTGAAAAACCAGTTTCGGAACAGGTTTGTTTGAACGTTGAATTCACAGCGACAGGAAATATTTGTAAAGTGCCTTGTCGCCGTCGAGTTCCGGGTGGAACGCGATTCCGATTTGCTTTCCGAATTGGACTCCCGTTATGCGCTTGTCCGTTTCGCTTTTTACATCGACATCGTTTCTCACGCTTTCAATGCATGGTGCGCGGATGAATGTCATCGGGATTTTTCCAAGCCCAAAGAAATCGTCGGTTGTGGAGAAACTTCCTGTCTGCCTGCCGTATGCGTTACGGCGAACTGTCACGGGAAGCGTTTTGAAGAAGTCCGCAAGAAGTATGAGCCCTGCGCAAGTTGCAAGAACAGGAATCCCGGAATTTATTTTCGAGCGCAAGATTTCTTTTATGCCAAGCTCGTCCAGAAGTTTCCGTTGCACTGTGCTTTCGCCGCCAGGAAGAACCAGTCGGTCGAATTTTCTTTTTGCGTCGTCCATGTTTCTGATTTCGAAAAAAGGCTCACCGAGAGAACCGAGCATGTTCTCGTGTTCCCTGAAATCACCCTGAACTGCAAGAACTGCTGTCATATACCACGCTCCGCCATCAAAAGCTCAATTTCGTTTGCATTTATTCCGACCATCGCTTCCCCAAGATTTTCCGACAGCTTGGCGATGAGGTCAAAGTCCTCGTAATTCGTGACCGATTTGACGATTGCGGCTGCTCTCTTTTCTGGATTCCCCGACTTGAATATTCCGCTTCCGACGAAGACTCCTTCCGCGTCCAAAAGCATCATGAGCGACGCATCCGCCGGTGTCGCGACTCCGCCGGCAGCGAAATTCACGACTGGAAGTGAGCCGTTTTCATGCACGAAGCGGAGAATGTCGAGCGGAACTCCCATCAGTTTCGCTTCGTTGTAAAGCTCGTCCTCTCGCAATGACTTTATGCGCCGAATCTCGCTGTTCATCGCCCTCATGTGGCTCACTGCCTGAACTACGTCTCCGGTTCCAGGTTCGCCTTTCGTTCGAATCATTGAAGCACCTTCGCCGATTCTTCTGAGGGCTTCGCCCAAGTTTTTCGCTCCGCAAACGAACGGCACTTTGAATGCTGATTTTTCGATGTGGTAAACGTCGTCCGCTGGTGTCAGGACTTCGCTTTCGTCGATGTAGTCGATGTCGAGCGCTTCAAGAATCCGGGCTTCCGCTATGTGCCCGATTCTGCATTTCGCCATGACAGGAATCGTCACCGCATTCTGGATTTCCCGAATCAATGCCGGATCGCTCATTCTTGCGACTCCGCCTGCCGCCCGAATGTCTGCCGGAATCCTCTCCAACGCCATTACTGCACAGGCACCTGCGGCTTCGGCGATTTTTGCCTGTTCTGCAGATGTCACATCCATAATCACACCGCCCTTGAGCATTTGTGCGAGACCCTTGTTCAGATTGTATTGTGTGTTTTTTTCCATGCGGGAAATCCTATTCTCATTCTGGTATTATGAATATCATCAGTTTTATGGCATTTTAATAATATCAGATTTTTTTGTGTGAGGATAAATTCGATTTTCCGTTCAATCTTTTCTTGATTTTTTCTTGACCGATGCGAATTCCTCTGTTACGGTAAAAAAAAGGAGTTCATCATGAATAAGACTATTTTAATTCCGTTTGCCGCCGCATTTGGCCTGGCGTTTTCCCTTACGTCATGTGAAAGCGAGAACGAGAAGGCTCAGCTCAACTTCGAGCGCGAGGCAAAGACCGCGAAATATCGTTCCGAATACGCGACGACAATCAACCAGCTTGAGATGCAGGAAGGAAACTTTCAGTCGTACAGACGGGTCGTTTTCTACAATGTGCGTCTTGGCGACACTGTTTTCTGCTGCGAGGGCTACTGCCACGTTCAGATTGACAAGGACGGCGACATCGAGCTTGTCGTGAAGACGGGAGAGGACAGCTACCTTAGGCATTATCTCGGGCAAAAGCAGGACATCACGTATTTTTCCGAGCAGCTCCAGCCGACGAGCGGAAAAGCGTTCAACTACAAGATAACGTGGAACCCGAAACTGTGGATTCCTGAGACGTTCACGAAAATGACGAATTAGAAAATGGACTTAAAAAAAAGACCTGTTCGGAAAAAACGATTTTGAACAGGTCTTTTTGTTTTTCAACTGCGGGGTGAATGAAAAAGCCGTTTGCAGTGCATGTTTGCAGAAACTGCGACGCACGCTTCAGCTGTAAGAGTTATACAGAATATATGAAAGTGAGCAAAGGTGCTAACCGCAATAATATGTATAAATACATGTGTGCGCGTGCGGAAGACTAGGACTTTGTGAACGGTAATCTTGAAGATTTGCAGAAATAGTATTGTAAAAATATTGCAGAATTACATAATCGGTGCTATTCTGTTATTGAAGAATTGCATTTTTTGAGGCGGAAGAGTGTATTTTAAGAGAAAAGTTTATGAAAAACTTGCAGAATGGAAAAAGAATTATTCTGATAAATACGCGGTTCTGCTTGAAGGTGCTCGTCGAGTTGGTAAATCTACAATAGCGGAACAATTTGCGAAGAATGAATATAAATCGTATATTCTGATTGATTTTTCAAACGAGACAAAGGAAGTTCTTGCTTGTTTTGATGACATAAGTGAGCTTGATACTTTCTTTCTCCGGTTGCAGACCTTAAAGAAAACGGATCTTTACGAACATGAATCAGTCATAATATTTGACGAAATACAGCTCTTTCCTAAAGCTCGGCAGTCAATCAAACATCTTGTAAAAGACGGTCGTTACCATTACATCGAAACCGGTTCTTTGATTTCAATCAAGAAAAATGTAAAAGATATATTGATCCCATCGGAAGAAATGAAGATTCCTGTTTTCCCGATGGATTATGAAGAATTCTGTGATGCCACAAACAACAATTATTCTATCTTGGAAAAACTCTATCAAAGTAAAAAAAGCATTGGACAGCAAGTAAATCGTAAACTGATGCGTGATTTGCGAATATACATGGCTGTGGGCGGAATGCCACAGGCTGTAGAAGCATTTGTTGCTGGTTCTAACTTTGCTGTTATTGACCAGATAAAACGGCAGATAATCAATTTGTACGAGGATGATTTTAAGAAGCTCGATCCGTCTGGTGAAATGTCTGCAATCTATCATGCTATACCTTCACAACTTTCAAAAGGAATAAAACGATTCCGCCTTGCAAGTGCAACAGGACGAAGAAGAACTTCTAAAACCGATAAGTTGATATATGATTTGATTGATTCTAAAACTGTACTGCCTTCATATAATTCAACGGATCCAAAGGTGAGCCTTTCGCTGACAAAAGATTTGGAAAGCTACAAATTGTATCTTGCAGATACAGGACTTTTTATAACCTTGATGTTTATAGATAGACCTGCTGTTGAAAATGAACTCTATGCAAAACTTTTGTCGGATAAGCTTCCTGCAAATCTTGGATATCTGTACGAGAATCTTGTTGCACAGATGATTGCGGCTTCTGGACGGGAACTTTACTACCATACATGGGAAAAGACTGCAAGCACGCATTACTATGAAATTGATTTCTTGATTTCAGATGGTTCTAAGGTAAGCCCAATCGAAGTAAAATCTGCCGCAACTGGAAAGCATGAATCAATTACAGAATTCGCGAAAAAGTATTCAAAACATGTAAAAGAATGTTACATAATTTCTCAAAAAGATATCGAAACAAAAGACGGCATACATTTTTTGCCTGTATATATGACACCATTTTTAATTGATAATGGATAATTGACAATTGCATGGTGGTTGAGCGGAGTCGAAACTAAAAGGGGAATATTTTATGACCAAGAGAAATTCATTGACGAGGACACAAAATGTCATTTTCACTAAAAATCCACGAGGCAATCATCTTCGCGACGCTCAAGCATCAGAACCAGACAAGAAAGGGAACCGAAATTCCATACATCGTGCATCCGATGGAAGTGATGCAGATTCTGACCGAGAACGGCTGCTCCGAAAAAATCATAGTCGCAGGCATCCTGCACGACACTCTCGAAGACACCGACACAACTCCCGCCGAAATTGAGCGGAAATTCGGAAAAGAGATTCTGCAACTCGTCCAGAGCGAAAGCGAGGACAAATCGAAATCTTGGAAAGAGCGTAAACAGCACACGATTCACTGCCTGAAACATGATTCATTGGAAACTAAACTTGTTTGTTGCGGCGATAAGCTTTCCAATATCAGAAGTATGTACGCGGATTTTCAGATAATCGGCGAAAAACTCTGGGAGCGGTTCAACGCGCCGAAAGAAAACATCAGGTGGTACTACGAGTCGATTGCCGCGGCTTTGGCGGATTTGAAAAACTACAAAATGTACGACGAGCTTTGCGAAACGGTGAAAGCTGTGTTCGGGGAGTAACTTCGCCTGCGAGTTGAATGACGGATTTTTCTCTCTCCGTTGTCCTGAATCTGTAAGCAAGTGATGCCAATAACCGAGTATTTGGGCGGGAGAAAATCCTCGTGTATTGTGGGTGCAACTCCCACCTTTGCTTACAAATTTGTGATAGTTGCGTTTCGGATGAAGTTATCAGCGAAAAACTGAACGCCCCGAAAGATTGCACAGATGTAAAATCCGGCTTTTTTCTATTCTTCCCAGCCCTTACAGACATCACACCAGCCGGTGGCGCCTGATACTTCTTCCAGCTCTGATGGAGTTAGTTTTACCGAAGTAAATGAGTTTCCGCCTGCAGGATGAACGTATTCAAAGCGCTTCATTGAAATATCGAGCCATACGGGGATTTCTTTTGGAACATTGAAAGGACAGACTCCGCCGGGAGCAAAGCCGGTAATTGCTTCAACCTGGTCGCGGGCAATCATGCTGGGCTTTACGTGAAACTGTGCCTTGAACTTTGAGTAGTTTACCCGTCCGTCTCCTGCCATTACAACGATAACAGGTTTTTCATCCACAATAAATGAAAGCGTCTTTGCAATTTCTGCCTCGGAACAGCCAATCTGCTGTGCTGCATGTTCTACGGTATCGATTGTTTCTTTGTGTTCGGTGAGTCTGTCTGCATATCCCTTAGTTTTGAGGAAGTCTAAAACTTTTTCATTTATCATCTATCTACCAGCTTTTTTTACTCAACAACGGCCACTGCTTCAATTTCAACAAGGGCACCCTTTGGTAAAGCTGCAACTTCAAAGCAGCTGCGGGCAGGTTTTGAAACAAAGTACTTTTCGTATACTGCATTAAATGCGGCGAAATCTGAAATGTGGGCGAGAAAGCAGGTTGTTTTTACGACTTTTGAAAAGTCACTTCCTGCCGCCTTTAAAATTTCTCCAAGATTCTTTATGGCCTGCTCAGCCTGAGCTTCAATGCCACTTCCCTCGATTGTGCCTGTTTCAGGATTCAAAGGAATCTGTCCTGAAGTATATAAAAATCCGTTTGCAAGAATTGCCTGTGAATAAGGTCCGATTGCTGACGGTGCTGATTTAGTTTCGATAGTTTTCATAGTAGGCCTCCAGATATTTACCTATTATTCAGATAGGAATATAATACAAATAAGGGGGCTGGCAGTCAATGAAAGCAAAAAAGCCCATGCGAAAATGCCCTGACTGCCGTGAGGCGGGCGGGGCAAAAATGGCCCCTTATATCAAAACTGAAAATTCGCTGCCTTCTCCTTCCTTGCTTTGCACTTCGACTTCTCCGCCGGTGATGTCAAGAATCCGCTTGACAAGGGCGAGTCCAAGTCCGTTGCCTTTTTGCGCGTGGCTCCTGTCGCCCTGGTAGAATTTCTCGAAGATGTGCTTTTGGGTCTCTTCGCCCATGCCGCAGCCGGTGTCGCTCACTTTTATCTGGCAGAGTCCGCCGCTTTTTTTGAGGCTTACCGAAACCTTTCCTCCCTCCGGCGTGAATTTGAATGCGTTGGAAAAAAGATTGTGCCAGACGAGCGAGAGAAGCTCCGAATCCCCCTTCGCCAGAATCGAGTCGTCTATGTCGGTTTCAAGGGAAATCTTTTTGTCTTCCCAAATCTGCTCGAAGTCCAAAAGGCATTCCGTTATCTGCTCGCTCAAGTTGAATTCCTTTCGTTCGGGGAAAATCTGCTGGTTTTCAAGCTTGTTCAGCCGCAGAATGTTCGTTATGAGGGTCGTGAGGTTCCTGCTGGCGGCGGTGATGCTCTTTGCGTATTCAAGGCGCGTCTCTTCCTGCAACTTCGGCTCCTGCAGCATGGTGGCGTAGTTCTGGATGACCGAGAGCGGGGTCTTCAGTTCGTGGCTCACGTTGCTGATGAAGTCCAGCCTGAGCGTCTCAACGCCCGAAAGTTCCCTTGCCATCAGGTTTATATTGTCGATTACCACGTCGATTTCGTTCCTGAAATGCTTGCGCCTTGGAATCTGCACCGAAAAATCCCCCTTGCGGATGGATTCCGTTGCGTTCAAAAGCTGCTTGATTGGCCGTTCGATTTCGATTTTTCTGTGAAGGCGGATTATGAGCGTGAAGATGAAACTCATTATGAAAACATTGATGAAGCCCGCAATCGCACGAACAGAGAGGACTTTTTTTGAAAAGGGCAAATTTGCGTCCCAGAAAAAGACTATGATTGAAACCGTGGTTACGATACAGACTCCGAGGAAAACGAAGGCGTAATTCCTGAAGGAGAAGACGCTGAATGTAAACTGTTTTTTCTCTTTTGGACTGTTTTTTAAATCCCTTTCGACTTCTTCGCTCATTTCAAGACCGCCTTGTAGCCTAGCCCGTGGACTGTGACAATCTCAAAATCCTTGCAGTCGGAAAGTTTGTCGCGGAGTTTTGTGATGTAGACGTCCACAGCCCGTGGTGTCGCGTTCGAGTCCGCATCCCAGAATTCGTCCATGAGCTGGACGCGGGTGAAGGTCTTTTTGGGGTAGGAGAGCAGCTTGTAGAGCAGGTTGAATTCCCTCGCCGTCAGGTTGATTTCCTCCCCGGAATTGGATGCGCTCCTGCCGTCTGCGTCCATCGAAAAAGAGCCCACCGTGATTTTCTTGCTCTGGGCGATGTTCGCCCGCCTCATCAGCGCGGAAATCCGAAGGAGCAGCTCCTGCAAATCAATCGGCTTCACCATGAAGTCGTCGATTCCGGCCTCGAAACCTTTTTGCTTGGCGGAAAAATCGTCCCTGGCGGTGACGAAAATTATCGGAATTGACGGGTTGATTTTCCGCACGGTAGAGGCAAACTCGAATCCGTCGATTTGGGGCATCATGATGTCGGAGATTATCAGGTCGAACATCTTGTTGTACATGGCGTTGTAGGCATCGTTCGCCAAAAGGCAGCCCTGCGCCTCGTATCCGTTCTGCGACAGGAAAGAGCACATCGTCCTGTTCAAGTCATTGTCGTCCTCAACTACAAGAATCTTTATCATGTCCATATTATACCCCCTGCCTGCCGCTTTTCCCTAAAAAATGTGCGTGAAAGTCAGAATGATTCCGTCCAGCTGCCATTTTCTTCCGTCCGGCTCCGTTATCGGCCTCAGGTCCTTCTCGTCGCAGAAGTTCCTTTTCCCGGAAACTGGAAGCATGAGCAGGAAGCGATTTCTTGGCCCGATTGAAGCTGAGGCATTCAAGGTGAAGGTCAAATCCACGAAGGTCGGGTCGGAGATTCTGTATTTCTCGTCGAAGAAGGATTCCGAATAGTAGCCCGAAGCCGTCGCCGAAAGCCCCACGGAATTGAAGTACTTGTTCGGAACGATGTAGTTCATTGTGCCGGTCGCGCTGTAGGAAAGTCCGTTTGCGTTCTCTCCGATTCCCTTGTCCAGCCAGATTTCTCCGTTTGAAATTCCCGTCATGCCCTTGTAAATTGCCTTGTAGCTTCCGCCGACTATGAAATGCTGCTTTCCCTTTGTGAAAAGCGAGCCGATGTCGTAGTTGACCGCCGCGTTTGCCCAAAAGTCGTAGGTCCAGTGGGTGAAGGGCGAAAAATACTCGTACTCCTTCTTTTCGCCGTCGTAGCCTCCGATGAAGTTCATAGAGAGAAAACCCAGGTCGAATCCCCATGATGTTCCGATGTCGCTTCCTGCCGCCAGAGTGAGGAAGGGCAGTGGCTTGAACTGGAACTGAGCTCCCGCCCTGAGCCAGAGAGGAGCGATTTCTCCGTCCGCGATGAACTCAAGCTCCGGGCTTTTCCTGAATTCCGTGAACCTGTGTGAAAAACGAGCCTGAACCATTGGCATGAAGTAGGGAATCTTCAAGTCTATCATGTCGCTGTTTGGAAGATAGACACCGAGAATCGTAATCATAGGGTGAAAACTCGTCGCAGGCGGAACATAGGCCTGGGCATTTTGCGCCTCTGCCTCCTGTTCCGCTTCCTCTGCCTGAACAAAAACCAAAAGGAAAAGTGCAATCATCAAAAACATCAGTCTCTTTCTAAAACAAAACATAATAATATTCTCCATAAAATCTTTTAGGTCGAATGTCGATTTTTTACACAGCAATGGCAGAAACGAGCGGAAGCGGGGTTCCGTCAACAAAAACACTCAGCCACCGCGGAGCGGTACTGCCGTTTTTGTTGGCGGGTTCCCGCTGGGAGCTCGTTTCTGCAACTACGGTATGCATAAACTCGACATTCGACTTTTCAACTTTCAACTTTCACTTTTCTTGCGTTGAAAATGTAGTACACCGCCGGCATGACAAAAAGCGTCATCACTGTTCCAAAACCCAGACCGCCCAAGACCGTGAGGTTTATCGGCTGAATCATCATTGCTCCCTCGCTTGGGAAAAGCGCCATGGGAACCAGGGAAATCAGGGTAGTGAGGGTGCTCATCAGAATGGGGCGCAGACGGCTTTTCGCGCTCTCAACGCAGGCTTCTTCAAGGCTCATGCCGTTTTTGCGGAGGTTGTTGGCGGCATCCACAAGGACGATTCCGTTGTTTACGATTACGCCAACCAGCATCAAAAGGCCAAGCACGCTCATCATCGAAAGCGGCTGTCCTGTCATCAGGTAAATCAGGGCGACACCGATGAAGGAAAGGGGAATTGTGAAATAGATGATGAAAGGGTCTTTTAGGCTTTCAAACTGGCTTGCCATGACTGCGAAGACCAAGACCATGGCCATGATTATGATGACGACGAAGCCTTTTCCCATTTCGATTATGTCGCTCATGTCGCCCGCAGTCTTGAAGCTCAATTCTTCATCCTGCACAAAATTGTTTCCCACAATCTGCATGATTCTAGACTGCACGCTTGTGATGGGCACGCCATTTTTCGGCACCGCGACCACCTTCGTCATGCGGGTCTGGTTTTTTCTTGTGATTGAAGACGGAGCCGTCACTTCCTCGTAGCTTGCCACGGCAGAAAGGGGAATGCGTTTCCCAGAGTTGCTGGTGACAAAAAGCCTTTCCAAATCCTTCACTTTCTCTTTGTCGCTTTCGTCCAGAGTCACGATGATGTCCGAGTCGTCGCCGTCAAGACTGTAGGTCCCTGCCTCAAGTCCGCTCACCGCAGCCCGGAGTTCCGTGGAAATCGACTGGATGCTAAGTCCCAAGCTTTTGATTGCTTCCCTGTCCAGGCTGATTTTTACCTGGGGAAGTCCGTTTGAAATGTCGCTTGAAACTTCGTTCACAATGTCGCCGCATTCTTCTTTTATGAGGGAAACGAGTTTTTCCGCAGTCGCCGAGAGTTTTTCAAGGTTGTTGCAGTGGATTTCAAGCTCGAAGCCTCCTGATGAAGACGAAGCACTGTTCAAGCCGATTGAGGTTGCCTCGAAGTCGAATTCCGCTCCCGCAAAAGTCGGGAAGAATGAACGGAGAATGTCCTTTGCCTTGTCGGATTCTTTTTCCGTGAGCGACAGGAGAAGGGTAGCCTCGTTTGAAGAAGCCGCAGTGCTGCCTCCCACCGTGTAGTTTGAATATTCAACGAAAGGAATATTTTCCAGAGCCAGCCGCTCCAACTCCTTGATTTCCTCCTCTGTTTCGTAGATTGGAGTTCCCTTTGGAAGAGTCATTGTGACTTTCACCTGCGATTCAGGATTTGAAGGAAAGAGAATGAAGCCGCGGCTAGGGAGACTTGCCATTGCAAGAACAAAAAGAACGACAAGGGCAAGAATCGAAATCAACTTGTGGTGGAGAATCCATCTGACAGCTTTTCCATAGCCCCTGTGGAGAGAGAATCTCTTTTCAGTTTTTGCCGCCTCTTCGATTTTTTTCGGTGCAACTTTTAGATAGTAGGCTGAAAGAACCGGAACGAGCACAATCGAAGTGAAGAGCGAACAGATGAGGGCTACGCTGATTGAAAAGCCCAGGTCCAGAAAGGCCTCGCCCATGGCTCCAAGAATGCTTCCGAAAGCCAGCATGGGAACGAAGATGCAGACTGATGTAAGAGTCGACGAGATGACCGGCATGACCATTTCACCCGCTCCGTCTATCGAAGCCTGCAAGGGGCTTTTTCCCTGGGAAGCGTGGGTGTAGATGTTTTCGAGAACGACGATTGAGTTGTCAACGAGCATACCGACACCCAGCAGAAGTCCCGAAAGTGAAATCAGGTTGAGGGAAGTTCCTCTAAAGTACATGAAAACCAGAGTCGAGATGATTGAAACCGGAATCGAAAGGCCGATTATCAATGTGCTTTTGATGTTTTTGAGGAAGATGAAGAGAACAACGATTGCCAGAAGCGCACCTGTAAGAACGGAATTGATGACTTCGTGTACGGTCGCTTCAATCTGGTCTGTGTTGTTGGAAACTTCGATGATTTCTACATCATTCGGGAGCTGCTTGAGTATTTTTGGAAGGGCAGCACGCAAAGCATGGGCGGCAGCCACCGAGTTCTTTCCGCTCTGTTTCTGAATTTTGAACTGAATGCAGGGAACGCCGTCGAAGTATGAAATTGAAGTCACGTCCTTAACGCTTTCAGTCACGTCTCCAATGTCCTTTACGCAGATTGGGATGCTTTCTGCCGATGAAGAGTTTTTTCCGACAATCGAGGGCTTTGCGTAGGATACAACGGTGTCTTCAATGTCGGAAAGGCTCGTGAAGGCTCCGTCCGAGACTATCGTGTAGTTCGTGTTTTCAGATTCGATGATTCCGGCCGATGACGAAAGGTTCTGTGCTTTTAAGGACTGGATTACCGTTCCAAGCGAAAGCCCGTAGGATTCAAGACGCTCCTGGGAAAGCGAGACTTTGATGCATTTTTCCTGTCCGCCTGAAATGTCCGCGCTGGCAACTCCGTCAATCTGCTCGAGATTTGGAGCGACGATTTCGTCTGCGTATTTGTAAAGCTCCTCTGGCGTGTGGTCGCCCTTCATGGCAAGTGTCATGAGCGGAATGAGGCTCGCGTCCAGGTGGGTCGTAGTCGGACTTGTGGCAGAATCCGGAAGGCGGGATCGCACGCTGTCGATTTTGTCGCGGATATTGTTGCTGGCAGTGTCCAAATCGGTTCCAGTGGAGAATTCAAGCATTATCTGGCTGTAGCCGGTTGATGAAGTCGACGACATGTGCTTGAGGCCGTTGAGACCAGAGAATGCCGATTCAAGCGGTCGGGTCACATTCTGCTCCACATCCTGGGAGTCGGAATTTCCGTAGTAGGTCTGAACCATAATCATGGGGTAGCTTGTGTCCGGGAACATGTCCAGCGGCAGCCGAAGTCCGCAGAAAAGTCCGAGCGCGACCATGATTGTGAAGACGATTAAAACTGTAAGCGGTTTTGAAAGTATTTTTTTCAGCATTGCCTTTCTCCTCTGTTCTTTTCTTCCTTCTTTTGTCACTCGTCCTTTTGAAGCAGGGCGTTCACTTTCTGTCCCTCGCTTATCATGTTCTGTCCTTTGACGATTGCAAGATTTCCCTCTGAAAGCCCAGAAGTTATCTCGGTCTTGCCGTCGACGCTGAGCCCTGTCGTCACTGGGATTCTGCTCACGCTGGCGTTTTCTCCGGTTGAATCTGCCACAAAGACATAGGGTTTTCCGCTGTTGTAGACGATTGCCCTGTTCGGAAGAGCGAGCGCGCCGTTTTTTGTCTGTGTGATGAGCTTTACATGGGCGAACATTCCGGCTTTCACGATTCCCTTTGTTTCTTCTATATTGAGTGTGACTTCCATCGTTCTTGTGGAAGGGTCCAGAATCGGGCTGATTCTTTCGACCTTTGCCTCAAAAAATTCCCCAGGATATGACTTGAAAGTGACAAGCGCGGCCTGTCCTTCCTTGATGAGCGGAACGAATCTTTCGCTCACGTTGATGTCGATTTCCAAATCGTCCGTGCTGCTGATTTCCGCGATTGTTGTGGAGGTCGTGGCGTAGGCACCAACCGAAAGCGGCAGTTTCGTCACGGTTCCGCTGGACGTGGCCTTGACCGGGCTGAGCGCGAATTCCGCTCCCGGCTTGCTTGGGTCAATCTGGGCGATTACGTCTCCTCGGTTTACCCTGTCGCCGCCTTCCACCGAGATTCTGGCAATCTTTCCCGCGACGGAGGGAAGAATTTCCACGCTGTCCACCGCCTTCACCGTGCCGCCGAATTCGATGTAGTCCTCCATCGTCTCCGGGGCGATTTTTCTCACGCTCACCGTGAACGCCGCTTTCTCTTCGTTTGGCTTTTCGTTTCCTTTTTTCCCACCGCATGATGAAAGCACCATCATCAAAACTGCCGCTGTGAATGAAACGATGAATATTGAAATTGCTTTTCCAGTCTTTGTCATATTTGTCTCCTTGATAAAATCTGTAAGTATCTTTGCGAAAGTCGAGTT
>JAFXSM010000002.1 GCA_017525605.1 Treponema sp. | reverse complement strand
GGTCGCTCCTTCACAGGGGCGTGAATTGAAACACATTCTTGCAAAAACGGCAGGAATAAATCCCGTCGCTCCTTCACAGGGGCGTGAATTGAAACACGGACGACACTAGGGAAATTCTGACGAACAAAAGCGTCGCTCCTTCACAGGGGCGTGAATTGAAACGACGCTGACATTTTGGACGAAGCAAAAGGAATCATGTCGCTCCTTCACAGGGGCGTGAATTGAAACACTCCAACGGCGGAATATTTGCAGGGTGATAAGTGTCGCTCCTTCACAGGGGCGTGAATTGAAACAGTTCATGCGACTGAAATGCGAGCGAATGAAAAGGTCGCTCCTTCACAGGGGCGTGAATTGAAACAAGTCTACTGACAAGCTCCGTTGTGTTATCCTCGTCGCTCCTTCACAGGGGCGTGAATTGAAACTTTGACACAAGACGAAAGGGCGGAGTCCGATGAGTCGCTCCTTCACAGGGGCGTGAATTGAAACTTCCCACTCGGTGAACGTGATTCGTTGGATTGGTCGCTCCTTCACAGGAGCGTGAATTGAAACAAACGTGATGTAATCGACTCGGGCGCATTGGGTGGTCGCTCCTTCACAGGAGCGTGAATTGAAACTTACAGTAGCGAATTTTGTCTGGAAAGGCGCGAAGGTCGCTCCCTCACGGGGGCGTGAAAAGTAACCGACAAAGGTGCGATAAAATCTATGCGTAAATTTTTAGACAATGCAGAAGTAAAGAAATGATGACTTATAAAGGTTTTATTGGAACTGTTGAATATGATGATGAAGCTCGTATTTTTTCATTGCACTACGAGCTTCCCTCGCTGCAATTGACGTAACCTAAATCTTTTTAATACTCGGAATATTGTGATAAGATGTAATAATCTTCTTGCTCCAGAGTATTAAAAAAAATGAAAGTAAACAAAAAAACAAAAACGTCGAAACTTTTCCTCAACATCTTTTTTCCGCTGCTTACGATTGTGCTTGTAAGCGGCGGATTATTGGCATTTGTGTCGAACAACGTAATCGAGCGGTATGTGCAGACGAGCGCATTCATCTCGATAGAACGGCTCAATTCGAACATCACGGCATTTTTCACGCCCGTGGAACTGACGATTTCGAACTTTGCAAGGACCGCAGAAAAGAACCACGACGCAGATGTTTTGCGAACGACGCTCTATTCGCTCGCAGACGGAATCGATTTCTCGAACGGACTTTATTACGGCAGCCGAAAAAGCAGATTCGACGGCGGAATGTATCTGGACAGCACGGACTGGGAGCCGCCGAAAGAATGGGAACCCGCAAACCGCCCGTGGTTTCAGGGTGCTGACAAGGAAAACGGAAAAATTCATTTCGAAGAGCCGTACATCGACGAGCAGACGAAGAATCTTTGCGTGACAGTCGCGAAAGGCGTAATGGGCAAGGACGGAAAGGCAGTCGGTGTCGTCGCGGTTGACCTGATGATGGACGAAATCGACAAAATGGTTCGCAACATAAGCGTGTCAAAGCATGGCGCATTGTATGTACTTTCCGCTGACGGCAAATATCTGACGAACGACAACCCAGAAAAAATCACAGTCGCGGATTATTTTTCGGAATCCGCAATAAAAGAGGAAGCATCGGCATTTCTTGACGGAGAGCTGAAGGCGGTCATCAAAAAAGGAAGATATTATGCGGCGGGAAGAATCGGGGACACTCCGTGGTTCATCATGGCGGAAGGCCCAGTTTCGGATTTCAGCAGCGAATTCACAAAAATCATCACTTATTTTGAAATACTCATCACGTTCCTCAGCATATTTTTTGCAATCTTCAATCTTAAAGTAGTCAAAAATCTCCGCTCCGGCGACAGAAGTGTAGGGCGGCAGATTTTCAACGAATCGCAGAATCTCGTGCTCGCGTCAAAAGAAAACGCATCGACAGCGCAGAACCAAAGCTCGTCAATCAAAGAAATCGTTGCCACAATGGAAGACAACAACGCGATGAGCGAGAACATTGCCACAAAAATCAAGGACGTTGCGAGCGTCGCAAATGCCACGAACGACAACGTGACCGACGGAGTCCGCTACCTTGAGGTGAACGTGAACCAGCTTCAGGAAATCGCGGCGGCAAACAAGAACACAATCGACGGAATCAAGGAGCTCGGAAGCAAAATCGAAAACATCTGGAACATCGTCACGATTATCAACGCGGTTGCAGATCAGGCAAAGATTATCGCATTCAACGCGGAGCTTGAGGCTTCGAGTGCCGGCGAGGAAGGAAAGAATTTCCACATCGTTGCAACGGAAATCAGGCGGCTTGCGGACGGCATCATCGACGGCACGAAGGAAATCAAAGGAAGCATTTCCGAAATTCAAAAAAGCTCCGACAACCTGATTCTGATGAGCGAGAGCGGCACGGAAAAAATCAAAGTCGGTGTCGAAAACGCAAAGAGCCTGGAAAATAGCTTCATGAACATCAAAAACGCATCCGAAATCACGGCATCCAGCGCGACCGACATCACCACAATCATCCAGCAGCAGGCAATCGCAAGCGAGAAAATCCTCGACATGCTCAAGCAGATTTCCCACAGCGTTGACGGCTTCGAGACAATGACAGGCGACATTTCGACAGCATCGGAGAAACTGAAGGAAATCGCAGCGTTGTTGAATTGAACTTCTTGCAGATATTATTGAGAAGAGAAGGGGATTTTCAGAAACGCCGTCCGCTTTTTCCGAAGAATTCCTCCAGAATTTCTTTCAGCATGTTGTACCGTCTAGCGTATGCGTTTTCCACGTGAATCAACTCGAATCCGTGGTTCTTGCAAATCTCCTTTTTCTTCTCATCTCGCTCCATGACTTTCCTGCAATTTTTGTGTTCCGGTCCGTCCAGCTCGATGGCAAGTACTGGAATTTCCTTGTTTCTGAATTCTTTCCTGAAAATGACAAAATCAAGGCTTCCTCGATAAAAGAAGTCACAATCGGATGAATTTTTCTCAAAAATATGGGAAAGCTGAACCTCTCTTTTTACCGAATACTTGCGCCCATCATCCAGCAAAGTTGATAGGGCGTGATTAAGCGTAGTAAGAAAAGTGTTTTCAGCCACAGTACTGTACGGTTTTATTCCAAGTGCCCTTGAAGATGATTCTCTGCTAGTAACATTATATTCGCCGTTTTTTCTAACATATTGAGCAAGCTCATACAAATCATCATCTTCTTCTTTGTGGAGACGAGACATTTCTTTCGTACTTGAAATGACAACAAGTCTGTTCTTCGCCCTTGATGTAGCGACGTTCAGAAGTTCCCTATTATTTTTCAGCCAATCGTAAGTTTTTTGCTGGGTTTTATCCGTTAACGCAAGCGAAAAAAGTATTTCGTCTTTTTCGTCGCCCTGAAATGCATGTACGGTACCACAGCTTACATTTTTTTCAAGATTATTTTCCTTGAGTTTGAACTCAATCAATTCTTTCTGATTCTTAAAAGGCGTTATGATCCCTATCTTTTCATTTGGATGCTCGATTACATATTCAATTATCTTGTCGGCTTCATTAGGTGCCGTATTCTTTTCAGTCGTGCAGTCATTTTCTATGTCGCAGAACAACAGCGGCTTATCGCACATTGTCCTCGTCTTTATCTTCAATTGGTTGTTGTAGTATTTTCTGTTGTTGAAATTAATAATCTCCCTCGCGCATCTGTAATGGTTGTGGAGAAGAGTCTCTTGACTGACGGAATCATTTGCCAGAAAAACCTTATAAATAGAATTCGTTATGTAGTCGTAATTTTCACTAACGCCATACTTCGATTTCAACTCGTCATTTATGTTCTTGTCCAAAGTTATCACAGGATTCAGCTGATTAGGATCGCCGACCAGCATGAGCCGTCTTCCACGGATTATCGGCACGAGAGAAACTGCCGTGTTGCACTGGCTGGCTTCGTCAATTATGGTCATGTCGAAATAGAGCTTTGCAGGTCCTATTTTCTGTGCCGAAATGCAAGTCGTGCAGAAAACTGGAAAAACATTCTTTATGCGCTCTACATTTTCAGCAATCGAAAAGAACTTATTGAACGCGACAATCTGCTCGCATTCGTTTGTGATATTTATAATATCCACAAAATCACTATATTCATCATCATACAACTTTTTGAGGTATTTTACGGAAGTGAAATTCAAGAACTGCAGCATCTTCTCCTGGTCGAAATCAAGAAGCTGAAGAGCGTCGTCGTCAGTTATCGTGCCTATCTCCGAAAGCTGCTTTTTTATCTCGGTTTTTTGTTGCCCATCAAGGTCAAGTTGCAGTGAAATGTTATCGGTCTTTGAAAGCAAAGTTTCTATCAACTCGGCACGTTCCTCCAAATCAATCTGCATCTCATGTTTCATAAGAAGTTCAGAAAGTCGCCTAGTACGTTCGATTTGGCTCTGTTTGTTTTGCTCAAGGACTCTCTCGTAAGCATTGAGATTCTGAACCGAAATCATAAGGTTTCTGATATAAGCACAAGTTTTCGGAATGACGCTGTTGTTTCCAATTCTTAGTACAGGAAACGGTATCTTGTAATTTTTGTATCGGAGGTTTGCAAGTTTTTCAAAAACACCGTCAATAGGATGGTTGTTGAACGATGAAAACAAGACTGTCCTCGAATTGAAGAAAGCCGTAATGATTGTGTTCAGAATTGTCGTTGTTTTTCCGGTGCCCGGTGGCCCCTGTATGTAGGCAACACTCTGGTTTATAGCATTGTGTATCGCAAGAAGCTGATCCAAATTGACGTTTTTATCAACGAGAGCAATCGGAAGTATTTCCTCATTAATATTTGTTGAATGCAACTCCCCGAAAAAAGCCCGAATAGGTACGGAGACCTCATTTTTGGAATACATATCAACGATAGCTTCGTATTCTTTTTCAAGATTGACATTCATGTCACGCTGAATACAGAGAAAATACGGTCTGTCATCAACTGCAAATGCAGTGCGGCTTCTTATATTTTCCGTTATGGCATCCTTTATTTTTTCCGAATTTTTCTCGAAATCATCAAGAAGGGCAAAATCCTCGCTATCAAGAAAACTATGGATACTCAGTTTTGTCTTTCTTTCAGAATTGGCATCAACGCAAAATTCAGTGCATATTTTTATCAAGCTTCCTGCTGTCAATGTCTTCTGCTCAACTTCAAGCCTGACTTCCCTGTACGCAAGAACGTAAAGACCTTTTGGAGTGTAGATGCTGAGAACGTTCAAAGCAAGATTTACGGCACTTGCAGCGTTTTTGTCTTTCTTTGCCAATTCGGATTTCTTGAAACTGTTCACAATCATCTTGAACTGCTCATCATCAAGATGGTATTTTCTATTAATGATTTTTGATGAATCAAGTCTTGAAACAAGAGGGTATTCTGTATTCAGTTTTGGCAAGTCGGCAAGTTTATTGCAGTCAGCTAGATAATTCAGAATTTTGAAATTCACAATTTCAGAAAAGATTGACGAATATTTTTGAGGATACAAGTCAATGTCTTCGATAAGATTCTTGTTCGTCTTGTAGTATGTTCCTTCCATCACGCAAGACGACTGTATTTTATCAATGAGAATTGTTAAATTCTTTGTCGAGAAACTTCCGAGATGTAGTCCAAGAACTTCAAGACCACGTTTTTCGATATTGATATTTTGAACTGCAATCCAATATTTTGTTCGCTCATTATCAGAATTGCAGTATTCTATATATAGCCATTTTCCCTCGTGCAACGAACGGAAAATATCCTTGCAGATTGAATTCATAAAATTATTATAATCCCTCGTATGTCATTTGTAAAATAAGCCAATCGCCTGATAAAAAATACAAATTTAACCTCAACTGCCCATAATGCGTATTCTGTCTACTTAAATATAACCTTAACTACATAACACTATATATAAATCTACCTATCGTAAATATAGAATAACTATCTAAAGTGTAAAAAATATGAATTATTTTATAACTAAAAAACATAAAGTACTGATAAAATAAGGGTTTTATGCGCTGTATTTATATAAATCTCAATAATCAATTTTAGTCAATCACTATATTTTTATTACAATGTCGTATTTTTATTTCTTATAAAATGTATAGGTTATAAAAGCAAAAAAAAACAGGCTGAACGAAAAATTCAGCCTGTGGGATTGTTGTGTCAAATTTCTTAGTGAATGGATTTTCAGCGAAAAAAAATCACTTCGGCAATTCTCATTATGCAGCCGAAGTGGCACATTTTTTTCAGCTATTTTTTCAATGCGCTTTTGTTTTTGTACATCTCTTTGTCGGCGCGGTCGAAAACGTCGGCAACGCACCTGTCAGCGTCGAACTTTGACATTCCGCTGGCGACGACGACACCGCCTGCACTTCTGTTGGATTCGTTCTTTTTCTGCATATCCTTCATCAAAGATTCCACCACGCCGTAGTCGCCGCCCTGGACGACAATCGCAAATTCGTCACCGCCAATCCTGAAAACGGGACTGTGTATGAAGACCTCGCAAATCATCTCGTAGCCGCCAACAATGTACTCATCTCCGGCAAGATGCCCTTTCGAGTCGTTTATGTTCTTCAAATCGTTCAGGTCGCAGACGACAATCGCAAATTCCGGGGCTTTTCCGATTTCTATCAGATGGTCGATTCGCTTTTCCATGTCGGTGTACGCGTATTTGTTTCCGGTTCCAGTAAGCACGTCAATGTTCGCCCTGTTTTGTGCGACCGACAGATTGTGCGCATACTCGCGGTCGCGCTTTATCTGCGCATCGATGTTCACGAGTCCGAGAATCATCTGGGTTTTATCGTCTTCGTTTATCAGAGCCGCCCTCATTCGAACATATGTCGGCTGTTCATTCAGAAGCAGCCTGTATTTCAGCTCGAACAACCCTTTCCTTCGGATTGTGTCGATTATGTTATCTAGCGTGAAATTCTCAAGGAAATAGGCAACGTCGTCCTTGCAAATACATCTGTAGCTCTCTTTCCTGGAAATAGTGAAGAAATCGTAGCCGACAGTGCTCAATCCGAGCTTCGCGAAATCCGGATTCGATGCGAATTCCGTAAAATGGCCGTTATTCGGGTCTATGATATAGATGCAGATGTAATCCCCCGACAGCGCGGAAATCCTTTTATATGCAAGATGCTCGTCCCGAACCCTGTCCATCATCTTGTTGAATTTCATCTGCGCGTCAACGTTGCTTATTCCGATTATGAACTGATTCGAATCCGCCGCAAGCTTCGCGATTTTCATGCTCACATAGATAGGCTCGCCGTTGAAAAGCCGCCTGTATGTAAGCGAGAACGTTCCGCATTGGGCGATTTCACTGGAAATGTTGTCCATCGTGAACCGCTCTAGGAACTCTTTTTGGTCAGGTTTGTACAGTTCCTTAAGTGCTTTTGCCCTGATATTCGTGAAAAAATCGTCGCCATACTGTTCTACCACCAAATTCTCGCTTCTGCATTCGGAGACATACTCGATAAAATATCCAGTCGCCTTGTTGAAATAATAAAGGTTGATATAGTCTGCGGACAAAGCTTTTGCGATGAAATTGTAGTCAAGCCCCTCTTTTATGAAATCTTTTTTCGAGAAACTGAGCAGGACGAGCGACACCGCGGATATTTTTTTCAGAGGATTCACGCTGACACGGCGCAGCATAATCTGAAATGAAAATCCGCTGGGCGTGTATTCGCTAATCATCTGCTGCTGCCCGGTCTGTGCGCAGTGAACGATTTTATTGAATATGCTCTTCTCGAGCGTAGTCGGAAAATCCTCATACCTGAAATCTTTGCGCGTCCTAATTAGCGGATAATGCTGCTCGGAGAATTCCCGGAATGTCTTGTTCCCCCTTACGATGTGAAGATTGTCGCCGCTGATTTCCAGAATCGCCATCGGCATCGTGTTGAAGTAGCTCGTCAAATCATCGCAGTCGCTTTCGAGGCTTATCGCGGCATCATAAAGGTTGATGCGTCCGAGTGACTTGTAATATTCGGTTTCCTCGGGATTTTCGAACCCAATCTGCTTGCCGCTCTTGTACCTTTCGAAAATCTGCTCTTTCGTAATCGGCCTGCAGTATTTGTATCCCTGAAGCTTCGTGCAGCCGACCTCCGTAAGAAAATCAGCCTGCGCGTCAGACTCGACTCCTTCCGCGACAGTTTCGATTCCGAGAGCGACAGCCATTTTTATCTGCTCCGTCAGGATTATCCTGCTTTTCTCGCTTGCCTGCGAATTTTTCACAAAAAGCATGTCGAATTTCAGAAGGTCGAACGAAATCTGCTCCAGAAGTTCCGGCGAGGACTATCCGCTTCCATAATCATCCATCCAGACTGAAAATCCGAGCGACTTGAAACGGGCAATCTGATTTTTCATGAATTTCAGATTTTTCCCGACGATGCTCTCCGTGATTTCTATGGTCAGTTTGTCCCTTCCAACACCGGATTCGTCAACACGCCTACGGACTTCCTCAACGATATCGCAGACTTCAAAATCCGAGCGCGAAAGATTGACAGAAATCGGCACGACAAAAATACCGAGCGACTGCTGCTCTTTTATCTTCTCAAGAATTTTTTCGACTATGTAAAGGTCGAGCTTGTAAATGAGCTTGGTGCTTTCGAGTATCGGAACGAAATCGGCAGGGGACATGAAACCGTTCTGAGGATCCTCCCAGCGTGCAAGAGCCTCCTCATCGCAGACCCTTCCGTTTGCGGTGCGGATTATCGGCTGATAGTAGACTTCAATCCAGTCCTCTTTTATAGCATTGTCGATGTTGTCGATTATGTACTGCCGCTTGTTGAACGAATCGAGCATTGCCTTGTCAAAATAATTGAAATGCGAGATGTACACATTGCGGTCATCGTCGCTTGCAAGTTTCGCAAGGTCGCATGCGGTGCTGGCACAGACATCGCCAAGACTGTCAAGATAAACGCCAGCCCGGATAGGCAGAGTTTTTCCGTTCATAATGTGACGGCAGTCTTCAAAAAAACTCTCAATTTCTTTTTCAACGGAAGCAGCATCGGTGAACGCGGCAAAATTGTCATTTGCAAAACGGCTGCAGTTTTCGGAATAGAAATGCTTGGCAAGAAGACCTGCAACTTCGCGCAAAAGCCTGTCGCCTTCCCCCATGCCGTATTTCATGTTGTAGCTTTTCATGTCGTTCAAATTGAAGAAAACAAGCGCGGGGTCTTTCCCCTGCTCCTTCATTCTGATTCTGCCGTCTTCCGCAAGTTTTAAAAACCGTGAAAGAGTTGGAAGCCCGGTCAATTCATCGACAGCGAGCTTGTTTTCGATAGAGCGGATTTCAACTTTCATATTATAATTCCGCATGTTCGTTGCGGCATCGAAAAGAAAATCGGATTCGCACACACCTTCATACGTGTACCAGATTTCGATGAACTCATCTTTTTCGGCTTCAATAGAAAATTTAGAGGCAAATGCGTGGACAATATGAAAAGGACCTCTGATACGAACCCTGTAGCTTTCATCAAAATCTCTTACATCATTGACAAAATAAGAAAAGCTGGCTTTCACTGTCGCAACATCATCGGGATGAATACCATTGTAAAAATCCGAATCCAGTATTTTGAAAACTTCATAACGATCCAAAAATTCAAAAGTCTCGACAAAGCCATCGGACACAGCAAAAACAGTTATTTTTGCGTCAACACGTCTGAAAATGATAATAGGAATCGGACTTTTCTCTATAAATTTGATTTCTGCTTTGCTATATATACGTTTTTTCACTATTGTGCCTGCCTTTCGAAAACTACGGCATAAAATTATCAATCTTTTTAGGATTCTGATTATTAAATGAATTATAAATAGTCTAACATTGCTTTTTCAGCTTTGCAAATTTTCATTTTGCAAAAACTTTAGGATTTTTTTCGTTTTTCGTGATTTTTTTTGCTTTAAAAAGAAAAACCATTGAATTTCCGGCTCATACTAGAAATTCAATGGTTTTATAAGGATTTTTGGAATTTACATCGATGTCAGTTACTTCTCGCTCTGAATGTTTATGAGCGACAAGAATGCCTCGTTGTTGCGTGTCTTCTTCATCGTGTCCAAAATGGTCTCGGTCATCTCGACATCTTCCATTCCGTTCAGGCTGTTGCGGAGGAACCAAATTCGCTGGAGAGTGTCCTCTGGAAGAAGAAGCTCCTCTTTTCGCGTTCCCGTTTTCTTGATGTTGATTGCAGGGAAGATTCTCTTTTCGGCAAGCTTTCTGTCAAGGTCGATTTCGCTGTTTCCGGTTCCCTTGAATTCCTCGAAGATTACCTCGTCCATTCGGCTTCCAGTGTCAATCAACGCCGTCGAAATGATTGTCAGGGAGCCGCCCTCCTCGACGTTCCTTGCCGCACCGAAGAATCTCTTCGGCTTGTGGAGCGCGTTGGAATCGACACCGCCTGAAAGGACTTTTCCCGATGTCGGCACCGTCTGGTTGTACGCCCTCGCAAGTCGCGTAATTGAATCGAGGAAGATTACGACATCGCGCTTATGCTCGACAAGACGCTTTGCCTTCTCCAGAACCATCTCAGCAACCTGAACATGGCGAGTTGCCTGCTCGTCGAACGTTGACGAAACGACCTCCGCCTGAATCGAACGCTCCATCTCGGTGACTTCCTCCGGCCGCTCGTCGATGAGAAGCACAATCAGATACACGTTCGGGTTGTTCGCCGTGATTGCATTCGCAATTTTCTGCATGAGCGTCGTCTTTCCGGCTTTCGGCGGAGCAACGATAAGAAGTCGCTGTCCTTTTCCGATTGGCGCGAACAAATCGACGACGCGCGTGCTGTATTCTGTCGCCGTAGTCTCAAGCATGAGCTGGCTTTTCGGATAAAGCGGAGTCAGGTTCTCAAACGGAATTCTCGTCTGCGCGACTCTCGGCTCATCAAAGTTCACGGTCTCGATTCTCAAAAGCGCGAAGAATCTCTCTCCCTCTTTCGGGCTTCTCGTCTGACCGTAAATCGTGTCGCCTGTCTTCAAGTTGAAAAGCCTGATTTGGCTCGGAGAAATGTAGATGTCGTCCGGGCCTGCAAGATAGCTGTTCTGCGGGTTTCTCAAAAACCCGTACCCGTCAGGAAGAATCTCAAGCGCGCCCGACGCAAAGATGATTCCGCCGCGGTCGGTGTGCGAGCGAAGAATGACGTAAATCAGCTCCTGCTTTTTCATTGCCGGAAGGTCTTCTTCAAGGCAGCCGTATTCGAGCGCGAGGTTGCGGAGCTCCGCCATGCTCATCTTCGTAAGGTCGTTGATAAGAAGCCTCGGCTTGTTCTCGTTCATCGCGTCAAGTTCAGCCTGCTGAGCTTCCAGTTGCAAAAGCTCCTCGACTTTCTTGTCGTAATTGTTCTGCCTGTAGTTGTTCCTTCTGTTTCCGTAACGCTGGTTGCGTCCCATGCGCTCTCCGTCGCGGTTGTCACGGTTATCGCGGTTGTTCTGGCGGTTGTTTCTGTTCCATCGGTTGTTCTGCCGGATGCCCTGATACTGATGTGCAGGCACTGTATTGCTCCCCGCCTGCTCTGCCGAAGCCGCGCCCGCATTTTCCGTAGCTGCCGAAGCGTTCTCGGAAGTTACAGCCGAAGCTGATTCTGTCGCGCTTTCATCCGAAGTTTTTACATCTGATGAAGAAGCAGCTGTTGAAGAAGAATCTGAAACGCCCTCACTTTGCGGGGCATTGTCAGCTACAGGTTCTGTGGCCGGATGCTCTGCTGTTTCAGAAGCCGAAACTGGAGACTCATCTTCAGTTTTTTCTTTTATAGCAATCTTTCTTCTTGTGCGAACGATTCTTTTCGGTTTTTCTTCAGCAACTGGATTCTCAGCTGCGCCTTCGGCATTTTCGACGGAAGAATTTGCAGCTGGGTTCTCATCCAATTTTGGATTCTCCGCAACATTCACGCTTTCCTGGGAAATTTCGTTTCCCAAAATCGCGTCTTCCGTTGATACATCCTTTTTCTTTGCAATCCTTGGCATTTTCCAACTCCATTGTCCAATCAAAATTTGATTCTTCTGTCAGAATCTTTGTAATACTCTTTTCGCAGTTCTTTTATCTGGTCGTCTGCCATGTAATCATCAAACGGCATCATCCTGTCGATTACGCCGTTCGGTGTAATTTCGATGATTCTGTTTGCGATTGTCTGGATGAATTCATGGTCGTGGCTCGTGAACAAGATGACACCAGGGAAATTGACGAGAGCCTGGTTCAGAGACTCAATCGCCTCAAGGTCGAGATGGTTCGTAGGGTCGTCAAGAATGAGGACGTTCGCATTCGTAAGCATCATTTTCGAAAGCATACAGCGGACTTTTTCTCCTCCCGACAAAACCTTCACCTTTTTCAGGGACTCGTCGCCGGAGAAGAGCATTCTTCCGAGGAATCCGCGGACATACGCGTCGTCCTGCTCTTTCGAATACTGCTTGAGCCATTCCGTGATGTTCATGTCATTGTCGAAATATTTGTTGTTGTCGCGCGCAATGTAAGTGAAGCTCGTCGTCTGTCCCCAGAAGAATTCTCCCGAGTCAGCCTTTGCCTCTCCTGCGATTATGTCGAAGAGCGACGAAATGGTGTTGTGCTCTACGCCGACAAACGCAACTTTGTCAGTCCTGTTGATTTTCAAATCGAAATCCTTGAGAAGCTGAACTCCGTCCTCGTCCTTAGAATTGAGTTTTTTGCATTCGAGAACGTTGTTTCCGATTGTCCTGTCGATTCCGAAATGCACATAAGGGAATTTTCTGCTTGTGACTGGCAAATCGTCAAGTTCCAGTTTGTCGAGAATCTTCTTTCTTGATGTAGCCTGCTTTGATTTTGCCGCGTTCGAAGCGAACCTCTGGATGAATTCCTTGAGGTCCTTTGCCTTCTCTTCGTTCTTCTTCTTCTGGTCCTTTGCCTGCTTCTGCAAAATCTGGCTCATCTGATACCAGAAATCATAGTTTCCTGCAAACTGGGTGATTTTTCCGAAGTCGATGTCGCAAGTGACTGTACAAACAGTGTTCAAGAAGTGCCTGTCGTGCGAAACGACAATAACGGTGTTCGGAAAGTCGAGCAAGAAGTCTTCGAGCCAGTTTATCGACTCCAAATCGAGACCGTTCGTAGGCTCATCGAGGAGAAGAATGTCCGGGTTTCCGTACAAAGCCCTTGCAAGCAGAACGCGGACTTTCTGAGACTCATCAAGCTCGCTCATCATTTTGTCGTGGAATTTTTCCTCAAGTCCGAGACCAGAAAGCATCTGCTCGATTGTGTTTTCAGATTCGTATCCGCCAAGCTCGCCGTATTCAGCCTCAAGCTCGGAAGAACGGATTCCGTCCTCTTCCGTAAAATCAGCTTTCGAATAAATCGCATCGCGCTCTTTCGAAACTTCATAAAGCTTAGGATATCCCTGCAGGACAGTTTCCTTTACGCTGAATTCATCGAATGCGAAGTGGTTCTGGCTGAGTACCGCCATTCGCTCGCCCGGAGTCATGAAAATGTCGCCCGTGTCGTGCTCAATCTCGCCCGAAAGAACCTTGAGGAATGTAGATTTTCCGGCACCGTTCGCGCCGATGATTCCGTAACAGTTTCCCGCAGTGAATTTCAAATTGACATCTTTGAAAAGCGGCTTTTCGCTGAAATGCAGTGATACGTCAGATACTGTAATCATTTTTTCTTCCTTAAATAAAATATTAAAAATATTGTCTATAATTTTTTGTCAAAATCGTTTGTTTGTTTTTTTCAGAAACAGAATTCCCGCAAAGTTTTATCTTTTTGTGAAGAAAGATTTTATCTTTGCAAAAATGCTTTTATTTTCTGCCGGCTTGTTCT
The DNA here is from genome assembly GCA_017525605.1 of Treponema sp. Classification (GTDB taxonomy): domain Bacteria; phylum Spirochaetota; class Spirochaetia; order Treponematales; family Treponemataceae; genus Treponema_D. Next base: position 75,275 of record JAFXSM010000002.1, on the reverse strand, counting down.
GTTTTTTGTTTCCGAAATCCTTCTGTTTCAGATTTTTCCTGACGCGATTTCCAGATTTCTTCTTAGGATTAGGATTTTTCTTCTGCAGCTCCTCGCGTTTTTCAGGCTGCTGAATTTTTTCCTTATTTTGATTTTTCTGGTTGTTCTGGACACTCTGATTTTCTGACTTTTTGTCGCGCCGCTTTTTGTTCTTCGATTTCTTTGTGTTTTCGGCATTTGCGATTGAAGCGTATTTTTCCTTGTAGAATTTCATGCGCTCCTCAAACGACATGTTCGCCATTTTGAGCAGTTCCTCGTCGGAAATCTTCGAATCGGATTTTCTGTCGGACCTGTCTTTCCTAGCAGACTTTCTCTTTTTGCCGGATTTTCTTCCCTGCTCGGATTTTCGCTCTCCGTAATCAGGCTCGTTCTCCTCGCGCCAGTCCCCAGTTTTTATCCAGACCTCGCGCGATTTGTCCTCGGCAAAGTCCTCTTCGACAGCTACGACAAACGGAATTTTCTTCTCGATGTAGCTTTCGATTCCCATAAGATTGAAAGAATCCTCAGTCGCATCAGTGCAGAACGAATACGCCTTTCCGGTCTTTCCAGCACGTGCTGTTCTTCCGATTCTGTGGACGTAGTTCTCGGCCTCGTTCGGCAAATCGTAGTTTATGACCATCGCAAGGTCGTTAACGTCGATTCCGCGCGCCGCAACGTCAGTCGCGATAAGGCACTTGACCTTTCCGTATTTGAAGTCGCTCATTATCCGCTGGCGTTTTTTCTGCGGCAAATCCCCGATTATGAATTCGTTCTCAATTCCGTTGATTTTCAGTCTCTTTGAGATTATTTCGCACATTTTCTTTGTGTTGCAGAAGATTATCAGGCTTTCAGGCTTCTCGCGCTGTATGATTCCAATCAAAAGCCTGTTCTTGTCGTCGCTTGAAACATGCATAAGAACCTGGTCGATTTCGTCAACCGTGATGTTTTCAGCTTCTATTGTTATTTCTTTAGGGGATTTCGTGTATTCGTAAGCAAGATTTTTTACGTTCAGGTTAAGTGTCGCGGAAAACAGCATCGTTTGCCTGTTTTCGCTTGTCGGCAACACCTTTATAAGTTTTCGTAAGTCAGGATAGAAGCCCATGTCGAACATTCTGTCAGCTTCGTCAATCGCAAGGAAAGCAACGCTGCTCAAGTCCATCTGGCCGCTCTCCTGAAGGTCAATCACCCGTCCAGGAGTTCCGATTATCACGTCAACGCCTTTCTTCAACGCGGCAACCTGCTTTTCGTACCCTACGCCGCCGAAGAAACTCGCAAAACGAAGCTCAGTGAATTTTCCGAGTTTCTTTGCCTCGTCCTCAACTTGCGTCGCAAGCTCCCTTGTAGGAACCATCACCAGCGCAGTCTTTTTCTCCTGCGACGCAAGAAGTTCCTGCATTATCGAAACAAGATAGGCTGCCGTTTTTCCGGTTCCTGTCTGAGACTGGACATACAAGTCCGAGCCGTCCAAAGATGCCTGGAGAACCTGCTCCTGAACTGGAGTGCAAGTCACATATCCAGCGGCTGAAAGTCCTTTTTGGATTTTTTCATTTAAATTAATTTCTGAATAATTCATATTTTTTCCCGAATTAGATGAATTTATTAAGTAAAAACAGTGATATCGAACCGGTCAGCTTATTCTCAAAAGCCCTTTTTCACCTAAATAAAATCGAACAGATGAACAAAACAGAACCGATAGCTCTCAAATATTTTTCTAAAATCAGTATTTTGTGGATTTTTTTTGATAAGATGTTATGACTATAAAACATTTTTCTTTCTTTTGCAAATCATTAGGTAAAGAAAAGATTGAACCTGTCCGGAAATATCCTTGCCGCACAGGTTTGTTGTTGGGGAAAAACATAAATGAACAAGAATTCTCAGGACCAAAATGAATATCAGGCACAAATTTTTTCGAACCGCCTTGCGAAAAAATACAAAACGCTCAGGAAATGGGCACGAAAAGAGCGAGTGACTTGCTACAGGCTGTATGACCGCGACATCCCGGAAATTCCGCTTGCAGTTGACCTTTACGAATTCATTCCGCATGACATCGAGGACAAATTCGAATGCGCAAAATTCATGCACGCGGAAGACGTGAAAATATCAGAAAACGACGCGGCGACATTGAAAGAAAAATCGCTCAGGCAGTACATCCATCTCTATCTTTATGAACGCCCATACGAAAAAGACGAGGATGCGGAATCCGTATGGCTTTCTGCAATGGCGGACGCGGCTGCAAAGACGACAGGAATTCCTCGAAACCATGTGATAACGAAACTTCGAAAAAAGCAGAAAGGTGAAAATCAGTACGAAAAAATCGAATCAAAAACTGTAATCGAAGGAACTGTGCAGGAAGGCGGCCAGCTTTTCAAAGTCAACTTAAGCGACTACCTTGACACAGGGCTTTTCCTCGACCATCGCCCGCTCCGCTCCGTCGTCAGAAAAAACGTCGCCGGAAAAGACGTGCTGAATCTTTTCTGTTACACGGGAAGCTTCTCCGTTTATTCCGCCGAAGGAAAACCGAAAACTGTAACGTCCGTAGATTTGAGCAACACATACATCTCGTGGGCAAAGCACAATTTCGCGCTGAACGATTTCAATCCCGACGACAGCAAATTCATATTCCACAGAGGCGATGTCGGCGGATTTTTGAACCAGTGCCTTGCCGAAGTTCCTTCCGAGACTCGGGCAAACAGGTTCGATGTCATAATCCTTGACCCACCGACTTTTTCGAATTCGAAATCGACCGAAAACACTCTCGACATCAACCGCGACTGGTCGGAACTCGTCACAAAATGCATGAAACTCCTGAAACCGAGCGGAACTCTGTATTTCTCGACAAATTCAAAAAGATTGATTTTCGATTCCGCAAAACTTCCAGAACAGATAGAAGGAAAATCATTTGAAATAACGGACATGACGGAAGAATCCATACCGGAAGATTTCAGAAATCAAAAGCCGCACAGACTGTGGAAAATTCAAATAGAAAAATAAAATTCATACGGCAATGTTTTTTCTCAATCGCATTGCCTAAAAGACAAAAAAAATCCCCCAGCGATATAAAAATCGTCGGGGGATTTTTGTCTGAAAAATTTGATTGCTCTTACTCTGCAGACTTAATTCCGAAACGTTTGTTGAAGCGATCGATACGACCTGCTGTGTCAACCAACTTCTGTTTTCCAGTGAAGAATGGATGGCAAGCAGAGCAGATTTCAACGTTGATGTTCTCAACTGTAGAACGTGTCTCGATGACGTTGCCACAAACGCAAGTGATTTTTGTCATTTTGTACTCTGGATGAATACCGTTTTTCATAAAAAACTCCTTAATTTCTTGCCCGATGTTGTAGAAAAGCCGGTCAGCACTACATACACAAAAAAGTGCTGTATCATTCCCTCACCGTTACCAATCAAGACAACACCACAAGAGTAGTATTTTTCGAATATATCAAATTTATTTATTTGCTGTCAATTCTTCGTATGCCAATTTTGCAACATTCTGTTCGGCATCTTTCTTGCTTTTGCCTTTTTCAGGACCAAAACTGACTTCTCCGAGGTGAACTGTCACCCAGAAAATTTTGTCATGCTCAGGCCCGGTGTTTTTCACAAGCTCATAGCGAGGGCATTCCTTGTATTTTTTCTGGTACCACTCCTGAAGAAGCGTTTTGTAATCTTTGTGACCTTTGTTCTCAAGGACTTTCTTGATTTCAGGAGCAATGAAAGACAACACGAGTTTCTGCGCGTCCTCATACCCCTTGTCAAGATAATATGCGCCGAAAAGTGCCTCCACAGCATCAGCCAAAATAGCCTTCTTTTTTCTTCCGCCGCTAAGCTCCTCGCCTTTTCCGAGAACGAGCATCTTGTCTATTCCGATTTTCAGCGCAATCGGGGCGAGCGTCTCCTCGCTGACAACGACGCTTTTTATCCGCGCCAAGTCACCTTCGGGGCTTTCAGGCAACGTCTTGTAGAGGAATGTTGCGGTGGACATTCCAAGCACACTGTCACCAAGAAATTCCAGCCGCTCATTGTTCAGATGCTGAAATTTTTCGCTTTCGTTCGAATAAGAGCGATGATGAAACGCCAAATCCAGCAATTCGATATCATTAAAATGAATCGAAAGTTTGTTGCAGAATTTTTTTAGGGAATTTATACGTTCGGATGTGATATTTCTATTCGAAAAGAACATATTTTTGTCTATTTGCTTTAAAAATAAAAAACACAGGAAATCAGAACTTGATGACCTGTGTATTACAAAAAATCAGATGCCTAAAATTAAGCCTGTGCTGATTTGATGAAGTCGAATGCGTCTCCGACTGTTTCGAATTCGTTAGCTTTCTCATCTGGAATCTTTACGCCGAGATTCTCTTCGATTGAGTATACAAGCTCGTATGTATCAAGGGAATCAGCTCCGAGGTCTCCACGGAATGTAGATTCCTTCTTGATTTCACTTGGATCTTTCTCCAATTTTTCTGCAATAAGATTCTGGATTTTTCCAAACAATTCTTCATCAGTCATAATAAAACTCCTTGACTTGCGGTTGACATCATTTTTCAGAAGTCAACCGTTTTGATATTTGGTTGTTATTGTACTAGCCGTTGTTCTCAGGAGTAATTACCTGACGACCATTGTAATAACCGCATTTTGGGCAAACATGGTGCTGAAGAATAAGATTGCTGCAATTTGAGCAAGCGACCAAGTGTGGAGCCACAAGATGCATATTTACACCGCGACGTCTGCGAGTGCGAGCTTTTGAAGTTTTCGCTCTAGGTACTGCCATTTATTTAACCTCACTAAATAATTTGTTTGTTAATAACAATGAACGTTATCGTATAACAGATTTTGATTTGTTGTCAATAATTCAGTTTGTCAGATTTGCACAACGAACTTAAAAAACACAAAAAAAACAAACAGATGAAATCACATCATCTTTGCCTTCATCGCTTCCACAACGATTTCCGGCACCATTTCAGATATGTTCCCGCCGAATGACGCAAGTTCTTTTATCGCGCTTGATTTTATCGTAAGAAATTTCTGCTCGGTCGGAATGAACACTGTCTCCATGTCGGAATTCAGCTTTTTATTCATCAGCGACAAATCGAATTCGTATGCAAAATCAATTGAATTTCGGATGCCGCGGAGAAGAACATTCGCTCCGTTCTCCTTTGCGTATTCAACTATGAGTTTCTCGGATATGTGCGCCGTGACGTTTTTGTAGCATTTCGTAAGCTCTTTCACCATGTTCAGCCGCTCTTCCGCACTGAACATATATTTTTTGTTGATATTGTGGGCGACAACCACGTCAACTTCATCGAAAATCTTGCTGGCACGCTCTATTATATTCAGATGACCGTACGTCATAGGGTCGAACGACCCCGGAAAAATCGCTTTTGACATGCGTGAACGCTAGCACATTTGACTGAATGTAACAAGTGATATATTTTATACGTATGAAAAAAATATTGAATTTTATCTTAATTTCATCAGTCCTATTTGCTTCCTGCACAAAGAAACCTGATTCCGCCGAAACAGCAGAAATTCAGCAGGAAGAAATTCAGCAGCCGGAGCCTAAAGTCCTTGCCGAAGAACCACCCGCAAAAATTGAAGAACCAAAAAAGATTGAGGAACCTGAAAAGATTCCTGAGAAAATAATTGAGGAAACGCCAAAAAAGGAAGAACCTCCGAAAAAAGAACCAGAACCTATAAAAAATCCAGAGCCAGAGAAAAAGGAAGAGCCAAAACCAAATGTCGAGGAGAAGTCAGAAATCGACGAGGAATACGCACGCTCTGTAGGTGACATCGCCGTAACAAGAGATGAATTTGTCGAAGACAAAAAAGAGATTCTCGGAATAATCGACAAACTTTCCACGATAATGGCAAAGAAAGATTTCCAGTCGTGGGTGAACCTTCTGGATTCGGAATCGGTCTCATATTGGAAACAATCAGGAAATCTGAAAAAAGCACAGTCACGGCTTCCGATAAAAGGGATTCAGCTTCGCACGCTGGAAGATTATTTCAAATATATTTTCATTCCGGCACGTCAGAACCGGTCTATAACAGAAATCCGCTACATTTCCGATAAGTATGTAAAGGCAATCGAAGTGAAAGAAGATGCCGATTATGTTTACTACTACTTCAACAAGGTGAACGGAAAATGGATGCTGCATATTCCTTCGCTCAGCGAGTAGCATTTCATTAAAATAAAGTTGCTTTTTATAAGGTGTTACCTTATACTTAACATATTTAAGAAAAAAATCTAGGAGGATTTTTATGAAATCTTTGAAAAAGACAGCAGGCGTAATTTGCGCTTTGCTCGTAACTTTCAGTGCGGTTGCACAGAGTAAATCAGAAAAAAGCGTTGATAGCGACTACCTCAGCACAGTAGAGGATGTTGTCATCACTGAGTTGGCAAACTCGGAAGAGCGCGACAATAAGCTTGTTGCATTGCAGTACCTTGAGGAAGCTGTTAACGGCGGACGCACATCTCCAGACATGGTGAGGGCGCTGGATCAGCTTGCCGGAGAAGGAATCACATCACAGTCAAGAACAAACGGACGCTTGATGAACAACTACCCGGACATCCGCGCAAAGGCTTGCAAGTTGCTCGGAAAAGTTGCGACAGAAGAAGCTAAGCAGATTCTTGTAAAAGTTGCCCTCAACGACAACGAGCCTATGGTTCTCTCTTCAGCAGTCGCTTCTCTTGGCGACATCGGAATAAACGACAATGACGAGGTCGTTAACACAATCGCATGGGCAAACAAAGGAAACAGAATCCTGAACCCAACAAGCAGCTTGGCATCGGAAGTAATCGAAGCTTTCACAAAGCTCGCTGATTCAACAGAAGACAAAAAAGACATGATCAACGAAGTTGCGAAGATTGCTGGCGACTACAGATATGTAACACCAGTAAGACAGAGAGCACTTGAGTTGTTGAAGAAACTCCAGTCTTCTTCTTCATCTTCTTCATCAGACGGAAAATAATTCCTAGCTTTCCAGTAAGAACAAAATAAAAAAGCAGAGTTTTTAAGCTCTGCTTTTTTTGTTTCTATGAAGATGTTTGTTTTGAATAAAAAATGAGAGATACGTGAATCGAACACGCAACCTTCGGCTCCGGAGGCCAACGCTCTATCCAATTGAGCTAATCTCTCAAAAAGTGCTTCTAATAATACTTTTAAAATAACGATTGTCAATAAATTTTATGGATTCAATTATACTAGCGTCATCTTCCCCAAGAAGAAAAGAACTTTTGGAAACAATGCAGATTCAGTTCAAAGTGATTCCAGCAAACTGCGACGAATCTGTGCCCGCAGAAATTCGAGCGATGGATGCACCGCTGCTCATTGCCGAAAAAAAAGCAAAAGCCATCATCCGTCAGCTAAATTCTGACGAGACTGCAAATTTTGTGCTGGCTGCGGACACCGCAATCGTCTTTGACGGAAAAGTGTACGGAAAACCGCGCGGCATCGACGAGGCAAAAAGTTTTATTTCTCTCTTTCAAGGAAAAACTCAGAGCGTCGTGACCGGAGTCGCATTGTACAACAGAAAAAATGGCTTATTGAAATCCGAAGCAGTAGTGACGAACGTAAAATTTAAAAAAATGACTAGTCACGATATCGATTTCTGCCTCTCGAAAAACGAATGGAAAGATGCGGCAGGCGGCTACAAAATACAAGGTTTCTCAGCTTGTTTTATAGAAAAAATCGAAGGGTCATACAGCAATGTCGTAGGCTTGCCAATCGAAAAAGTTTATGATATGTTGTCAGAACAGCACTTTGAGTTTTGATTCAGAGTTGCTGTCGGTGTCAAAAGAAGGCTGTTGGCTGGATTTTGTCGTCGAAATTTTCCGGATTCTTAGGAATCGCGAGAAACAGAGATTGGCGGAAGACTAGAAAATCAAAGTCTTCCTGTGAAGGAGATGGTTATGGCAGTAGTAACCATGAAGAATTTGCTTGAGTCTGGAGTTCATTTCGGACATCAGGTAAAACGTTGGGATCCACGCATGAAGAAGTATATCTTCGCAGAGCGCAATGGAATTCACATTATCGACTTGCAGAAAACAATTGCAGCTATCAAAGATTCATATGAAGCTGTTCGCAAAATTGTTTCTTCTGGAAAATCAGTTCTTTTCGTAGGAACAAAAAAGCAGGCACAGCAGGCAATTCAGAAAGAAGCTGAGCGCTGCGGAATGTATTATGTAAACAACCGCTGGCTTGGTGGTATGCTTACAAACTTCTCTACAATCAAAAAATCACTCCAGAGACTTAAGAAAATCGAGAAGATGGAAGTTGACGGAACTTTCAACGAACTCACAAAGAAAGAGGTTGCTGGCCTTCAGAAGGAAAAGGCTAAGCTTGAGAAGAACCTCGGCGGCGTGAAAGACATGAAAGAGCTCCCAGGAGTTATCTTCATCATCGACACACACAAAGAGCAGAACGCTGTTGCAGAAGCTATCAGAATGAAGATTCCAGTAGTTGCAGTTGTTGATACAAACTGTAACCCAGAGGGAATCACATACCCTATCCCAGGAAACGATGACGCAATCCGCGCAATCTCTCTCTTCACTTCTGTAATCGCAAATGCAGTTCTCGAAGCTGACAACGAGCAGGGCCTCAAAGTCATAGAGACTCTCGGCGACGAGGAAGAGGTCGTTACAGATGCTTCTACAAAAGAAGAGGATGTTGAGGTTGATTACAGCAACTACACACCATCTGCTGATGACAAGAACAACAAGAACGAAGATTCAGATATCGTTGATTACGAGGAAAAATTCACAAAATAAGTGAATTAAGTTTGCTCGAATTAAATAAACTTGTCCTGAACTTTAAGCTTCAGAACAAGTTTTCTTGAAGTTTTCGAGCAGACTTTATAGGAGACAAAAATGGCTTTTAGTGCCGCTGATGTAAAATCATTGCGCGAAGCAACTGGAGCAGGAATGCTCGATTGCAAAAAAGCGCTTCAGGAAACAGACGGAAACATCGCCGAGGCAGAGAAACTCTTGAAAGAGAGAGGACTCGCTGCTATGGCAAAACGCACTGACCGTGCCGCTGGTGAAGGTCGTGTCGTTATCAAGCAGGATGGCAACAAAGTTGCAATGGTCGAAGTTGTTTGTGAAACAGACTTCGTTGCAAATAACCCAGATTTCATCGCAGTTGCAGAGAAGGCTGCAGAAGTTACTCTCAAGAGCGGAAATTCTGAAATCAACGACGAGCACAAGGCTCTCATCGACGCAGTTTTGATTAAGTTCCGCGAGAACATTTCAGTTCGCCGCGCAGCTTTCATCGAGCTTCCTGAGAATGCAGTTGCTGGTACTTATGTACACTCTGACAACAAGACTGGTGCAGTTGTCGTTGTTGAAGGCTCAACTGCTGACGAAGTAAAAGTTTTCGCAAAAGACTGCTGTCTCCACCTTGCAGCATTCACACCTGCTTACACAACAAAAGAAGACGTCCCACAGAGCTTCATCGACGAGCAGAAGGAAATCTTCACTGCGCAGATGGCTGCTGACGAGAAGATGGCTTCAAAACCTGAGAACGTTAAAGCAGGAATCCTTCAGGGTAAAATCAACAAGCTCATTGCTGAGAGCTGCTTCGTAGATCAGGCTTTCGTAAAAGATGACAAAGTTACTGTTTCTAAGAAACTCGAAGAAGTTGGAAAATCTGTCGGTGCAAAGCTTTCATTTGGCAAGATTTCACTCTTCGTACTTGGAAAATAACTCTGTTAAGAACCTCATCGGCGGAGTATAATATTCCGCAGAGGTAACTACAGAAGCGGTCTGAGTTCACTGAATTCCGACCGCTTTTTTAATTCTATATTTTGCTAGTTTGTTTTTAGGAGTAAATCATGGCATTTGACGCTACATCACACATGGAAAAATCTCTCGCATCGTTCAAAGATGCTCTCAACACAATCAGAACAGGACGTGCTTCTGCTTCTATTTTTGACAAAGTTCGTGTTGACTATTACGGAACAAAAACTCCGCTGAATCAGGTTGCGACAATTTCGATTCCTGATGCACGCACCGTAGTTTTGGCACCGTTTGATAAATCTTTGATTTCTGAAATCGAAAAGGCTATTCAGATTGCAGATTTGGGACTCAATCCTTCAAACGACGGAAAAGTTATCAGAATCGCGATTCCTGCATTGACAGCCGACAGAAGAAAGGAGCTTGTAAAACAGGCTAAGACACTTTCGGAGCAGTACAAGACTGCCATCAGAAACGTTCGCCGTGATGGAAACGATGATTTGAAAAAACAGCAGAAAGCTAGCGAAATCACAGAAGACCAGTTGAAAAAAGAGACTGACAATCTTCAGAAATTGACTGACAAATACATTGCAGAAATCGACAAGGCATTGGATGCAAAAGAAAAGGAAATTCTTGCATAAAACAAATGGATAACTCGATAACTCAATCAAATTCACAGACAATTGAAGAGTTGAAAGCCTATGGCGTTCCCGCCCACATCGGAATAATAATGGACGGGAACGGCCGCTGGGCTAAGCAAAGAGGATTGCCGAGAACAGCAGGCCACAAAGAGGGGCTTACCTCGGCAAAGAAAATTGTCGCCGCCGCCGCCGCTTTAGGTGTGAAATACATCACTTTGTACACATTCTCGACAGAAAACTGGAAGCGTGCCCAAGAAGAAGTCGGATATCTGATGGGGCTCATAAGAAGCCACTTGAGGGCGGAATTTGAATTCTACAAAAAAAACGGAATCAGAATTGAGCACATTGGTGACCTCAACGGAATTCCGAAAGATGTCAGAGACGAAATCATAAAAGCAAAATCCGACACAGCAAATTTTACGGGCACAACGTGTGTTCTTGCCATAAATTACGGAAGCCGCGACGAAATCGTCCGTTGCATGAAAAAAATCGTTGCATCCGGAAAAAGTACGGAAGAAATTACAGAGGATTTTGTCTCGAAATCGCTGGATGTCGAAAATCTGCCGGCAGTGGATTTGATGATAAGAACCGGCGGGGAAAAGAGATTGAGCAATTTCTTGCTGTGGCAGTGTGCCTATGCTGAATTTGTTTTTACAAATACTCTTTGGCCGGATTATAATGAAAGCGAATTTTTCTCTGATATAGCTCAGTTTCAGAAGCGAAATAGACGTTTTGGTGGAGTTACTGAATGATTTTTCAGAGTGTGCGATTTGAGACTCTATAAAAACAATCGCAAAAATTAGCAAGGAGCATTATTTATTATGGGTAAAGTACTTCCAAGACTGTTCACTTTTTTTGTTGGAGTACCTCTTTTTGTCGGTCTCGTCTTTTTTGATGTGTTGCATCACCTTCCGCTTCATGTGGTGATTGTGCTTTTTTCAGCAATCGCCGCGAATGAAATGAACAACCTTTTGGGCACAAAATTCAAGACTCAGCCTAAACCGCTTGTAATAGTGATGACGACTCTGACGACGCTATCTGCCGCTCTGAGCGTAATTTTGTTTTCCGATTCAGCTGAAAGTTTGGTCGTAAGCAATGCGCTGATGAATTATGTTTTCATGGGCGCAATAATGGTCTGTTTGGCATATGAGGTTTTTTCACTGAAAACATTTGAGAATTCGAACAGCAGAATCGTAACTTCAGCCTTTACCATAATATATTGCGGTTTTTTCTCAGCTTTCATATTGAGAATGACATCTGTCGAACATTCAAAAATGATTCTTGCAGTTTATCTGGCGATGGTGTTTTTCTGCGATTCATTGGCATGGTTCTTCGGAAATCTTTTCGGAAAGAACAACAAAGGATTCGTAAAAGCAAGCCCGAACAAAAGCATCGCCGGATTCTGCGGAGGATTCTTCGGTTCGATATTAATCGGAGTTATCGCGCACTTTTTCTGGATTCAGGATTCAATTTTCGGAGCGGATACAAGAACAGATTTGCTGAAAGTCATTGTGCTCGGATTTTTGACTGCACTTGCCGCAATCGTCGGTGATTTAGTCGAGTCTGTTTTCAAGCGTTCGGCAGAAATAAAAGACAGCGGCCACCTGATTCCTGGACGAGGCGGAATGCTCGACTCGCTCGACTCGATTGTTTTCGCGGCTCCGATTTATTATTTGGCATACACATTGTTGTTTTAGTTCGTTCAATTCGAATTTGAATTTTATTTTGTTGATGAAAAAATGAAAAAAGTTCTTGTCATGGGGTGTACTGGCTCTATCGGTTCAAGTACGCTTGATATAATCAGAAACGAAAATGAATTTTCAGTCTGTGGATTGACTGCGAATTCCAGCAAGGAAAAACTGGAAATGCTTGGGGCGGAATTCAGCTGCCCTACACTTCTGTTTTCAGAAATAAACGGCGACATAAAAGAAAACCTTCTTTCTTTTATACAAAAGACAAATCCTGACATCGTGGTCAACGGAATTGCAGGAAGCGCAGGTCTGATTCCGAGCATTGCGGTGCTCGAAAGCGGAATCGATTTGGCACTCGCGAACAAGGAATCTGTCGTCATGGCGGGCCCGATAATTTTTTCATTGGCAAAGCAAAATTCATGCAAAATTTCTGCCGGTTGATTCAGAACATTCCGCAATTTTCACCCTGCTGAACCAATGCGGAAAGGAAAACGTTGACAGGCTCATAATAACTGCAAGCGGAGGACCTTTCAGAACATGGCCTTCCGAGAAAATACAAACCGCCACATTGAAGGACGCATTGAAACATCCGACATGGAGCATGGGAACGAAAATAACTGTCGATTCAGCAACGCTCGGGAACAAAGGACTTGAGGTCATCGAGGCAAAGCGTCTTTTCGGTTTTACGACTGAGCAGATTCAGGTTGTAGTTCATCCGCAGAGCATCGTGCATTCGCTCGTGAGGACGAAAGACGGAATCGTCTACGGGCAGTTCAGCAAACCGGACATGAAGCATCCGATAATTTCCGCGCTGACATTCCCGGAAATGAGAAAAGATTACATGAAGCCGTTCGATTTGACGGATTTTTCTGATTCAAACGAGAATATTCTGACACTGACATTCGAAAAACCTCGCGTCGATGATTTTCCGCTTCTGAATTTGGCTTTTGAATCAGCGAAAACAGACGGCTTCGCGCCAATCGCATTCAACGCGGCAAATGAAATTGCGGCATGGGCATTTATCGACGGAAAAATCGCGTTCAAAAAAATCTCGGAAATTGTCGAATCGACCATAAAAAATCACGACTGGTCGTCGGAAGTGCGCGACATAAAAGATGTTTTCGAAGCAGACTCTCTCGCACGAAAAATCGCCAAAGAATTTTTGAAAAAATAAAATGCATATCGTATTCGGTTTATTGTTGTTGAACATACTCGTCTTTTTCCATGAGCTTGGTCATTTTTTCGCGAGCAGAATATGCGGCGTGAAAGTCGAGGCTTTTTCACTCGGAATGGGTCCTGTCCTTCTGCATAAAAAAATATTCGGAACGGACTGGAGGATTTCGCTCCTGCCGCTCGGCGGCTACTGCGCGATGAAAGGCGAAAAACTTTTCGATGACGACGATTCTGAATTCATAGCGCACGAGCCTGACTCTTTTCTCGGAACGAAAGCGATTTTCAGGGCGATAATCGCGGTCGCAGGTCCGGCAGCGAATTTTCTGTTCGCAGTTTTCGCATTCATCGTGATTTCGCTTGTCGGATATTCATATTATTCGTCCGAGCCGTTTGTTCAGATTGCGACAGAATTTTACCCGGAAATGCACTCGGCAGCGGCTGACGGCGGAATACGAACCGGCGACAAGATTCTGAAAATCAACGATGAAGAGACTTTGGAATTTGCGGACATTCCGAGAATTGTTTCGGCGCATCCAGACGAGGATTTGATTTTCCAGATTGAGCGCAAGAATCCTGAAAATGCTGACGAAAAGCAGGTTTTGAATTTCACGGTGCACACTGATTTTGCTGAAACGCAGGACGACGACGGAAGCATCACCCGCACCGGAAAAATCGGTGTCATGTCGATGCAGGTTGACGTGAAAGGACTCGGATTTTTTCAGTCGGTTGCGGAAGGAACGAAGCGCACGATTTCGCTGATTGCTCTGTATCTGAAAGAGTTCTCACGGTTGTTCCAGAAAAACGGCCCGTCGATATCGGAATCAGTCGGAGGACCTGCAAGAATCACGACGATGATTGGCGACAGCACACGGCAAGGATTCTATCCGACGATGCAGCTGATGGCACTGATAAGCATTTCGCTTTTCATAATGAACCTGCTTCCGATTCCTGTTCTGGACGGCTGGATGATTTTCATCTCAATAATCGAAACAATCATCGGAAGGCAGATTCCGAAGACTGCGAAAATAGTCGCTCAGATAATCGGAATTTGTCTGATAATTTTGATATTCTTGGTTGCAATCACCAGTGATATAAAATATTTTGTGGGGTTATTTCATGCTAAAAATTAAAAATATCATCGCAATTGTTCTTTCTTCTTTGTTTTTAACTTCACTCCAGTTTGCAAACGAATCAAACCAATCACATCTGAAATCGGTCTCCGCAATGTCGGCAATCGCGCTGAAAAACGGCGAGCATTCAGTTTTCAGCGCAGGCAATGACGGTTTTCTCATCAAATGGGACGATTCGGATTTGGGAGAGCATTATCAGGTCAGCAATCTTCCGGTGAAATTCGTCGCGCAGAACCCGAACGGCAAAGAAATCGCAGTTTACGAGACTGACGGAGCGACATTCAACAGGGTCAGCGTCTGGGACTGGAAAAACCAGCGCAGGAAATTTTCCGTCAATTTTGATGAATCAGTCACGAGCCTTTCATATTCGGCAAAAGGAACTTATGTGATATGCGGAACCGTAAACGGAGTGTATTTCGTTGACGAGAACGGAAACGCTTCCGCGAGCAACATAAAGGACAACGTCGGAACATTCTCGTTCACGATGACATCAGCTTCCGAGAACAATTTCGTGGCGTACTCGCCAATCGGAACTCTCACCTACTACGATTTGAAAACCGGCGAAAAAAAATACAAATTCGATGTCAAGTCAAATCTCTCGAACGTCAGAATGTTCAACAAATCGGTTTTCCTTGCGGGAACGAAAAACGACAAAATCTACGTCCTTCACGCAGTCCTCAAAGGCAAGCTTCTCAACGAGTTCAACGCAAGCAATGCCGTGATTCTATCCTCTGCGGATGACAGCCCGGTCAATTCGGAGAATCTTTTCTACATCGTCAACGATTCAAGGCAGTTCAGGCTTTTCAAAATATCGAACGAGAACGGAAAAAATATCTCCGCGCCGCAACTGGCAAGAACATTCAGCGGCTTGAAGACAGGCGAGAAAGTCGTATCGGGAACTATTTCAGGCGACTTCATTTTTGCTGGAACGAACATGGGAAATATCTACAAATTCGACTATGAGGAAGCCGAGCGCGTGGATGTCCTCCTTCCGATTACGGAAAACAGATATGACACTTTGCTTGACATTTGCGAATCTACAGTTGATTTAAGCAATGATTTCTACATTCTTTCTCCGCAGAGCATCTACAAGACGAATTTTGCGGAAGGTTCTTTCTACAAAAGGCATACGAACCCAGGATACACAAACATTCTGGAATACGGGAACAACCTGATTCTTTGGTCGAAGGACACGAAGAAGCCTGTCGTAAAAATCGACATGAGTACGGGAACTTCCACAAACATTTTTTCGCCGACAGAAAATATCAGGACGCTCAAGATTTCCGGCGGATATATAATCGATGTCGAGTCGAATTCCACAGTGAACCGCTACGAAATCAGCACCGGCAAAAAAGAAAGGCTCTATCAGGGCGCGGGCGTTCAGGATGCGGTTCTCGTCGGAAATGACCTGTACGTCGCAAAATCGAGCGCGACGAACCCGAACGTGCCTCTTCTCTACATAAACGCAAGGACACAGGAGACTGTTCCGCTCAACGTGCCGGGAACGATTGCATATGCGCTGAACATCGATGAAAAGACGAACAAGCTCTACGGAATCCTCATCGACTCCGAAAAGAACGACAAAACTTCCGTTTTTGAATTCGACATCGGAACTAAAGCGCAGAGAAATCTCATTCAGGTTCGCGAGGAGGACACGGAGGCGTTCATGTTCCTCAGCGACGGCTGCCTGTACACGAACGTCGGAAAAAGCAACGCGCGCTCGTACAACATCCGCACCGACAGCAATTTCCTTTACAGACGCTCGGAGTCGATGCCGCTGAAAGTCGTGAAGAACAAGGACAGAATCCTCGTGCTGAACAGGAACGGCTCCCTCAACATCTATTACGAAGGACTGAACATGGTCAAGGCGATTTTGTACCTCGATTTTGACGGTCAGTGGATTGAATTTTAAAATGCGGAATCAAACTTACTCGGAGACTGATATTTCCGAACAAGTCCGTTCTTTTTATTGCGGATAATTTCTACTCACAATATAATTTATCGGTATGGCTAGAATACATTTTTCTAATTCGGGAATACGAAACTTTTTTTCGCTGATCTTCATTCTTATGATTTCGCTTTCTGTCGATGCGTTTGCGAGCAGGCGCACCGACAGGATTTTCAAGCTGGTCGAAAACGAAAACGTCCCGGCAGAAACCATAAAAAAAGAGCTTGCGAAAAGTTCCACGCTCTACACCGCAACAAGCGGCTCGGACAAAGAGACGCTTCTGATGGTCGCATTGAAGAACAACCGCGACATTGACGTGATAACGGTGCTTCTGAATGCCGGCGTAGACCCCGAAAAAAAATCCAGGTCGAAGAAAACTGCGCTGATGTTCGCATGCAGATATTCAACAGATGTCAATGTCGTCGAAAAAGTCCTGAAGACGCAGGCATGGCTTGATTTTTCAAAAAAAAGAAGGATTCTCAAAAAAGACAGGCAGAAGATGAATTGCTTCGACTACACGGATTTGAACGTCAGCCCTTCCGCGCAAAAGCAAATCATGGAGCTGCTCCTTAAATATGCAAAGCGGCCTGAAAAGGAATTTGAAGAGAAAAAAGAGCCGGAAGAGGAAATAAAACCTGTTGAAGAAATCATCGAGAAAGAACAGGAGCCGATTGTCGAGAAACCGGCGGAAGTAATCGAAGAGAAGCCGGTCGAAGTCGTTGAGGAAAAACCTGTCGAAGAAGTGCCGGAGGTTACACCTGTGGAAGTCGTTCCAGTTGTCGTGCCTGTGGTCGTTCCCGAAGAGAAAAAAGAGGAAGAACCTCAGCCTGCCGAAGAGGAAAAGGAACCTGAGCCTGAGCCTGTTGAGAAAAAAGAAGAGCCGAAACCGATAATTCCGCCTCCGCCTTCCATAGAAATTGAGGAAGACAACGAAGAGCGCGTAATCGTCTCGGATGTGAACCAGCAGGACGAATTCGGAAGGACAAAGCTTATGATTGCCGCACGCGACGGAAACGTGGAGCTTGTGAAAGACCTGCTTTTCTCCGGCGCAATCACTGACATATGCGACAACGAAGGCTGCACTGCGCTGATGTACGGAACGCGCTACCAGAAAAATCCTGAAATCTTAAAGATTCTTCTGAGCCACAACGCGAATTTCAGGACGACAAGCGAAAGCGGAATGTCCGCGCTGATGTTCGCCGTCACGGAAAACCCGGAGAAAGAATTCGTCAGGATTCTGATTGGCAGCAGAATCGCGTCGGAAACGGATTTGCAGGCAGCGTTCATCAAGGCTGTCATCGCGGAGGATTCCGAAGAAATTCTCGATTTGTTCGTAAGGCACGGTGTTTCGGTCAATCTCGTGTACGACGGCTGCACTCCTCTGATGTATGCGGCTAAGACAAACAAAAAGACGAATACGATAAAATGGCTTTTGAAAAAAGGTGCTTCGCGCACGGACAGAACTACGGACGGAAAAAATGCTGCGGATTTTGCTGCCGGCAACACAAATCTTCCGCACGACGGCGTTTACAAGGCACTTTCGAAATATTGAGGTAGAACAATGAGAATTACTGGTGGAAAACTGAAAGGAAGAGTCATAAAGTGTCCGGACGGCATAATTCGTCCGGCAATGGACAGAATGAGGGAGTCGGTATTTGCAATACTCGGTGATTTGACCGGAAAATCTTGGCTCGACCTTTTTTCAGGCAGCGGAACTATTGCAATCGAGGCAGTCTCAAGAGGCGCGACGAGCGTTCAGCTTTGCGAAAAAGACAAAATCAAAGTAAAGCAGATTCTTGAGAATGTTTCGGTGACTGAGAAAGAATGCGGTGTCCGAATCGGATGCCACTTTTTGTCGGTGGAACTTTTCATGAAGAAATGCAAGGACAAGTTCGACTATATTTTTCTGGATCCGCCGTTTCCGTATAAATTCAGAACGGAACTGCTGAAAATAATAAGCGACAACGCTCTTCTCAACCCAGAAAACCCGGATGCAATGGCGATGATTCACTTTCCCGAAGAGGACACTCCGCCTGAGAAAATCGGAAATCTGGAACTTTTCGACAAGAGAGTTTACGGACGTTCAATCGTCCACTTCTACAAAATGAAAAAAAATGATTCTGAAACAAGCGCAGACTGACATTTGATATTCAGAATACGTTTAGTTAAAAAAAATATTAGCCGCCATTTAAATTTCATTTCAATTTTCTCATCAATTTTCTCAATTTTCCTTGACAACTAGTTTTTTGATGATAACATTTACTTAATCTGAAATTTAAAAAACACGGCACAAAAGGTATGTTCAATTGAAAGAAGAAGATGTAAGAAAGACATTGCAAGAGCATGAAATTCCGAACGGTTTCATAAAAGTGACGGAAAAGCCGCTCACAACCCTGAACATTGAGCAGAAAGCGCAGTTGAACAGAAAAGGAAACGTGCTTTTTAATCAGGGAAACATTGACGGTGCTTGCAGGATTTTCGTGACGACCGGATATTCAGATGGACTGAACAGAATCGGAGACGCTTACATGAAAAAAGATAAGCCGCTCCAAGCCCTGAAATATTACATACTTGCGCATAACAAAAACAAGATGGAATCTGTTTATGAAAAACTTGCACAGTTGATTTCAAGCGTTATGAAAGAAAACTGAAAAATTAAAAAAAATGAGGTAAAAAATGAGCGATGAAATGATTGTTGAAGCTGAAATGGAACTTCCGAATCAGTTTGATGAGTTGATTTCGAATGCAGAGATTTCGGAATATTCAAAGCAGGGCTACCAGCTTCTGAAAGAAGATAGAATTGAGGATGCAAAAGTTGCTTTCTCGAAGATTCTTGTTATCGAGGACAATAACAATTACGCACTTGTCGGGCTTGGTGACTGCGAAAGAAAACAGGGCAATTTCAATGCCGCAATCGATTTCTATTCGAAGTGCCTTTCTTATCATCCCGGAAACAATTACGCGCTTTTCGGGCTTGCCGACTGCTACAAGGCTCTGAACCAGTTCTCAAAGGCAATCGAGATTTGGGAGCAGTATCTCGTTCATGATGACAGAAACATAACGGTGCTGACGAGAGTTGCGGACGCGTACAGAAAAATCAAGGATTTCAGAAAATCAAAGGATTTGTATCTCAAAGTTCTCGACATGGAACAGGACAATGCCTACGCGCTGATTGGTCTCGGTCATCTCCACTACGACTTCAAGGAATTCAAGGACGCGCTGTACTATTGGTCAAAGATGCTCGAACTGAACGAAAACGCGGCTGACATCCGTGTTCTGACATCAATCGGAAATTGCCACAGAAAGCTCCGCACTTTTGACAAAGGCGTAATCTATTTTGAAAAGGCATTGGAAAAAGACCCGAAGAATTTCTACGCGCTTTTCGGTCTGGCGGACTGCTACCGAGGAATGAACCAGCAGTTCCGTTCGATAGAATACTGGAACAGAATCTTGGAAATGGATCCGAAGAACAAGGTCATTCTGACGCGTGCGGGAGACGCATACAGGAACACGGGTGATTACAAGACAGCTGCGGAATACTACAACAAGGCTATGGACATCGACTTCGACATCTACGCGGCACTCGGACTTGCGCTCATCTGCAAAGGCGAAGGCAAATACGACGAAGCGATAGAGCGTCTGAAGCATCTGATAAGCGGTGACATAAAAAATTACAGGCTTTACATCGACCTTGCCGACTGCTACTTGAAGTGCAACAAAAGGGACATGGCGATTGAAGTTCTTCAAAAATTCGGAATGCAAGGAATAAAGAGCCAGGCAATTTCAGAGATGCTCTTTAAAATACAAAGCGGAAGTTTATGAATCAGGAAACAAATGAAAAAATATCGTTGGCAGATCTCAATTCTCAGGAAATTACGGAAAGACTTTGCCTGAAACAGTCATTTCGCGGAAAGCAGATTTTCCAGTGGATTGGAAAAGGAGCTGAAAGTTTTGACGAAATGACGAATCTCAGCGTCGCATTGCAGGACGAACTGAAAGAAAAAGCTGTCGTTCGTTCGTCATCAGTTACGCAAGTTCTGAGAGACTCGGACGGAACTGTGAAGCTCCAGATAACGCTCAAAGACGGGCTTGCAGTTGAGACAGTGCTTTTGACGGACAAAGAAGGCAGAAAAACTGCATGTGTCTCATGTCAGGTCGGTTGTGCGATGAACTGCGCGTTCTGCCAGACAGGTCATCTCGGTCTTGCGAGAAACTTGGAAGCCGGTGAAATCGTCGAGCAGTTCCTGAACCTCGAAAAGCACGCGGGACCACTGGACAATATCGTGTTCATGGGCATGGGCGAGCCGATGATGAATCTTCCGAACGTAAGAAAGGCGATTGCGATTCTCACAGACAAGGAAGGAAGAGGACTTTCGGGAAGAAGGATAACGCTTTCGACATCGGGAGTGATAAAAGGCATATACGATTTGGCAGACAACGGGCCTGCAATTCGTCTTGCAGTCTCGCTGACGACAGCCGACAGGGATTTCCGTGAAAAACTCATGCCGATTGGCAGGACGAATCCGCTTGAGAAACTGAGAAAGGCAATCGACTATTTCGCAAAGCACACGGGAAAGCGCGTGACGCTTGAGGCTGCCCTTCTCCACGAGCAGAACACAAGCGATGAAAGCGCAAAGAACATGATAGAATTTGCGCGCGGTCTTGACGTTCACATAAATCTGATTCCGTGGAATCCGGTTGCGGGGCTTCCGTTCGAAGAACCGACGACAGCGGAATGCAAGAAATTCGTTGCGAAACTTGAGCGCGCAGGTCTGAATGTAACACTCAGGACAAGAAGAGGACGGGAAATCGGCGGAGCATGCGGGCAATTAGGAAAAACACTAGCGGACTCACAAGGAAACGGAAAACGACTTTCTTCGGAATTTGATGAGCAAGTCTGATATTTTTTGGAGAAAATCGAGTTTTTTTGAAAAGTTGACCGTATTTATAACCGATAATCAGATTTTAAACAATTTGTTATGTTGAAATTTGAAACGCTTTCATTTATTATCTTATCAATATAGTCAAATCAAATTCGAAATGGAGTTCTGTGTATGGAAAAGAAAATATATGTTGACGGAATGTTTGATGCCGACACTGCTGCAAAAGTTCAGGCTGCCGTAACTGCTGTTGCTGGAGTGAAAAGTTGCAATGCGAACCCAGAAAAATCGCAGGTTTTGGTCGATTTCGAAGGAGACGAAGGCGCAGTAACCGCCGCGATAGCTTCTGCCGGTGTGACTGTACTTGGCTAATTTTTTCAATCTTATTTTTTTGAAGCCGTCTTGGACAATCAAGACGGCTTTTTTTATTAAACCTACATTTTAAGCCTTCTTACAAGTTTTTTTTGGGTTATTTTTATTTGATTTCTGAAAATTTGTGATTTAGACTATTAGGAGCAATTAAAACATATGGAGGTTTTATTTTATGAAAAGATGTCTTATTGCTGCATCAGCTGTCGCAATGGCAGCGGCATTTATGGGTTGCAACGAGAAAAGCAACACCAAAATCACCCTCAACAAGGACAAACCGCTTGTCTTCTTCAACAGACAGCCATCTGATCCTACGACAGGAAACATCGATATGGAGTCGATGAACTGGAACGACAAAACTTACTATGTCGGATTCGATGCTGCCGGAGGTGGTGCAGTACAGGGCAAACTTATTGTCAACTGGCTTGCAAAGCAGGATGCTGCGACAATAGATAGAAATGGCGACGGTGTTTTGGGATACGTTCTCTGCGTAGGCGATGTCGGACACAACGACTCTAAGGCAAGAACAGAAGGTATCAGAAAGGCACTCGGCACATGGAACGGCTCTGCTGAACCGACAAACTCAAAAGAAGGCTCAGTAACAGTCGGCGGAAAAGAGCTCAAAGTTGTCGAACTTGAAGGAAAGGCAATGACCGGAACTGACGGTTCAACATGGAACGCAAACGCTGCAACTGACGCAATGGGCGGATGGGCAACGAAATACGGCGACCAGCTCGACATGGTAGTTTCAAACAACGACGGAATGGCAATGGGCTGTCTCCAGGCTTCTAACTACCCTGCTGGAGTTCCAATCTTCGGATATGACGCAAACGCAGACGCAATCGAGGCTATCGGTGCAGGAAAACTCACTGGTACAGTTTCACAGAACGTCGATGCACAGGCTACTGCAACACTTCAGGTAATCAGAAACCTTCTCGACGGTCTTTCAGGTGATGATGTCAGGAAGAAGGGTATTTCAGAGCCAGACCAGTACGGAAACAAAATCTCAGCTGATGTTGACTACATCCCGGAGACAAAGGCAGTTCTCGCACAGAACACTGGTGTCGATTCAACAAACTGGCAGGATTACACAGCCGGAAAAAGAGACAAGGGCGTAAAGCAGACAACAGCAGAGAAAAAGAAGGTTATCCTCACAATCTACAACGCTGCTGACAACTTCCTCTCTTCTTCATACTTGCCTGCTTTGCAGTACTACGCTCCTCTCCTCAACCTTGACCTCACAGTAGTTCAGGGAGACGGACAGAACGAAGTTTCTTGCTTGGACAAGTTCACAAACTTGAACAGTTTCGATGCATACGCGATCAACATGGTTAAGACTAACTCAGCTCGCGACTATACTGACAAACTCAAGTACTAAAAAAGCCGCTGAAACTTACGGGTTTCAACGCAAAACAAAAAGCCTGCGGAAAACAGCGTTTTCTCGGGCTTTTTTTGTGAACTGTGAACGGAGAAAAGCATGAACGAAAATGTTCTTGAAATAAAAAATCTTTCAAAAGCTTTTGCGAAGAATAAGGTTCTTGACGGAATCAACTTGACTATAAAAAAAGGCAGCGTCATGGGACTCATGGGCGAAAACGGAGCCGGCAAATCAACCATGATGAAATGTCTTTTCGGAATCTACGCAAGAGACGAAGGTCAGATATTTTTGGACGGAAAACCAATTGACTTCCAGAATGCAAAGGAAGCTTTGGAGAATGGAGTTGCGATGGTTCACCAGGAGCTGAACCAGTGTTTGGACAGAACTGTTGCCGACAATATGTTTTTGGGACGATACCCGACAAGATTCGGCGTTATCGATGAAAACAGGATGTCCAGGGAATGCAACAAACTTTTTGCATCGCTCGGAATCGGCGTAAACCCGAATACGATAATGAGAACGATGTCTGTTTCCCAGAGGCAGATGGTCGAAATTGCAAAGGCAGTTTCATACAACGCAAAGATTATCGTTTTGGACGAGCCGACATCATCGCTTACCGAGCCTGAAATCAACAAGCTTTTTTCGATTGTCCGCAGTTTGAAGGAAAAGGGCGTTTCATTCGTCTACATTTCGCACAAAATGGACGAGATTTTCCAGATTTGTGACGAGATTTCCGTATTGCGCGACGGAAGCATGGTTTTCTGCAAGAATGCGAAAGAAACGCAGATGGAAGAGCTTATTTCAGCAATGGTCGGCCGCTCTTTGGACAAGCGATTCCCAGATGTTGACAACACCCCGGGAGAGGACTATCTGGAAATCAGGAATCTTTCGACAAAATACGAGCCACGACTTGAGGATATTTCATTCACTGTAAAAAAAGGTGAAATATTCGGCTTGTACGGACTTGTCGGTGCCGGTCGAAGCGAACTTCTGGAATCAATCTTTGGAATCAGAACAATCGCAACTGGCGAAATAATTCTCAAGGGAAGAAAACTCAGGTTCAACTCTCCGAAGGACGCTATGTCGTACAATTTCGCGCTTGTTACCGAAGAGAGAAAATTGAACGGAATGTTTGCGAAAGCTTCCATCGAGTTCAATTCAGTAATAACGAACCTTGACAGCTACAAAACAGCCGGTCTCCTTTCAAACAAGAAGATGAGAGATGCTGCAAACCGAGAAATCAAGCGAATGCATACAAAATGCGTTTCCGCGGACGAGTTGATTTCTTCTCTCTCTGGTGGAAACCAGCAGAAAGTCATCATCGGAAAATGGATGGAACGCGAGCCGGATATTTTCTTGCTTGACGAGCCGACAAGAGGTATCGATGTCGGTGCAAAATACGAGATTTATCAGCTCATTATCGAAATGGCAAAAGCTGGGAAAACAATCATCGTTGTTTCTTCAGAAATGCCGGAAATTCTCGGAATCACGAACAGAATCGCTGTCATGTCAAACCACCGCTTGGCGGGTATCGTAAAGACGAGCGAGACAGATCAGGAAGCATTGCTCAGACTTTCTGACAAGTATCTGTAATTTTTGATGCAAGAAAAAAGGAGAAAAAACATGGAATCTTTGTACAAAGATGAAAAATTGAACAAATATCTCGACAAGCTTTTCGACTTGAGAAAAGATGGTGTCAACAAAGTCATCGATTTGAAGCAGGCAGTCATTGCCACAAAGAAAAACCCGATGATTGAATACGACGAGAAACCAAAGCTTCTCGCCGAGTATGCGAGCCAGATTGAAGTGGCAAAGGGCGTGGCGGCAAGAAACGCTGCGAAAGACAAGGCTCTCACAAAAGAAGCTCTTTCATACGCAAACGAAATCGCAAAGACTTACATAGCGGAAGTCGAAAGCGCACAGGACAAAGAAATCGCAAAAATCAAGCAGGAATACACCTCGAAAGTCGCGGAGATTAAATCGAGCGGTGCTGCCAGAATCGAAAGCGCAAAAAGTCCTGCCGACAAAAAAACTGCGCAGTACGAACTGAAATCTGCCCTCTTCGATGCAAAAAATCACGCGGAGTCTCTCATCGAACGCTGCAAAGACGCAAAGAAGCAGGCTTTCACAGACCATGTTCAGATCAACAGAACAATCCGCAACGAAAAGGCGAATTTTATAGAAGACGCACAGCTTGGGTTCAAGAATTACGTGAACAACTTCAAGCTCGGCAAATTCTTTCTTGATAACGGACTTTACCTTGCAATCATCTTGTTCTTCATCATCTGTATCATAATCGCGCCGATTGTGAACGCAGGAAACCTTCTCACGCTGCCGAACATCTTCACGATTCTTGAGCAGTCTTCAACAAGAATGTTCTACGCGCTCGGCGTTGCGGGACTCATTCTTCTCGCTGGTACGGACTTGAGCGTCGGACGTATGGTCGCTATGGGTTCGGTCGTGACTGGTCTTATCCTTCATCCAGGTGAAAACATCGTCAAATTCTTCGGAATGGGACCTTGGAATTTCACAGGCTCACCGATGGGGCTCAGGCTCGTCATGGCATTGCTGCTTTCTATCGTTCTCTGTACTGCATTCTGTGCATTTGCAGGTGTTTTCACAGCGAAGCTCAAGATTCACCCGTTCATCTCAACTCTCGCTTCTCAGTTGATTATCTACGGTCTGCTCTTCTTCGGAACGACAGGTACTCCGGTAGGCTCAATCGACGGAAGCATCAAGGATTTGATTGGAGGCCGCTGGACAATCGGCGTCATCAACGGTGAACTGGTCACGTTCCCTAAGCTGATAATTCCTGCAATCATCGCGGTAATCGTCGCATGGTTCATTTGGAACAAGACAACGTTCGGAAAGAACATGTACGCAGTCGGCGGAAATGCGGAAGCAGCGAGCGTATCTGGAATCAGCGTTTTCTGGGTAACGATGGGCGTATTCATCATGGCCGGTATTTTCTACGGATGCGGTGCATTCCTCGAAGCATTCAGGGCAAACGCGAGCGCGGGTACTGGTCAGGGATACGAAATGGACGCAATCGCAGCGTGCGTTGTCGGAGGAATCTCATTCAACGGCGGTATCGGTAAAATCGGCGGTGCGGCAATCGGTGTTGTCATCTTCACAAGCTTGACATACTGCCTCACGTTCCTCCACATCGATACAAACCTCCAGTTCGTATTCAAGGGACTCATCATCATCGCGGCTGTTGCTCTCGATTCAATCAAATACTTGAAGAGAAAGTAAAATCAGCTTTTTGACTGCAGCCTGTCCGATTTTTTCTCGGGCAGGCTTATTTTGGACATGGCAGAACGCTTAATGTGAATTTAAGTTACGAGCAAACGATAAAATGAATGGTGAAAATTTCTTTACTTTGATAGAATCATGTAATTATCTTTTTAGGAGTAAATAAATATGGGAAAGACCATTGCTCAGAAAATCTTTGATGCACATTTGGTAGACAGTCCTTTCTCAGGAACTTACGTTCTTAAGTTGGACAGAGTATTCTGCCATGAAATCACAACCCCTGTTGCCATCAACGACCTTGTTTCAAGAGGCAAAGACAGGGTTTTCGATCCGACGAAAATAAAAGCCGTAATCGACCACGTTACGCCTTCAAAAGACAGCAAGACTGCAACGCAGGCAAAAATCTTGCGCGATTGGGCAAGACGCAATAATGTAAAAGACTTTTTCGACATCGGCTCAAATGGTGTTTGCCATGCGATTTTCCCTGAAAAAGGTTTCGTGAGACCTGGATACACTGTAATCATGGGCGACAGCCACACTTGTACGCACGGTGCTTTCGGTGCATTTGCTGCGGGTGTCGGAACAACAGACCTTGAAGTCGGAATCCTCAAGGGAGTCTGCTCGTTCAGAGAGCCAAAATCAATCAAATTCGTTCTTACAGGAAAATTGAAGGAAGGCGTTTTTGCGAAAGACGTAATTCTTCACCTCATCGGAAAAATCGGCGTGAACGGTGCGACAAACTGCGTCGTGGAATTCACAGGTCCAATAATCGACAACATGGACATGGAAGAGAGAATGACTCTCTGCAACATGGCTATCGAAGCTGGCGGAACGTCTGGAATCTGCTTCCCGGATGAAAAAACTGTCGATTATCTTTGGGAATTCATCAAAGATGAATATCCTTCAAAAGAGGCGGCAATCGCAGACTACGCAAAGTGGCGTGATGACGACGATGCCGTTTATGAAAAAGTGATAACAGAGGATTTGTCTAATCTGGAGCCGGTCTGCACAATCAACTACAAGCCTGACCAGATAAAGAACATCTCCGAAATGAAAGGAACAAAAGTTGACCAAATCTATATCGGTTCCTGCACGAACGGACGCATCTCTGACTTGAGAATCGCCGCAAAAGTGCTCAAGGGACATCATTTGGCAGACGGAGTTCGCGGAATCGTTTCTCCGGCAACTCCAAAAATCTACAAGATGGATGTTGAGGAAGGCATCATCGACATTTTCCTTGACGCCGGCTTCTGCGTGACAAATCCGACTTGCGGTGCTTGTCTCGGAATGTCGAACGGAGTCCTTGCGGAAGGCGAAGTCTGTGCATCAACAACAAACAGAAACTTCAACGGACGCATGGGAAAAGGCGGAATGGTTCACCTGATGAGCCCTGCATCCGCTGCAGCAACAGCAATCACAGGTACAATCACAAACTCGGAATTGTACAAAGGCTGAAAATTATTGCGGAAACGCAAAATTATAAAGGAGTAGAATATGAAAGCATTTGGTGGTCCAGTTCTTTTTCTCGATCGCTCAGACATCAACACAGACGAGATTATTCCTGCGAAATATTTGACAGAAATTTCAAAGGAAGCACTCAAGCCTTACTGTCTTGAAGACTTGAAGCTCGACGGTTTTGATGCAAAAAGAGATGTTCCTGGAAAAAAGGTCATCATCACTCGCGAGAATTTTGGATGCGGTTCAAGCCGTGAGCACGCGCCATGGGCACTGGAAGTTAACGAGATTTACACTGTAATCGCTCCGAACTTCGCCCGCATATTCAGACAGAATATGTACAACTGCGGACTGCTCGCTCTTGACATGCCAAAGAAAACAATCGATGACATGTTCAAGAACTTCGGCAACAAGGAAACTGAGGCAAAAATCGAGCAGAAAGAGGACGGAACATGGAAGGTCAAGCTCATCGCTGGAAGCCTTTCCGTCAGTTACCCCTTTAAGCTCGAAGGATTCGAGAAAGCCCTCATCGAAAACGAAGGCTGGATCGGATACGCAGAGAGCAAATACTAATCGGCTTAGTATCTGAACATATTCCCGCCAGCATGAATTTTTTTATGCTGGCGTTTTTATTTGCGCAATTTTATTTATGCAAGTGAGAACTTCACTAAAAAACTTCGCTTCAAACCAATTAATCAAATTATGGAAAAGATTCTTCTGAAATTAGAATTCGTGCTCATCTTAGCCCTTCTTGTCGCCCCGCCGATAGTTTTTCAGTTTTTCGCGGAACGGCCAGAAACGATTTCCACCGTCTACCCTCTCAGGACATTTGTGCTGGCATTTTTTGCGTTCACGCTCTACTACGTCCACAGGAACGTCTACATAATCCGATTCCAGAAAGCATGGACGAATTTTCGGATTCTGATTCTGTCGGGGGAAAGCCTTGTCTGCTTCGGGCTTCTGTGCGTAATCGCCGTGACGCTGGAGCTGATTGCATTCGCGGCAGGAAAAAGCTCGGTCGGAATGAAAATAATCATGCCCGACAACATGAATCTTTGGGTGAATTTCATTGCGGGAACGATTTGCGCAGGATTTTACGAGGAAGTTCTTTACAGATTCTATCTCCCGGAAGCAATGCGCCACCTCGTCGCAAAATTCCCAAGAATAAAGCAGATTGTGCCGGAAGCAGTCGCCGTGATGCTTTTCGCGCTGGGGCACATTTATCTCGGCGTATTCGGAATCGCAAATGCCCTTCTGTGCGGAATCGTGCTCAGGCTCTGCATGTGGAGAACACATTCACTTTGGTACAGCCTCGTTCCGCACGTTTTGTACAACTTCTGCTCATTTTTCGTCATGTCAAAACTCATGTAACGATTCTGAACAGGAAAACAGGAAACTCCGAAAAACAAGTGCATTCAGAGAGGCTCAATAAAAATCCGAATACGCAAAAAAAAGACTTTCAAGCAAAGCCTGAAAGTCTTAGCATCTCCCACGGGAATTGAACCCATGTTGTCGGGATGAAAACCCGATGTCCTAACCACTAGACGAGGGAGACACGCTTTAGAAGCGAATGAATGTATACTATCACAACCAATAATTTTGGTCAAGCGAAATTGCAATCTTTTTCGAAAATTTTTCTTTTTTATTCGCCGCCAAAAATCCCGATGATTCGGTTGAATGTGAATTCCGACAGTTCGTATGCGGAATCATCGCCGATTTTAACCGTCGATTTTTTAGTGACGAAAAGCGATTCCTGTTCCGCACTGGCCTTTGATTTCCAAATCTCAGCCACGGAAATCTCGCCGTTTCCAGAATGAACTTCAATCTCCGCGATTTTTCTTGCGCCGTCTTTTTTGAGGTCGCAAATCTTTCCGTGCCGGAGCGACATGACGGAGTGGGAGATGTCGGGAAATCGCGAGTCCGACGAATTGATTTTGAAATCAATGTTTTTTTCCGGGCAGACGAATTTTATCGTTTCCGCAGACGAATTTGCAGAAGCAATCTCATAAAAGAATTCGCCGGCAATCCAGTAATCAGCATCAACAGTCAGAAACTGGGAAAAATCATCTTCCGTTTCGTAAGACTCAGTGCCGTCGAAAGTGCGGAATGCGATTCTGCCTGACAGAGCGTCCGAAATTCCGAAAATGACGGCAGAAAGCGGTTCTCCGCCCGACAAAAATGAAATCGCGCTGCCGCCAGAAAGACCGAGCGCGGAGAAATCATTTTTGTCGGAAGAGATTTTGTAGATTTCGCGGATTCTTGACGCATTCGAAATCAATGCGGAGACGAGTTTCGAGTCCACGAGCGAGTTGCTTTTTGAATTTTCGCTTCGAATATGCCAGAAATCATCGGACTTGGAAAGCATAATCTCAGTTCCGCGAACGCTTATCTTAATCGAGTCGATTTTTTCTACGTTGTTTGGATTCAGCAATGCGGAGGAAGAAGGTTTCGGCGCAGTCCTTTCGGATTTTGAGAAGAAAAGCGAAAAGACGAACAGCGCAACGGAAAGAAGTACAAGGACAAAAAGAATCCTGTTCAGACTTTTAGTCCTGTCGATGCGTTTTGTGCTCATGCTCATTTTTCTATCCTCCGTCTTCTTTTAACGAAAATTATCACGAATGCCGCCACGAAAAATGACGGCAGAACAACGAAATTCAGCGCAATCGTCCTGAACCGCTCGTCCATGAATTCTTCCGAATCCGTAATCTTGTACAAAGTGTTTGACACACGCGTCTTCTCCATCAAATCCGCAATCTCGCCGTCGCCTCGAAGCCTGAGGAGCTGCGAGCACATGAAGTCGTAATTTCTGAAATCAACCGCAACATCGTTCGAAATGAAGCCCGTCATAAGAGAAAGCGTCGAATATTGGTCGGAAAGCACCGTTATTTTTCCGTCAGTCGCCGCAACGACGTACTGACCGTTCTCGGCATCGCTCGCGCTGGCAGATTTCGGAATGCTGAACGGGTCGGTCAAAAACGGAAGCTGCTCGCTTTCAGTCTCATTCTGCAGCCACGCATATTTTGTCGTAGTGATAAGCGGCTTTGTGTTTCCGTAAAGCAAAATCGGGCTTGCCCAGAAAACTGTCATTCCCTGTTTTGCGGCTTCCTGCGGAAGAATCGAAAGCCAGAGCGGATAATTTACTGTCACATATTCGGCTGTGCTTCCCTCGCCGCTCTGCATCGAAACCGGAAAGCACGACAAATCCTCTACGAGATTTCTTCCGAACGCAAATCCGCGAGAATTCAGAATCGGAAGAAGAGCGTCGTTTTTATTCTTTGTGATTTGCCATTCGGTTTCGACAGGCACGTTGTAAGGCGAAGTTGCCACGAACGCGGGAACATTCCTGTCGAACGCCTCGCGAAGCGCGTTTGCCTGCTCGTATGTCAGAGCGGAAGAACCGAGCACGAGAAGCTCGTCCTTCTCCGAAAGTTCATTTATTTTTTCCACGAGGGAATCGTCGGCGTGCGCAATTTCCGGCATGAAGCCCCTTGACGCGAGATGCGGGACGACATACGAATACGACTCGGCAACGTCGCGGCCGTTTCCTTCGACGACGAGGACTTTCCGATAGTTTTCGGTTACAAGCTGCTGAATCCGCTGAGCAAGGTCATATTCGAGAGTCGATGTCGAAAGGACGAACGGAATGATTGTCTGCTTCTCAAGATACTGAATGACGACCGCCGAATAGACAGTCACGAATTCCATTCTAGTTTCCGAATTCGACTGAATCTGCTGGCCTTGAATTTTCATTCTTGAAAGTTTCTCGACATCCGGCTTTTCAAGAGAAAAAGTGACGTTCGAGGAAATTTCCGCAAAATCCTGCAAATATTCAGAAACGTCCGAACTTTGCGGATAAAGCTCCTTGAGCTCTTTCGAGCGGTAATACGTAAGGCGAAGCGGCGAAGAGAGCTTTGCGACAAGTGATTTGCTTGTCTCGGAAACAGAGAACCTCTTCGTCTTCGTGAAATCCGAGCGGAAATAAATCCTGTCGAAAGCAAGCGACGAGAACAGAAAAATGACGGCGAAAAGCGAAACCGTGACGGGCGAAATCTTTTTTCCGGTGCGTCTGCATTCCGCAAAAACCGAAAGCAAAATGAACATGACAGAAGAAAACGCGTAAAAAATGAGGTTCCGAGAATCGACGATTCCCTTCCCGAACGAGTCGAAATGCCAAGCGAAACTGATTTTCTGCAAAATGAACGTCAGAAACGAGCCGATCTGAAGATAGAGCGGAACGAGATGAATGAAATCGACAGCCGCAAGAATCAGAATCGACACCAAAAGCGGAATCGACGGAGAGAAATCAATCGCGGCAAAAAGAAAAATGACGAGCGACAAGGCGCACAATCCGTAGAGGAGCACGCCAAAGAAACCGGATGCGACCTGCCCTGCGTCCACATCGCCGAAAGACGAAACGCAGACAGGCACCGAAATCAGGAAAAGAAGCGGAACTGCGAACGCAAAAAAAGAAGAAAGCAGAACCGAACTGAATTTCCTTATCGGAGAGAACGGAACGGAATCGTCGAAAATAATCGGGCGAAGGCGAAACACGAGAAGCGGGACCGTCACAATCGAAACATAAGGAACGGACTGGAACAAAGCCCGCAAATCCGTCGTGCCGATGCCCGACACGAAAAACTTCTGCGCGAAGAAAAACCTGAACGAGCAGAAGAGAATCGTGATGATGGACGAGATATAGAAAAGCGGATCAATGAGCAGCATGAAAGATGCAGTCTTGAGCAATGAAAAAGAACGCCTCATAAAAATTCCATTTTGTATTTTAAATTTTGATTTTCGGAGTTTGTTTTTTTAGGATTTGTTTCCGTCTGTCAGCCTGAAAAACGCTTCCTCGATGTTTTTTGCGCCGGCACGCTCTGCGACTTCCGAAGGAGTGCCAGACTCCACGCATTTTCCTGAAACGATTATGCATACCCTGTCGCAAAGAGCCTCGACTTCCTGCATGAGATGCGTCGAAAGAAGTATCGTCCGTCCTTTTTTGAGCGACAGGACGAGCTTCCTCATTCTGACAATCTGGCTCGGGTCAAGTCCGCTTGCAGGCTCGTCGAGGACAAGAACTTTCGGGTCGCTCACAAGTGCCTGCGCGAAGTTGACGCGCTCGCACTGCCCTTTCGAAAGGCTGCCGATTTTTTCGTTCCAGATTGGCGCAAGGTCGCACTGTTTCTTCAGCGGCTCAAGCGACTCCGCCTTTTTCCCGAACATCTGAGCACGAAGCGTCAGAAATTCCGACACCCTAAGGTCGCGCGGAAAATCAGGCTGCTCCTGAACGAACCCGGTTACAGTCCTGACGTACTCCGCATTCTCAGAGCAATCGACGTTGTTCACCAGAACCTTGCCCGACGACGCGAAATGCCGTGCGCAGACCGCCTTGAGCACCGTCGTTTTTCCGGCACCGTTCAGGCCAATCAGACCTGTTATTTCATTTTCCCTGCACACCATAGAAAAATCGCTGACAGCCGCTTTCGATTTGTAGGATTTTGAGAAATTTATAAGCTCAATCATTTTTTTTGTTTTTATCCGAATTTTTTCAGAGTGTCAGTCAACATACGGGATGTCGAAAATCATTCTGTCTTTCGTAAGCTCCGCCTTCGGATAAACCTCGCGCGCCTGCTCAAGCAAAAGCGGAAGCTCCTTGTCCGTATACCGAGGAGAATAATGAATCATCGCCATCCTGAGGGATTCGGAATCGCGTGCGATTGTCGCTGCCTGGCGGCTCGTCATGTGCTTTTTCTCTTTCGCCTGGTCAGCGCAAGAATCGTCGAACATTCCCTCGCAAATCAGAAGGTTGCTTCCGCGAACTTCGTTTGCGATGCTCGGAAGATACATCGTGTCCGTCACGAAAGAGAATTTCCTTCCGCTCCTCTTTTCTCCCATAACGTCGCTCGGGTTTACGACCGCACCGCTTTCAGAAACGACGCTCTCGCCTTTCTGGAGTTTTCCCCAAAGAGGCCCGCGCTGAACCCCGAGAGAAAGTGCTTTGTCCGGGTTGAATTCGCCCGGCCTGTCAAGTTCCTCAAGCGTGTAGCCTACGCAAGTCTTCGTGTGCTGCAGCGGAAACGCGCGGATGTAAAAACCGTCGCCCTCGTGAACGACGCACGGAGCGGTGATTTCCTTTACGATGACCGGATAATTTATATACATGTCGAGGACTTTCCTTGACGACTCCACATATTCGGCAACTTTCGGAGGACCGTAAATGTAGAGTGGCTCAGTCCGCTCGACCTGGGAATTCAGCATCATGATTCCGGGAAGACCGGTCACATGGTCTGCGTGAGTGTGCGAGATGAAAATAGCGTCGATTTTTTTCCATTTGAGGTTTAGACGCTTGAGAGACACCTGTGTTCCCTCGCCGCAATCAAAGAGAAACAAGTCACCGTCGCGGCGAAGAAGGACAGATGTGAGATGTCTGTAAGGGAGCGGCATCATTCCGCCGCATCCAAGTACGAAAGCTTCCATATTCATAGCTCGATTCTATCGGAATGAGCCTAAAATTTTAAGTTCGATTTCTTTTTGTCAGCGTCGTCCTTCTCGGATTCAGGAAGCTCTTTGTCGATTGACGACTTGTTTCTCATGTACTGATAGTAGGACTGCCCGTTGTTGTTATATTTTTCCGCGATTTTGACTTCCCTTGTGCCGATTCCGAGATTCCTGAATTTTTCGAAATATTCGCTATGCAGGCTCCCCTTCTTCAGCTCGAAATAAAGCTGCGAAAGGAATTCGTACGCGAGGAATTTTTCTCCGTCGATTTCGTTTTCCACTGAGCCTTTCTCCGCATTCTTGTAGCACTTCTCTGCCTTCTTGTTGCTTCCGCCGAAAATCCCGGGCGCAAAGAAATACCAGTTCCCGAGGCTGATGTTTCCCTCCGGCG
Organism: Treponema sp.; assembly: GCA_017525605.1. Classification (GTDB taxonomy): domain Bacteria; phylum Spirochaetota; class Spirochaetia; order Treponematales; family Treponemataceae; genus Treponema_D. Next base: position 40,718 of record JAFXSM010000002.1, on the reverse strand, counting down.
AAACCGGATTTATCTCGACGGCGGACTCGTAGAACGACTTTACCTTGAATCCATAGTGCAACGTCGCGCTTATGGAGCGGGTCATGTAATAAGAAGTCACGTCTCCTGCAACCTGATAGAGCCATTCGCTTATTTCGCATTTCTTTCTGCTGTCGATGCAGGCGAAATTTCTCTCCATGAGGAGCCTCATTTTCTCGCGCATGTCTTTGCGGTTGGAGTCATTCGCCGCACGCTCGTAGATTTCCATGTAATAGAGGCTTTCGAGGATGCACGCTTCCTGCTCGTAGTCCTTTGCGTGCGAAAGAAGGTTCGGCATCGTGTTTATGCGGATTTGCGTTATCTTGTCCACAGCGTCGTCGATTTCCGCGTCTTTCAGAACGACCCTCTCGGTGATGAAAGACGAGATTTTGTCCAGCGTGTACTCAGAAAGAACGTTCTGCCTGTCAGCGACCTTCGCGAACACGCCTCCAGCAGAGCAGAACCCCAAAACAGATAGAACCATTGCCAATTTCTTTATCAATTTCATAGGCTGAATTTTAACGACATTTGTATTTTTATCAAATCGGTTGAAAATGAAAAATGAAAATTGAAAATTCAAAATGAGCGGAAACCGTGGTATAATAGACCCGTTCGGAATTTTCAAAAATCGGATTACATTTGACAAAAACTGCTGATTCACATTCACGGAGGAAAAAATGAAAATCAAAAATGCAATTGACGTTGGCTCAAACATACTTGCAGAAACGATAGACACGGGAAGCGCGCTCGGACAGCGGCTTGAGCGCGTCACGGAAAACGCGCAGTCGTCTTATCTGCTTTTTGACGCGGCAAAGATGAAAATTGCAGAGAAGATGAGCATCGGAAGGGACCCGAAATGCAACATCGTAATCGACAACAAGATGGTCAGCAGGCATCATGCGACGATTCAGAAAATAAAGGACGATTTCTACATAAAAGACGAAGAAAGCACGAACGGGACATTCGTCAACGGAATGAAACTCGAAAAAGACAAATTCATGAAGATAAATCCTGGCGACAAAATAACAATCGGAACGGAAACAGTAGTAATAGCGAAAAGATGAAGAGAAAACTCATAGTTCTGCTTTTCATATTCACATTTGCCTCATCATGCGCCATTGCGGAGCGGAAGACTGTCAAAGTCGGCTACTACAAGGACAGCGCGCCTTTCATGAACGGAAATTCTGAGGAAGACCCGAAAGGCGGATACTGCTACGAATACCTGCAATACATCGCTTCGTTCACCGGCTGGAAGTACGAATACGTCTACGGCGATTTCTCTGATTTGTACGAGAAGCTCCTTTCCGGCGAAATCGACCTTCTCGGCGACATAAGCTATTACGAGGACAGGAAAAACCTTTTCCACTACCCTGATTATCCGATGGGAAGCGAATCCTATTATTTGTACACGGCGTATCCGAGGGACGACATCTATTCGCTCGACCTGTCAACGCTGAACGGAAAGTCAATAAGAATCGGCACGGATTCATATCAGAAATATGAGTTCAATGCGTGGCTCGAAAAGGAAAAATCAAACGGAAACACAATAAACATGGACGTTACCGAGATGAAATTCGAGGATGTCCTTGAAAAGGATTTCGACAACGGCGAATTCGACGTTCTGCTTTCGATGGACACGATTGCGGAGCAGCAGTGGGAACCAATCACGAAAATCAGAAGCACAGACATCTATCTTGTAGTGACGAAAGACAGGACTGACATTTTGAACGAGCTGAATGCGGTTCTTTACGAGATACACATGGCTGAGCCGTACTACAATGCAAAACTTTGGGAGAAATACTACACGAGCGCGACATCGACAAGGCGGCTTTCAAAAATCGAAAAAGAATGGTTCGACAAACACGAGAAGATAAAAGTCGGAATCTTCCGCGATGACCTTCCGTTTGCCGAATATGACGAAAAAGCAGACGAGGTTACGGGGCTGGTTCGCTATTTCGAATCGGTGCTCCACTCTTCGTTCGACGTTAAATCGGAAATAGAATATGTAGTGTTCGACAGATACCAGGATGCGAATGCGGCATTGGAGAAAAAAGAGATAACGGCAATTTTTCCGTACAACTACAACATAGAGTATGCGGAGAAAAACGAGCGGATGCTTTCGAAAATATTCGCGAACAATGAATTCGTTTTCGTGTACAACAGCAACTACGGAGATGGTTCAAAAGATATCGTCGTCGCGGAGTACGGCAAGAGAGCGCACGCATACGCAATGGAAAATTTCCCGGACTCAGGAAAGATACTTTGCAAGGATATCGACGACTGCCTGAAAATGATTCTGAACGGAGAAGCATCAGGCGGAGTTTTCAGCATATACAGATTCAACAGGGCAATATTCGGCAAGAAAAAATACAGCAACCTGAAAGTAATTTCTCTTCCAACTCAAGTAAGCCTTTCATTCTGCGTGAATGCGGATGATTATCCGTTCATTTCAACTACAAACAAACTTTTGAATTACATTTCAAGCAAAGATATCGCTGCAAAAATCTCCTATTTTTCGATGGACAGCAAAAAATACACTACGCAAGATTTCCTAAACGATTATTTTGCGGTCATAGCGACATCAGCATTCGTGTTCCTGATTGCGATTCTCGCGCTTCTTGCAACGATGGACAGGCTCAGGTTCGCACTTGACTACGACGTTCTGACAAAGCTGATGAACAGGCGAAAGCTCGCGCCGTACATGCACAATGCGTACCTTAAGGCATGCAAAAAAGGCGAAGATTTTTCAATAATGATTTTCGATTTGGACGACTTCAAAAAAGTGAACGATACATACGGACATGCAGCCGGGGACGAAATCTTGAAAATGGCGGCAGGAACAATACTGAAAGGCATCAGGCAGTGCGACCGCGCATTCCGTTGGGGCGGCGAGGAATTCCTCGTTCTGATGAAGGCTGAGCAGCATATCGTGATTGAAATTGCCGACAAAATCAGAAGCGAAATAGGAAAACAGCGCGTCAACTTCGACAGCAATCAGATTCAAATCACGGCGACAGTCGGCATCTCAACTTACAAAAAAAATTCGACACTGGAAAACATGTTCCTCGAAGCCGATGCGAACCTTTACAAAGGCAAGAACAGCGGAAAGAACAAAGTCGTTTTCTAGTGCCGAACAAAATTGTCATTCCGAACTCGTTTCGGAATCTCCGAATGTTAAATTTCCATGTTCATTGCGGAACGGACTTCTTTCAAAGTCTTTTCTGCAATTGCCCTTGCTTTTTCTGCGCCGGAAAGAAGGACGCTTCTGATGTAATCCGGTTCCTTCTCAAGCTCGGCTCTTTTCTGGCGCAATGGTCGGAGTTCTTCGTTGATAGCTTCCGTGAGAGTGCTCTTGAGAAGTCCGCCGCCGCCCTCGCCGATTCTTTCTGCGATGACTTCAGGCTCTTCTTTTGTGCAAAGCGAAATCAATCTGAGCAAATTCGCGACTTCAGGGCGGTTCACCGGGTCGTATGTGATTACGCGCTCGGTGTCGGTCTTCGCTTTTTTGATGAGTTTCGCAGTTTCGTCTTCCGTTGCAGAAAGCATTACGGCATTTCCAAGCGACTTTGACATCTTTTTGCTTCCGTCAAGACCGAGAATCATCGGAGTTTTAGAGAGAAGCGCGTTCGGAATCGGGAAAATCGGCTCTCTGTTCTTGCAGAATTTTTTGTTGAATCGTCTTGCGATGTTCGCAGTGATTTCAAGGTGCGGAAGCTGGTCTTTTCCGACAGGAACGACGTTTCCTTTGCAGAAGAGAATGTCGCACGCCTGATGGACAGGGTAAGTGTACATTCCGGCATTCACGACGGAAAGCTCCGACTTCTGAATCTCATCTTTTACAGTAGGATTTCTCGAAAGCTCCGAATTTGAAACAAGCGTGAGGAACGGAAGCATGAGCTGGTTCGCCTCAGGAACATACGAATGAGGGAAGATGAAAACATCGTCGCCCGGCTTGATTCCTGCGGAAAGATAGTCAATCACAAGCTCCTTCGTGTTCTGCGAAATCTTGTCGAATGCATCATGGTCGGTCAAAACCTGATAATCGGCAATAAGAATCATCGTCGGAACGCCAAGATTCTGCAAGCGGACTCTGTTCTGCAAGCTTCCGAAATAATGACCGATATGAAGCCTTCCGGTCGGTCTGTCACCTGTCAAAACCCGGTATTTTTTAGGATTGACGAGAATGTCTTCTTCTATTTTCTTTGAGCGTTCGACAGCCGCAAGAAAAGACGCGTTCTCCGAAGAAGCCTCAGCAGAAACTTCCGTCGTCTCCGAAGAAGCTGTTTCGTTTTTTGTTTCTTCTGACATTTTTTTCTCCAAATAAAAATCTCTTCGCGAATGCAAATCCGAAAAAATGCAAATCCGCAAAATGTAATTATCAATGAAAACTATTCTAAAAGAAAAATAACCGAGTTTGAACTAGCGGAATGTGCGATAAAGAAGTTTTCGGTAGTTTTCAGTATAATTTTCCGCATGTCAGATACATCAAAAAAATTACAGGAATGGCTCGACAAATATTTGAATTTTGAAAAGCTTCCTCAGAAAAACATATTTTGGCTCGACACTATGGAATATCTGTGCGCCAAATTCAACCACCCGGAGATTTTCGCACCGGCAATTCATGTCGCAGGCTCAAAGGGCAAAGGCTCCGTCTCTGCGATGATTTCTTCGATACTCGACGCAACCGGAAGAAATGCAGGGCTCTACACTTCGCCGCACATCCTCGACTTTTTTGAAAGAATAACTTCGTCGCACAGATTCTTCGACGAAAATGTCTACAAAAATGCGGCGGACGAGCTGATTTCTGGAATCGAAAGCATTGACAGAAACGATTTGCCGGGGAAACGCCCTTTGACATGGTTCGAGCTTGTGACGCTTTACGCAATGCTCTGTTTCCGCGAGGAAAAAGTCGATTATTCAGTTTACGAGGTCGGACTCGGCGGAAGGCTCGACGCAACGAATGTCGTAACTCCGAAAGTTTCTGTGATAACTCCGATTGAACTTGAGCACACGGAATTCTTGGGCGACACTGTGGAAAAAATCGCATTCGAAAAAGGCGGAATAATAAAGAAGAATGTGCCAGCAGTAATCGCAAAGCAAAGCGAATCCATAAAAGACGTTTTCAGGAAAATCGCGGAAGAAAAACATTCGGATTTGAAATTCATTGACGAGGTCGTGGACAAAATCGATTTTGAATATGAAGACGGCTACATGAACATCGAAATTTCATCGAAAATTTTCAAGCGGCCGATAAAAACGAAAATGCGGCTTCTCGGAAAAGTTCAGGCGGAAAATGCGGCACTTGCAGCGGTCGCCGTAAAAACCGCGCTCCCAAAAACAACCGAGCGCGAAATCGAAATCGGTCTTGCGGCGGCATTCCTTCCCGGAAGGTTCGAAATCGTCAATCTTGAGCGCACATTCGGACTTGAGACGATGATTCTCGACAGCGCACACACTTTCAATTCCGAAAAATACACAATCGAAACATTCGATGCGATTTTTCCGGACAAGAAAGACGCGACTCTTCTTTTCGGTTGCGCGGCCGACAAAAATGTCGAAAAAATCGCGCCTCTTTTCAAAAATCATTTCTCCGATATCTTCATCACAAAACCGGGAAACGTAAAAATCTCGGATTTGGATTCGATGAAAAAAGCATTCTCCGATGCGGAACTGAAATTCGAAGCGGACGAAGATTTTGAGGGCATGATAAGAAAAGCCGTGAAAAACGCGACGCAAAAAAAAGCCCCGCTTTTAATCACGGGGTCATTCTATCTTGTCTCGGAAGTTAAAAAACTTCTGAATGTCTAGCGGATTTTCGGAAAATCAGACGAATATTCGCTCGACCCGCTTTGAAATCTGGCACGTTATCTCATACGATATCGTGTCAGTGAGATTCGCGAGTGTGTCCGCGCTCTGCAATGCGCCGCTCTCCTCCGGTCCGAAAATCACAACTTCGTCCCAGCGTTTGACTTTTGTTTCCGCGCCCAAATCGACCATGCACTGATCCATGCAGATTCTGCCGCGAATCGGGTACGGCTTTCCTTTTATGGCAACGGAGATTTTCCCTGCAAAACGCCTGAACAATCCGTCGTCATATCCAATCGGAAGAACGCCTATTTTCGTGTCGGAAGTTGCAGTCCACGTCCGCCCATACGAAACTGATTTTCCTTTTTCAAAATCCCTAATCGAAACGATTTTTGTTGTCAGTGCCATGACCGGCTTCAAATCTTTTCCCTTCAAGTCGCCCGGATAATAGCCGTAAACGATGATTCCAGGACGGCACATATCAAGATGAGTCTCAGGACGGTTCAGCGTCAATGCGGAATTCGCGCAGTGGCGGATTCCCGGATTGATTCCGGCATTGCGAACAGATTCAGTCGCGTATAAAAATCTGTCGAACTGCCAATTCGTGTAATCGACATCTTCCCTCTCGTAAGAATCCGCAGTCGCAAAATGAGTGCACATTCCGCCGAGCGAAAGTTTTTCCGACGAATCGATGATTTTTGCAAGGCTCACGGCCTCTTCTGGCTGGCAGCCGATTCTTCCCATTCCCGTATCGACAGCAAGATGCACGCTGTAATTCTTTTTTCCGGCAGCGGCAACCGCATTCTCAATCGCGCGGATATATTCTTCATCGTAAACAAGCGGAGTTATGTCGAATTTCACCAAATCAGCCATCTCCGACAAATCGCAGAGGCTCAAAAGCAGAACCGGAACGGAAATGCCGTTTTCGCGAAGCTCGATTCCTTCGCTGACACGCGCGACGGCAAGAAAGTCCGCGCCGCATTCGACAGCCTCTTTCGCGCACCTAACGGCACCGTGTCCGTAAGCGTCGGCTTTCACTGCCACGCACATTTTTGCATCAGGATTTATTCTTGAACGTATAAATTTCAAATTATGACGAAGATTTTCTATGTAGATTTTTGCAATCGTAGGTTTCATGAAAAACGATATTAAAACAATGAATTTATTTGGTCAAACGGCAACAATTCAGTATCTCCAGACAAAGAAAAATATTGAGGAATAAATTGATAATTTATATAATTTTCCAATGCCTACACTTTCAATCATCTAAGGAAAATGTTAATGAAAATCACAAAAAACATATCGAAAATCATGTTGGCTGCCGCTTGTGTACTCGCAGCTTCATGTGCATCAACAAAAGTCGATGATGCTACCTCCCCAACACCACGCGAAACAGAAGTAAAAGCCGATTCCGAAAAAAAAGATTCTTCAGAAAAAAACGATAAAGATACAAAATCAGAAAACGAATCCTCTTCAAAATCAAATTACTCAGCTTTTCTTGAAAAAATAGAAGGCCTTAAAATCGAAGTCACGGAAACTCCGAAAGAAACGACAAAACTCAAAGCATTCCTTACGCCTTACGCAATCAAAATCACGAAAAACGCAAACGGAATTCCGCTCTCGAATCTGAAAATCAAAGCGCATTATCCGTCGTCAAGAAACGCATCGACAGGCGAAATCATTTACGCGGATTCAGTCATACAAATCGATTCTTCATCAGAAACGGAATGCTCACTCGATTTTCTTCCGCCAGTCCCGCAGTGTTCCGCAAACGACAAAATCACTTTCAGCCCGTATTTCGACGAAAATGAAACTGACATCGAAAAATTTGAAAAAGAAGCTGAAAAATATGCAGTCGAGGCCGAGTACAAAGTCAGGACGAACATGAAAAGTGCGGGCGGCGTAGTTTCGATTCTCGACTTTGACAAAAGCGGAAAAGCACAGAAAGGCGGAAACCTCAAATCGTCATCTTCGCTTCTGATGAAAATTTACGGAGCAGGATTCAAAAATGTCGGAAACGACGACTTCTCAAAAGAAATTGCGGAAGGCAACGAAGAAAACATCTTCAACAATGCAATCAGAAAGTACAAGGACGCGACTTTCTCGTTCTTGATTTACGGAATCTACAAATATGACACGGAGGTGACAGCGGAAAATCCGACGGACGTGAGCCTCATCGGAGAAGTGAACTGCCTCAACTTGAAGGCGACTTCCGAAAATGACAGGGTTCTTTTCAGAACGACGCAGAAAGTGACCGGCAAAAACCTCTCCGCAGCAATCGACGAGCTTTCCAAGAAAATCTCGGAAGAGATAATCTACGGAATGTAACCTGAAATAACGAAAAACAATCAGCAAATTTATAAAAAAGGAATCGAAAATGATTTACACAGACACAAGAGACAAATCGGTACAAGTTGATTTCAGAACAGCGGTCTTGAACGGAATGAACAAGAGCACAGGCGGTCTTTACATTCCGGTAAGTTTCCCGAAACTTGACGCAGGTTTCATCAACAAGACTCCTGTTCCAAATTTCAGGGAAATCGCGGTGAACATGGCAAAGCCGTATGTAGGAGATGAAATTCCAGAAGGCGACTTGATTTCCATCATCAACGACGCGTATCCGTTCCTCGCTTCTGTCATGCCGCTCGACAGGACTTCTTATGTGCTCGAATTGTTCAACGGTCCGACGTGTGCATTCAAAGATTTCGGCGCAAGGTTCATGGCTCGCGTCATGTCATATTTCAACAAAGACGAAAATTCCCCGCTGCACATTCTTGTTGCGACATCCGGTGACACGGGTTCGGCAGTCGGAAGCGCATTCCACAACGTTCCGGGCTTGGACGTGACAATTTTGTATCCAGAAGGAAAAATCTCCAAGATTCAGGAAAAGCAGCTTTCTACATTCGACGGAAACGTCCGCGCACTCAAAGTGAAGGGAACTTTCGACGACTGCCAGAAACTCGTAAAGACAGCATTCACAGATGAAGAGCTTCGTGCAAAACTCAGACTCTCTTCTGCAAATTCAATCAACATTTCAAGGCTTCTTCCGCAGAGCTTCTACTATATGTACTCAAGCCTTGTCGTAAGGGAAAGAGCTTGGGGCGACAGCAAAATCGACTCGCCAGCAATCATCACGATTGTTCCGAGCGGAAACTTCGGGAACTTGACATCAGGTCTCATCGCAAAAGAGATGGGCGCGCCAATAACGGGTTTTGTCGCGGCAACAAACTCGAACAGAACCGTGCCGGACTGGATTGCGACAGGAGAATACAACGCACGCCCGTCAGTTGCGACCTACGCAAACGCAATGGATGTCGGTGCACCAAGCAACTACGAAAGAATCATCTCGATGTACTCTCTCGAAAAAGTCCGCGAGCTCTTCGCGTCATACTGGCTTGACGACAGCGGAATCATCGATTCAATCAAGCACTGCTACGAAAAGACCGGCTACACGATTGACCCGCACGGAGCAGTCGGCTGGAAAGCATGGTACGACATCAAGACAGGTGCAATGAAAAATCTCGTTGACGGAGTGAAGAACGACATCACAAAGCCGGGGCTCACACCGAACATTCCGGCTTGGGCTGACAAAGTTGTCAACAATCAGGCAGTCGGAATCATCCTTGAGACAGCGCATCCTGCAAAATTCGGCGAGACTGTCAAACAGGCAACGGGTCAGTCGCCAGTTCTTCCTGACAGACTTGAGAAAGTCATGCTCAAAGAGGACAAATCAATTCCAATGGACAATGATTTTTCTAAGTTCAAGGAATGGCTCTTTGAGAATCTCAAAGCGTAAAAATCATTTTTAGCTAAAACACAAATAAAAAAAGAGGCAATGCAAGATAAAAAATGCATTGCCTCTTTTTTTAGCAGATTGATTTCTACATATTCGAGTAAGTCTGGACAGAATCTTCCAGATGCTCGATTTTTATGCCTGCCATCGCAAACATTTTCATGGAATCGGCTTCGTCATGATAATGCTTTTCGCACACTACCCGTTTTATGCCGCAGTTGATTATGAGCATCGCGCAAGTCCTGCACGGTGTCATCTTGCAGTAAACTGTTCCGCCGTCAATCGAAATTCCGCGCTTTGCGGCCTGACAGATTGCATTCTGCTCAGCATGGACAGTCCTGACGCAGTGCTGCGTTACCGAACCGTCATCATGAATCATCTTCCGCATCAAGTGTCCTGCCTGGTCACAATGCGGAAGCCCGGCCGGACTTCCGACGTACCCTGTCACAAGAATCTGGTTGTCGCGGGCGATGACGCAGCCAGAACGGCCTCTATCACACGTTGCCCGCTTCGCTATAGTTCTTGCGACTTCCATGAAATATTCGTCCCAAGTCGGTCGGATATATGGTTTTTCAATGTTTTCAGGAGAATTTTCAACAGAATCTTCCAATTATTTCACAGCCTCAAAAACAAAATCAGCGATGAAAACGAGAGCAAGAATCCATGTGATTACATGAACTTCCTTGATTTTTCTCGTCACTAGTTTGCAGATTGCGTAAGAGATAACGCCCCAAACAATTCCCTTCGAAACTGAATATGAGAACGGCATTACCATTATCGTGATGAATGCAGGTATTCCTTCCGTCGCATCTTTGAAATCAATGCCGGAAACAGCCTTCATCATGAGGAATCCTACGAAAATCAATGCAGGTGCAGTCGCAGCTGAAGGAATCAGGGCGAAAAGCGGATTGAGGAACAATGCGACCAAGAACAATGCGGCTGTTGCGACAGATGCGAATCCAGTCTTTGCACCGGCAGCAACTCCTGATGTACTTTCAACGAAGCTTGTTACAGTTGAAGTTCCGAGACATGCGCCGACGACAGTTCCGACTGCATCCGACAAAAGCGCGCCCTTCACATTCGGAACGTTGCCGTCCTTGTCGCTGAGTCCTGCCTGCTCTGAAACACCGAGCAAAGTTCCGATTGTGTCGAACAAGTCAGTGAAAAGGAACGTGAAGAATACAATGAAGAATTTCATGCTCAAGATGTTCGCGAATTCAAACTGGAAGAAATATGGAGCAGCAGGAGTTGCAAGCGGTGTGAAATTCTCAGGGATTTTTGTAACGCCGAACGGAATTCCGATGATTGTCGTCAAGATAATTCCGATGAGGATTGCGCCCGGAACTTTCAGAACGTAAAGAATGATTGTTATGATAAGACCGATTGTAGCAACGAGCGCAGATGCGTGTTTCCAGTCAAAGTTGACGAAACCGATGAGAGTTCCTGTGTCGCCAGTACAGATTCCGGCGTTTGCAAGACCGATAATCGTTATGAAAAGTCCGATGCCGACAGAAACTGCTTTTCTCAAGTTTACAGGAATCGACCTCATGATTGCTTCGCGCACACCGAAGAATGAAAGAATTATAAAGAGAACACCTTCAGCGAGGACGGCTGTAAGAGCGAACTGCCATGTGCAGCCCATTCCGAGAACAACCGAATAAGTGAAGAATGCGTTGAGTCCCAATCCTGGAGCGAGAGCAACCGGAAGGTTTGCGCAGAATGCCATGACCAAAGTTGCGATTGCGCCAGAAACGGCAGTCGCGGTGAAAACTGAATTCCAATCCATTCCTGCATTCGACAAGATGCTCGGGTTGACTGCCAAAATGTATGACATTGCAAGGAACGTCGTGATACCACCTACAATTTCTTTTCCGAAACTTGTGTTCCTCTCTTTAAATTTGAAAAATTCACTCATCGTGAACCCCCTAAAATGAATAACTCAAAAAAATAGAGTTTTTGGATAAAATATATCAATCAAGTTTATATTTTTTGAAAAAAAAAACAATATTTTTGCATTTTTTATTGACAAAAAAAAATCTATGACGTATTATATAAACATCAATAAGCAATGCGGTAGTCATATAACGGCTCATTATCTCAGCCTTCCAAGCTGATGACGAGGGTTCGACTCCCTTCTACCGCTCTAGACCTGAACGAAAGTTCGGGTCTTTTTTTGCTCCTGTGAAATTTTCAGTATCTAAATAAAAAAGGCGAACTGCATGAAAAACATGAAGCTCGCCTTTTTCACTTTTTGAAATGCCTATCTCTTTTTTTATTTCGGCTGGTTCGATTTCAGAACGATTGAATCTTTATATTCGTCGGAAGCGACCGAAAACAAGTCGATTTCAGGAACATCGTCAAACATTGACACGCTGCCCTCGTAATCGACATCGTCGGCGATTCGAATGTGGCCGGAAATCATATCGCCCTTCACGACGCTGCCAGAACAAAGTTCGATTCGCTCCGGAGCTTCGATGTCCCCGCTGACCTTGCCGGAGATTTCGATAGAATTCGCCTTTATCTTTGACACATCGCAAACCGCGCTTTTGTCGATTTCAAGGTCGCCGCTCGCATTTATCAGCCCGTTGAATTTTCCGGTGATGACCAGGCTGTCCGTGAATTCAAGCTCACCGTCGAATTCCGTTTCCTGACCGAACACTGTCAAATTCTTCTTTTTATCTTCTGCCATTAAAAAACCTTCCGTAATCAAATCTGATTAAAAATAAAGGGCTTCCAAAAATAATTTCAGAAGCCCTTGAATTACAGCAAAATATTAAAACTTACTTTGAAGCCTTGAATGTTTTGTTGAACAGTGTAGCCATTCTTGACTTTTTGCGAGATGCAGCGTTGCGAGTCAAAACACCCTTGCTGCGAGCAGAATCAAGTTTAGAAGACAACTTGTTGAGTTTCTCCTGTGCGAGTTTCTCGTCTTTTGCAGCTACTGCCTCGACGAACTGTCTTGCACATGTGCGGCACTCACTCTTGATTGCCTTGTTGTGAAGTCTGCGAACTTCGCTCTGAGCGAATCTTTTCTCTGCAGATGTCTGATTTCTTGCCATAATTGGACTCCTAGGTTCGACTTTTCCAGTTTCACAAAGACTGCTTGGATTCGTATTTTTCCTACATCAACGATATAGCAACCCAAGACTTACATATCTCTCCGCTGGCTTCAATTCCGATTGTCGATAAACGTATCATGTTTTCCATTTCTCCTGAATCATCCGTCACCTAGAAAAAGAACGAATGACACAAAAGGTTTTCGAAAACGTGGACAATGATAGCAAATAAAAACGATTTGCGTCAATAATTCAATTCCCCTTTTGCAACGGCAAACACATTATGATAGAATTGAAAAATCATTTAATAGTACAAATTGGGGGAATCCAATGAAAAAAAACAGAAAAGTCTTGTGTGCGGCTTTTGCATCATTGTTTGCAATATCTTCCGCATTTGCCCTCGAAGTAAACAGGGCAGAGCTTGAGTCCACAAAAGGAAGCAATATCGTATTCCAGAACTACAGTGGACCTCACACGATAATCAACACAGTCGATCAGATTAGAAGAATCGGTTCTGACTTGGCACCGACAATCGCCAGTGATCCTGATAATTTCGCAACTGCAGGAAATCCTAATCGATATTATGTAATCCATGCGGTTGACCCGAAATCGCCTGAAAAACTGGACGCGGATATCCTCGTAATCGGAGAGAACGCGACAGTTGACCATGTGAAGAACTTGCGCAGAATCATTTCCGCATATCTTGAAGCTGCTTACAAATATTCAAGAAGCGATGCTGACACAATTGCGACATTCGCGACAGTTTACAATGCCGTATACCGCAACAACCTCGACAACTTCACTGCAAAATACAACAAAATCGTAACCGACAACCTCACAAGCGGAAAAATCGGTATCGACACGAACTATCAGGAATGGCCTGGAAAAACTCAGATTGTAATTCCTCTCTTTGACGTGCGCGGCGGTTTGAGCACGGTCGATACATCCGCAATCTCGGACAAGCAGGTCATCAAATCTCTTCAGAACGAAGAGGACAAGGGTATCGAAGAGAGAAAGAAGATGGTTGACATCAAGGAGCGCGAGGCTGACAACGCTACCGAAGATGCACAGAACGCTCAGAAGAAAGCTCAGGACGAAGGTCAGAAACTGAAGGAAGAGCAGAACAAATCTACAGAGGCGAACAAGGAAGCTACTGAAGCAAAGAAAGAAGCGAACGCCGCTGAAAAAGATGCTAAGAACGCCCAGAAAGATGCTGACAATGCAAAGAAGCAGGCTGACAATGCTCAGAAAGAAGCTGAAAAAGCAAAGCAGCAGGCAGAAGCTAATCCTAACGACCCAAAAGCTCAGGAAAATGCAAAGCAGAAGCAGGAAGAGGCTGACAAGAAAAAGGCTGCTGCTGAGGAAAAGCAGAACGAGGCTGACAAGAAGCAGTCTGTAGCTGAAGAAAAGCAGAACGAAGCAAAAGAGAAGCAGGCTAAGGCTGAAGAGCAGGCTGCAAAAACTGAAGAGCAGAAGTCTAAGACTGAAGAAGCTCAGAAGGAATCTGCAAAAGCTCAGGAACAGGCTGACAAGAAGCGAAACGAAGCTCAGTCTGAAAGAGCCGCAATTGCGGAAGACCAGCAGTCGCTCATCAGGGCAGAGGAAGTTGCTGACGAGAACGTTCTCTTCGGTTTGAAATCAATCGACGACCTCGGCGCAATGTCTGCAATCGTAAAGATGAATTCTGCAACAGGAAAACTCGTCAAAGAATCTCCAGTATCTGTAATCAGAAGCAGAACAGTTTACGAGGACGGAAACAACTTTGTTGCAATCGCCGGAACTAATTTCGGAAACGGTGCTATCAAGCTCGTCCTCATCGACAAAGAAAACCTTGAAATTGCAAAAGAAAGCAATGAAGTTCTTTCTGAGACTTCTGTTCTCGTTGAGTACGACGGCTCTTACTATGCAGTTGTCAAGACTGGCGCAACAAACTTCGTGATCGGAAAATTCAACAACAATGCAGATTTGTTGATTCAGTCTCCGGTTGCTGTCAAACCTGCAACGCCAATCACGATTACGGCAAAGGGAATCCTCGTCACATCAAGCGACGGACTTCCGATTCTGCTCAACATCAAAGATTTGACAGAAATCAAAGGCGGCAATTCTGGTGACGCAAAATAAGCCGATTCAGAAAGCGCAATAGAATAGGCCTGTTCCGAAACTGATTCCGAACAGGTTGAAAAAAGCAAAAAACGACACAGCATTTTGTTGTGTCGTTTTTTTGTTTTGTAGTGAAATTGTGAAATTCTGTTGAGTTCAAAATGACCAGTTTTTGTTACTCTGCCCTTTTCAGTGCGCTTGTATCGAAAGTGCCGTCATTCATTTTTGCAACGAATTCGTCGCGCGTCATCGGTTGCCCAAAAAGGTATCCTTGCAGACGTTCGCAACCGATTGATTTCAGGAAATTGTAGACATCTTCGCTTTCAACGCCTTCCGTCAAAGTCCGCATTCCGATTTGCTTTGCAAGATTGATTACGCTCTTCAATATCGGCTGCGATTTCTTGTTGGCAGAGAATCCGCTCAAAAACTTCATGTCGATTTTCATCATGTCAAAACTGAAATCCTTCAGGACATTCAGACCGGAATAACCTGAGCCGAAATCGTCAAGCCAAAGCGAATATCCTTGCGAATGGAAAAGTTCCATTGCCTCTTTCAGCTTGTTGTTCGAATCGGTCAGTGCGCTTTCGGTGACCTCAACATGAATGTCGTCTTTCGAGATTCCGTATTTTTTGACGCACGCATCAAGTTCTTTTACCGGGTCGGAAAGCTCGAAATCAAGCCGGGAAAAATTCACGGATATCGGAACAATCGGAAGCTTCTTTTCGTATGCCCATTGCAGTTCGGAGCATACAGTTTCCATGACGTACATATCGAGTTTGTGAATCAGATGATAATCCTCAAGAATCGGAATGAACACATTCGGCGGCAAAAATCCATAAACCGGGTCGCGCCATCTTGCAAGAGCTTCCGCACCGCAGAGTTTTCCGTTTTCCGCCCAAACAACAGGCTGATAATAAACTTCAATGTACTTTTTCTGAGTCGCAATATCGATGTTGTTGATTATGTGCTGCCTGCGCCGAAAATCCTCGTCCATCTTGTCGTCGTAAAATGCAGTGTTCTTTTCGAATTTTTTCTTCATGGTGGAACAGGCATACCGCGCATTGTCACACGCAATCCGCGGATCAATATCACGCTCTTTCGGAACGTAAACGCCGGCTTTCAGTCCGAGACGAATTGAAGTTTCGGAATTCTGAATTTTCGCCCTCGCCTCTTTCAGTTTTTCATCGAGGGTGTCGAGTTTGCACAATGCAACAAAATAATCGTCGGAAAAACGGGAGAGATAATCTTCATGGAAAATCCTGCACAAAATTTTCGCAATCTCTGCCAGAAAATCATTTCCGGCTTTGAAACCGTATTTTTTGTTGTAACTTGTGAAATTCTCAATATTCAGGAAAACGAAGCAAACCGAAGAAAGCTCAACAGAAGAATCTTGCAGGACTTTTTCGGCGGAATCATGAAAATAATTCATGTTCGGAACATTCGTAAGCTCGTCTATCAGCGACTTGTTCTGCAATTCGATGTTCAGTTTTTCAAGACGCTCGTCTTTTTCCGCCTGGATTTTTCTCTGCTCGTGGTTATTCAATCCGATTGCAAGAAAAGCTATCCAAGCAACAAACGAATTGACCTTTAAACTGTAAGAAATCGGAGTGATTGAATCTCTGCAAAAAAGATAGGCAAAAAACGAAAACGTAAGAAGCGAAAAATATTCGAAAGGATGCCACACGAACAAACACAAAACGAACATTTCCATTGACAAGAAGACAAATGCCTGACCGGCAAAATCGTCGCCGTTATACGAAATGTAAATTCCAAATACGATTGCAAGGACTGCGAAAATGTATCTTGCGACAACGCCCGTTCTTTTGACAACTCGTCCGCCGCTTATGAATCTTCTGCAAAAAACGAAAAGAAATATTGCCGCGCTGAAAAGAAGACCATACGGAACCAAATGCGTCACAAGCCAATGGAAAGTCGGCGGCGGATTGGCAGTGAAAATTTTCACGACTGCCGCGATAATCATCCAAAGTTCGAGCGCGGCAACAATCAGCGAAATTAAAACACCCGACCGAGCATTTGAAAGAAAAATATAATTTTTCACATACTGGCTATATGTAATTTTATGATTCAAAATGCCCATCAACCGAGCTAAATAATTCCGCATAGATTCCTCATCCCCTCTCAAGACAGAGCGCAAAAATCAAAGTCCGTGCGCCCAAGAATATGTGCTCAGATACGGGTCGGGTCTTATCTGCGACGAACTCGTCCAGATTTCTTCAACCAATCCGTCCTGCTTGATTCTGCCGATTCTGACGGTCTTGCACAGATGCTGATTTCCGCCGTCAACAGTCACATTTCCTTCAGGCGCGTCAAATGAAATTCCTTTCGTCGCTATCCTGACTTTTTCGACATCGAAAGAGCCTGCCTTCTCGCACGCCTTCGCCCAAAGATTCACCGCGATGTATCCGGCCTCAATCGGGTCGCCGGTCATTCTATATTCGCCGTATGCGCCCTTGTACTTTTTTATGAACTCTGCATTCTCGGGAGTGTCCGTCGTCTCAAAGTAATTCCATGCAAGAAGGTTTCCCGCAAGCCGTTTCGAATCCATTTTTGCAATTTCCTCTTCCGAAATCGAAAAACTCATTACAGGAATTTCAGCGGAAGTTATCCCGTTTTTCAGAAGCGAATTGAAAAATGCAATATTCGAGTCCCCGTTCAATGTGTTGATTATCACGGAAGGCTTTGTCTCTTTTATTTTTTCTATGATTGCGGAAAAATCCGTAGAGCCGAGAGAGACATATTCCTCGCCGACGCAAGCTGCCTTTTCCGAATAAAGAAACGCCTTGATGATTTTGTTCGAAGTTCGCGGAAAAACATAATCGCTTCCGATAAGAAAAATCGTCTGCCCGATATTTTTAAGACAATAATCAACAGCAGGAATAATCTGCTGATTCGGAATCGCCCCCATGTACATGATGTTCGGGCTGGCTTCCATTCCTTCGTACTGGACCGGATACCATAAAAGCCCGTAAAATTCTTCGAGAATCGGCTTCACTGCTTTTCTTGATGCGCTCGTCCAGCAACCGAAAATCGTAGCAACTTTGTCTTCTGTCAGAAGTTTCTCAGTTTTTTCGGCAAAGACTTTCGGCTCGCTTTTTCCGTCTTCAATAATCACTTCGATTTGCCTTCCGAGAACGCCTCCGCGAGAATTTATTTCGTTTATCGCAAGAAGTTCAGAATCCATAACAGGAGATTCGCTTATCGACATTGTTCCTGAAAGCGAATGAATGATTCCGACTTTGACCGTCTCGACTTTTTTTTCGTTGCAGCTTCCAAAAACGAACGCAACGGCTGCAAATATGATTCCGACCACAATTTTTTTCATATTAATTTTCTCCCACAACGCATTTTCATTTTAGAAAACTTCGTACGTTGTCATAACCCCTTTTCCTTTTATATCGCACTGAATCGGCTCAGAAAATTCAAAAGAAGAATCCGAAAGACGATTTCTGACATTTTCGCTAACCCGAATGTGTCCCGGAGTGCAAGCGCTTTCCATTCGGCTGGCAGTGTTCACCGTGTCGCCCCAAACATCATAGATGAATTTTGTTTTTCCGATTACGCCGGCAGTAACAGGTCCTGAGTTCAAACCGACCCGCATCTGGAAGCGGATTTTCGCAGTTTTGTTGTATTTGTCCAAATCCTCGTACATGCCTTTCGCAAATGCGACCATGATTTGTGCGTGCTTCGGATTCAGAGTCGGAAGTCCGCACGCAGCCATGTAAGCGTCTCCGATTGTCTTGATTTTTTCGACACCCATACTCTTCGCACGCTCGTCAAAAAGGCAGAACAAATCGTTGAGCGCATCGACAATTTCACTAGCAGTGTAATTCTGCGAAGTCTTTGTGAAACTCACGATATCGGAAAAAAGCATTGTCACGTCCTCAAAATTGTCACCGATTGAATGCCGGTGTCTTTCAGCTCGTCCGCGATTTTGTCAGGAAGAATCGCACGCAGAAGCTGGTCGGATTTGTCTTTTTCGGCAGCAAGTTCCTCAGTCCGAATCTGAACCATTTTCTCAAGGCGGATATTTTCACGACGAATCGCACGCTGCTTGAGCAAAAATGCAGTGATAATCGAAGTCAAAACGAGAGTCGCCAAAAGAACCCAGAAAACAGGCATCTGATAAAAATACGGCTTCTGAACGAAGAGCATCGCCTCGTCTTTTTCCGACATGATACCTTCTCCGTTGACAGCGGCAAGAATGAATTTGTGTTTTCCAGGTTTCAAATTCGTATACGAAACAACGCGCGCGCTGTCAGGTTCGCTCATGTTGTTTTCAAAACGTGTCAGGCGGTGCATGAATTTGATTCGCTCCGGTGCGTCAAAGCTCAAACCGGTGAATCTGATTTCAACGCGCTTTGTGCCCGGATTCAGAATGTATTCCTTGCTCAAATTGCTGTATTCAACATTGTCGATTGTGACGCTTTCGATATGAACGAGCGGTTTCACAGGCACTTTGATGACGTTCACAGGGTCATACACGGCAAATCCGTCAACCATCGGAAGCCAAATCCTGCCGTTTTTGTCGCAAGTTCCGAGCGCAGTCGATGTCGGTCCTTCTGAATCGAGTCCGTCATTCTGACTGTAGAATTTCACATTCATCTTGTCTTTCTTTTTGTATGCGGCATCAACAATCTCAATCGCATTCACAGTCGAGATTCCATAATTGCTCGTCAGCCAGAAATTTCCGGTTTTGTCATCAATCAGCTGAAAAACAGAATCGGTGCCAAGACCGTGCTCGCTCGTCAGATTCTGAAACTGCTTCGGAAGACCGTCAACAAAACTCTCGGAAGGACATCTCGTGATTCCGGTTCCAGTGCAGACCCACAGAGAGCCGCCCTCGTCCTGAATAATTTTGAAAATGATGTTTCCAGCAAGACCATCTTTTGACGAAATGTTCGCGAAAATCCGCTCGTCTTTCATAAGATAAATTCCGTTTCCGTCAGTTCCAATCCAGACGATTCCGTTTTTGTCTTTGTAGATGCACATCACATATTCGTTTTCAAGTCAGTCTGTCTGCTTTATGTTTTTTATCGAACCGTCCGCGTGAATTATGCTCAAGCCGGTCGTCGTTCCCACATAAAGCTCGTGGGGGGCAGTCTCAATTGCAACGCGGACTTTGTTTCCGACAAGCCCATTGTCCGTCGTCCAGGATGTCATCCCGTCCTTTGACCATCTGAGCTGACCAGGCTTCGTGTAGCAGCTGACGAGAATGTCTCCGTTTGACGCGACACCGACATGGCGGATTCTCAGTCCTTTCGTGAATTCAGTCAGGCTGTTTTCAATTTTTTGGTCATATGAGTCGTAGCACAAAACGCCTTTGTCAGTTCCGACCCACATATTGCCTTCCAAGTCCTGCGCAATCGCATTTGAGGAATACGAAAGCTTGCACATCTTGAATTTTCCGTGAAGAAGCTTTCCGATTCCGTTTCTGTCGGTCGCAATCCAGATGTTGCTTTCCCTGTCTTTTACGATTCTGTTTATTTTTGAATCCGAAAGACCTGGCATTGAATTTTCATGAAATTTTCCGCTGTCAAAAACGCAAACGCCCGCTTCCGAACCGAACCAGATTGAGCCGTCATCATCAGGATAAATCGTCCAAGTTGAAGATTTGTCAAGAAAAGTGTCTGTTCTTACACGCGAAACATGACCGTTTCGAACGCGCACGAGACCGTCGTTTCCAAGGCCAATCCAGAAATCTCCGTGCTTGTCCTGCGATATTGCAGTCGCAAGATAATCGCCGAAAACGTCCATTTCGTCGAGCATTCTGAAAAGCCCGTCCGAGAACATGAAAAGCCCGCGTTCGTTCAATGTCGTAAGCCATACGCGTCCTGCTGTGTCGCAGTAAAGGCTGTTCGCGATTACGCCTTTCGAGACCGTACCCGGCTGGAATTGCGCGTTTATCAAGTGTCCGTTCGGTGTGATGTAGACAACGCCGGACGCAGTTCCAATCCAGATGTTTCCTTTTTTGTCTTCCATAATTGCGCGGATTGAATTGTTCGGAAGACCGTTTTCCATAGAATACCATTTGTTGCCTTCCGCCGAAATGCACTGAACGCCCTCATCGTTTGAGCCAATCCAAAGTCCGCCGTGACTGTCTTCGTACATTGCCCTGACGGATGCGAATTTCAGTTCGTTGTCGCGCTGTCTTTTGATTGTCGTAAATCGGATTCCGTCAAAACGCACGAGACCTTCGTAAGTTCCGACATTTATATAGCCGTCTTTTGACTGAACGATATCAGTAGCCGTAGCTCCCCTTATTCCTCCGAAAGAATTCCAATTCTGATAGACATAGCTGTCAAAATATGATTCTTCGGCACAGAGAACGCTGGCAATAAGAATTATTAAAATAAACAAAATCTTTTTTTTCATAAAACTCATTATATTCCCGACAGTGCAAAAACGCAAAAAGAATCAAGCAGAGGAATTTCCAAAAAAGATTCTGGATATTTATCTTTTATCTGAATGCAAAAAATCAGTCGCTGATATCAAAGTCGAACTGAACCTGAACGTCGTAATCGGGATAAAGCTGCTTAACGTCGTTCACGACATGCTCGTAAATGCCTTTCATGTTCGGAGCGTCAAACGAAACTATCACATCGAACCTCATATTTTTCTCCGCTTCGTCAACAAAAAATCCGTGCATCTGCATGATATCCTTGTGCTCAAGAACGACTTTTTCAACTTTGTCGTGGATTTCAGCAGCCGAGTCATGCTTTGTGTTGATGCTGTAAACGCCGATAGCCGCCATTACGACATCATTCTTCTCCGAAACCTCGCGCGTTATTTTTCTCGTCACAACGTCGATTTTGTCGGCAGTCCAAGTGTCAGGGATTTCGATGTGCGCAGAACCGATATGCTTGTCAGGGCCGTAATCGTTGAGAACGAGGTCGAATGCGCCAATGATTTCCGGGTCGCAAGACGCAATCGTCTTTTTAATCTCGTGTGAAAGCTCCGCATCGATTCTCTCGCCCAAGATTTTGCTCAAAGTTTCCCGTATTGTTTCGATTCCTGATTTCAAGATGAGAGCGGAAATCAAAACGCCAAGATATGCTTCAATTGAAATTTTCCAAATCAGAAAAACACCTGCAGCAACAAGAGTCGAAAACGAGATGATTGAATCCATCAATGCGTCCTGCCCGCTTGCTTTCAGCGAGTCGGAATTCACTTTTTTGCCTGTTGACTTCACAAAAAATCCGAGCGCGATTTTCACGAAAACGGCAGCGGCTACAATCACAAGAGTCGCGACTGAATATTCAGGAACATCTTTTTCGATTATTTTTTTGACAGATTCAACAAGGGAAGTCACGCCGGCATAAAGAATGATTACCGCAATGATGAGCGCAGAAATATATTCCGCACGTCCATGCCCGAACGGATGATTTCTGTCGGCAGGCTTCATCGCAAGTTTCATTCCGACAATCGTAACTCCTGATGAAAGAGCGTCGGTCAAGTTGTTGACGGCATCCAAGACAATCGCAATCGAATGCGAGAGAAGCCCGACAACAGCCTTGAACAACGCAAGAACGATATTCGCAGCTATTCCGATAATGCTCGTCCGAATTACAACTTTTTCACGATTCAGTTCTGCCATTTTTTACTTCCTTTTTGATTTTTAATTTGATTTTTAAATAAATAAAAACCGATGCAAATTTTTGTTTTAAAATTAGTAAAACACCATTTAGAATAATACAAGAGGTACGCTTATGTTGAAATTCTTTAAATGCAAAAAATGCGGAAAAATCGTTGAAGTCGTAAACGAAGGTTGTCCAGTCGTAGTCTGCTGCGGCGAGGAAATGACAGAACTGAAGGCAAACACGAATGACGGCGCAACGGAAAAGCACGTTCCCGTCATCACTGTCGGCGAAGTGACAGGCAGTGGCATCAACGTCAATGTGAAGGTCGGCTCAGTCGTGCACCCGATGGAAGACGACCACTACATCCAGTGGATTGTCATCGAAACAGACAAAGGTGTTTACAGAAGAAATCTCAAGCCGAACACGCCGCCAGAAGCGAATTTCACTCTGAGAGACGAGGAAGAGCTGAAAGCCGCATACGAATATTGCAACAAACACGGATTGTGGAAAGCTGAAGCATAAAAAGTTTTCCATTCAGAACCAATCAAACAAAAAAGGGGAAGAAGAAAATGACGAATCAGATTCTTCTTCCCCTTCTCTTTTTCAGATTTGCATTTATGAACGCAAAATTTTACTCAAAGCTCACGTCCGTGACCTGGAAGTAAGATTTCGGGTGAGCGCAAGTCGGGCAAACTTCAGGCGCTTTCGTTCCGACAACGATGTGGCCGCAGTTTCGGCATTCCCAAACTTTCACGGAAGATTTTTCGAAAACAGCCTTTGACTCAACATTTTCGAGAAGCTTTCTGTATCGCTCTTCGTGATGTTTTTCGATTGCAGCGACCATTCGGAATTTTGCGGCAAGAGCCTTGAATCCTTCTTCCTCGGCAGTCTTTGCGAATTCCTCGTACATGTCAGTCCACTCGTAATTCTCGCCTTCGGCAGCCGCTTTTAAGTTCGCAGGAGTGTCACCGATTCCTTCCAGCTCTTTGAACCAAAGTTTCGCGTGCTCCTTCTCGTTCTCGGCAGTCTGCAAGAAAATTGCTGCAATCTGCTCGTACCCCTCTTTTTTTGCAACGGAAGCAAAGTACGTATACTTGTTCCGTGCCTGGCTTTCGCCTGCAAAAGCTGCCTGCAAATTCTGCTCGGTCTTTGTTCCAGAATACTTGCTCATTTTAGTACCTCTCAAAAATGATTTTTTATATATTGCAAACGCCGATTTCGGCAATCTGCCTTATATACGATAAAAATAAATCTGTTAGAAAAATTCAGTCCTCGCGCATGGCTTTCATCGCTTTTTTGTTTTCGTACATCTGAACATCAGCCCTTTTCAGGACGCTCTCATAATCAGAATCAACGCTAGAATCAAAAACTGCATAGCCGATTGCCGCCGATGTCTGCTCCCAGAATTCAAGGCGCGAATCATTTTTAAGGGATTCGAGTTTCCGTTTGAATTCATGGACGAGAATATCGGCGCATTCCAAATCATGGTCGCGCAGAATCGCAACGAATTCGTCACCGCCAACCCTGAACACAGGCGAATGCTCGAACACCGAACAAGTTATGCGGCACAACGATATTATCGCACGGTTTCCGATTTCATGTCCGTATGTGTCGTTTATTTTTTTGAGGAAATTCAAATCAATCATAGCGATTCCGAATTTCGCTTCCCCGTCCGAAATTTCCCATTCTAGTTTTTTGACTTCATTGTAATATCCGTTTCTGTTTCTGATTCCGGTGAGCGGGTCTTTCAATGCAAGCTCGCTCATTTCAACCGCATGTTTCTTCGTGTTCTGCAATTCGTCTTTCGTCTTCGACAGACTCTGCATATAAAGCTCAAGCTCGTAAATCATGTCGGCGAATTTCGTAATTATCAGCGAAATCTCGTCACCCGAATTTCCTTCCGCCGTCAGTTTTTCTGCGACAAGCGGATTTTTCGAAAGCGAATAATCCGCAATCGCTTCCTGCAATTTGATAAGTTTCTGGATGTAATTTATTCGAATAAAGTAAAGAAGAAGAAGCATAAGAATGATGAGCATAATTCCGATTGCCATCATCTGCTTGACCGTCGCCAAAAGAATTTCCCTGTTGACTTTTGCGATTTCGACCTCGACTCCGATTATTCCCATTTTCCTTCCGCTGACATAAAGCGGAGTGTAAAAAGCAAATGTTTTTCCGAATTCATTGTCGAAAGTGTCATATCCGTTCGGGCGTTTTCCGGTTTCCCATGCCTCCCATTCTTTTTTATGCTCCTCAAGCGGATTCGGAACAGTGATTCCAAGCTCGATGAAGTCCTTTCCGGCAATCATCCGAGGCTCACGCATACTGTCAAGAACATAAGTCAGATGATACGGCTTTTCGGCAGGAACCATGTATTCAACATAAATAAGCTCGAAATCCATGCGTGCTTTTTCGAATTTATCGAGATAATACTGATGTTTGTACACCGTATACGCGGATTTCAGCTCATCATCGAATTCGTCGAACGGAGACGACTGCGTGAAAATTTCGCCCGGATATTTTTTTGCAAAAAGCTCTTTGAATTTTTTCTCGGATTTGATGATATCTTTTGTCCCAAAATCAATCGGAATCATCAAGTCGTCTTTATGCAGAAGAAAATAATCCTGATAAAACAGAAAATAATTTCCCTCGGACATCAGAATTTCTTCAAGATACGAAGCGACGTGCTGAACGTTTTTCTCGCATTGGTTTCTGTACATCTGCATCTGATTGAAATATGACAAGACAGAAGACATCAGCAGAGCAACAACAGTAAATCCTATGAATATCAAAGTGAATTTGAAGCTTAACGTGCGAGTCTTCATCTATTCATCCTTAAAAAATCAACAAAATGCAAGATATTTTTAGAGACGATTGTATCATAGAATCTTCAGAAATGCGAAAAATAAAAAAAGATTATCAGACAACAGGGACAGAAGCAGGTGCCATATCAAGCGACTCGGCAGAATCCGCACCGTTCTGAGCAGGCGCAAACGAAGCCGCGGACGATTTCCTTGAAGCCGCAGGAGCGCGTTCGCCTTCCATTGTCTTGTTCTCGAATCTCGTGAATGCCGAAAGGAACAACAGCGGAACGTCGCCAATCGGACCGTTTCGCTGTTTCGCGACAATGAGCTTTGCGTCCTGAACAGGCTGCATCTCGCCGTCTTCCTGCTTTTTTCTTTCACGATGGATGAACATAACGACATCTGCATCCTGCTCGATTGAGCCTGAACCGCGCAACTGAGAAAGTGTCGGCTCGTTTCCTTCCGCATCGCGCGAAACCTGACAGAGCGCAACGACAGGAATATTCAGCTCTCGCGCAAGTGATTTCAGCGATTTTGAAATTTCGGAAACCTGCTCGTAAACTGCAGTCTGCGTGTTTTCAGTTGAAATAAGACCGATATAGTCGATGAAGATGATTTTCACGTCATTCTTCTGCTTCAGTCGTCGCGCCATCGCCCTTAGCTCGATGAGTTTCATGTTCGGAGTGTCGATTATGTACAATGGCGCGTCATAACAACGTGCAGCAGCGACCTGCAGTTTCTGAAGCTCGTCGAGTTTCATCGTTCCGTCCCTCAGTTTTGTTCCCGGAACGTGTCCGACCTGCGAGAGAATACGCTGTCCGATTTGCTCATACGACATTTCAAGGGAGAAGAATCCGCACGGAATTTTCAGTTCAAGAGCGATGTGCTCCATCATGTTCAGTGCAAGCGCAGTTTTTCCCATTGAAGGACGCGCTCCAACAACGATGAATTCCGAATTCTGAAAACCGCTCGTCATGCTGTCGAGTTTTGCGAATCCGCTCGGAATACCAGTGAACGACTGGTTGTTTTCGTAATGCTGCTGGATGCTTTCAAGCGAACGCGGAACGATATCAAGCATCGTGTGAATCGGAGTTGACTGATCCATGTCCGACAAAGCAAAAATCTTTTTCTCCGCCTCGTCGAGTATGAGCCGGCTGTCGCGAGATTCATCAAAAGCGTCAGCCTTTACTTCCGACGAAATTTTTATGAGATTCCGTCGCGTCGCCAAATCTTTTACGATTTGGGCATAATATTCGATATTCGCACTCGTCGGAACGACATTTGTCAGCGAGGAAATGTACGCTGCCCCACCCGCCTGCTCAAGTTTTCCGCTTCGGGTAAGTTCTCCGAGCAGAGTCAGAGTGTCGCCCCTCACGCCTTGATAAGAGAGAGCCGACAGACCTTCAAACACAATCTGATTCTGCTGCGTGTAAAAATCTGTCGAATGGAGCATCATAAGCACAGAGCCTACAGAATCCCAATCCAAGAGCATTGCGCCGAGCGTTGCCTTTTCCGCTTCGATATTGTGCGGCGGAACAGAATCTTTGAGTTTGTTGTTTTCCATTTGACTCTCCTTAAATTTAAGACGGACGAAAAAAATAAGGGTCATCAGAAATAACCAATGACCCTTGTAAAATCAAAAACTATGATTTTGCTTCAAAAAACTTACTCTGCTTTTGGCTCTGCAACTTCTTCAGCAGCAGTTTCCTCAACAGCAGCAGCCTTTGCAGCATCATCAGTCTGAGCTTTTACTGCAATCTTGAGTTCAGCTGACTGTGACTCATAAAGGTGAACTGTAGCTTTGTAGTTTCCGACAGACTTGATTGCAACGCCCTGAATGTCGATGCGCTTCTTCTCAATCTCGAAACCGTTCTTTGCCAAGAAGTCAACGATTGTCTGAGCTGTAACAGCACCATACAATTTTCCGTTTGCTCCAGCCGGAACAGAAAGCTCAACATTGAGAGCCTCAAGCTTGTCCTTCAATGAAGCTGCATCCTTTCTCTTCTGCTCTTTGCGTGCTGCAATCTCGTCCTTGATAGACTCGAAGTAAGCAACGTTCTCTTTTGTATAAGCAACTGCCAAAGAACGTGGGAAAAGATAGTTGCGAGCATAGCCGTTTGCTACGTTTTTTACATCACCTTTCTCGCCGAGGTGTTTTACATCATCATTAAGAATAACTTTCATCTTCAAGCTCCTATTGAAAATACATGCACAGCGTCACCAGGAGTTGGATCGCCGTGCATAAAAAATTGAACGAACAGGTTCAAGCTTACTCAGCAACAAATGGCAACAAGCAGATGTTGCGTGCGCGCTTGATAGCAACAGTGATTTCTCTCTGGTGCTTAGCGCAAGTGCCTGTGATACGGCGTGGAAGAATCTTACCGCGCTCTGTTGTGAAACGCTTGAGGTTGTCTGAATCTTTGTAATCAATTACCAAAGATCTGTTTGCGCAGAAACGGCAAACCTTCTTTCTGAAGAAAGTCTTGCCTCTTCCTCTTGGAGCGCGCTCTTCGCCGTCGCGACCATCTACAGCCTGTGTATCAACTTCAGAATTTACTTTCTGATCAACTTCGTTTGTTACAACTTCGTCTGACATATTTGTCTCCTGTGAATTTTTTCTTTGTTAACAACTATTAGAACGGAACTTCATCAGGGAAATTGTTCATGTCGCCATAGTCGCCGCCATTCATCTGCTGCGGCTGATAGCCGTTCTGGTAAGACTGCTGCGGAGCAAAATTCTGCTGATTCTGTGGTGCAGCGTTCATCGGCTGGTAATTAGGAGCAGCCCCTGTTGATGACTGTTGATAGCCACCCTCCATTCTTGAACCTGACGAACCGCCAAGCAACTGAACATTATCAGCAACGATAGAAACTCTGTCGCGTGTCTTTCCAGTCTCTTTATCCTGCCAGCGCTCCTGTTTGAGAGCACCTTCGATTGCAATCTGCCTACCTTTTGTGAGGTACGGTTTCAGACTCTCTGCAGTTTTTCCCCAAATCGTAACGTTGAAATAATTAGCTTCATCAACCCACTGATCACCATTTTTTCTTCTCGTATTTACAGCAACGCTGATATTCGCACGAGCCTGACCATTCGGAGTGTAAGCGAACTCGCGAGAATCACTCGGATTCAAATCGCGAACTAAACGACCAACAATAACGACGGTATTTACATCCATTGCAAAAACTCCTTAAGAATGTTCCTTAAAATCTGATGATTGAGCTGATACTGTTTTCTAGTTCTTAGAATCAATCTTGACAAAGAGAGACTTGAGCAATTCTTTTGTCAATTTGAACTGTGCGTTGATTTCAGAAATCTTAGCTGGGCTTACTGAAACTTTGAAAAGAAGGAAGCGACCACGTGTCTGCTTCTTGACTTCATAAGTCAAATCGCGATCACCATATGGTTTTTCCTCGTCGATTGTAGCACCGAACTGTGCCAAAATTGAACGAACTGCATCCGTTCCTGCTTTGAACTTCTCATCCTCTGTAGGATAGATAGTCATGAGTTCATACTTTTTCATCGTGTATGTTCTCCTTATGGACATTTGGAAGTCGCATACGCAACTTCAAGGGGTGTTCTGTGATAATAGCGAAAATGCGCACAAAAAGTCAACAGCAGGTCAAATCTTTTATGACTTCGCTGGCAATAATCAGTCCTGCAACTGACGGAACAAACGAATTGCTTCCCGGAACCTGTTTCTTGCCGCCTTCGCTGATGATGATTTTTGGCGGAATCGCAGGCTCGGTTGAATAAACGCACTTCAAACGTTCGATATTCCTTTTCTTCAATTCACAGCGCATGACACGGGCAAGCGGACAGACAGACGTTTTGTAAATGTCGCTGACAACAAATTTCGTCGGGTCGATTTTGTTCCCCGCCCCCATCGAGCTTATCACGGGAATTCCGCAATGGTTCGCACGGACGATTATCTCGATTTTGCCTGTCACAGTGTCGATGCAGTCGACTGCGTAGTCGTACTGGCTGAAATCGAACGAACCGGAAGTCTCGGGCATGAAAAACGTCGTGTATTTCGTGACCTTGCACTCAGGATTGATGTCACGGATTCTTTCTTCCGCAACATCGACTTTGTATCTTCCAACAGTAGAAAGCAATGCGTAAATCTGCCTGTTTACGTTTGTGAGAGAAACTTTGTCGTTATCGACAATGTCAATCGCACCGATTCCGCTTCTGACAAGAGCTTCGACAACATGCCCTCCTACACCGCCAATTCCGAACACGATGACACGCGAATCCGAAAGTTTTTTCATATTTTCTTCGCCAAAAATAATCTGCGTTCTCAAAAACTGCTGAAACACTATACAACTCCTATCGACCATTCAACAGCCGATTGATACAAACAAATACTATACATTTGTCCAAATTTTAAAAATTTTTTTTCCGCTTCGCGGAATATTGACATTTTTATAGCTCATTTTTCACATTTTTTCTTCATTCAATCCTTGATTCGAAAGCTTTTCAGAAAGTTCCGCCCGCCGCCCGCCACCTCCCCGGCAGCCCTACTCGGCCTGCCTTATTCCCCAAAAAACGCCGCCGCCGATTCCTACAAAAAAACGAGATTTTCCGATAATCTTCTAAAAATATAAACAACAAAATTTGGAGACATAAATGAACGTAGGAGACAAGATCGTCATAAAAGCCGAAAAGATGGTTGCCGGCGGAGACTGCATGGGACGCGCGAACGGGAAAACTGTCTTTATCCCTTATGCGATTCCAGGCGAAACATACGAAGCTGAAATCACAAAAAGCTTCAGGGATTATGACAACGCGAAAATCACGAAGATAATAGAAAAATCAAATCACAGAGTCGAGCCTTTCTGCAAACTTTACGGAATATGCGGCGGATGCAACATGCAGCATATCGACACCGAAATGCAGGTCGAACTCCGCAAGCAGATTCTGAGAGACGCATTCACGCGGGAGGGAATCGATTGTCCGGAGATTGAAGTCATAGGAGGAACGGAAAAAGGTTACAGGGCAAGAATCCAGCTTACGGACGGCGGATTCAGCGAAAAAAGCTCGAACAAGATTGTCACTCTG
This sequence comes from Treponema sp., assembly GCA_017525605.1. GTDB lineage: Bacteria > Spirochaetota > Spirochaetia > Treponematales > Treponemataceae > Treponema_D. The sequence goes on along the minus strand of JAFXSM010000002.1, from coordinate 10,488 downwards.
GACGAATGCCCTGTGGCGACTGCCGAAATAAACAGGTACCTGAAAGAAACTCCGCAAGAAGAACGCCCGAACGGACGCGTGCACGTTTTCGGAGACGCGAGGGTGCAGAACGACAACCATCTTCTAATCGCGAACGAAAGAGCGAAAAACGACATGTCAATCAAAATAACAGGCGCGGGCGAAAGAAGAAAGTCGAAGGTCAAGGCAAAGAAGAACGTGCATTTCAAAGGCTCGATGCTTGCAGGTGAAAACAAATGCTCCGTCATCCTGAAAGACAAAAAAATCGATTTCGACGTCCAGGGATTTTTCCAGTCGAACCTTGAAGTCCTAGAAAAGACGATTGAAAAAATGAGGATGAACATCGGCGGCACAAACATGCTCGATATGTACTCAGGCTGCGGAACTTTCTCGCTATTCCTCTCGGACTTTTTCAAAAAGACTACGCTTGTCGAGCACAACAGGGACGCGCTCGTCTTTGCTGAGACGAATCTTGTCGGGACAACGCATGAAAGCTACGGTCAGTCGGGCGAAAAATGGGTCGAGACAAATGCGGATGCGTTCATGAAGCGCAACGGACAATTCGACGCCGTCATAATCGACCCGCCGAGACAGGGAATGGAAAAAGCAGTTTGCAAATGGCTCTGCGACACGAAAATCGGACAGATACGAAGCGTGTCATGCAACGCAAGCACTCACGCAAGGGACGCGGCAATGCTCGTGAAAGCCGGATACACGCTGGAAAAGCTCTACCTTCTGGATTTCTACCCTCAGACAGCTCACACCGAAAGCCTTGCATTTTTCGGATATCTCGGAGATTAGGACATGCACATTAAATTTAAGAAAATCCAATTTAAAAAAGTCAGCCGCGTTTTATTCATCGCGGCGACAGTTTTTTCTATGGCGCAATTGCAAAACGCGGCGGCGCAACAGGGCATCCACGGACAGACGAGGGAACTCGACCTTTCGCGGGAAAAACCGGACTGGCAGTCCGTAATCGGAGGAAACGCAGTCGCACCGGCAACGGAAACCTCATACGGAATCGCAGTTTTGTCGGACGGAAGAATGCTCAGCGCGTGCACCTCTGGCGGAAATGTAATCTGGAAGAAGGGAGTCAGCGGAAGACCGTCGAAATATTTCACGGTACACGAAGATTTCATCTATGTAGTGACGAACGACAAAAAAATCACGCTCGTAAACCAATCGGGACTGAGCCTTTGGACGGCGGAAAATTCATTCAGAATAACGGAGAATCCTGTCATAGCGAACGACGGCAGAATCTTCGTACACGGAGAAAGAAATCTCTCGTGCTTCGGAATAAACGGAATCAGGAAATGGCAGATTGACACACCGAGAATCGCGGAATTGCCGACCTGCGTTTTCAATGACGGAAGCGTCGCAGTTTTCCTCGAAGCCAAGGAGAACGGAAAAAGCATCTGCAAACGCTACTCCCGATTCGGAGAAGCAATGGAAGAGCTGATTTTCTCCGACGAAGTAGTCCTTGCCGTCACCTGCGACAAAGGAATACTCGTCGCGCTCGCAAACGGCTCTATCGGCTTGGTAAGCATCTCGAAAGGTTCCGCGGAATCCCCGTGGATACAAAAGTCATACATCGAGTCCGGCGCATTCGCAATATGCTACTCCGACGCAACGGAAGACGTAGCGTTCATGTTCCAGACAGGCGGAAGAACCACCGTAATCGTCCTGAAAGCCGAGACTGGCGAATTCCTCACGCAGTTCACAGTCGGAGGCATATCGAAAAGCGAGCTTCAGCTTGCACGCTCGACAAAATCTGGATTCTTCATTGCAGACGGAAACACGGCGATGGAATTTTCGGAAGACGGAATCGTTTACTGGACAGCGAAACTCCCGGACAAAAGCAGATGGAATTATCTTTATTACACGGAAAGCTCGCATTTAATACTCTGCATGAACGACTGGGTTCTCCGCTCATACCACACGATGCAGACACCAAAACCAGCGCGACTTGAACCGGAAAAAATCGAGCAATCAGATTCGGATGAGGAAGAAGAAAATGCCCCGAAATTCACCCTAGACACGTTCGACGATGCCGTGAAAGAGCAGAAACTGTCCGAGCTCGACAGGGAACTCGGAATCCGAATGTTCACCGACGACGAGCTTGACGAAGCGGAAAGGCACCTTGCAAAAGGCGATTACGGCCCGCTCGAAGCTGAATACCAGCGCGGAATAAAATCCGAGCTGAAAAGCTACGAGGCGACGTTCTACACGAAAAACCCGAGCCAAAGCTTCTTCGCCAAAAATCCATCGTACACACAGCGTCTCATAAAGATGACCGCCCAAATCGGCTGCGCGGAATTCACAAAGGACTTCACGTTCCTTCTCCGCAACGAGAAAGACCCGCAGCTCTTGACAGCCCTCGTCTACTCGTCAGGAAAGCAGTCCTACGACCCGGACGGAGACATACTCACTTCATACGAAATCGTCATGCGCAATTCCGGCCTGAATTCGAACGAGGCTCTCCTGAAAAACATCTGCGACGCGACGTTCGACATCTGCAAGTACATGGGTCGCCCTGCCCTCAACAAGCACGGGAAGGAAATCCTCACGCACCTGTATTCGCCGGCATATCCTAAGCCTGTCAGGGACTACGCAAGAAAGACATTCGAGAAGTTCACCAAACTGAATATGTAGAAGAAGAAGCGGAAAAAGAAAAACCCTCGCAAAAGCGAGGGCATTTTTAGCATCTCCCACGGGAATTGAACCCATGTTGTCGGGATGAAAACCCGATGTCCTAACCACTAGACGAGGGAGACATATCAGCGAACTGATGAATATAATATACGGCAGTTGAAAAAAAATGTCAACTGGGTTTGCAATTTTTTTTCGGGAAATTTGCAAAATTTTATCCGCACATTTTCCTTTTTCCCAAAAAGCTCCAAGAAATCCAAAGCACCATAGAGAACGCTAATTCTAGCCTTCAATCTCCCGGAACAACGCCTCGTACAATGTCGCGATGTCGCTGTTGGCCTTCTCGATTGACTGCTTCAGATCTGTCGCAAGGCGGAGGAATACACGGTAGCCGAGAAGGGGCTCCCTCTCGCATATTTTCCTGAATTTTTTCCCGGAGATTTTAAGCGTATGGCAGCGCGATGTCGCAAGGACGGTCGTAGTCCGCTTCTCGCGCCCCATGAGTGCTGCGTCCCCGAAGCAGACATGCATGGAGTCGTCGAACTCGCTTAGCGCAATCATGTCGCCTGACGGGGTTTTTCGGAGAACCTTCACGCTTCCGCTCCTGAGAATATAGAACGAGTCCCCGTGCTCCCCCTCTTTCAGAATCGTGTCGCCCTCATCAAAATCCTCGACCTCAAGAGCGTCGAACACAAGCGACATTATGCGCCTGTCATCCGGATTGTCGCCGAAATCGCTGAATATCGGCAGGGAGGTCAGAACAGGAAAAACTTTATCGAAATCGGCTTTCATATTCACATCTCCACAGGCTTGCCCTTCACGAATATCGCGCTTGTGTTCGGCTGTATGACGAAGTTTTTCGGGGGCGTGAAGAACGGCTCGTTGCTCTTGAGCGTCTTCACCTTCACAAGGTTGTCAACGATTTTCTTGACGTTGGGGTCTTTCTGAGCCTCCCTGACGGCATCCTTCCTGCGCTGGTAGAAATTTCCGGTGTTCAGGAGAAGCCCGATGAGGACTGAATTCGTAACGGAAATCGGCTTCAGAGAATCGACATACTCCTTGTACGTCTTCCCGACAAACGAGCGAGGAATTTCCTCAATCAATATCCCAGTGTCAGGATCCTCCGCGATAAGCTCCTTTATGACGTTCGAGTACCCCTTTCCGCTAGAGGCAGTCGCAAGAAGGCTGTACTCGTAGTCGGCAGTGAGAATCACCTCGTCGCAGTGGGCAAGGTGAAGATGGTTCTCGAATTTCTTGTCGTAAATCTCCGCAGCCACATAAATCTTTGGGTTCAGGTTCTTCATCGTAAGTACCGAAAGGACGGTCTTGGAGTCCATGCCGAGCTTAGTGCAGTCCTTGGTCTGGTCCGAGATGACAAGGGCGCGCTCGGCTTTCTTCACGAGAGCCTTGCTCAGCACCTCGGCATCGGTAAAGTCGCCGAAAATATAGCTGATTCCCCTGAAGCGCACCTGCGACGTTATCTGCTCGATGTTCTCGGGCTGAGCCTCGTTCACCAGAACAATCTGGGCAGGCTCGATGTCGGGATTCGAATTCAGGACGAAATCCAGTATCCTCTCAAGTCCCGGCCGCCAGCCGCAAAGCAAAAAGTGTTTGTTCATATTCTTAATCGACCTCAATCCTTTGTCTTTCTTCATCTGTATCTCGGTAAAAACCGAAGCTATCTTTCCCGTTATCGTGCTGAAAACGAGGATGCCCGAAATCAGTATGACGAAACTGCAGAACCTTCCGAGAGGGGTCACCACGCAGATGTCGTAATATCCGGCGACGAACGCTATAAGGAAATTCCAGAAGCTGTCCCCTATCGAATTCAGCGTCCCCTGCCCGAGCTCAGCCTGATAGGCAACCTCTATCATCAGAACCATAAGGAAAGGAAACGCGGCGACAAGATAAGTCAGCGGATTTTTCAATGCGCTCCAGACGATTTTTCTAAAATGCGCGAATTTTTTTGACTTTTTTTTCACCATCCTGACCATTCCATTAATAAATGGATTCTATCATCAAAATTCGTTTTCAAAAACCGCTTTAAATCCGATAATGAAAACATGAACACGATAAACAATTCGCTAGGACTCGGCGCGCTGACAGCCGGAAAGAGCGCGGCCGAAAGCGCAAAAATCACATCCGAAAAAAGCAAATTCGAATCCCTACTCAACGGCATGAAGGAGCCAAACACCATCGGCATGGGGATTTCCTCAAGCCAGGTCGTGGAAGAAGGAAGGGTCAACGGTGACTGGACTTCCGGTTTCTCAGGAACATACACCTCGTCGGCCGACAAAAACGCGCTTCCGAGGGGAGCGGCTGCGAACCAGGCCGGAGAACGCGCGGAGAAGCGCACGATAGACAGGACGTCGAAGCTCTACGAGAAATCGCTGGAACTCGAGAACTACCTCGTGAAGCAGATGCTCTCCGAGATGCGAAAGACTGTCATGAAGACGAACGGGGACGACAACGCGAAGAAAATCTACGAGGACATGCTCTACGACGAGTACGCCACGATGATGACGAAGAACGCGGGATTCGGACTTGCCGACCAGATGTACCTTCAGCTTTCAAACGGCGGCGCGAACGACAATTCCTAGCCGATGAAAAAAAATAAAAAAAGTGATAAAAATTTTTACGAACCGCTTGACATAAAAGCGAATGCATATTAATATAGTAATCACTTAAGCCGCTGTAGCTCAGTTGGTAGAGCAATGGACTGAAAATCCATGTGTCGTTGGTCCGATTCCAACCGGTGGCAAACGAAGCACTTGAACCGAAAGGTTTGAGTGCTTTTTTTTATGCCCCAGCCCGAACAAGAGAGCCACAGAAAAACCAGCAAACCCCGAACACTGATTTTTAATTCGGCAGGAAAAATCAAAAACAACGAATCAATCAAAATCTCCTTCCTATGTATCCCCGTCAATTTTACGCACCACTTCCCCATCGCTTTTCAAATTCGAAAACATTTCCTAAAAAACCTATTGACATACTAGGTAATAAAAAACATAATGCCATTACCTATAGAAATAGTAGGGAATAAAAAAAACGAACGAGGTACGAAAAATGGCAAAGAAACTCAGACAGATAGCGATTTACGGAAAAGGCGGAATCGGAAAATCAACGACAACACAGAACCTTACCGCCGGACTTCTCGAACTCGGAAAGAAAGTTCTCGTGGTCGGATGCGACCCGAAAGCCGACTCGACACGCCTTCTTCTTGGCGGACTCCACCAGAAGACAGTTCTCGACACGATCCGCGACAACAAGACGGAAATCCAGCTCGACGATCTGCAGAAAGTCGGGTTCAAGGGTGTCCGATGCGTCGAGTCTGGCGGACCGGAGCCGGGCGTCGGATGCGCAGGACGCGGCATCATCACGTCGATTTCCATGCTTGAGAACCTCGGCGCGTACACGGAGGATCTGGACTACGTTTTCTATGACGTTCTCGGCGACGTAGTTTGCGGAGGATTCGCGATGCCGATCCGCGAGGGCAAGGCTCAGGAAATCTACATCGTCGCTTCGGGCGAGATGATGGCATTGTATGCGGCGAACAACATCTGCAAGGGCATCGCACGCTACGCAGAGCGCGGCGACGTGAGGCTCGGAGGAATCATCTGCAACAGCCGCAACGTTGACCGCGAGCTTGACCTCCTGCGCGCGTTCACGAAGGAGCTCAACACGCAGCTCATCTACTTCGTGCCAAGGAACAACATCGTGCAGCAGGCTGAAATCCGCAAGAAGACGGTAATCGAATACGCGCCTGAAAGCAGCCAGGCACAGGTCTACCGCGACCTCGCGCAGGCGATCGACGAGAACACGAAGTTCACGATTCCGACACCTATCACGCAGGAACGCCTTGAGGAAATCCTCATCGAGAACGGAATGATGGAGCCGGAAGGAAACTACTCCATCTAAGGAATCAGGGCGGCAATCCAAAAACTGAAAAATCACAAACAGAGGTATGGAGAAATCAACAGGGGGATAAAATCTATGCCATTGGACAAGGAAACAGTCTACCGCGAGCATCCGTGTTTCGGCCCGCACAAGCACAACAAGGGAAGGATTCACCTTCCGGTCGCGCCGGGCTGCAACATCGAGTGCAGGTTCTGCGACAGGAAAATCAACGAGAGCGAGAACAGGCCGGGTGTCACGAGCACGGTAATCAGGCCGGAGGACGCATGCGGCTACATAAGGCGCGCACTGGAAAGGTGTCCTGAGCTCACTGTCGTGGGAATCGCGGGTCCGGGAGACACGCTCGCGACGAACTACGCGCTCGACACTTTCAGGCTCGTGAAGAAGGAATTCCCGAACCTCATCAGGTGCATGAGCACGAACGGGCTCCTGCTTTCGGAAAGGGCTGAGGAGCTCATCGAGGTCGGAATCGACACGCTCACCGTCACGGTCAACGCCGTCGATCCCGAGATTGAGGCGCAGCTCAACAACAAAATCATCTATCACGGGGAAATCTATTCCGGGGTGGAGGCGGCGAGGATCCTCATCAACAACCAGATAGAGGGAATAAGGAAAGTCGCGGACTCGGGAATGCTCATAAAGGTGAACACGGTTCTTTGTCCGGGCATAAATGACGCGCACATCGAGGAAATCGCATACACCGTCAAGGATGCGGGCGCGCACATCTACAACATCATCCCGCTGATCCCGCAGAACGAGCTGAAGCACCTTTCCGCGCCGACGTTCGCCCAGCTGGACGACGCGAGGAAGGCGGCATACCCGTACATCAACATATTCACGCACTGCGCCCACTGCCGCGCGGACGCGATCGGCGTGCCGGGCGAATACGACATCGGAAGCGAAATCTACATGGGGCGCGTGAGCACGAAGGAGACTTTTTCACATGGCTGACACGAAATACAAGGTGGCGGTCGCCACAAGCGACGGGAAGACGGTCGACTCGCATTTCGGCCACGTCCAGAGCTTCCTGATATTCGAGGTAGACGAGGAGTCGGGGAAGTTCGAGGACATAGGAGAGCGCGAGGCAAAGGCGGCGTGCTCCGGCGGGGAGTGCGGCGGCTCGCAGAAGGACTCGGGCTGCGAGGGGCACAACGGGGCGCACGAGGGAGCGAACGTCATGGACGAAATCGCGAAGGCGCTTTCCGACGTTGACTATGTGCTTGTCGCGAGAATCGGCCCCCATGCGGTGCGCGCGCTGGCGAAATACAAAATCACCGCCTACGACATCGTCCTTCCGATAGACGAGGCTATATCAAAAATCAACGGGTTCCGCAAAAAAATCAGGGAACGCAAGGAACAAAGGAACAGTAAAGAGGTACAAAATGGCGAAAATTCTTGATCAACCGCGTTACAAGTGCGCATTGGCAGCTATGCAGACGGTGCAGTCGATTCCGGGAGCGATTCCGGTACTCCACTCAGGCCCGGGATGCGCGTCGAAGCTCAACGACAACAACGGAACAAGCGGACGATACAGCCCGAACATCTTCCCGTGCACTTCGATTTCCGAGAAGGAAGTCGTTTTCGGAGGGGCGGAGAAGCTCCGCTCGACGATACGCAACGCATTGCGCGTAATCGACGCTGACCTTTTCGTCGTGCTCTCAGGCTGCACGGGAGAAATCATCGGCGACGACATAAAGGAGGTCGCGGAGGACTTCGAGGACGAGGAGAAGCCTGTCGTATACGCGAAGACCCCGGGATTCAAGGGAAACAACTATGTCGGTCACGACTGGATTCTAAAGTCAATCTTCGAGCAGTACCTGAACAGGCCGGAAATAAAAGACGAGCGCGAGGAAAAGTCGGCGGAGAACGGGACGATTACCGAGAAGGGGCTGGTCAACATCTTCGCGGGGCCTCCGCAGCAGGACCCGTACTGGCTCGGAAATCTGCGCGAAATCGAAAGCCTAATCTCCGCAATCGGGCTCAAGCCGAACACGATTTTCGGATTCGGGCGCGGAATAGAGAACATCAAGAAGATTCCGAGCGCGGAATTCTCGATCCTCATCTCGCCGTGGGTGGGGCTTGAAAGCGCGAAGTACCTCGAGACGAAGTTCAGGATTCCGCTCCTGCACTACCCTGTGCTTCCGATCGGCGCGAGCGAGACGACGAAATTCCTCCGCGCCGTCCAGGAATTCACGGGCGCTGACAAGAACCTCGTCGAGAAAGTGATTACAGAAAAGGAAGCGGAATTCTACTACTACATCGAGAGATTCGCGGACACGCTCCTTGAGACTCGAATCCTCGGAAAAAGGTTCACGGTGGTGAGCGACAGCCAGTACACGATGGCGGTCACGAAATTCCTCGTCAACGACCTGGGATTGTTCCCTGAGAAAGTCTTCATCACGGACGATGCCCCGGAAGCGCACAGGGAAAGAATCGCGAACGAGATATCGAACCTCAATTACGGAATCCAGGCGCAGGTTCAGTTCACAACGGACGGTCACGACATCCACGAGCAGATTAAGAAGACCGACTTTGCGGGGACACCGCTCATCATCGGCTCGAACTGGGAGAAGAAGCTTGCATCCGACATCGGGGCGCACTACGTCAACGTGAGCTACCCGATGCTCGAAAAGCTCGTAATCAACGACCACATCGCCGGATATTCGGGCGGTCTTCATTTGATAGAACAGATTTTCACTGCGGCACTGAGCAAGCTGAAACTGTAGGAAGGAAGGGAGGAAAATATGCCATTCAACTTTAAGAACGCAAACCTTGCCGTGCGCGAGAACCGCCTCGGCTCAATAACTGGATTCGTGGGAGACCTTGAGACCCTAGTCTACCGCTCTGAATACGGCTCCCTCAAAAACCGCGAGAGATGCTTCTCCCAGTCAAGCTCGTGCCTTTCGGGATGCGCGCTGAACGCGCTGGCGGCAATCAGGAACGTCGCGGTCGTCTACCACGCGCCTGCCGGCTGCACCGCGATGGCATCGAACGACAGCGTGAAATTCGGCCAGATTGCGGCGAGAATCAACAAGACGACGAATTCCGTGTTCGTCTGCACCGACCTGAACGAGAAGGACACCGTTTTCGGCGCGATGAACGACCTTCGTAAAATCGTCAACCACACTTACGAGACATACAAGCCGGACGCGATTTTCATCTCGACCTCATGCGTATCGGGCGTAATCGGCGAGGACGTTGACGGGCTCGCTGAGGAAATCGACGAGGAGCTTCCGATTCCCGTAATCCCGGTGCACTGCGAGGGATTCAAGAGCCGCATCTGGGCTTCGGGATTCGACATCTCCGACCACGCGGTCCTGCAGGGAATCGTAAAGCCGCCGAAGGAAAAGAGGCGCGTAATCAACATCAAGAACTTCTACGAGAGCGCGCGCCCTCAGATCACGAAAATTTTCCGCGAGGTTTTCGACGCTGAGCCGCAGTTCCTCTACTGCAACTCGACAATCGAGGAGCTCTCGCATCTGAGCGAATCGCTTGCGACCGTCTGTATCTGCGGAACTCTCGGAACTTACCTCGGAAACGCGCTTGAGGAGACATACGGGGTCCCTTACGTCCGCACGATAAACCACTCGGGAGTCACGGGATTCGAGACATGGCTCCGCGGCATCGGGGACGCAATCGGAAGGCGCGAGCAGGTCGAGAAGTACATCGAGGAGCAGAGGAAGATTTTCATACCGCAGATTGAGGAAGTCACGAAGTCGCTCAGGGGACTCCGCGCGGTAATCGGAATGGGTCCCGGCTTCACATACGAGATTGCGCGAGTTTTGCAGGAATTCGGCATGAAGGTCGAGTACGCGCTCGCATGGCACTACGACTACAAGTACGACAACGGAAAAGTTCCTCCAGCGCTCGAGCACCTCCTCAGCACAAGCCCGAAGGACATGAAGG
>JAFXSM010000022.1 GCA_017525605.1 Treponema sp. | reverse complement strand
TGCGTCTTTTCTTTCCGATCGTATGTAGCGGTCGAGGTCTTTCGTCGCAAGCGAAATCACCGAGTCGAAATTCATGTTCCCCAAAATCGGAAGGTTCTTGTTCGCGTTTATCCTTCGGAGCTTTGCGGGCGTTATGCATGCGGTGTCGGCGATTTTGTTCATCTGGTTTTCGAGCGCGAAGAAAGTGTGCATCGCGATTGAGCTCAGTTTCACGGCTTTTGGCGGCTCATAGGAGGATTTTACGGAGACGGTCACGGAATAATCTTTCGGTTTGTAAATTCCTGTTGCGGAAATCAAAAGCCGCTCCGCAATTTCTTCGGCGAACGGATTCGATTCTCCTACGTCGGCTTCGATTTCAACTTTCATAAGGAGAATGTTCCCGTTCTTGTCCAGTGCCGTTTTGTGCTTTATCACGATTTCCGCAGGATTCTCGATGAATTTTTCCTGTTCGCTGCGGCTGTAGACGATTTTCACGGGTTTCCCGCTTATTTGCGCCGCGATTGCCGCCTGGACAGCCGCCATTTCGTTCTGCAAAATCGCGTTCGTGTTGTTGACGGTGACGTTCGTGATGTTGATGTATATGTCGGATTTCGGAATTCCTGTCGCCCGTGATACCGATTTTTGCAGGTTCGAGCTCCAGTGGCTGGGGGTTCGTAGAAGGATTTTTCCGTCTGAAGGAATTGCAAGCGCGCCGTTCGGTTCTTTGTCGGAAGAGCCTTTCATTGTGTTGCGCCAGCTACCTTCCACCACGAAATCGGCATTTTCAAAAACTGATTTCGAATATTCGTCGCTTTTTATTTCTCGTCTTGCGATTTCTTTTTTTCCGGCTGAATTCGCATTTTCGTTCGCATCCGAATTCTCATCTTCTTCAATGTCGATTTTGATTTTGCCGGTCGCGATGAACCTTTTTGCAAGCCTCTCGTCTTCGCTCAAAAGCAGCGCGACAGGTTCGCCTTCGTATTTTATCTTTCCGGTGCAGAAAATCTCAGTTGAGAGAGCGAGCATTTCGACGCTCTTCTCGCCTTTGATTTCTTTTGCGCCGATTATCATGCATTTCGACTTTTCATCGGTATTTACGTCGCCGGCAAAATCAACGGAGACGAGCTTTCCGCTTTTTTTCGGGCTTCTGATTAAGAAACCGTACATTTGACCTTCTGCCGAAATGTCCGTGAAAAGCTCGTTCGAGATTGTGAGGCTCTTCTCAAGTTTTTTCTGAATTTTTTGCGCAGTGTTTTCCGTTGTTGTGTTTTCCCTTGAGTTTGAATCAGACATGGTGTTTTTTTCCAATCTCTTTCACTGTTTGGATGACGAAATCGCTTTCCTCGTCCGTCATGTACGGATAAAGGGGAATCGTTATCGTGTTCTGGTAGTGCCTTTCCGCGTTCGGGAAATTCTCGCTCGTGAACGACGGATACTTTTCTTTCCAGTAAGTGAAGTGGAAAATCGCTATGAAGTGCATTGAGATTCCGAGACCCGCGTTCTGCAGTTCCTTTGCGAACGTGTTCCTGTCGCAGTCGAGCTTGTCGGGATTTATCTGCAGGAGATAGAGGTGCCATGCGTTTCCTTCCGATGTCGGCGGAAGGGTGAGGAAGTCGCATTTTCCGAACTCCTCGTTGTATTTTTCAACGACACGTATTCTCGATTTCCTGAAGTCGTCGGCTTTTTTCAGCTGCTCGCGTCCGATTGCGGAAAGAACGTCCGGCAGGTTCGACTTGAATCCCGGCGCGATTATGTCGTATTCCCAAGACGCTTTGTCGCTCGTGTATCTGTCCCATGCGTCCCTGTTCATTCCGTGAAGGCGCATCTTCTGCATTCTGTCGGCAAGCGCGTCGTCGTTCGTAGTTATCATTCCGCCTTCGCCCGTCGTAATCGTCTTTGTGGCGTAGAACGAGAAAACGCCGATGTCGCCGAGAGTTCCCGCGAATCCACGGCTCGTCTTTGACGGGAAGGAGTGCGCCGCATCCTCGATTACATAAATCTTGTTCTCGCTTGTCGAATATTTTTTTGCGAGCGCGTTGATTTTTTCCATGTCGCAGAGATTTCCCGCAACGTGGACCGGAACTATCGCCACGACTTTGTGCTCCGTGTCGTTCTTCAATATTTCTTCTATTGATTCCGGCGATATCGAATATGAGTCTTTCTCGATGTCGGCGAAGAACACGTCAGCGTCAAGGTGCACGGCTGAGGCCGCCGTAGAGACGAATGTGTAAGGCGTTGTTATGACTGCCTTTCCTTTTTTTACTCCGCAGGCTTCCATTGCGAGAATCATTCCGCTCGTGTTCGAGTTGACCGCAAGCGCATGTCGGCAGCCGACATATTCTGCAAATTCCTTTTCGAATTCGTGCGTGACTTTTCCTGTCGTAAGCCAGCCCGAGTCCATCACCTCAAGGACGGCTTTCTTTTCCTCTTCGCCGATACATGGCTTGAAAAAAGGTACTTTCATTTTTTATTCTCCAATAGTTTTCAGCATTTACAGCATCACAGCGTTATTTTCTCGCTTGAATTTGCGATTCTCTTTGCCTGCGTCTTGTCCTTCGTCATCTCGTAGAATTCGTCGAGGCTCGGGACTGCATTCCTTAGAATCGAAATCAGCTCTTCCTTGTTCCTGAAATGCTCATCGTTTTTCTTGTCGAAGAAGCAGATTGGCTCGAGTTTTTCAAGAAGGTTCGTAAGCTCATCGTCATTCATCTCAAGGTTTTTCAGAATCAGAATCTTCTCGTATTCTGTTTTCTGCGGATTCTCTTCCTCAAGCCAGAGCGGTTCGTAAGTTCTTTCTCCCTCGCGCGCTCCGATTATCTTGATTTCGATGTCCTTTCCCGGTTCAAGCCCTGAGAATTTGATTATCTGCTCCGCCATGTCGATTATCTTTATCGGCTCGCCCATGTCCAGAAGGTACGAGCGTCCGTTTTCTCCCACGCCGCCTGTCTCAAGAACGAGAGAGCACGCTTCGGGAATCGTCATGAAGAACCGAACCATGTCCTTGTCGGTGACTGTGACTGGCCCGCCGTTTTTTATCTGGCTCTGGAAAAGCGGAAGAATTGAGCCCCTTGAGCCGAGCACGTTGCCGAATCTTACGAACATGAACGACTGTGAGTTTTCTTTTTTTTCTGTTTTCTCTGTCTTTTCTATTCTTTTTGCGGCCTGCAGAACGAGTTTTTCGCAGAGCATTTTTGAGACTCCGTAAATCGAAACAGGGGAGACTGCCTTGTCGGTTGAGATAAGGACGAATTTCGAAACGCCGAATTCGACTGAAGCGTCGAGCAGGTTCTTCGTTCCGAACACGTTGTTTTCGATTACCGCGACCGGATTTTCTTCCATCATCGGAACGTGCTTGTAGGCGGCGCAGTGGAAGATGACATCGACCTTCGTTTTCTCGACGATGTACCTGACGTATTCCCTGTCCTTCATGTCGCCGATTATCGGAACGACGGTCGCCTTTTCTCCGACTCCCTCGTTCTGCAATACGAGAAGTTCCCTGTAGATTTGTACGATTGAATTTTCACCGTGCCCGAAAAGGTAAAGCCGTTCCGCGCCGCCTGACAAAAGCTGACGCGCAAGCTCCGAGCCGATTGAGCCGCCCGCGCCCGTTATCATGACGCGCTTTCCCCGGAGATACTGCAAGCTTTCGTGGAGCGGAATTATAATCGGAGTTCGTCCGAGGATGTCGAGCGGGTCGATTTCCCTTGTCTGTACGAAATGCGCCTTTCCCTCGACAATCTGGCTCACGCTCGGAAGAATCCTTATGCGGGCGAAGCCGCCCATCTTGAGGTTCTCGTAAATCTCCCTGATTTTTTCCGTCTGTGCGCTAGGAATTGCGATTATGGCTTCGTCAAGAGGCCCGCATTTTATCACGGGCGCAATCGCCTTTATCGGGCCGAGAACGGGAATCCCTTCTATCTGAGTCCCAATCAGATTCTTGTCGTCATCAAGGAATGCGGCGACACGACCGAAAACTTTTTTTCTACAAATATCCTGAGCAATCATCTGGCCTGCGAAACCCGCACCGATGATATATAAACTAGATTCACTTTTTTGCAACATATCGTTCAATTCTATCGCAACAACCCGATTTGTTAAATTGCGGATTCTGCTGATAAAATTTGACTAGAACGGAATGTCGTCGGGAAAACTTTCGTCCCAGAGCTTCTCGTCTGCGAATTCGTCTTCTTTTATTTTGTTTGTTTTGGCGGAATTTTCATCTTCCGTGCCCGAATCTTCTTCCGCGCAATCGTCAGTCTCGGCTTCGGAACTTTCGCCCCAGCCGCCGACAAATCCTTCCGCATACGCGTCCATCTCGATTTCGCGCATCTCCATTTCTGCTTCGGCAAGCTCCTCTTCGGTCATTTCGTCGTCATAATTCTCGTCGCCGTTGTTGTCGCTGCCGTCGTATTCGTCAAAATCAGCTTTGATTCTGTCGTATTCATCAGGAAGATTTTCGTATTCGCCGCTCATCATTTGCTCCTTCTACTTGTTTTTATTGCATTTTATGGATTTTTTGTCAATCTAAAGATTGTTTGAAAATTGCCTGCTTTTGAAATTTGCTTGCGGGAAATTGTATGAGTATATTGAAAGCATGGTTTATGGATATATTCGCGTGAGCACTGACAAACAGACGGTTGAGAATCAGAGGTTCGAGATAATCGAATTTTTGAAAAAGCAGAACATGACGGTTGACGCATGGATTGAGGAGACAATCAGCGGAACTGTCGAGCCTGGCAAAAGGGAGCTTGGGAAACTCCTTGCGGGCGTGGGGAAGGGCGACCTGATAATCTGCTCGGAGCTTTCAAGGCTCGGGCGCAGCCTTTTCATGATAATGTCGATTCTGAATCTTCTGATGGAAAAAGGAGCGCGAATCTGGACAATCAAGGACAACTACAGGCTTGGCGACGACATTCAGAGTAAAGTACTCGCGTTTGCGTTCGGATTGAGCGCGGAAATAGAGAGGAGCCTGATAAGCCGGCGGACGAAAGAGGCACTTGAGCGGAAGAAGAGCGAGGGGAAAACACTCGGCCGTCCGCGCGGAACCGTGAGCAAGAAGAGCAAGCTTGACGGTGCCGAGCTTGCCGTTAGCGTGATGATTCTTTTCGGGACGAGCGTGAACAGGATGGCGAAACTCTACGGCACGCACAGAAAAACTGTCGAGCGGTTCATCTGCATGAAAAGGCTCGACTCGAAGAAGAACCTTGAGAATGTCAGCCGTTCTGGGAGAAGATGATTCCATCGTTTGAAATCAGAAAATCATCAAAACTCATCGGGAATCCATCATCGAAGGAAATATGTCTTCATGATTCCCTTGCCCTTGATTTCCATCTCCACAGGCTCCGAGTAATCGATAGCGTCTTTTGTAAGCTGCATTGTGAATGCGGAGACATGGATTTTCGACGTGTGGCCCGAGCTTTCCATTCGGCTTGCGACATTCACGGTGTCGCCCCAGATGTCGTAGATGAATTTCGTCTTTCCGATAACGCCTGCAATCAGGTTTCCGCTGTTGATTCCAATCCTCATGAAAAGCTTTACTTTGCTCGTCGCGTTGAAATCCTCGATGTCCTTGAGCATTCCCCGCGCGAATCTGATGATTGCGAGCGCGTTCTTCTCTGCGCCGTCGTTCCCGAAAAGACCTGTCGCTGCCATGTACGAGTCGCCGATCGTCTTGATTTTCTCGATGCCCTCTCTCTTCGCCCTCTCGTCAATGCGGGAGTAGAGCGAGTTCAGCGCGCCGACTATTGTGCTTGCGTCGAGCGAGCTTGTTATCTTCGTGAACCCGACGATGTCCGCGAAAAGAACGGATGCGTTTTCGATTCTGTCCGCGATTTTTGCGTTCTTGTCCATCGCAAGCCGTTTCGCGATTTCTTTCGGCAAAATATTCAGAAGAAGCTCTTCCGAACGGTTCTTTTCTTCCCGAAGTTCCTTTGTTCTCTCTCTTACGGTTTCTTCAAGTTTCCTGTTCTCCTCTTCGACGCGGATGATTTTTCCCTGTGCGAACGAAATCGTGACCGCGACGATGAAAAGAACCGCGAGCAGGACAAGCGCGACGTCGAAAACGATGTACGACAGCGGCTTGAGGAGGCTTTCGTAGGTGAAAACGATTTTCGAATTTTTAGGAGAGAACGTTGTCGGCGAGTACATTATGCAGCCGAATCCGAGAGTTTTAAGCGGCGTGACCTGATAGAAATCTGTTCCGTGGATGTTTTCCTCGTCGTTGTCGTGTGGCTTCCTCACATTCAGCACAAAACTCGGAATCGGTATCTTCCCGACCTGCGAAATTGAAAAATTTCCGTTCCATGGCCCCGGGGCAATGGCGCAGTCCTCGCTGATATCTATTGAAAAAGTCCAGTCCGTGATAATCGTGGCTTTCATGTTGTTGT
>JAFXSM010000021.1 GCA_017525605.1 Treponema sp. | reverse complement strand
CAGCAGAAAGCAGGATGTAGTCAACTCCGTCAGTGATGAACTGAGAAGCGGCATTGAGCTGCTCGTCGTTCTTGAGGCTGTAGAAAGTCTTAACGTCGTACTTTGAGCTGCTGAACACAGTCTCGAAGTCCTTTACGTTTGCGGCGCGGTAGCCTGACTCCGAAGGCGGATTGTTTACGATACCAATCTTGACCTTTCCGTCAGCTGCCTTCTTTGACTTTCTTGCAGCGAACATCGGTGAGAGACACATAAGTGCCATTGCACAAGCGATAATTTTTTTCATCTAAAGTTCCTCCTTTTTTTAGATGTGCTTTACTACGCTTCAAATATTAAGACCCCGCCGACGCTTTTTGAATTGGAATATTTAGGAATTTTTTTTGAATTTTTAGGATTATGAACCAAATATTCAGATTCCCAAATGCAGAATTCCCGAAAAAGTTGAATTTATTATCCGAAAAGTTGGATTTTTTATGTATCAAATCTTGATAAATGTTTACAACATTCTGTTATTTCCGTTATTGTTGCTGTTATTGTTTTTAGCTATAATCAAAAAATGTCCACTTGCAAGAAAATGTCCACTTGCAAGAAAATGTCCACTTGCAAGAAAATGTCCACTTGCAAGAAAATGTCCACTTGTGGCGTTAATATTTGTGTGGAACATTGGCTGGGCTTCTTATTTGTCGGGGTTTTATGAACTATTGGCTCTTGTTTTTACCGTTTATTCTTTCATTGGTCTTTTGTCCGGTTATCATCGCGATTTGCAAGAAATTCGGCTGGTACGACGAAGTTGATCCTAGAAAAATTCACACTGGCAATATTCCCAGAATGGGCGGGGTTGCCGTTTTCCTTTCTTTTTTTACAGTTTTCATCATCGCGGTAATCAGGTTCGGCAATGTCGATTTGATTAATTTCATTCCGATAATTATCGGCGGCGCCGTAATATTTGTTGCCGGCGTTCTCGACGATTTTGTAAATCTCCATGCGCGCGTGAAATTCGCGATCCAGATTTTTGCCGCCGTATGCGCTTCTTTTGGACCGTGCTATATCGGAAAGTTTTTCGGCATCGATATGCATTGGCTTTTGGGAAAATCGCTGTCATTCATTTGGGTTCTTGTTCTTGTGAATGCATACAATCTGATTGACGGGCTTGACCTGCTTTGCGGAGGACTCTCGTTCATCTCGTTCTGCACAATCGGTTTGGTTTACATCCTTTGCGGCGATGTTTTCTGGGGTTTCCTTGTGTTCAGCCTCGCGCTTGCCGTTCTCGGATTTCTCTTCTGGAACAAGCCTAAGGCAAAACTCTTTCTCGGTGACGGCGGAAGCCAGAGCCTCGGATATTTCATCGCCGTGTTCCCGCTTTTTCCTTCCAATAACGTTGAATTTGAATCCGGCAAATTTATCGTTTGCCTTCTTCTCTCTTCCATTCCCGTCATCGATGTCGCGGCCGCAATCATCAGGCGCATTCGGGAGAAGCGCTCTTTGTTCAGCGCGGACAGGGCACATCTTCACCACAAGCTTATCAACATCGGCTTCTCGAATGTCACTGCAGCCCTTTTCCTCAATTTTATGCAGCTTGTAATCAGCTCCGTGATTTTGTTCGCCGTCCTGTGCAAGCCTCGATTCGGCATGATTTATCTTGTCGGCGCATATCTTCTCATCCTTTTGTTCTTCTCCGTGGTTCATTATCGCAACCGCTACGTCAACGCGCACAATGAGGGGCATTTGGAAGACCACCCGCAGAAAGAGCATTAATTTTTGATTTTATATAGAGGTTTTTATGGAAAATTTGAATGATAAGCAGCTCGATACTAATCCTGATGAGGAAATTTCTCTCATCGATTTGTTCGCTGTGCTTCTTCGCTACAGGAAAATGATAATCATCGGAACTTTGCTGATGGCTTTCATAACGGCAGTTGTTCTCGTCGTCATTCCGAAACTCACAGACATTCGTAAAACAGAGAATATAAAAGTCATGTATTCTGTCAGCGTCAATCAGATGCCTTCGTCGTTCCGTTATCGCGTGCTTGAGAATTCGGGCATGGGCGGTGTCGGCGATTATCTTTCTTCGACTGTAAAATATCTTCCGTTCCTTGCTTCAGAATACAAAAGATATCCGTTCTTCGAAAAAGACGGGAAACTTTCCGAGGAAATTACCGACGAGCAGTTCAACCAGATGGTGAGCGGATTCATCGACAGCAAGAATAACGAGATGTCGAAAATAAAAATCGAGAAATCAGTGATTGCGGACACATACGACATTTCTTTCGAGATTTTGCCAGACAACAAGGAAGTTGCTGATGAATTCGTAAAGGATGTCGTCGTCCTTGTCGATGACAATATTTCAAAAGTGATACTTCCGCGTGTCGATGACGTTCTTTCCGATGTCGTGTCTTCAATTTCGAATATACAAAATTCATTTTCGGCACTTAGCGATGCGGGAACGTATCAGAATCTTGAGCAGATGAGG
This sequence comes from Treponema sp., assembly GCA_017525605.1. Taxonomy (GTDB): domain Bacteria; phylum Spirochaetota; class Spirochaetia; order Treponematales; family Treponemataceae; genus Treponema_D. The sequence continues at coordinate 8,834 of JAFXSM010000021.1, read as the reverse complement.
CAGGATATCGAGAAATTCAAGAGGGAATTCGCCGCAAATCCGCATTTCGTTCAGCTCAAGAGCGACGTTCCTTTCTCGTATACTGTGAAAAAAATCAGCAAATCTAAGTCTCTTTTCATCTGCTTCTTCGCATCTCTCTTCCTGTTCGTGTTCGTCGCTTTTGCAAGAAACGCAATCGAGAACATAAAGAAAGATTCCGTCGCAAGCAAAACTATAAGCGATGCATGGAATGCAGGCCGCTGAAAGTTGGAAATTGAAAAATCGAAAGTTTTTTCGGAGTGAAAAATGAAAGGTATCATACTTGCCGGCGGTTCCGGTACACGTCTTTATCCTATAACAAAAGCTGTCTCAAAGCAGATTCTTCCTTTGTACGACAAGCCGATGATTTATTACCCGCTTTCGTGCCTGATGCTCGCAGGAATCCGCGAGGTGCTGATTATCTCGACTCCGCGCGACATCTCTCTTTTCAAGGAGCTTTTCGGCGACGGCGCATGGCTCGGAATGAAATTTGACTATGCCGTTCAGGACAAGCCGCGCGGACTTGCCGATGCGTTCATCGTCGGAAAAGACTTTATCGGAAACGATGATGTCGCACTCGTCCTCGGCGACAATATTTTCTACGGTGATGCTTTTACTAAGACGTTGAAGAACGCAGTTGCAAAAATCGAGTCAAAGGAATCTGAATCCGTCATTTTTGGTCATATAGTGAAAGACCCTACCGCATACGGCGTTGTCGAATTCAATTCTGACGGAAAAGTTCTTGGCATTGAGGAAAAACCGAGCAAGCCGAAATCGAACTACGCCGTTCCAGGTCTCTACTTTTACAACAACGAGGTCGTGAAAATCGCTTCAAAGATAAAGCCGAGCGCGAGGGGCGAAATCGAAATCACATCGGTGAACAATGCGTATCTTGAAAAAGGCACGCTTTTTGTTGAACTTCTAGGTCGCGGAATGGCATGGTTTGATACAGGAACATATGACGGGCTTCTTGAGGCTTCGAATTTCATCGCGACAATTGAAAAACGCCAGGGAATGTATGTTTCCTGCATCGAGGAAATCGCGTATTCAAACGGCTGGATATCAAAAGAAGACTTGCTGAAAATGGCTTCGACGTATAAAACCGACTACGGAACATATCTGAAATACATTGCGGAGAAATAAAATGTCTTTTGAATTCAAAAAATGCTTTGTCGATGGCATCGAAATAAGCGGGCTGTATGAGATTTTCCCGAAAGTTTTTGGAGATGCCCGCGGACATTTTTTTGAGGTCTATTCCGAAAAGGATTTCTTCGCGAACGGTCTTACGATGAAATTTGTCCAGGACAATCAGAGTGCTTCGTCAAAGGGCGTTCTTCGCGGCCTTCATTTCCAGAAGCAGCATCCGCAGGGAAAACTCGTGCGCGCGGTTTCCGGGCGCGTGTATGATGTCGCCGTGGATTTGAGATGCGGCTCACCGACTTTCGGAAAATATTACGGCGTAATCCTCGATTCAGAAATTCATAATCAGTTCTATATTCCTAAAGGATTCGCACACGGTTTTTACGTTCTTTCAGATTCGGTAGTTTCTGAATATAAATGCACGGATTTTTATGACCCGAAAGGCGAGGGCGGGCTTTTGTGGAATGACGAGAAAATCGGAATCGACTGGAAGAAAATTTGTGGGGACGTTGAGCCGCTTCTTTCTGAGAAAGACGGAAATCATAAACCATTCGATTTGAATGGTAAATATTTTGATTTGAACGCAAACTGGATTGGAGAATAAAATGTCAAGAAAACTTCACAATATATTGGTGACTGGCGGTGCTGGTTTTATCGGATGCAACTTCATCCATTATCTTTTCGGGCTGTCGCAGTCAGGAACGAATCTTTTTTCCGACGCTGATTTTGACGGAAACGTCGTGAATGTCGATTGCCTTACTTATGCCGGCAACCTTGAGTCGCTTTCCGACGTTGAGGAGAAATTCGGCAAGAATTCCGGCAACCAGCGTTACTTCTTTGAAAAAGTCGATATCTGCGACAGAAAGGAAATCGAGCGCATTTTCGCGCAGTACGACATCGACACTGTGATTCACTTTGCGGCCGAAAGCCATGTCGACAGGTCGATTCTCGGGCCGGAGGCTTTCATCAGGACTAACGTTATGGGAACTTTCACTCTTCTTGATGTAGCAAGAAATTATTGGAAAGTCTCGCTCGACAACCCGCGCGAGGACGTTCTCTTCCATCATATTTCCACGGACGAAGTTTACGGTTCCTTGGGCGAAACCGGATATTTCCTTGAGACGACTCCGTATGACCCTCGCTCTCCGTACTCTAGCTCGAAGGCAAGTTCCGACCACATCGTGATGGCGTATTATCACACTTACGGCCTTCCGGTAACGCTCTCGAACTGCACGAACAATTACGGCCCGTTCCAGTTCCCTGAAAAGCTTCTTCCATTGATGATTTCGAACATAAAAGACGGAAAAAATCTTCCTGTTTACGGAAAAGGCGACAACATAAGGGACTGGATTTACGTTGAGGATCACAACAGAGGCGTTTGGGACATCGTCAGAAAATCTCCTGCCGGCGAAAAATGGAATCTCGGCGGTGAAAACGAATGGCAGAACATCAAGCTCCTCAATTCCGTCATCGAGCTGACTTCTTCTGAAATCGGAAAAAATCCTGACGAAGTGAAAAAGACGATTACTTATGTGAAAGATAGACCTGGACACGACAAGCGTTACGCAATCGACTGCACGAAGGCAAAGACAAAGCTCGGCTGGCAGAGGAAAATGTCTTTCGAGCAGGGGCTTCTTGCTACGATAAAATGGTATCTTGAACATTCTGAATGGATTGAGCACATAAAGTCAGGCTCGTATAAAGACTGGATTTCGAAGAATTATACGGAGCAGGGAAGGTAAAAAGGCGAATGGTTTGGGTTATCGGTTGCAACGGAATGCTCGGAACTGAGCTTTGCCGCGAATTTAAAAATGGCGGAATCGAATTTACAGGAACTGACAGAAATGTCGATATGACTGATTTTTCTTCGCTTGAATCTTTTGCGTCGTCGCTGTTGTCGGGCGGAAAAAAAATCGACTTTATCGTCAACTGCGCGGCGTACACTGCCGTTGACAAAGCGGAGTCCGACGAAGCGTTTGCCAGAAAACTTAATTCTGACGGACCTGGAAACATCGCTCGTCTTGCAAAGAAAATCGGCGCAAAACTCGTTCATATTTCCACTGATTATGTTTTCGACGGCAGCGCAGATTCTCCTTTGACGGAAAACATGAAGATAAATCCGCTCGGAGTTTACGGAAAAACGAAGGCGGAAGGTGAGAGCGCAGTTGCAGCGGAAGCAAGCGAATTCTATATTCTTCGCACTTCATGGCTCTACGGCTGGGACGGAAAAAATTTCGTCTACACGATGATTCGCGCGATGAACACTCATGAGTCCGTGAAAGTCGTGAACGACCAGCGTGGGACTCCGACTTTCTGCGCCGACCTTGCGAATGTCATTCTTACGATAATCCGTAGTGGAAATGTTCCGTTCGGAATTTATCATGTCTCGGATTTGGGCGAGACGACCTGGTTCGGTTTTGCCGAGGAGATAAAGCGTCTCGGAGTCAAATACGGCTTCATAAGCAACGCTGGTTGCACCGTGAATCCGTGCCTTACTTTTGAATATCCGACTCCGGCGAAACGGCCTGCATATTCCGTTTTCGACAAGTCGAAAATCATTTCGGCAGTGGGGAACATAATTCCGGAATGGAAAATCAGCCTTGAGAAATTCATGCAGTCCGATTTGTTTGACAGGACGAAAATCGTATAAAATCAACAGGGAAACAAGAAAGAATAAAAAAAGAAATGTTTTTGCGGCTCGCCTTTAAGAATGTAATTTCAAGAAAATCCTCGTTCATAATCGTTCTTTTCATATCGTTCGCGATAATGCTTCTTGTCGTGACGAATGCCGTTTTTGATTCAACTGAAAACGGAGTGAAGCAGTCGTTCGTGAATTCGTTCACCGGCGACATTGCGATACGCCCTTTGAGCAAATCTCCGCTGAGCCTTTTCGGAGACGAAACGCCGGTCACGGGAACGCTTACGAAAAACGAGTGCCTTGTTCCTTTTGAGGAAATTGCTTCTTTTATCGAGTCGCAGGATTATATCGTGTCGTTCATTCCGCAGGTGAGCGGCGCTGCCGTCATGGAAAAAGACAGCAGCCGCGTTCCGACGATGCTTTTTGGCGTTGACGGAAAAAAATATTCCGAGTCGATGCCTGCGATAAGAATCGTCGATGGCGTGCCGTTCTCTTCGGGTGCGAAAGGGCTTATGCTGACGACGAAAAAAGCCGCGCAGATTGGTGCGAAGGTCGGCGACACCGTTCAGTTTTCCGTGGCGGACGGAATATCGTTCAGAATCCGTGCCTGTCCGCTTTCCGCTGTTTACGAATACGAGATTGACAATGCCGTTCTCGACAAAATCGCAATCATCGACGACGAGACTCTGCGCTCGCTCATGGATTTGACAAGCAGTTCTTCTTCCGATTCGGTCGTCATGAGCGACGAGGCGGAAGAAGTTTTTTCTGACGAGCTTGACGATGATTTTTTCACGACGGATGACGGGGACGCTGTGATTCGTGATTTTTCCGAATCCGAAATTGTTTCTTCCGCTGATTCTTCCCGTGAAATTTCAACAAGCTGGAATTTCATCGTCCTTAAACTTTCTGAAAAATCCGACGCGAACGGGAAAATCCGTATGCTCAACCGCCATTTCAAGAAATCCGGCTGGAATGTCGAGGCTGTGAACTGGCGCAATGCAGCCGGAAGCACCGCACTTTATCTTTACTGGATGCGCATGATTCTGAACGTCGGAATCCTAATCGTGCTTGCGGTCGGGTTCATCGTAGTGAACAACACGCTTGAGATAAACGTCCTTGAGCGCGTCGCGGAAATCGGGACTCTCAGGGCAATCGGAGCGACAAAGCGGTTCGTGAGCCTTGAATGCATGGCGGAAACTCTGATTATGACGGTCGCGTCAGGCGTTTTCGGCTCGATATTGGGAATCCTTGCCGGAAAAATAATCTGCAACCTTAACATCGTGTTTTCGAATCAGTTTCTGGTGCAGCTCTTCGGGGACTCTCAGTTTTTAATCGCAGTTTCGTTCAGGAATGTCGAGGAAGCACTTCTTTTTTCGGTTCTCCTCGGATTCCTCGTGTGGATTTATCCCGTTGTCGTTTCGCTGAAAACTTCTCCGGTCCGTGCAATGTCAGGCGGAAAATAAGGTGTTCGGAGGTAAATTGTGTATCTTATAAAACTTGCTTTCCGCTCTCTTTTCTGCAGAAAACGGCAGTATGCCTCTCTTTTCCTTGTGTGCGTTTTCGGAGTCGCGTTCAGCCTTTTTTCGATATATCTGATGAACGGAATGCTCCATTCTCTGTCCTCAAAGGCGAAAATATATTACGGCGGAGATTTGCAGTGGCTTCGTGGCGACACGGCGGGCTCTTATTGGGAAGTCGGAAAGGAAATCGACGCGATTCGCGGATTTTTTCCGTCCGATGCGATAATTTCCCCTCGTTTTGACCTCGATGCAGCGACCAGCGCGTTCTACTACGAAGGTGTCGGAGTCCGCCAGCGGGTCATAAAGGGCGTTGATTTCGTGAATGAGAAAGACCTTTTCGCAAAATTCAATTTTGTCTCGGAAGATGATGGAAAGGCTTTTGACGTTTCCTCGATTGACGGCACGAACGGCGTTCTTCTTTCCGAGCGGATTGCGCAGATGCTTACCGTGAAAAACGGCGACGTGATAACTTTCATGCTCTATGACTGCCACGGCTATCTCAATACTGTCGAGCTTACGGTCATGGGCGTTTTCCGCGACTCAAGCCTTTTCGGAATGTACACATCTTACATGGATATAAATATGCTCAGGAAAGCATTCGGCTATGCGGATTCTGATTTTGCGAACAGGATTGCGATTTCTTTTACGGACAGGGATTTGGAATCAGCCGAAATAAAACTTTATGAAGACTCGCTTGCTCAGAAATTCAATTTGTTCAAAGTCACCGATGATAAGCGCGTCTTTTATGATGCGATGCCGACCATGAGCGAGCCGACGTATGCTCTGGTTCCTCTCGCGGCGAACCTGAAGGACGTTGAGATTCTGATCGAGGCGATGAAGATAATCTGCTCGTTCATAATCGTCATGCTCGTAATCATCATAATCGTCGGAATAAGCTCTACATACCGCGTCCTTGTGATGAAGCGGATAAACGAAATCGGAATCTACATGGCAATCGGGACGAAAAAGTGGCAGATTTATGCGTCGCTCCTTTTTGAGACGGTGTTCCTTCTGTTTTTCGGGTGCGCGTTCGGCTTTCTTCTCTCGGAGATTCTCTGCTTCGTCTCGTCGTTCCTGAGCTTCAGCTTCGTGCCGGCGTTCGACATATTCCTCGTGAACGGATACCTGAAGCCGATATTGTCGGTCTCATCGACCTGTAACTTGATTTTTGTGATATTGTTGTTTTCTCTGCTGGCTGTAGGCTGGGCAGTCCATAAATCCGTGAACGTGATGCCGGTGAAAGCCCTTGCCACAACCGAATAGACTGGAGGTTGATTTTATGATGAGAATGAAAAAAAATATCTTGACGGCTGCATTCATTGCGTTTTCTTCGCTTGCTTTTTCGCTGACTGCTTCGGATGCCCAAAAGCTCCTGAAAAATGCGGAGGACAACACTGCGTTTTTCGGCACCGATTTTTCAGGAACATACCAGATTGTTCAGGAAAAGCCGGGCGAGGGAAGAAATGCATACGATGCCCTCATGTACAGGCGCGACAGTGCTTCGAAATGGACGATTCTCATAACAGGCCCCGAAAAAGACAAGGGAAAGGGATATCTTCAGTTTGACGAGAACATCTGGTTCTACGACCCTGCCGACAGAAGGTTCACATACACTTCCAGCCGTGACAAATTCCAGAACACGAACGCGAACAATTCCGATTTTGCTCCGCAGCATTATGATCGCGACTATTCAATCGAGTCGTTCGAGGAGGTCAAGCTCGGAAATTTCGAATGCGTCCTTTTCTCTCTCAAGGCGAAGGTCGAGAAAGTCGATTATCCGATTCTGAAACTCTGGGTTTCCAAGAACGACGGACTTGTGAGAAAAAAGGAAGATTATTCCGCCAGCGCGCAGAAACTCAGGACTTCCGCGATTTCGTCATATCAGTCAGTTTCTTCTAGCGGAGGAAGCCACAAAGTCCCTGTCTACATGATTATTCAGGATCATCTTCGCGGAAAAAAGATAAACGGAAAAGTCCAGTACGAGCGCACGATGATAAGCATATCGAATGTCTCGTTCGAGAAAGTTGCGGATTCCGTGTACACAAAGCCGTTCCTTGAAATAAAGAGCGCAAAATGAAAAAAGAATTTTTCGCGCTCGCATTCCTGCTTTTTTCTTCGTCTTTAATTTTTCCGTCGTTTGCAGAGAATCCCGAGGAGCTTTTTTCGCTTGGCAACGAGGATTTTGACATAGACGATTTCTTTTCCGATTCCGATGTCGAGGAGCCTGTCGTCGTGGAAAAAAACGACGTTTCCACCGTCATTGCGGGCTTTTCCGTCCCGCTCACGTTTTCAGGAAGCCTCACTGCCGATGTCGGTTTCGGCTATGAATACGACAAATCCGCCGACGAGGGAAACAAAAACGGCTATGTCGATTTTGCAAATTATCTTTATCTGAAATCATTTCCGACCCAGGATTTGGGAATCCGCGGGACGATTTATTCATGCTTTCCGAATTACAAGATTGCGGAATTCTACGAACTCTACCTCGATTACATCTGCCTAGACCGCTTTTATGTCACAATCGGAAAAAAGACGACGACGTGGGGCTATGTAAGGCTCTTCACCGAAAGCGACAGCGAGACGACCTCCGAGCTGAACCAGAAGAATTTCGGTTTTGAGACGAACATCTTGAGCGATTCAAGGAGCGGAACGTCGCTTCTCCTTCGAGTGCCAGTGTGGACGGGAACTGTCAGCCTAATCGCGCTTGCGCCGACAACGACCAAGCCGAAAATCAGCGACATCTGCTTTGCCGGCTCCGTCGAGATGAATTTCGGCAAGACGTGCGTGAACCTTTTCGCTCGGAAATATCCGTCGCAGGACAGCGATTATGTGGGGAATTCGTGCTCCACGAAAAAGGACACGGACGGGAACGATGTTCTTGATGTCGACGGGAACAAAATCTACCTGAACGGGCTCCTCTTCGGGCTTGAAGCCAAGCGCACGTTTTTCGGCGCGGACGTTTACGCGCAGGGCATGGCAAAATTCGCGGACAACTCGCAGGTCAAGGAGCTTCTTAAGCTGAATGCGTCCCGCGATACTTTCGGCGATGTCGTCTGCACGGTCGGCGCATACCGCTGGTGGGACAACTTCGATGTGAATTTCGGTTTCAATGTCGAATTCCAAAGCGAATATCTGCCTCTGGAAAACTACCACGACAGAAGAATCGGCTTTGACGGAGGCGTGAAGAGAATCGGGCCGAAAAAGAACATAAAAATCGGCGCGGAATGGATGCACTCGATAACGCGCGATTCCGGTTATCTGAAGCCGGGCGTGGTGATTTCAGGCATACTTCCGCACACTGACTGGAACAACGGATTGAAGTTCGAATACGAGAATTTCACGCTCTCGAAAATAATATTCGGAACGTATTTCGAAATATCGCTGAATTACTGATTTGAATTACTGAAAAAAAATGCAGCCCGAAAGAAAAAATCGGACTGCATTTTTTTTATGTGAATGCGAAAACTGAACGCTTACACTTTGAACTGGTCAATCTGCGAGCCGATTTCGCTTATCGT
>JAFXSM010000020.1 GCA_017525605.1 Treponema sp. | reverse complement strand
TTGTTGTTCCAGCATGACCGCTGGTGGTGCAATAAATTAGTGAAACTGCTCATCTGAGTCTTCTCTCTTTGTCGGATATTGCATAACGCCTCCCATTCGTGCAGCCGGTGTGCGTCCTCATCTCGCTCCTCACTACACTTTCATCTTACCACGTTATTTTCATAATGCAAGTACTTTTTGCACTTTTTTGACTTTTTTTTATTTGAGTTGGTTTCGTCATATTTGGGCTTTTCAAAATACTTTTTTTTTGTATAGTACGTTTTAACAAGATTTTAATAAGGAGATTCTTATTTATGAAAAAGCTCTTTTCTTTCTGGATGCTGCTCATATCGGCAGTATTTTTAGGATCGCTTTTTACAAGTTGTGGAGGCGACTCATCATCTGACGAAAGCGAGTGGAACGACAACACGGAGACCACCTACACAATCACGTTCAATGCGAACGACGGCTCGGCGAATCCCGCAACGACAACGCAGACATTCACAGTATCTAGTTCTGCATCTTCTGCATCAGTAACGCTGAACGAAAACACATTTACAAGAAGCGGATATAAGTTCCTGGGCTGGGCAACATCCGCTAGCAGTACAAGCGCGACTTATACTGACAAGCAAACTGTTTCTCTTTCTTACAGCAGGACACTTTACGCTGTCTGGGAAATCGACTCTAGCGCATCTCCTTCTGATGATTCTTCTTATACAGTCACGTTGGATGCGAATGACGGAAGTAGCAATAAAAAGACTGTTTCAGTAGCGAAAAATCAGTACATCTACTTCAGCTCGTATGCGAATGCTTTCACACAGGATTATGCAACACTCACCGCATTCAACACCCAGGCGGACGGTGAAGGCACTAATTATTCCGTTACAGAATCTGCATACGAATCTCTTAAAATAACAGAAAACACAACGCTTTACGCAATTTGGAAATACAATCCGTGCATCACTTTCAAAGGCAATGGCGGAACAACAAGTGCTGGCGAAACTGAAACAAAGCAGTATCAAGAAGGACAATACGAATATGACCTCCTCACATATACTTTCGTTCCTAAAAATGCTGCCTCAACAAGCGAAAGCGAAACAGTCAGATTGAATGCAAATCCGTTCACAAGAGACGGTTATACGTTTAAGGGCTGGTCTACTTACGAAACTGCTTCTACGGCGACTTACACAAACATGCAGAGCGTCGCAGCCTTTACGAAAGTTTCAATCATGGGACTCTCTAGTTGGTCTGGAAAAACTCTCTATGCAGTCTGGGAGCAAATTCCTGTGACTCCTGAAAACACAATCACATACAAGATGAATGGCGGAAGCACCCAGAGCGACTTTACGGAAGAAAACTTTGACGAATCTGGTGCGACAATCACGAGCGAAATTCCAACTGCAAAATACAGCTATTACTCTTTCCTGGGTTGGGGTACTTCAGAAAATGCCACAACTGCTAGTTATGTAGCTGGAGATAAAATGAGCCGAAACATCGACATAACATTGTACGCTGTCTGGAAGCTCGGAACGATTTTCAGCAGCAAGAGCATTTCGGTATCAAGCAGCAGCGAATCAACAATCGGAAGCTTCACACTCTTGAAATCTGAAAAATTGACGCTGGCAGTATCAGTTCCTGATGGTAAGATGAGTTATATCATAAAAAATTCTAGCGGAACTGCGGTTTATACATCAGAGAAAATAGATGCTGCAAGCACTGTTTCTATAGGTTCGCTATCAGCCGGAACTTATACTCTTGTAGCTAAAAATGCAAATGTAGTTAGCACACATACAGCCACAGTGACTCTCAAAGGCAACTAAGCCTTGACAACAACTAAAAGGTGATGACCGATGAAGAATCAGCCGTCACTTTTTTAGCGAAGCTTGGCGTAAAACACAACGCCGCCCGCGCAAAAAACAAAACAGCCCGCCCCTGCTCGTGTCATTCTGAACCCGTTTCAGAATCAGCGGCAAGGAGCGGACTGTATTATTTCATCTTACAAACACTTTTGCAGGATTTCTTTGTCGTTTAGGCAGAATTCTATCATTCGGCTTAGAACGCTTGTGTAGCCTTCTCCCAATTTTTTTGCTTTTTCCAATGTTTGTGCAGGAAGTCGGAGCGAAACAACATTGCGCTTTCGCATTGCACGTTGCTGACGAGCGACTGCGGCAAGTTCTGCCAGCTGTTCATCTGTCAGAGGCGGGCAGTCTTCATCGTATACGTCGGTCATCTCTTTCGCTCTTTTAATTTCTTCTTTTTGTTCCTTCGTCAAAGGTTCGTTCGGATTCATTGTATAATTAACGATTGCCATAATAAGCCTCCTTCTCGCCCGGCATTGCTTTTCGCGCTGAAATAATCCTCGTATTGTCACCGCGCTCTGTAAAAACAACGAAGAGAACTTCATCAACTTTGCCGATTGTGATGTTACGATCCTCTTCCAATGTGCTATGAAGGAAATCATACATCTCAATCCTATCCTTATCGTCAAAGACTTTCGTCGCCGTTTCAAAGGAAATTCCATGTTTCTGCTTGTTGATTTTGTTCTTTTCGTCATCCCACTCAAAATTCATAAATATATAATACGCTGTGTATTACAAAGCGTCAACGTAAACTAGAATTGCACATTGCACCAAAAACAACAAAGCCCGCCCCTGCTCGTGTCATTCTGAACTCGATTCAGAATCAGCGGCAAGGAACAGGCTTTCAGTCGGCAAAGTCAGTTTCCGGGCAGGTCGATTTTTTTGAAAACTCACATTGATAATTACGAATCTCGCCAGCGCGAAATTCTAGACAACGGATAAGAGCCGTATCGATATACAAATTTTCCGACATATTGCGTCAACGAGAAGTAAAAGACGTAGCCGCAGCAGGCGCATTTATGCACATCGAACGGCGTATCATTTTTGGCTGGAACAAAGGTTTCATGGCATCTAGGACACTTCATTAGAGAAATTCCTCCTAAGTAGCAATTTTCATTATTTTGTGTTATTTTGATTTTGGTTCAAAATTGCAGAAATCATGCCGAATAAATTCGGCATGATTTCTGGCTGTGCAAATTTTATGCGTGTTTTTTTCTGGCAGGGCAGAAGTAAAATTCCTTACCACCCAAGAAGCGGCGGCGAGAGTTGATGAATGAGATTAACTCATCATACATATAAGCATTCACTTGGAGCGCGAGCGGAAGAACGTAAAGTTCTGTGTCCATGCAGTACTCTTCAATCGACTTCTCATCAGTTGTATACCCAAGGTTCTCGAGGCTGTCCAACCTAGAAGCAATAAGGATGAGTTTCGCATCAAAGCTGCCGTTACGAATAATGCGCTTGAAGAATTCCGCGCGAGTTTCTGTTTTTCTATCGTGTGTGAGTTCACGGACAACCGCAAGGACCTTATCGCCATCTTCGTCCGCGTTTTTTATCTCGCTCTCATCAAAGTCCGGGATTTCTCGAAGAATGTCGTGCACGAGGGACGCTTTTAGCAATATTGGCGAGATATATCGATAATTTATCAATATACCAAGAGTATGAACCGAATGTCGGAATACATTCTCGCCAGATGCGCGTGGCCTACCCACTAGATTCCATGCCAGCTGCATATAAGGCGCGAGTATAATGTTCGACAACCCAACCATGTCGCGAGTATTCATACGACCTGGCTCAGAATCTTTCATTTCAAAAGTCTCATTCATAGCGTACCTCCATATTTCGTCTCAGGAGTTCAAACGCGAAAAAAAGCACCACTCGTCTATGCACGGATTCATTAAAAATAAATCCTTCTATGTAAGTCTATTTTCGCATTTCAAATCTCCTTAAGATGAAGCTAATATAGCGAATTAGAAAAATATTCGCAACACCTTTTTGATACAAAATGAATCTATAAAAACAAAAGTAAAAATCCTTATTCTGTACAAAAATGAAATTATAAAAACATAGCACCAATTACCAAAATGATACATTTACTGTATTTTCACTTTCGCATAATGTCAATAATACACGAAACATAACTACCGTAAATTTACTTTAATATAAAATTATATAAAATACATTCTGTATAAATATATACAAGCATTATTTGACAAAATAGGTGAAATTCTATATAATCGCTTCTCCGTATGAGTACCGATTTTGCAAATATTTTTTTTGAACGCCTAGAAGATGCCATTAAAAATTCAGGCATTACAGCGTCGGAAATTTCTGAAAGAATCCATAAAAACTCGCGCTATCTTGAAATGTGCAAGCGAAAATCAACATTGCCGGATTTTCAATCGATTCTGGAAATTTGTGCCATTCTTGGTCGCGACATAAAATTCTTTACATCAGGTCAGCAAGACAACTCCGAAAATCAGGACTCTGACACTTCCGAAATCTCCCTCATTTTTCCTTCGAATTCTTCGAATATAATGGGTATCATTCGCGATGACTTCAAGGATTACGTTGAAAGCGTAGCTACAGGACTCACGCTTCAGATTTCGTTTTTTCTAAGCGGTGCTGAAAAATCCCGAAAATTTTATAACAGAATGTTATTTGAGGTAATTCTCGAAAAGCTGACTTCTGCCAAATCATCGGACAGCATAGGGGCTATCAACATCAACTTGTACCTTCCGAAATTTTTTTCGGTCGAGGATGTGCTTTCGCTCGACACTTTAAATTTTGATACGGAAATAAATGACACCCTAAATGAACTTTTCGATGAAATAAAAAACGATTTTTCTCAATTTAGGCTCAAACTTTTTCACAAGTTCAACACCGATTTGCTTTCGCGACTGCATTTCAGCTTGCACACGGTGAATTTTTCAAAAGACGACATCGAAAATGCGGAATGTGCCGTTATCGTAAACGACTACGCAATCTTCACTTCGGGCTCGAAATACGCAATCACACACGAGGCGGGAATGTCTCAGACGGTCAGAAAAATCAGGGAGCATTACACGCAAAAAGAAGTGCACGATACGATTGAAGATATGAGTATTCCTGCCTCAAAAAAGAAGGAGCTGAAAACGCTCTCTTCGAAATTTTTGGATTCTGATTCAATTGATTCAGAAAACACGGAAAAATTCCTGCAGTATTTTGATGACGCTGAACACAAAAAGCTCGTCAGAAACTTCCTGGGGAATTTCGTTCTGACGGGATTGCCGGGGACTGGTAAGTCTACCATCACAGCTGAAATCAAGCGGCTTTGTGGCATCGAGGAGACAGAATCCTCAGATTTGTACATAAATTACAGGATCTTCGACGACAACGGAGAGGATTCAAGAAGCGCGTTCAAAAAAATCAGCAAGGCAAATTTCAAGCCCTACCTCGAAATCCGAGAACAGACTGTGTTAAGCACAATCTGCAAAGCTGTCGGAAAACGCGCAATACTCGACATCGGCGGCAAAGAGATTTTCTACGACTCAATCTACATGAAACTTTTGGACAACGATTTTACAATCGTGAACCTTGTCTATTCCGACGACGAAAAAATCGATGACGAAGAAAAGATGTTCGACACATATCTCCAGTATCTCATCAAGCACCCGGAAATTGTGGACAGGCAAAAGCGGAGCAACCTTTACAATGCGGCATGTCGCGAAGACGGCGCAAAAGATGTGACCTCGAAGAAATTCAAGACTTTCATACAGAATCTTTTCCAGAAACGCTTCTCGCAGTATGTGAAACGCTCGCATTTTTCTGTGATTCGAAAGGAAAACGACACGGCGGAATACGTCGCGCTCAAAGTAATCGCAAGCATCCTTGCAAGGCGAATCTAGCGGAGATTCAGTTTCATCGTGCCTGTCTGCTCGTCGAATTCGTCCTCGTTCAGCCCGTAGAGTTTTTGAATGAAGCCGCCGCAAAAAACGTCGGAGACGCTGCCGATTTTGCAGACGCTGTTTCCATCGACGCAGATTATTTTGTCGGAAACGGCGCGGACTAAATCGAGTTCGTGGAGCGACATGACAATCGATTTTTTCTGCGTGCGTGCAAGTTTCCAAATCGTGCGGATTATGTCGATTTTGTAGAACATATCGAGGAAAGAAGTCGGCTCGTCAAGGATGATGACCTGAGTGTCCTGACAGATTGCGCGCGCGAGCATTATCCGCTGACGCTGACCGTCGCTCGTCTCAAGAAAGTTTCGTCCGGCTATTTCTTCCGCATGAACAAGTTTTATTGCGTCGTCCACGATTTTCCAGTCTTTTTCGCCAAGCAGACCAAGCCTGCCCGTGTACGGAAAACGCCCAGTCGCGACGACATCGCGGCATGTCATAAGCTCCGGCCGGATTCTCTCGGTCATCACAAGAGATATTTTTTTTGCTATGTCAGATTCGCGAAGAAGTGAAATTTCTTTTCCGAGAATCGAGATTTTTCCGCCCTTGCTTTTTATCTGTTTTGCAATCGTTTTTAAAACCGTGGATTTTCCTGAGCCGTTCGGACCAATCAGCGTGACGATTTCGCCTGAGTTCACACAAAAATTGATTTTCGAAATCAGAAGTTTGTTTTCGTAGCCGACTGAAAGATTTTCAGTTTCGATGAGTTTTTCTTCATTCGTAATTGTATTAAAAAATACATTTTCGTCGTTTTTAATCTCATTCATAATCTTTTCTTCTCCTCATCATCATGTAAATTACGACGGGAACAAGGAAAACGGACGTTACGGAGCTGATGCTGACTTCCGTGGGGGCAAAAAGCGTCCTTGCAATTCCGTCGCAGAGGAGAGTCACGGCACTTCCGCCCAGAAAGCAGGCTGGAATCAGAACGAGCGGCTTTGCGGTGCGGAAAACAGCGCGGACGAGATGCGGAACTGCAATTCCGACGAACGAAATCGGACCTGCAAACGCCGTGACGCAAGCGGAAAGCACGCTCGAAAGAAAAATCAGCGTGAAACGCAGTGCCTTCACGTTCACGCCCATGTTGCGTGCGTAGTTTTCTCCGAGCGAGAACGCGCTCACACTTTTCGAAAGCATGAACGAAACGAGCGCGGACGGAAAAACAACTGCCGACATGATTTTCACATCTGTCCATGACGAGCCTGAAAAAGAGCCGACCGACCAGTTGTGAAGATTCACGATGTTAGAATCGTTCGCGAACGTCACAAGGAAATCGGTCACAGCGGAACAGATATAGCCGATGAAAATTCCGATTACGATTAAGACCGACATTTTTTTTACGCGCGCGGAAAAAAGAAGGACGACTGCAAGAGCGAAAACCGAACCGACAAATGCGGAAAGAACCATGCCTGCCGATCCGAGCGCGATTCCTTTTTCCATGAAGAAAATCATCGTTATGGCGACGAAAAGCTTTGCGCCGGAGGAAATTCCGAGGACGTAAGGCCCCGCAATCGGATTCTGAAAGAACGACTGCAAAAGGAATCCCGAAAGCGAAAGTGCGCCGCCAAGAACCAAAGCCGAAAGAAGACGCGGAAGACGGATGCTCCAGATAACCCTGAAATTTTTCAAATCGGAATTGTCGCCTGAAAGGATTTGCAGGATTTTCGGAAGAGAAATCGACGCGCTGCCTGTGGAAAGGTTCCATGCGACAAGAAGAATTATGAGAAAGAAAAGAACTGAAAACGAAATCAAAAATCTTTTTTTCATTTTGTGATTATCTTGTGCTTATACTGTGCGTCATCTTGTGATTTTTCGAAGATACAAAAGCGAAGATTCGTCCCCGCTTTGGATATCCGAAAGCTCCTTCAAAAACGAAGCGATGCAGGTGCTTTCCTGAAAAAAATCCTTTCCGGTGCAGTACATCCGACCTTCCCTCACCGCCTTGAAATCTGCAAAAAGCGGATTGAGAGAGAGAAGCTCGTCCAAAGTCGCTATCTCGCCTGCGATGTCGCCGTTGTAGATTATGATGTCGGCATCGAGGGCGTTCGTGTAAAAATCCTCGAACTGCATGTTCATCGTGGAAAGCGAATTTTCTTCTTCGGGAACGACAGAATCGAGCGCGTAGCGGCCGCCAGAAAGCGCGATGAGAGTCGAAATGTAGTCGCCGGGCTTTCGCACGTTCACGATTCCGTTCGCGTTCACATAGAAAAACGCGACCGACATTTTGTTTTTTTCTGTGCCGCTTGTATTTTCAGATACATTTTGTTCGAGAACCGGCTTTATTTTTTGTATTTCGGAATCGAAAAATTCAGCCGCCTCTTTTTCTTTTCCGAAAAGGCAGCCGTAGAATTTTATCCACTCAAGGCGGCCGAGCGGATTTTTTTCGTAGATAGAACGCTCAACTATGACAGGAATGCCGATTTCAAGGAGTTTCTCTTTCACTTCGGGCTTATGAAAAATCATCGTGTTTTCGATTGCGAGCTGGCAACCGCGCGAAAGAAGAAGCTCGTAGTCAGGCGCGCTGTATTTTCCCGCGTACAAAATGCGCCCGTCATCCATCGCATCGACCGCGCCCTTTATCCGCCAGTCCTTTTTTTTCGTGCCCGAAAATCCGATTGAACCAATCGCGCCGATTTTTTCGATGAAGTCCATTGCGGAAGTCGAGACGAGATACGCATTTTCAATCGGCAAGCGCAAAACTGTAACGTCGGAAGGAACATTTTTGACGGAAGCATTTTTAAGAGAGTCAAATGCGCCCGGATTTTCTTTTTCGGAAGGAGGAACGAGAAGGAATTTTTCGCCACCGGAAACCGAAAGAAGAGTGAAGCCACCACTTTTTTCGATTTTGAACTGCCTGGCGAACGACAATTCCGTTTCGCATTCGAATTTGAGCGACGAAAAATCAATTCCGCCCTCAGCAATTTCGTTCTTTTTTCTGCAAGAAGAAAACGGAAGAATCAAAAGAATTGAAAGAATCAGAACGCAGAGGAAAAAAATCTTCTTCATTTTTCGAATTCCAGAGAATATTCGATTTCATGCGGACGGCTCATCGCGATTGTGTCGGCGATAATCTCAAGCGGTTTCGAAAAATCCTTCACTTCGACCGTGAAAGTTGAATTTCCGCCCTTGTTCTCGTTCATGTACTTAACGCCACCGACAATCACATAGTCGAAATTCTTGCTCGTCCAAACGATTCTTGCGAATTTCTTCCCGCTCTTCTCGACAATCTCAACCGGATTCACAATCGCAGCCTTCCCAGTCCCACCAGAAAGCTTCACGGAAACGGATTCAGCAAACAAAAATACAGCAGAAAAGAATACCCAAAAAAACAACGCTAATTTTTTCATTATTGTCACTTCATTCTCCGTATTCATTATAAAAGTTTTTTGAACAGATACACGAGTGTCGAGTTTTTCGAATCATTTTGCATTAACTCGACACTCATTAGATGTTTTTTATTCCACATCAAGTTCGACGGAAACTTTGTGGTCGTACCAAACGCCTTTTTTTCCGACAAGCGCAACGTCGAATTCCTTGCCGAGTTTTTTCACGGGAATGTCGAATCCGAAAACTTTTTCCGTGGTGCCGTCGCTGTATTTCACTTCGTCTTCGCTAGGAACAAGAAGGACAGCCCCGTTTTTCTTCGCGTCGTTTGCCTTTCCCACAAAAAGATTCAGGATATTGCGGCTTGCAAGGCTAACGTGAATCGTCATCTTTCCGTCTTTGACCGTCAAGATTCCTTTTCCGCCGTTAGCGTCGTTTGCGCGGAACATGGAGCTGTCCGTTTTGAAAAATGCGGAATATTCCCCGTCAGCAAGCGGAGAATTTTTTCCGCCCCTTAGTTTATTTTTTTTTTGACTCGCCGAGTGCCTTAATTGCTTCGGCAGTGTGAGCTACATAGAGATTCTGAATTTCAGGAATTCTTCCGAGTCCTTCAATCTGGCAGTCGATTTTGTCGAATGCGGAAGAAGCCTTGAACATGCTGAGCCAAGAGTCATCATCTTCGCCTGCCATGTCGTTGTTCGCGTGGTCACCTGCGACAACCATGAGAGGGCGCAAGACGACTTTCTTGAATCCTTTCTCGCTGACAGCCTTGATGACGTTCTCGCATGAAGTTTCTTCAGGCTCTCCCTCTACAGTGCCGATGAAAACATTGTCGAATCCGAGAGAGGCCATCTGAGAAGCCATCTGCGTGTAGCTGATTTTCGCCGTGTGCGAAGTTCCGTGTCCCATGAAGACGAATGCAGTTCCGTCCGCCTTTGCTTCATCAAGCGAAGAATATCCTGCGGATTTCACTGAAGAATCCGTGATTGCCTTTGCAACTGCTTCTTTGTCGCTGTTGATTGCAGAACCATTCTCGCCGACTTTTCCGAGAAGCGGCTCTGCGATTGCGACAGACGCGAATTTTGCAGAATATTTTTTCACGGAAGCGCAAAGCTCGTCATATTCAGCTCCGTGCATGAGGTGTGTCGGCTGGATTACGAGATTCTTCACGCCGTTCTTGACTGCGCGTGCAAGTGCCTGCTCCATGTTGTCGATTTTCTCGCCGTCACGAGACTGAACATGGTTGATGATAATCTGCGCGGTGAAAGCCCTTCTCACAGACCAGTCCGGATTTGCGGCTGCAATCGCCTTTTCCGCACCGCCGATATCCTCAGCGCGGCTGTCGTTGAAAGATGTTCCGAACGACACAACGAGAATCTCGTTCTCGCCGATTTTGTCCTGATTGAGCGGATTGTCCTTCGAAGCGTCTCCTGTGTCGCGTCCGAAATAGTCAGGGTCGGCATTCTCGCCTTTCACAAGCTCTTTCTGCGCGTCCGTCAGGCTGTCCCACGCTTTTTTTGCGTCGGCGCACTGCTTGTCTGTCTTTGACGTTCTCTTCTGGACATAGATTGCGTCAATCTTCTTTGCTACTGCGTCCGCTTTTTTCTGGTCGGCACTTTTTCCTGCCGCAAAAAGAAGAGACGCGCTCATCAAAAGAGCTGCCGTGATAAAAACTTTTTTCATTTTTTCCTCCAAAATGAAATATAAAATAATGAAATAAAAAACCCCGATTTCTCATTCGTCAATCAAATCAATTGAATTAACTGACGGCAAATGAAAATCAGGGCAAAAGTTGCTTTTAACAAAAATTTGCAAAAAACTCAAAAAAAACAACAGAGACATTCGCAAATAAAAAAGTACAATCAATTGCTCGTGATTTTCGGACGGCAGACAAATCCGCATTCCGCGTACCATTATGCGCAGCAGGTTTCCTGACTTTGCTTCACCGCAAAAGCCCTGCCTTCCCGAAAAAATCAGTGGCGACGACGGACTTTGCTCGGCATTCACAGTGACGAGATCGTTCTGGATTTCCACCAGATTCCCTTTTAACCGTTTCTTGCAAATTGTAAAAAATCAAAATGCAGAACGGCACTGCGCACTTTTCGATAGGTCGAATATAAAGACGGATATCCGAAGAATCGAGTGAAGAAAAGATTATCCTAAAGTTCTTCCTCTGTAAATTCTTCGAGTATGAGATAGAATCAATGCTCAACTATTCTGTGAAGATTTAATGGAAAATTCTATGGAAAGAAAAAAACTGATTCTCGCACCGATGGCGACTCTCTCTCACGAGGCGTTCAGAAGGTGCGTCGCAAAATTCGGCGGCTGCGACGAATATTTTACGGAAATGATAAACGCTGGCTCACTTCTGAACATGGGGCCGTGGGAGAAATTTTACTTGATGGCAGGACCGGAGCCAGAAAAAATCGTCTGGCAGCTTACGGGAAGCGAGGCGGAAAAAATGGGCAACGCTGCAAAAATCCTTGCTGAGCGCGAAGGAATCGGGGTGGACTTGAACATGGGCTGTTCCGCACCGCAAATCTCAAAGACGGGAGCCGGAATTTCATGGATGCTCAAAGAACGAAGCGAGACGGAAAAAATGGTCAGGCTCGTAAAGAAAGCACTGGACGAAAACAAAGATTCGGACGGGAAAACAAAGCGTCTTTCGGTCAAGATGCGGCTCGGAGATGAAAATTTCAGCAGGGAGAAGCTTTTCGATTTCTGCTCGATGCTCGTTGACTGCGGAGTTGAAATGATGACTCTCCACCCGAGGACGAAAAAGGAAAAGTACAGGGAGCACTCAAGATGGGAATTCGTTGCCGATTTGACCGAGAAATTCCCAAACATTCCGATAATACTGAATGGTGACGTGAAGGATTTTTCGAGCTACGAGGCAGCAGTCAAATCCGCCCCGAAATGCTTTGGCGTTATGATTGCGCGGATGGCTGCCCAGAAACCGTGGATTTTCCGGGAGATTCTATTGGGCGACGACGAAAAAATCGAAATCGACAGGGAAAAACTCGCAGAAGATTTCATCAGCGACGTGGAAGAATGTCAGCCCAAGGAATTCTGGAAGACGCGGCTTCAGCGTTTCTTTGCGTACTATTGTCTGAACTTCAGTTTCTCGCATTATTTTCAGTCGCAGATGATGAATTCAAAGGACAATACGGATGCCAGGGCAAAAATCCGTGAATATTTCGAAAAATGCCCCGACGACAGAATGATGGTTCTGAAAAAGAACTAATAAATAGAAGACAATGATTTCATACATTTTTATATTCGCAAATGTTAGAATAGACCTATTCGATAATTTCATTACCGAATAGGTCGACGAGTTCAAAAATGTGCAGATAGCATATTTTTGAACATCGCACTTCGCTAGAGGAATATGAAGGAACTTTTCTTATTTTCGGCATTTATCGTTACTGCGCTTTCGGTAATTTGCGTATTCATTTCGAAATCTCACAAGACCCGCGTGGCAAAATACATCAGGCGGCTGCACACAATGGCGGCGTTGTCGCTGTTTTTTGCGGTCGTGCCGGTCTTCGTTGCGGACAAGACGGTGGCGACAGTTTTCATCTCGCTTTATTACGCAAGCATCGACTGGTATCTTTTTACGTTCGTCGATTTTCTCTTCTCGTTCACCGATACGCCGTTCGACGCTCCCCTCATACGCATTTTCAGGACTGACTTCAAGATTCTGAGCATTGCGGACTCGTTCCTCATAATGTCAACCGTAATCACGAACTTCACTTTTTCGCTGAACAACGCTGTCAGCGACGGAATCCTTACGATATGGAAAGAGACAAAGGGTTCGGGTTTCAGGGTTCATGAAATTTTCGACTACATCGTCACTGCATTCATTCTTTTCTTTCTTATAAAAAAACTTGTCACGGTAGCAAGATTCCACAAGCAGAAAATCGTCGTCGTCCTTGCCTGCTTCATAGTGATGATGATGATAAACATAAGCTTCATGCTCGTCGGACCGGATTACAGATTCTCCGTCATCTTCTACGGAATTCTCTCGCTCTGCATAAACTACGTCGCGCTCACGCTCGTCCCGCTCAAGCTGAATCTTCGGATAAAAGAGCTGATTGCGGAGAACATAAGCGATGCGGTCGCGTGCTTCGACACTGTGGGAAGATGCATTTTCATGAACAGGAGCGCGCACAGGCTGTTCAAAAACGAGGATGAATGCTGCGAAAAGCTGAGCACATACGGAATCGAGGATGCTTCCAACTTGACGGAGCGCAAATTCACCGACGAATTCGAAATCGAAGGAAAAACAAGGCATTTCAATGTCGTCCTGAAAAACCTGAACGACACGAAAAACAGAAGAATCGGAACGTATCTCGTTTATTCGGACATCACGCACGAAATCGACATGATTCAGAAAGAGAAATTTCTTTCTTCGCACGACTCGCTTTCAAGATTCTACAACCGCGCAACGTTCTTCAAAAAAATGGACGAGATTCTGCAGGCCGACCCTCACGTTTCGCGCTACTTAATCTGCACGAACATAAAGAATTTCAAACTGCTGAACGACAGGTTCGGCTCGCAGTACGGAGACAGAATCCTCAAAATGCAGGCAGGACTTTTCCGCGACATGCTCACGCACATCGGCGACGGCACAGTCATCGAGGACTCGCAGTCGGCTGACTGCATAATCGGGCGGATTTCCGCCGACAGGTTCGGAATACTCATCAGGAAGGACGATTACAGGGCGAACGACCTGCAAAGCGACATGATAAAAATCCAGAAGGCTGCGTGCATCGGAAAATACAAGCTTCGGATGCTTGCAGGAATCTACGAGATAAACAGGGAAAACGCATATTACGAGAGCGTCTACTCGATGTACGACAAATGCACTCTCGCGATAAAGAATGTCAGCGACGAATACGAGAAAGTCATACATTTCTACGACTCGACACTCATGGAAAAACTCAAGCACGAGCGAAAAATCATCAGCATGTTCGAGAACGCTCTTGAAAACCATGAATTCTGCATGTATCTGCAGCCGCAGGTGAGCAGCAAGTCGCAGAACGCTGTCGGTGCCGAGGCTCTCGTCCGCTGGCAGTCAAAGGAAGGCATGATTCCGCCGAGCGATTTCGTTCCGGTTCTTGAAAACGCTTCTCTGATTCACAAGCTCGACAGGTACATCTGGGGCGAGGCTGTCAGAAAGCTTGCCGAATGGGAAAAGCGCGGAATCGATATGTACATCGCCGTGAACATTTCGGTGAAGGATTTCTACTATCTCGATTTGTACAAAGAATTCACTTCGCTTGTTGAGGAATACGGAATTTCGCCTAAGAATCTCAAGCTTGAAATCACTGAGACCGTCCTCATGCACGACATGAAGATGCACACAGAAGTTCTTGAAAGCCTTAGGCAGTACGGATTCTTCATCGAGATGGACGATTTCGGAAGCGGATATTCTTCGCTCAGTATGCTCAAGAACATCAAGATGGACATTCTGAAAATCGACATGGCATTCCTGAAAAAGAGCAGAAACCAGGAGCGCAGCAGGACAATCATCAAGTCAATCATACGGATGGCGAAAGAGCTCGGCATGAAAATCGTCACGGAAGGCGTTGAGGAGACATCGCAGGTTGATTTTCTCACGGATATCGGCTGCGACATTTTCCAGGGATATTTCTATTCAAGACCGATTTGCGTTGCCGAATTCGAGAAAAAATTCATGAATTATTCGCTCGGTCAAAATGATTCGGCGGATGGTTCAACCAACGAGACGACGGAAGGAGATGCAGAATGATTCTGTTTATGTTCTTTTATATAATCATTGCGGCAATTCTCATAACGATGTTCGTGTACATCCTCCGCCGCCCCGTGATACTGAACAACGATTTCACAAAACACATCCTCTGGCTAGTCGCTGTCGGAATACTTGCGGTCATCTCGTACACGGCATTCCTGTTCTCGGACGGATATTACACGGCGTTCTTCTTCAACACCTTGTACTACATCTGCACGACATGGCTGACGTACATCATGCTCATAATCTCGCACACGTTCGTCGGAAACAAGAAAAAGCTTCCGTTACGGTATTTTCTGATGGGGCTTTGCGCGGCCGATTCAATCTCGCTTTTCGTCAACCTGTTCACGTTCCACAGCTACGACCTCGTGATGCTCGTCTATTCGATTTACCATCAGTATTGGGGAATCGCCCTCACGTCATTCCATCTGATTCACCTCGGGCTTTGCTATACGATGGTTGTCGCTACGTTCGTCTTCCTCATTCTCGGAGTGATAAAAACGCCATCTTTCTACAACCAGAAATTCGCATGGCTTCTCGGAATATACGCTCTCGTCATCGTCTCGAACGGCATCTGCTACACGCTCAATTCGCCGATTGATTTCTCGCTGCTTCTGTATGCCGCTGTCGTGGCGATTCTCTGCTACAACACGATTTACGCATTCCCGCACGTCCTCGTCACGCATTTTTTGGACAACGTGAACGAAAAAATCGGCGACGGCATAGTTTTCTTTGACGAGCACGGAAAATATTCATACTCGAACAGAACGGCACGCCTCATTCTCGTAAATGACAGTGGAGTTTTCACTCAGAAAGAGGCTGAGGACTACGCAAGAGAATGGAAGAGCATCCACCCGGAAAACGAAAAGAACGGAATGGACTCTTTTGCGATAGAGGACCCGATCACGCACGAGATAAACGAGCTTCATTTTACGGTCGAATATCAGAACCTAGAATTCGACGGGACGAAAATCGGCTCGTTCTTCAAATTCGTGAACAAGACTGAAGAAATCGCGCAATATCTGAAAGAAAAATACGACGCGACGCACGACAAGCTCACCGGTCTTTACAACAGAACAGGATTTTTCGAAAAAGTTCAGGACATTCAAATCGGCAACAGAAGGAACGACAAGAACGAATATCTGATGCTTTTCTCGAACATAAAAGATTTCAAGCTCGTTAACGAAATTTTCGACACGAAATTCGGCGACGAGGTGCTCAAGCTGATTGCGAAACTTTTGCGCGAGAACATGCTGAACGACGCAGTTGTCGGTCGTGTCGGCGACGACAAATTCGCTCTGTACATGCGCCGTGAAAACTTCACCGAGTCGGTATTCCTTCGCGAACTGGACAAAGTGTACGCGCTCACGAAAGGCTCGCAGTACAAGCTCAAAATCATGATTGGAATTTACGATTCCCCGTTCACAACCGAGTCGCCGCAAATCATGTGCGACAAGGCGCAGATTGCGTGCGAAAGGCTCTCGAATGATTACCAGACAACGTTCTCCTGGTACGACAAAGCACTGATGGACAAAATCGACGCGGAAAAGAATATCGTTGACGAATTCGAAAACGCGCTGGAGAACAGGCAGTTCAAGATTTATTTGCAGCCGCAGCTCGCGTTTGTTGGAACGGAGCAGGAAAAATATTTCGGTGCGGAAGTGCTTGTCTGCTGGGAGCACCCGCAGCACGGAACTCTCATGCCGGAAAAATTCCTTCCGACGCTCGAAAAGACAGGTCTCATTTACAAGCTCGACAAGTTCGTTTGGGAAGAGGCGGCAAAAAAGCTCTACGAATGGAACGAAAGGGGATTCCAGAACCAGACAGTGTCGGTGAACATCTCCCAGAAAGACATTTATTACATCGATGTCTACAAGACGTTCACGGAACTCGTCGAAAAATACAACATCAAGCCGGTGCAGATGAACATCGAAATTTCCGAGTCGGGCTTCATGAGCGATTTCGAAGGCTCGAAGAAACTTTTCGAGAAATTGCAGTCATTCGGGTTCAAAGTCGAGATTGACGATTTCGGAAGCGGATATTCTTCGCTCAATATGCTCAAGGACATCCACGCGGACGTTCTGAAAATCGGAAGAAGCTTCCTGAACGAATCCGAAAACAAGGAGAGGAGCAACACGATTCTCTACACGATAATCGACATGGCAAAGTCGCTCGGAATGGACGTTCTTGCGGTGGGCGTTGAATCGGAATCCCAGATGAACCTCATGAAAACGCTCGGCTGCGAGTCTTTCCAGGGCTTCTACTTCTCAAAACCAGTGCCGGTCGAATCGTTCGAAAGAATGTATTTGTAGGTCGAATACCGAGTTAATGCAAATTGAAAAGGCTGGAAACAAGCTCCCAGCGAGAACCCACCCACAAAAACGGCAGTACCGCTTCGCGGTGGCTGAGTGTTTTTGTGGGTGGAACCTCGCTTCCGCTTGTTTCCGTCTTTCACTCGTAAAACTCGGTATTTAACCTAAAGAACTTTTTTATTCACAAAATAATCACAAAGTAAGTTTTTTATTTCTCAATCGTGATTGACTGATCGGCGGTGAATGACTTTCCTGGTTCAAGGGAAATCAGGCCGGATTTGTTTTCCCATGTGTGGTCGGTGTTTTCGGCATCGGCTGTTCCGTACCACGGTTCGATGCAGTTGAAGCCGTTGCCTGACGCGCCTTCTGCTCCGTTTCCGCCCTGCCAGACCATGAGGTACGGATATCCCGCGCAGTTCACTTTCACGAGGGAGTTGTCCTTCTTGTTCCTGAGTCCGACCCAAGAAGAAGTGAATTTCGTGAAGAAGTGTCCGTTTCCGAATCCGTCCTTGTTGATTGGGATTATTCCGGCTTCTTTCTCGCCATAAGGCTTGAAAATCGGTGCGGTTCCGTCCTCGTCTGCCTTGAGCTGTGCGGACTCGTTCAGAACGACAGTCGTGAGCTCTTCCTTGTTCTCGAACTCGTACTGATAATCAGCGTTCGTCGTTCCTTCCGGGTCGGTGTTTCTCGGGCAGCAGAACGCAGTGTGGCTTCCGAGCGAGAATGTCATCTCGGAAGAGTCGGTGTTCGTTACTGTCGTCGTGAATTTGAGGGTGTTTCCCGAAAGCTCGTAGTGTGTCTTGAGGGAGAATTTCCACGGGAATTTGTCGGCTGTCTCCGCATTTTCCGTAAGCTCGAAAGTAGCGGAAGTTTCGGTCTGTTCGAGGAGTTTGTGCTCCATGTCGCGGCTCATTCCGTTGTTCACGAGGTGATATTCCTTGCCCTGCCAAGTGTAGAATCCGTCGCAGATTCTTCCGACGTGCGGGAAAAGAACTGGCGCGTGGAATTTCCAGACGCTCTCAGGACCTTCAAATACATATTTCGTGCCGTCCTTTCCTCTGAAAGAGTTGATTTCGGCTCCGTGCGTGCTTATGACAACTTCGTAGCTGTCGTTTTTCAATGTAACATTCATGCCAAAAATTGTAGCGAAAAACAAATGCTTGCGTAATTGCTGAAAATGCAGTAATCACAACGAATATTCGGCGAGTTTTTGTGGTAGAATCAAAGAATGTACGAAATTGAACTGAAAGCGCACGTCGATGACAGGAAAAGCGTAATCGAAAAGCTCGGCACATTCGCAGGATTTTTGCAGAGCGTGCAGAAAGACGACATCTATTGGGCAATTCACAAAAACGGAGAGAAAATTCAGGCTAGAATCCGAAAGGAAACTGACCTTGAAACTTCCGAAAAAAAAATCTACCTGACATACAAACGAAAAGAAAACCGCATCGCAGAGAACGGCAAATCGTACGAAGTGAACGACGAAAAAGAATGCGAGATTTCGGACTCTTCCGCGCTTGAGGCAGTTTTCGCAGACAGCGGTTTCGAAATCGCGCTCGAAAAGCACAAGACAGTTTACGGCTACCAATACGGCGAATGTCACATCGAGCTTTGCACAGTTCCGCCGCTCGGGGATTTTCTCGAAATCGAAATTCTGAGCGAAAAAAACGATGAAGAGACCGTGAGCGAAAAACGAAAGCTTCTTTTGGAAGTCCTAAGGGAATGCGGAATCCCGGAGGAAAAAATCGAAAATCGGTATTATTCTGAAATGCTGAAAGGCACTCAGTCAAAATAAAAAATGCAAATTAAAAAATTCGGAGGAAAAAATGTTTAATCGCGCAGAATACAAAGCAAGGGCTTTGGAGCAACTAAAAGGAAGATGGAAAGGCCCGTGCCTCGTGACGGCGGCTTCAGTCGTAGTCTTGTTCGGGTTCGAATTCGCATCGGGCCTGCTTGCAAAAAGCGAGTACGGAATCGCACTTTCGCAGTTTGTCGGATTGTTTTTCGTGGCGGCAATTGCAATCATCAACATGGTTTCCGCATACGTCCATTTGAAGCTGTCTCGCTCGCTCACCCCCATAACGTCAGACGACGTTCTTGTTGCAATCGGGGATTATTCGGTCAAAGGCATACTCGGTCTTTTGTGGTACGAGCTTTGGGCGTTCCTTTGGGCACTTCTCTTCTACATTCCTGGAATCGTAAAAATGTACGCGTATTCGCAGATGTTCTTCGTGATGATTGAGAACCCGGACATCGGGCCGAGAAAGGCGATGAACATCAGCAAAGTGCTGACGTACGGTCACAAGGCCGACCTTTTCGTAATGGACTTGAGTTTTTGGGGCTGGTCACTTCTCTGCATCCTTTCGCTCGGAATCGGAGCTATCTGGCTCGTTCCGTATATACAGACGACAAAAGCGAACGCATACACGGCTCTCAAGACGGAAGCTCTCGAATCAGGGCGACTCAAGATTGCGGATTTTGCAAAATAAAAAACGAAACAAATAAAAATCAGGAGAAAAAATGAAATCAGCAAAAAAAGGTCTGATAATCGTGATTTCGATTGTCGCAGTAGTCGTAATTTCGATTATCGCAGGCGGCGTGATGAGCCTCAGCAGCAGGGCGTATTCAAAAATCGCGGAAAATTCCGAAAAGGAAATGCCTAAGACGAAAAAGCAGAAAAAAGCAAAAAACACAAAGAAAGACAACCGGAAAGAAATCTTCAAATTCATGTTCGGCAACAACGACGAAGCTTTCGATTTCAGCGGATTCGACTACGAATATTTCGCAGTGCTGCACGTCGAGGGCGTTATAACGAAAGCCGGCGAGACATACAACCAAGAATGGATTCTGGACACGATAAAAGACTTGAAGGAAGATGACTACAATCTCGGAATCCTTCTCTATATCGACTCTCCTGGCGGCGGCGTTTACGAATCGGACGAAGCGTACCTCGCTCTCATGGACTACAAAAAAGAAACAGGGAAACCGGTCTTCGCATATTTCGCGTCTCTTGCGGCTTCCGGCGGATACTACATCGCTTCCGCAGCGGACAAAATCTATGCGAACAGGAACACGCTCACAGGCTCAATCGGCGTAATCGCGGGTCAGAGCATCGACGCTACAGGGCTTTTCGAGAAGCTCGGAATCAAGTCGAGAACGTTCACTGCAGGACGCAACAAGAACATGCTCAACTACGACCAGCCGCTCACGGAAGAACAGGCTGCAATCATGCAGTCCGTTGCGGACGACGCATACGAGCAGTTCACAAATATCGTCGCGAAGTCGCGCGGAATGCCGATTGAGAAAGTGCAGGAGCTTGCGGACGGAAGAATTTACACCGCAAGGCAGGCACTCAAGAACGGTCTGATTGACGACATCTGCTCGTTCGAAGAAGCAAAAGAAAATGTTGAATATGAGCTTATGAAGGACGAAGATTACGATTCTTCGATAATCCTTGAATTCGAGGACTTCGAATACCAGTACGAGACGAGGTTCATGGACATATTCGGAAATATCCGAAGCCTCATCACAAATCCGAAGGCGGAATTCAAGCTGAATTATCTGGCGTACTGAATCAATGCAAGTTCAAGCACTTTGCCGCAGAGGGCGGATTCTCCGCCACGGCAGAGTGCTGTGACGAACGGACGGCCGATGAGAACCCTGTCGGCACCGAGCGCGTGTGCGGTCGCAATGTCGAGGGGGCTTCGTATTCCGCCGTCAACCCAAACGCTGTGGCAGTTCGGCTTGAGCTCGTCCGCATGATGAGCGAGGAATTCCGCAGTGCTTCCCGTGCGCGTGTCTATTCTTCCGCCGTGGTTCGAGATGTACGCTATGTCAGGCTGAACCTGCTCCACGAGCTTTATATCATCTTCCGTGAAAATTCCTTTTATCGCGAACGGCAACCCGAGCTTGTCGTGAACAAAATCCTGTATTTCCATCAATTGTTCTGCGGATTTCTTCTCAAGGTTCACCATGTTCCGCATCGTAAGAATATTGTACGAGTCGATGTCGATTCCGATTATGCTCGCAATTTCCGATGACCATCCGATTCTTTCGATGATTCTGTGGTTCTCGTATGGCTTTATGAAAACGGCAGCCGTTGACTCGACACCGCGAATCGCCTCGATGCCGAATTTCAGTTTCTCGTCCGGGTATCCGTCGCCGATGCAAAGCCCGATTCCCACGTTTTTTGAGGCAGCGACGATTTCCGCATAATAATTCCGCTCGTCAGCAAAACCGATATTTTCGATTGCACCAGTGATAGGCGCGATTGCGATGTGCGGAATTCTGAATTCCACAGGCTGATCGAGAAATTCATCTATTTTTTCAGAATATTCACGGCGGACTTTCTCCCAGTCGGACACATTCAGAATGAAATTTTCGTTGTCCCTGACTCCGCCCATTCCCGGAAGTTCAGACTTGCACGCCTGACCGTTGCAACTTCCGCAGAAATGACATTTGTAATTAGTCTCCAAAGCACGTTCCCAAGCCACGTCCGGCTATTATCATAGAATTATCGGTCTCAACGCTCTTCACCTTTCCTGCAATTTCGGAAAGCGGAACAGGAACAATCTTGTTGTCCTGCATTGCCACGAGATTTCCGAATTTCTCTTCCGCAAGAAAATGCGCTCCGGCAGCCCCGAACTGCGTTGACAGAACCCTGTCATACGGCGACGGTGTTCCGCCACGCTGCAAATATCCGAGCACGGTGACGCGAGAGATAAGCCCGGTCGCCTCCTCAAGCTCGTGCGCCACGCGGTATGCGATTGAATACGGCATGAGTTTCCTTCGCCTTTTCAGCTCTTTTTTCGGAAGCAGTGCCTCGTCCTTCGAGAGCGCACCCTCGGCAACGACCACAATCGAAAATTCTTTTCCTGCGTCGCGCCTTTTCATCACGCATTCGGCAACTGAATCGATGTCGTATGGAATTTCAGGAAGAAGAATCACGTCAGCTCCGCCGGCGATTCCCGAATAAAGGCTGAGCCAGCCCGCCTTGTGCCCCATCACTTCTATCACCATGATTCGCGAGTGGGAATGCGCGGTCGTGTGGATTCTGTCGATTGCCTCGGTAGCAACGCCAAGCGCGGTGTTGAAGCCGAATGTCACGTCAGTTTTCACTATGTCGTTGTCGATTGTTTTCGGAAGCCCGATTACGTTCAAGCCCTCCTCTGCAAGAAGGCTCGCGGTCGAATTCGTGCCGTTTCCGCCAATGCACACAAGCGCGTCCATCTTCTGCAATTCGTAAGTGCGCTTTATCGCCTCGACAGGAAGAAGCCCGGTGTTTTCGTCAGGCTCAGGATTTTTGAAAGGCTTTTCGCGTGAAGTTCCGAGAATCGTTCCGCCACGGGTGAGGATTCCCGATATGTCGTCAGCCGAAAGCTCAAAGCAGTTGTTTTCGATTAAGCCCCGGTATCCGTTTTTTATTCCGACGGCAGTCATTCCGTATTGAATGGCAGCAGTCCTGCAAACGGCTCTGATTGCCGCATTAAGCCCCGGAGCGTCTCCGCCACTCGTCAAAATTCCAAATCTCTTCACACGCATAGTCCCAAAAGTATACAAAAATAAAAACACAAATTCATCAACAAGCAGTTTGTGAACGTTAATTTTCTATTGAAAACCCGCGCGGAAAAATCAGCTTGAATTCTGCCTTCCAAAGATATTCTTTGTCGGTAGACCGAAGTTCCTCGATTTTCATTAGGAACTGCATCAAATCGTCCTCGAATTTGCAAAAGAACGGGTTCGGATATTTCGTCGCGATTTTTCTGATTTTGTACTCGCCCTCGATGTCGAATCTTATGACTGCAAATTTCGAATTCTTCAGTTTTTTCGGGACAATCATGTTGCAGTCCTTCTCTTCGGCAATCGAATACGGAGTTGAAAATCCGTTTTTCGCGTAGAGATATTCGAACAGAGTTTTCACATATTCGACAGGAAGATACCCCGCAAAGTTTTCGTCGATTGTCGCATAAGGCGGAACGTAAAAAAGAGAGCCGCCCGTTCTATGAATTTTGAATTTCAGCCCGGATTTTTTGAAAATTCCAATCGAATGTTTGAAAAGAAGTATTCTGATAAACCTGTCATTTTTGTCGAACACGCTGAATTCTTCCATAATGAAAGCGAATTTTTCGACGTGGCTGTCCTGCAAATCCACAGGAAGAATCAGATTTATGCAAAAACCATACGGAAAATCAAAGTTGACAACAAAACACTCTTCGTCCGACTCGAAAATGAGAGAATGAAAGCTCCCGTACGAATATCGTTCGATTGAAATTTTAATCGGGAAATTCTGGTACTTTTCGATTTCGGTTCGGATTCTCGCGCTTGCACCCGCAAAAAGAATCTCGTTTATTTTTCTTTGTTTTGCCTCTTCGTTGTCGCTCATCACTTTGATTTTCGGAATTTTATGATTCAAACTCTCATTCAATATGCTATCATTCCGAAAATTTATTGTATTGTTTTTACACTTGAAGAAAACTTGGAGAAAAAAATGAAAATAGCACTCATCTACGGCGGAAAATCTGGTGAACATGAAATTTCGCTCGTTTCTGCGGCAGCAATCGCACGCAACATCGATTCAAAAAATCAGCTCGTCCTTATTGCGATAACGAAAGACGGAAAATGGTTCTTGCAGCCTGAGTCGGAGCTTTCGCGCGTAAAAGCTGACGATTCAGCACATTTCGAAATAAAAGAAGACGAATCGAAAGAAGTTCTCGTAATTCCGGCAGGCGGAACGAAGAGAACTTTCAAAGTCGGAAACGAGGAAATCGGCGTTGACGTTGTTTTCCCGGCTCTCCACGGAACTTACGGCGAGGACGGAACGATTCAGGGACTTTTTGAGATGGTGAACGTCCCTTACGTCGGCTGTTCTACGCTCGCAAGCGCAATCACGATGGACAAGGAGAAGACGAAATCCGCGTTGGCGCAGGCTGGAATCCCTGTCGTCCCTGGAATCTGCATGAGAAGAAGCGACATTGCGGACTCGAAAAGATACGACGAAATGCTTGAGGAAGCTTCCAAACTCGGTTTTCCGCTGTTCGTGAAGCCGTGCTCGGCAGGAAGCTCCGACGGCGCATCGAAAGCGGACGACATGCAGCATTTGAACGGCGCAATCATCGACGCATTCAACTGGGACGACAAAATATTGATTGAAAAAGCAGTGAACGCTCGCGAAGTCGAATGTTCCGTGACAGGCAACCCGACAACGTATTCGGGCAACGAATGCGATGCGCCGAAAGCATACGGTCCTGGCGAAATCGCACCGAAACACGAATTCTACGACTACGACGCGAAATACAACGACCCGGACGGCGCGGAGCTTCTGATTCCGGCAAAGCTTTCTGACGAGCGTCTTGAAGAAATCAGAAAGCTTGCGGTGAAAGCGTATTCAGTTCTTGATTTGTGCGGACTTTCCCGCGTGGACTTTTTCATCGACAAGGACACGGACAAATTGTACCTGAACGAGATAAACACTCTTCCGGGATTCACTCAGATAAGCATGTTCCCGAAAATGTGCGCGGCATTCGGTCTTGATTTCACTTCGCTCACGAATCTTCTGATTGACGAGGCAGTTTCAAGATTCAACGCCACAAGAAAGCTTCAGACTTCGAGATAGTCTTCATCGAGATAGTTTTGTAGTTTTGAATCTGAAAAATTCAATTTAAAAATGCAGGAGAACGAAAAATGGCAGATGAAAAAGTTCCGGTTGCGCACATTTATCCAGAAGGCTGCGTATTCGACAAAATCGAGGACATAAAAGACAAGCGCATTGTCGTGATGGGGCTCGGTCTCAACGGCGGAGGAGAAGCTTCAGTCCGTTTTCTTCTGAAACACGGCGCATACGTCATCGCCACCGACATGAAGAGCGAAGATGAGCTTAGGACGACAGTCGATTCAATCAATAATGATTCGGCTCTCGACAAGTCAAGGCTCACTTACAGGCTCGGCGAGCACAGAATCGAGGATTTCGAAAATGCCGACTGCGTAATCAAAAATCCGGGCGTGAAATACGACGGCAACAAATACCTTGCAGCCGCAAAAGCAATCGAATCTGACATCTCGCTCTTCCTGCATTTCTCAAAAGCACCGGTTATCGCCGTCACAGGCTCAAAAGGAAAATCTTCCACCGTAAGCGCAATCTATTACGGGCTAAAAGAAGCAGGTTTCGACGCGTACCTCGGAGGCAACATCACAGTCTCTCCGCTCACGTTCCTTGAAAAGACGAACGAGAAAACGCCAGTCGTGCTCGAACTTTCTTCATGGCAGCTTGCGGATTTGCACGGACGAAAGGCACTCAAGCCGAAAATCTCCGTCATAACGAAAATCATTCCCGACCACCAGAATTTCTACCACTCGATGATTGCATACGTCGCCGACAAAAAGCTCATCTACGCAGACCAGACGAAAAGCGACTGGACGATTCTCGACTTTGACGACGATGCGGCTGCGGACGGCGGAACTCTCATCTCGAACTGGGGAAACATCTTCGCGCGGGAAACTAAGGCGAAAGTTCTCCGTTATTCGAGAAAGGCACTTCCGAAAGATGTTGAAGGTGTCTGGATTGACAAAAGCGGGCACGGAAAATGCAGGCTCACCGTGAAAAATGCAGGCGCGAAAGAGACAAAAGAAGAGACGATTTTAAAAGATTTGATTGTCCCGGGAAAACACATTCGGACGAACGCACTGAATGCCGCTCTCGTGATGAAAATCATGGGAGTCGAGTCGAAGAAGATTTCGGAAATTCTCGGAAGGTGGAACGGAATCGAGCACAGACTGGAATTTTTCCATGAGGCAGAGATTGACGGCCAGAAATTCAGGTTCTACAACGATTCAGCGGCAACTGTACCTGAGGCGGCGGCTCTTGCAAGCCAGAGCTTCGAGCGTCCTGTCATTTTTTTGACGGGCGGAACTGACAAAGGACTCGACCTTTCGCCGCTTGCAGAAACACTTTCGAGCGAAAATTCAATCAAGCCTGAGTCAATTTACATGCTTTCCGGCAGTGCGACAGACAAGCTTCTTCCGTTGTTCAGCAAAAAGTCGATTGAAGTACGCGGAGTGTTCGACTCCCTCGACGAAATGCTGAAAAAACTCCGAAAGGACGCACCGTCATTCGAAAAATCAGCATTGCCTAAAATCGTCGTGCTTTCTCCGGGAGCTACAAGTTTCGGAATGTTCAAGAACGAATTCGACAGGGGAAATCAGTTCAAAGAAAAAGTGAAAGAGATATTCTGAAAACTGAAAATGCTGAAACGAGTTCAGCATGACAGCGTCGTTTTGTCCGTCAAAGCGGCACATTTTTGCTATAATCAGTTCGTTATGAAGTATTTTTTTGAAACTTATGGATGCGAAATGAATATCGCAGAAAGTGCCGCAGTGGAACACCTTTTCATCAGCCGCGGCTGGACAAAATCGGAAGACGCAGAATCGGCAGACGCAGTTATAATCAACACTTGCTCGGTTAGAGGCTCCGCGGAAGACAGAATATTCGGTCGTCTCGGATACTTCACCGGCGTAAAAAATATCCGCTACAAAAAACCGGAAGCGAAAACGAAAGTCGAATCGATGAAACGCGCGGTTAAATTCACCGAGGAGAACGGAATCGTGCCGTACACGGTGATTCTCATGGGCTGCATGGCGGAGAGGCTCTTGAACGACGTGAAGGAGCAGTGGCCAGTCCTCGATTACGTCGTGGGAACATTCGGAAAGTACAAATTCGGCGACATCATCACAGCTATCGAAGAGCGAAGGGAACCGTTCGAAATCAAAGAGGAAGATTCATACACATTCGCGCCTGTAAGCTACGAAGAGGAAGCTTTCTCCACTTTCGTCCCGATAATGCACGGCTGCAACAACTTCTGCACTTACTGCATCGTGCCGTATGTACGCGGAAGGGAAGTTTCACGCCCGCTCGACCAGATTCTCTCCGAAATCGACTTTTTGAGCGGCCGTGGCGTAAAAGAAATCACTTTGCTTGGGCAGAACGTGAACGCATACAGATGCAAAACGAAGGACGAAAACGGAAACGAAATCGAACTGAATTTCCCGAAGCTCCTCAAAAAAATCAGCAGCCACATCGACGAAACGAATTCTTCTATCAATTGGATTCGTTTTGAGTCGTCAAACCCGAACGATTTCTCGGACGAGCTGATTGAGACAATCGCAAACGACAAGCACGTCTGCCACGGATTCCACATCGCAGCCCAGCACGGCAACAACGAAATCCTCAAGCGCATGAACAGAAAGAACACGAGGGAAGAATTCATCTCGCTCGTCGAAAAACTCAGAAAGAACATCCCGAACGTGCAGATTGTGACGGATTTGATGGTCGGCTTCCCTGGCGAAACCGAGGAGCAGTTCGAAGATGTCCTGACTCTCATGGAAGAAGTGAAATTCGAAAGCGCGTTCATGTATTTCTACAACCCGCGCGAAGGAACGCCGGCGGCAAAGTACGAAAACCAGATTCCTGTCGAAGTGAAAAAGCAGAGGCTGCAGAAAGTAATCGATTTGCAGCTGAAGCACACGCAGGAAGTCATGTCAAAGAGAGTCGGCGAAACGATAACTGTTCTTGCCGACATCGTGAGCAAGAACGACGACTCGGAGCTTCTCGGAAAAACCGAGCAGAACGAGCGCGTCGCATTCAAAGCAGACAAAAAGCTCATCGGCACATTCGTCCGCGTGCGACTGGACTCGCTGAACGGCAACACGTTCAAGGGAACGCTTGCGGAGTAGTCAAGAAAAGAGCGACTATCGAGTTTTGCATTGCAGAACTCGATAGTTAGAAGGTCGCTATATGATTTTACAAAATCACTCCTCTTTTTGCCCCTTCCCCCAGTACGCTAAAAGCCTTTCAAAATCGATGTCGGGTGTAAAAAGTCCCGCGTTCATGCAATACCACCCTACAGTGAAAGCAATTTTTTGACATCAGATTCTTTCCAAAAATCGTTTGACCAAAAGAAAAATTCATCTTTACGCTTTTTGAAGATTCTGAAAGGGATTGTGGTATTGTCATAAATGTGCATAATATCGCAGACTTTTAGAAGTTCAGGTAACAATTTTAAACATTTTTCATAGCGTGAAATAATTTTGGCTTCCGAAACATATATGGCTCGATGATTTTTGCCAATTTCGTGACCGTTGATTTTCCGCTGCCGTTCGGTCCCGCAAAGACAATAATTTCTGGCTTTTTAGTTTGCTGGAGCATATTCTTTTCTTCCGTCTGCATATTCCAAAAAAGCCTGTTTTTTTTCTATGTCGTAGCCCGCCGTGGGCGTTCCCTTTATTCGCTTTATTTCATTTTCTATACGGACAGCTTCCACAAAGCGCCTCGTAAGGTCTTCGTCAGAAACGCCACAAGTTGAATCAAGTTCGTTTTCGCTCATTCGCTATCTCCCAATTCGCAATTATAGCACATTCTGCCAGAAGAATTATTCTATTTCACCTCCACCTGTCCATTTATCAAGAGCGGCAAAAGCCTGTTGCGAAGTGCACAATTTATTTACTCTGATTCCTCATAGTAATATGAATAATCAATGCCTTTCATAAACATCTCACGGTCGTTGATTTTATCGGTCAAGGCATTTTGCAAAAGAGTTTTGATTTTTGTCGTATCGGAATGACTTTCTATCATTGCATTTAGATAATCGTTTTTTGGAATTTTGCTCCAGTCCACACACTTGGAAAGCCGCTTTTTGAAAATCAAATCAAGCCAAATCCTTGTGCTTCTGCCGTTGCCCTCCATAAACGGATGAGCCACATTCATCTCCACATATTTTTCTACAATTTCCTCAAAAGAGTTTTCGCTCATTTCTTCGATTTGTTGCAAAGCCTCTGGCAAAAACTGAGCTACGCAAAAAGTGAAATCGCCCTTGCTGATTGTTTTTGTGCGTATTTTGCCAGCAAAGTCGTAAAGCCCTCCAAAGATGTAGGCGTGAATCTGTTGCAACGCTTTTATAGTTCCGACATCCTCATCTTTCACAAGATTGCTCTGCAAAAAAGTGTACGCTTTCTTTTTGCTTTGTCCGTCTATCGTATTGTCGCTGTAATTGAACCAATCGAGGAACTTTGCGGCATTGTTATTCGGATAATTCTTTGCAAGCGTCTGAACAGCATCGTAGTCAAGAGCGTCTGCCTTTCGCTTTTTGCCATCAGGAGATTCAAATTTGAAGTCGTGAGTGACACTCACGAGTTGGATATTTTCCGTGCCAAACCTTTTTTTGAGCCATCTCCAGTAGTTACTCGCTTTTACATAATCATCTTCATTGTTGATTGCACGGATAATGTCGATTGCACTAAACCACCATTTTGAGTTTTCTTCGTCCCAAACTGCGCGAACTTCCCTGTCGTTAAAAAATCGGATTGAGATTTTGCCCATTACTTCACCTCCACCTGCCCGTTCATCAGCAACGGCAACAGTCTGTCTCTCAATCCCATGAGTCTAAGGTTTTCTTTTTCAAGAACTCCTATTTGCTCATAGATTGGATTTATCTTTTGATTGAAGCTTTCCAAAACTTCATTATCAGGAAAGGGAAAAAAGGCCTTATCAAAATGTTCATTAGTAAGGTTGTTTATACCAGTTCCTGAGCATGTGATTTGAATATATTTTTTGAAATATTCGGAATGTAAATATTTTTCCAGAAAAAATTGACAATCTTTTGCAGGTGTAATTTTATTACAAAAAGCTCCATAAGAATGAGGCGAATCAAACAAGAACATTGCAGATTTTCCGACATGTTCTTTGCTACCACTGGACATTGTCATCACTATGTCAAACTTGTTTATTTTCTGTTCTTCGGACACAAACGATTTATCCAAATAAACTGTATTGCTATCATAAACAATGTGATTATTTGAAATATTGTTTCCACGTAAAATCAAAACTACATCTTTATCACTTACAGACTTTTCGTCATCTGCTGAATATCCAACACCGCGGTAAGAGATTGAAATATCGTTTACTGATTTTACTTCCCATCCCTCTGGAATCTCGCATTTGAGCGTTTCGTTCCAGACCATTTTGCCGCCACTTGCTTTGTATGGCTTGCCATCTGCATTAGGAAAGTCAAACTGCACAAACCAGTGGTCATAAAGCCGTTTTGCCATTTCTTCCAGTTTTGCATTTATGCGGGCGGTTCAATGCGATTTTGTCATCGAGGGATTTTATAAATTTTCCGATTTCTATTTTGTGATTAACACTAAAACAAGGAAATGTTAAAATATGATTTTTATCTCCACGAGGCATTTTACTGCCTTTAGGAGCTTTCATTACAAAGTCAAAGAAACCATCTTGCATTAAAACTGAATAAAGATATGCTGATTCGTCTTTATTTTTTGCGCGAAGTGCTAAAACATCAAGGGAACAGCCTCCGTCAATATCTGCAAGCCAAATCTTTTTCAGATACGGACGAATATTTCCAATCAAAACATCGCCTCTTTTAAATTTTGTAAGACTACAAGGTTGAGGTGGCAAATTTGTAGCAAAACTACGCCCCTTTTTATTTTGAAGAAGACAGTCGGTAGTTATATATTCATTCAGTGAAATTTCATCACTTGAAATTTTATCGTCTACAAAATACGCAATATCATTCAGTTTCAATTCTCAATTCTCCATTATCAATTAGTCTCTTTCATTTCCTTAAGCACAAGTTTCTGCAATTCCTTTTTCGGCACAATCAGTTCATAATCCGCAACGGCAATCGGCTTGTTCACGTCCTGCAATGCAATTTCCACATCAAGATGGTCTTTTTCGGCACAAAGAATTATCCCGATAGACTGATTTTCGTCTTCTTCTTTTTCCAATTTGTCCAAAAGAGAAAGATACATGTTCATTTTGCCGACATACTCGCTCTTGAACTCCCCGATTTTCAGCTCGACGGCAACAAGACATTTCAGTTTGCGGTTGAAGAAAAGCATATCAACAAAATACTCTTTGCCGTTGTATTCAAGGCGGTGCTGATTTCCGATAAACGAAAATCCCGTGCCGAGTTCCAGCATGAAAGTCTTGATTTTCTCCACAAGCCGCTTTTCAAGTTCCAGCTCCGCAATCGGCTCTGTTACCGACAAAAAGCCCAGATTGTAAGAGTCTTTGAAAATCTCGTTTGCCTGCTCCGACTGCAAAACTGGCAGCGTTTTGGAAAAATTGTTGTCCAAAAGCTCGTTTTTGTGGGAAGCAAACATATTCATTTTGATTGCATTTAGCAGAAAATCTCGATTCCAATTCTTTTGCGCGGATTCTGTTGCATAAAAAAGACTTTCTGCGTCCGAGAGTTTTTTATTTATGAGCAACAAATTATGTCCCCATTGCAAAACTGCTACAGCGTGTAGCAGTTTCTCATCAGAATCTTTATATCGCTGCCGTATCCACCATCAATTTTTTGCTCGTGCAACAGTTTTCCCAAGTTCCAATATGTCGCGTTCGCTGTTGAGTTTACCTGGAAAGCGAGTGTAGAGCGGCTTGTGTCTATCTGCGTCTTAGCCGATTTGAGAAGTTCTGAGTATTCTTCTTCCGAAATCGTTTTTTCAATATCACCCAACTTATATTTCTTCAACTTTCCGTTTTCTGTTTTCAATTCTCAATTCTCCATTATCAATTATCAAATCTCTTTTTTACACTTTCGCCAAAATATCTGCTATGAAAGCTGAATCAAACACTTCAAACGCAAAGCATTTTTTGCCCAAGTCTTTGAGCGAAGCTCCGAAGCATATATATTCCCTGCTCTGTAAATGCGTAGGGCTTGTATCGGCGTCCACCGCGGTTTTCCGTTTTTGAGGTCGAAAAATCAGACCTCAAAATTTCGTTTGAGGTGGAATTTTTGCACCTCAAGATTACCTTGAATTCTTCGTCTGTCAGTTGAAATCTGAAATCCTCATCGAATCGCTCAATATTATGCTTTACCTGCTCATTAAATCGTTTGGTTTCATAACCATAGATTTCTGCCAGCTCAAAATCCAGCATCACTTGCTCGCCGCGAATCGTGTAGATTTTGTCTTTTATCCATTCTCTGTTGTGTATCGCTATTCCGTTTTGCATTGTTCAATTCTCCATTTTGCAATTTCCATAACAGCCTAGTCCTTCGTCTTTTTCAGTTGCTTCTTCATATAAGCAGATTTAGCGGCATTCTCTACATTAGAAATCTTAAGTTCTGCTGCATCTTTTATACTTGGTGTTGAAAGCTTTACAGCATCCTCAACACTAACAGAAGCTGCAAGTTGTTTTACTTCTTCAATTTCTTTTACAAGTTGCTCAGAGGTAGGAAGATATAACTTATATTCACTTGCAAGAATTGTTTTATTGTCTTTCGGTAAAGCCATTTTTACGGCTGTATCATTTTTACTAGAACAAAGCAGAATACCAATTGTAGGATTTTCATCAGGAAGTTTTTCATTACGATCATAGTAATTTACATACATCTGAAGCTGACCTAAATCCTGATGTGTCAGTTTTCCCGTTTTAAGTTCTATTATTACAAAAGATCTTAAAATACGATTATAAAAAACCAAATCAATAAAAAATTCGTCATCTTCTAAAAGAATACGTTTTTGTCTGGCAACAAAAGAAAATCCTTTACCCATTTCCAAAAGAAAATCTGCAATATGCGAAATAATTGCACTTTCCAAATCTTTTTCATAATAGGCAGGCTTTCTTTCAAGACCTAGGAACTCAAGAACCATAGGATCTTTTATTATCTCTTTTGGCGATACCGGGATGCGTTCTTTTCTTGCAACTGCAAGCACGCTTTCCTTGTCGTTGCTCAATAAGAGCCTTTCATACAATTGGCTGTTAATCTGACGCTCCGTTTCTCGTGCCGTCCAACCGTTATTTACAGATTCAAGTTCGTAATACTCACGTTTATCCGGGTCAGATATTTGAATAAGAGAACGATACTGACTCCAGTTTAATTGGGAACGCAGTGTGTTCCCAATTGGATAAAGTCTGTAGAACTGGCGACAAAATTTCAGCTGACGTTCTGAAAAACCACTTCCATATTCTTTTTCCAAATTCTGGGCAAGATTTTTTATAAGATATGTTCCGTAATCAGCCCTGTCTTTTCCCTGCTGTTCTTCTTCAAAGATTCGCCTTCCAAGATTCCAGTACATTTGAACACGGCAAAAATCGACACTACGAACTGCGTTTGTTCTTGCTGAGTCAATTATCTTTCTCGCATCACTTAAAATATCGTTCGTGTGTATATTCATCAATTCATTTTCCATAATTTTCCCTATTTTACAAACTTTAGGCTTGCCAGTTGCTTATGGATTTCTTTTTCCAGGTCATGGCTTTCCTTGAACATTGCCTTAAGCTCTTCGGTGTCGGTTTTCATCTGAGCATTAAACTCGTCTTCTGTAATATCTACATATTCAATCTTAATGTCGAAATACTGGCCTGCAGAAAGAACATAGCCTTTTTCTTTTATCTGATCATAAGTTACAGCTACAGAGAAATCTTCCACAGCATCTTTGTTGCGGAATGTCTTTACAATCTTTTCAATTTCTTCGTTTGTGAGACGACGCTTTTTAAGGCCGTTGGAGTCCTTGTATTCTTCACCGAGTTTTGATGCATCCACAAGAATGACTTTATCTGCTGTTTTAGATTTATCAAAGAAAAGCACGCTTACGTTTGTGCCTGTGTTTGCAAACACATTGCTTGGCATTGAAACAACGCCCCAGACAATTTTGTCATCAACAATCTTGTGAAGGATTTTGTTTTCAATTCCAGATTTTGCAGTGATAAATCCAGTCGGAATTACGATTGCACCTTTTCCAGTATCTTTGATTGAGTTGATTACATGCTGAATAAAGCAGGTGTAAATTGCCATTCCTTCTTTTTTAGCTTTTGGAACATTCGGCACTCCCGCCCAAAAACGAGCTGGCATGGCCGCAATCTTTTCCCTAGTATCGCTAAAGTCCATCTTGAACGGCGGATTAGAAACAACAAAATCAAACTGGCGCAATTCTTTTCCGTCATCTGATTTATGATACGGATTTACAAGTGTATCTCCCTGAATTGCATGGTCAAGGCTTGAAACAAGATTATTCAGAATAAGATTAAGCTTGAGCATCTTGTTTGAACGCTGGGAAATGTCCTGACTGAAAATTGTACAGCGGTCTTCTCCAATCTGATGAGCCAAAGCCATAAGAAGGGTTCCTGTTCCGGCACTTGGGTCATAACATTCTATGTTGTGCAAATCAGAATCATCACCGACAAGAAGACGAGCCATAATTGTAGCGATTGCATGTGGAGTGTAATACTCTGCGTATTTTCCGCCGCCTGCAGTGTTGTAATCCTGAATCAGATATTCAAAGATATTTGCAAAAAAGTCATAGTGTTCAGCAAAGGCTTCTTCAAAACTGAACTTTACAAGCTTATCAACAAGAGCTCGTGCAAAGTTTGCTCTCTGGCTGTCATCTGTAACATATTGAGTGCGAGCTTCAAAAATCGGAATCTTTGTATTCGCTACTGTAAGTGTTGAAAAGATTTCCATATTCTCAGCCGCAATGTCTTTCATTGTTGAATCAAAAATTACATCAAAATCACCTTTTGATTGCTGATTCCATAGCTGAGTAATAAGATGGCGGGAATACAAGTTCGGACAGTCTGCCCCCATTACACGGCAAACTCTTTTCTGTTCGTCTTCAGAAAGTTTTGCGTATTCTCCTTCCCAGTCCTTTGCATTCTTGAACTGTGCCTGATAGCGAGACTCTTTGTTTTTTAATGTGTAGCCAAATTTATCATTCAGAAATTTATACAAAAATACCTGTGTAATGATTTTGAATTCGTTTCCATCGTTACCAAGGCCTGCGCTCTGGCAGGTAGCTTTTAATTCGTCGATAAGAGCAACGGTCTTTTCTCTGATGTTATTTGATGTCATAAAATATGGTCTCCTGAATTATTTACTTGTAAAGAATTCTGTAGCAGGCACAACCTCGATTATCATTCCTCCGTAGGAAATTTTGTCTTTTTGATTGAATGTTACGATAAGCGGTTTTACGCCTTCAAATTTTTTGCAAGTCTCTACAAGCCCCCGAACCTCACGCTCACGGTTTTCTCTCGTAAGCTCATAGCAAACTTGCACGGCATTTTCCGGCACAACATCGCGTCCATAAAGAAAATCGCATTCAAAAGCGGCTTCCGCATAATACCAGATATTTTTTGTGCGGCGGCGAAGTTCTATAAAAACAGCGTTCTCCAGCATCCGCCCCATATCCGCGTTTGCAGAAAGTGTCACATTATGAATCATTCCGGTGTCTATGCAGTACACTTTTTTGGGATTCACAGACTGTGCCTTTGCGGAATAGTTGAATTTGGGCACAAAGAAAAACAGATAGCACTGCTCCAAAAAAGAAAGGTATTCAAGAATAGTCGCTGTTGTCTTTAATCCAAGCTGAGCAGAAAGTTTAGAACCTGTAATAAGATTTCCGCAGTTTGAAGCAAGATAGATTGCAAGCATTTTTACGGAACGCACATCTTTTATGCCGTAACGAACAACAACATCACGCATCAAGATGTCTTCAAAAAGCCTTTTTAGGATTTCTGTCCGCTCATAAATCAAAAACTCAGGAAAACCGCCTTGCTCAAGAAATAACTTGAAGTTTTCGGCAGATTTTTCGCATTTCCTCAAAAGACAGAATTCCTCAAAATCAAAAGGAAAAAGCTCATAATCCAGATGGCGGCCGGTAAGGCGGGTTCCAAGCTCATAGCTTAAAAGAGAGGCATTTGAACCTGTTAC
Source organism: Treponema sp. (assembly GCA_017525605.1). GTDB lineage: Bacteria > Spirochaetota > Spirochaetia > Treponematales > Treponemataceae > Treponema_D. Next base: position 139,063 of record JAFXSM010000020.1, on the reverse strand, counting down.
CGTAACAAGGTTGCTCTTCCTGAGCTGAGAATTAATAAAAACTTCCCAACCTTCTACAATTTGAATCTCATCAAAATAAACAGCATTGGAAGCATTTTGGTCTTTTTGATATCGTTCTATGGCTTCTTCCAGAATTACAAAATCACTTGATGAAAAACCATAAAGAGCCGGATCGTCAAAGTTAAGATAAAAAGCATTTCTTTCTGATTCCCTAAAATCCTGATTCACAAAAGTGCTTTTTCCGCAACGCCTGATTCCAGTTATGATTCGGGCAAATTCTTTAAGAGTGGATGGAATTTTTGCCGAAACTCGCTTAACAGACAACTTTGCGTCTAAATTTTCTATTTCTTTTTTCTGCCTTGCAGATGTACTTAAAATAAGCTCCGTATCTATCATACATTTTATTATAGTTTTTAGTGACAGTAAAAGCAAATGTTTATTATCACTAAAAAGATATATTAAGTGTCGCTTAACGGAAAAGCTCTGTTGTTTTTACAAATACATCTGGTGGTATTGATTAAGATACTGCTTGCTAACTCTCGTCTGAATAAAATCGCAGTCTTCTACTTCTGATTTGATATTCAGTTTATAAAGACTGTCATCTATAAGTGACCATACTGTTTCTGCAAAATAGGCATCCTTTTTAAGGATATCATTTCTGTCATAAACCTGCTGGTCGATTATTTGTTTTACAGTCATCATTGCTTCAACAATATCATCTGTCATTGTAGAAATAATTGGCTGTGAATGTCGTTCTGTACGTCTTGTATTTTCTTCTACAATTCGCTTGTGAACGCGGACAAACTTTTTGTCACCATGATAGCGTGAAAGGAGTGCGTCATCTTTACGTCGCAAGGTTCTAATCTTTTTGTAGATATCATCCATAGCTTTGTTTTCTTCGTTGTACTGAGCAAGGCTTTCAGGCTTAAATTTATGTTCCTTAAATCGCTGCTTAAATGCTTCTGCAAGAGTAATAAATTGCGGGTCTTCCGGGTCATAATAATCGCGGATTTCATGCAATGTTTTAGAAAGCTTTTCCTGCAGCTCTGAACCGTTATCAACAAGTTTTAATTCTTCTTTGTTTATCATAGAAAAGTTGAACTGAATGTTCATCATTGTTTCATTGATAAGCATCTTAGTTTCATCACTTGTTTCAAAGGCTTCAATTGTATTTATTTCATTAATTCGTGCCTGAACAGCGGCCAGCATGTCAGGAAGTTTTTCAATTACAAGTTTAGCAAAGGTAGCTTTTAATTCTTCATCACCAAAAGTTCGTACAAGATTGAACATATTCTTTGCATTGGTCAAAGCTGTTCGGAGTTCAAAGAGTTCTTTCTTGTCTTCAATTTCAGTTATTTCCTGGTCAAAGATTTCTGCATTACTTATATCATAATTAGAAAGAGTCTGGCGCGCTTCTTTCATCTGTTTAATGATATCTTCTTTTTGTTCCAGAACCTGAGTAAACATATCAGGAAGATTCTCAAGTCCAGTTTCATCTTCGCTTGAGAACTTCTGAAACTCTTTTATATATTTGTTATTGATTTCTTCAAAATTTGCTTTTATGTCTGCAAAGTCAATTACAGTTCCGTAACGCTGTTCGCCATATTCAGAATTGTATGGACGGTTTACGCGGGTAATTGCTTGAAGCAAACCGTGGTCGCGGAGCTTTCTTCCAAAATAAAGCCTCTTAAGTCGAGGAGCATCAAAACCTGTAAGCAGCATGTTATATACAATCAGAATATCTATTGTGAAATTCTTTTTGAAGTCTTTTACTATCTGCTTTCTGGTTTCTTTATCATCACTATCATAGAGAATAAGTCCAGGCTTCAAAGTAGAAGTCATATTTTCAGTTTCATGGAGCTCATTCTGAATCTCATCAAAATACTGATATAGCTTTCTGGCCTGTTCGCTTGTCTCACAGATAATCATTCCGCCAAGTGTCGGGTCTCCCTGTAGCAATCTGAATGTAACAAGGTCTTTTATAATGTAGCGGAGTAATTCTTTTACATAAGAATCATGGCTGATAATATCTTCTTTTTTAAGTTCACCTTTAGTAACCAGTTTTTCAAGATTCTGGTAAGCTTCAGTAAGTCTCTTACGATAAGATGTTTCGATTTCTTCACGAAGGATTTTTAGAGTATATCCATCCTGAATTGATTTATCATAATAGTACGCGTGGAAATAATCACCGAACACCGAGCAACTTGATTTTTCTTCTTTTAGAATTGGAGTTCCTGTTAGCGCAATTTTGATAGAATCTTTATCAGCATTGAACAAGTTTGCAAGGAAACATCCGTCAGGTTTATAACCTCGGTGAGCTTCATCAATAATAAATATTCGCTGAAGATTGGTTGCGTAGTCTTTTACCTGAACTTTGTTCTGATCCTCTTCAACTTTCTGAATATTTACGACTGTAATTTCAGCTTTACCAGTAACTCCCTGCTGGCTCTGATTTGTACGGAATTGTTCCATAAGTTCTGTTTTACTGTTAGCTGTATTTATCGAAAGTCCGCGAGCTTCAAACTCCTGCTTTGCCTGTTCAAGCAAATCCAGTCGGTCAACAATAAAATAAAACTTGGTAACTTTGTTATGCTTTGCAAAATAGTCTGTGAGTATTCGGGTAAGATAATATGAAAGAGCAGTTTTTCCAGAGCCCTGTGTATGCCAAACAATTCCAGACTTTTTTCCGTTTTCAAGAGCATCACGAATAGCAAGAGCCGCAAACATCTGCTGATAACGCATAATGTGCTTCTGGTCAGTTACTTCGATTTTACCGTCAACTTCGCGTTCGCTTTTTACATAAGCAATTCCGTATTTGAGAATAAAAAGCAAACGTTCAGGGCTGCACATTGAAGTAAGGATTCTGTTTGTCGGTGTGTAAAAATCAAGGTTCGTCTGATATTCAGGAGACTGCTTAATTACCTGACAATTGAAGTCCGTAAGAATTTGCTTTTCAACCTGCTGATCTATTGGTTTATAAGGATAGTTAGCATTGAACAGAGGAATAGGCTGAGATGAAAAATTATCTTCCCTGAAACAATTGAAAAAAGCTTTCTTACGACTTCCTGTACAATAAAAAGCACCTTCTATAGGAACAATACCGCCAAGGGCAGAATATTCCATATTGTTAGAAAAAATCATCAGCTGTGTGATATTTATAAAGCGACGGAACTTTTTATTAGGTAAGCGGTCATTATTCATGCGGTTAGCTTCCGTAATATCAGGGCGGAATTCATCTTCACCATTACGGCAGGTAAACTCTGCTGTGCAGTAGTAATCATTATTTTTAGGATTATCAAAATCTATGAGTTTGTAAGGAGAAACAGAAATTAGGCGTTCATAAAACTGTTTTCCTAAATCATCATCGTTGAGTTCTTTTTTGATATCGGAAAAAACAGAGAGCCAAGATTCCTTTTTTGAAGGATTTAAACGTTCAAAAGCTGAATGAAATTTATCAATAAGAATGTTTGTTTCAGAATCAAATGTTTCACCTGCGCTTTATTCATACATTTTGCCAATATAATTGAAGCCAAGCCGCGTTAAATGAACCATTGCAGGCATTTGAACACGAGTTTTCTCGTTATAGTTTTTGCTCATATATAAATCCTTTTTAAAAGCTTCACAAAAAATATGAATCGAAACTTACCTATTTAATTTTACAAAATCATTCCACTTTTTGCTCGCACAACAATGCTTCAGCAATTTTTTCGAATATTAGAATTGAATCAAATCAAAGCTCTTGATTAGTTATATCTATTTTGATAATATCAAATAAAAGGAGGTGCTTATGAAAGCTCTTGCACTCATTGATTTGCAGAATGATTTTATTGACGGTTCGCTCGCTGTCGGAAGCGAAAAGTTTTATGCGTCATGGGAGAACACAAAAAAACTTGCCGCAAACGAAAAATTCGACTTTGTATTGGCGACAATGGATTACCACCCGCAAAAGCACTGCTCGTTCAAGGAAAGCGGCGGCATCTGGCCGGACCACTGCGTCGCGTCAACTTCGGGCTGCGCGCTAAACAAGGACGTACTTGCATTCCTCAATTCGACTTCGGAAAAGAAAATCGAAAAGGGCGAGGATTATCCGTATGTGTTGTTGAAAGGAAAAAACTTGAACGAAGAGGAATACGGCGTGAACCTTCTAGATGCTTCGCGGTACGGAACGGAAGAAGCGAAAGAGGCAGCCGCAAAGATTGACGAGATTCACGTCGTGGGTCTCTGCACGGATTATTGCGTGAAAAACTGCGCAATCGAGACGGCAAAGAAAAATGCGGACGTGAAAATCTTCGTCCACACTTCATGCTCCGTAGCAATCAATCCTGACGAAAAAATTGATTTTTCAGAATTTCCGAACATTCAGATAGTTGAGTAACGGAAAATAAAGCAGAGATATGCCGAAATTCGCTTTTGCAAAAAAGATTGACGTTATTTTCTTTGAATTCCAAAAGTTGAAAAGTTATACTACAGATAAGACCGAGTTGATAGTACTCGGCTCATGCTAATAACACATTTTTTACGGAGGAATTAAAAATGTTGAAAAGAATTTTGGCAGTCTCTGCTGCTTTGCTCGTAGGTGCTTTCGCTTTCGCTGCAACAACTGCTGACGGAGGTGCAAAAGCTGCATCTGCAGGTAGCGTCAATGCAACTTGGGGAAACTGGAAGTCTATCCCTAAATCAAAAATCGGACAGGATATGTTCAACTTCAAGAAGCAGGTTGTCATCACTCCGAATGCTGGCTCAAAGGGCGCACAGTTTGCTCTCGAAAGCGGCGAAGTAAAATTCAAGCAGGAATCATACGTTGCTCTCTATCATAACAACAAGCCGGAAGGCTCAATCGAAAAGACTTGCTCTGACAAGAAATGGAGAAAGTCTGAATTCTCAATCACAATCGACGATGCTGCAACAATCACACTCACTGTTGCAGGAAACGGAAGCAAGGAACAGGGACGCTGCGTAGTTTTGGCAACAAAAGCTGAAGGCGTTGATGCAAAAGGAAAGCCGACTGATGTTTACACTCCAATCGTAGCAATCGACAACCTCTCTCAGGATGAGGCTCCAAAAACAATCACATACTCAAACGCTCCAAAAGGAACTTACTACATCATCGGTAACGGTCACAGAATCGTTGCTGTTGAAGCAAAGAACTAAGTGAATTCCTAAAAAAGCTTTAAACTGAAGAAGCCCGCCGGAAAGTTCATCTTTGAACTCAAATCCGGCGGGCTTCTTTTTTGAAGATTTCTTCCGCATTACGGCATGTGGATTATTTCCCTCGGCTTCGAACCGTTCTGCGGGCCTACGATGCCTCTGTTTTCCATTTCTTCCACAAGGCGCGCTGCCCTGTTGTAGCCGATTTTCAACCTGCGCTGAATGTAGCTCGCGCTCGCCTTTCCCGCCTGAACAACGATTTGAAGTGCCTGCTCGTAAAGCGGATCCTCGCCTTCATCGAAAACACTTGGCTCGTCGGCCTCTTCTTCATCGTCAACGAACATTTCCTCGTCAATGTATTCAGGCTCGCCGAATCCCTTGACGTATTCCACAACGCGCTCAACCTCGTCATCACCAACAAGAGTTCCCTGGATTCTGCTTGGGAACGGGTCGGTAACGCCGACGTAAAGCATATCACCTTTTCCGAGAAGTTTGTCCGCGCCGAGCTGGTCGATGATGATTCGCGAGTCTGTTTTCGACGCAACCATGAATGCGATTCGGCTCGGAATGTTCGCCTTGATGAGACCTGTGATTACGTCAACTGAAGGTCGCTGGGTCGCAAGGACGAGATGGATTCCGACTGCACGGCTCATTGCGGCAAGACGCGCAATCGTCGTTTCAAGTTCTTTTCCTGTAGTCGCCATCAAATCCGCAAACTCGTCAATCACAACTACGATGTACGGAAGCTTTTCGGTCGCAATGTGCTTTTCCGCGATTTTCTTGTTGTACGAGATGATGTTTCTGACTCCCATTCCGTCAAGAAGCGCGTAACGCCTTTCCATTTCGCAAAGACAATACTGGAGCGACTGCAATGCGCGTTTCGCGTCCGTGATTACAGGCGTGAGAAGATGCGGAATGTCGTTGTAAAGTTTCAGCTCGACGACTTTCGGGTCAACAAGGACGAGCTTGACCTGCTCAGGGCTTCGCTTGAACAGAATCGAAAGGAGCATCGAGTTCACGCAGACTGATTTTCCGGCACCAGTCGAACCTGCAATGAGCAAATGCGGAGTCTTCGCAAGGTCGAGAAGCTGCGGGTCGCCTGAAATGTCCTTTCCGAGAACGACAGGAATCGCCATTTTCTCGAACGCAGGAAGCGGCTGCTCGATGATTTCCTTGAAGCTTACGATTGCCCTTTTCGCATTCGGAACTTCGATTCCGACAGCGTGCCTTCCAGGAATCGGAGCGACAATACGCACCGACGAAGCCGCAAGACGAAGCGCAATGTTGTCCTGCAAGTTGACGATTTTGCTGAGCTTCACGCCCGGTGCCGGAAGAAGCTCGTACATCGTGACGGTCGGACCTTTCCTGATGCCAGTGATTTCCGTTTCGATTTTGAATTCCTTGAGAGTTTCCACAAGCGCATCGCCCGATTTCTGAGTTTCCTCATCGACAACCCAATATTCGTTTCCCGGATATGTGTCGAGCAAATCGGTCGGAACAATGTACGGTCCTTTTCTGAATTTCTGCGATTCAGGAAGAGCATTCGACGTTGAAGATTTGTACGGGTCGATTGCAACTTGTGAATGAACGCAGTCAACATCGGATTCGTCGGATTCATCTTCTTCATCTTCTTCGTCGTCAAAATCCTCGCTGACGTTCATCTTGCGGTTTATCGTCCTGTTCAGGTCGTCAATTTCATCATCAATTTCGTCCTCATCGTCAGAATCCGCATCATTGTCGAGAATCGCATTCTGGTACGCGCTGATTTCTTCATCGAGGTCGCTTTCATCATCATCGTCCGAATACTGAATCAGCTTGCCGTTCGAATCTACGACGGGCTTCGCGACGGGATTGAACTCGAAGTGATTTTTTTCTTCAATTTCTTCAGCGCTTTCTTTCAGCGGCTCGTAAGATTCTTTCATCGCGGCGCGCAACGCTTCCTCGGCAGCTTCAATCTCAACGGCACCCTCGCGTTCCTCCGCCCTTTTCTCTGCCGTGACAAATGAAGGCTCGGCTTGAGAAAGTTTCGGTTCGCCGCTGAATTCCGAAAGAACCGGCTCGGAATTTGCAATTTCCTGCCGCGGCTCCGATTTGCTGCTTTCGATTATTTTTGCGACATCTTCCGGAAGCGGATTTCTGAGAACCGGATTTTTTGCCACGTCATCGTCCATCGAAGAAAAAATATCGCTGATTTCAACTTCGCTCGCGGAAACAACCGGCGGCTCTTCGGAAACAGCAGTCTCGTTCGCGAATTCTTCCGCAGCGATTTCCTCGTCAGAAAATTCATCATCTGTAATTACATCATCAGAAATCTCGTCATCCACGATTTTTTCGTCGATATAATCGACATCGTTTTTTTCGTCATAAGGGAAATCTTCGTTTTCGGACTTCTCATCATAAATTTCGCTTTCGTCAGCTTCATCATCGAAAATTTCATCTTCGGCGAAAGATTCTTCCTCAGAAATTTCTTCGCCGGAATCCTCATCAACAAAATTCTCGCTGACGTTCTCATCGTCGTTTTCCTCATCGGAATTTTCATCTTCGCTCAGGATTTCCTCGTTGAGCATCGGCTCGGAATCATTTTCGGCAACTTCAGCAGGATTTTCGTTCGCGAAATTATTTGCCGGTTCTTCTTCGGAAACAGGATTTTCGTTTTTGGCGTTTTTCATTGCCCAAAGCGACTCTATCTGCTTTTTGAAATCTTCATGCGCGTCGCCGGAATTTTCAAGAACAGGCTCGGCGTTTTTTTCCTGAAGAACGTCAGGCAGAATGTTTTTCAGGACTTCCGCATAACGCCAATCCGCAAGTTTCTCTTCCTCGTTGTTTTCGACCGCATCAAAAATCGCGGCGAATTTGTTCCTGTTCTCTTCCTCAAGTTTTTTCACCGCAGATTCTTTGTCGAACGGTGCCAAATCCGCACTGGAACTCCAAAAATCATCCTCAAGACCGGCATCGTCGTCATCTTCATCGGAATTTTCGGTTTCTGATGCATTTCCTTCTATTATATCTGCTATCACGCTGCTGATATTTTTCGATTCTGGTGCAGAATTCAACGCTGTGTTTTTTTCATTCGATTCGGCATTTGCGTTTTCGGAGGTGTTTTCGTTTTCGTTTTCGGAAACGGCATTTTCGGAAGATTCATTTTCAGGAAGCGGGTTTTCTTCCATTTTATCCGAATGAATTTCAGATTCAGATTCAGAATTTGATTCCCCGTTTTCTTCGTCAATTGAATTTTCAATAGGATTTGCGTCGTCTTGAGTTTGGCTCAATATTTCAGATTCAGAGTTTACTTCGACATTTTCATCAACAACCTGATTTTCGCTAGGATTTGCAACGTCATTTTCAACATCGTTTGCGACTGCAGTATCATTTTCGTTTTCAGAAGAATCACTTGCCGTGTCTTTTTCTTCATGCCGTCTTGATTTTGCGTTCTTGAAAATCGACTCCAAATCGACAGGCTTCTGCCTTTTTATGAATTCAAGCACGGTTTCGCCCTGGATTTTCGGAATTTCAGTCGCCTCGGAAAGCATTTCGCCAAGAATCGGAGAATCGGAATATTTATTCGCATTCGCATTCTGATTTTCTTCGGCATTTTCGTCATCTTCATCTTTTTCGTTCGATTTTTTCGATGCGCCGTCAAAATCGCTCTCGTCGAAATTCTCAAAATCGAAATCTCCCCTCGCAAAACGCTCCTGAAAAACGTCGCCCAAAATCACGAGCAGAATGTATTCGCCTGCAAAAACAATCACCCCGAACAGAATCGTGGAGCTGATTTCGATTGCAAGAATCGCGCCGTCGCTTTTCGATGCGAAGATTTTGCAGAGATGCTCGATTGCAACGAGCGTAAAAAACGGCAGGAGCGAGCCGATTAGAATGACACCGCGTTTTATGTTCCATTTCGAGACAATCATCTGCAACGCGGCAATCAGAAAGAACACCGGAATCAAAATCGAAGAATATCCGTATGCGTTGAAAAGAAAATCACCTATTCTGAAAAACAGATTGTGGCTTCCGCCAGCGTCCAAAAAGGCGAGCAAAAGCGAAACTGCAAAGAATGCCGCGACGAAAAACAGGCTCGCACCGAAAATGTTGATTTTTCCGACTTGCCGTTTCTGTTCCATACTTTTTGAAAGTTCTTGTAGATTTTTGATAAGCGTGTTCATAGTTTAAATGATAGGCCGTTTTTATTTAGATTTTGTTTTTCGTCCGAAAAAGACAAACGAGAATTCCCAAAATTCCACCGAAATCTGAGAAATCCTCATTTTCAATTATCGGATTTAAAAAAACAAAATTAACTAACGCTAGGTAGTGACAATGCATTTGAGTATAATCAAGCATAATTAAAACCTAAAAGGAGTTTTTATGAAAAAAGCATTACTTGTCGTTTTTTGCATGGCACTTTTCGCTGCTACGTCATTCGCGAAAGGGCTTGGCATTTACGGAAAACTTGATATCGGATATGCAAAAGGCTCTGCGCGCGTAAACGTAAACGAACCGTATTATGAGCATTCAGGCAGAGTCGGCTTCCACGGATTCGAGGCGATGCCTGCAATCGGATTCTGCCCGGAAGCAACTTCTTTTCCAAGTCAGCCGTTCGACCTCACATTCGAAGCCGCGCTCGACTTGATTTTCGCGGACTCGTCGTATTCAGATTGGTACGGCACGAACGTCACCGTCATCAATCCGTCGGCAACTGCATTTTTCAACTGGCATTTCGAGAACACAAGCTCCAAATTCCTCAAAAACTTCGTTCCGTATGGCGGAGCAGGAGTCTCATTCCCGATTCAGATGGTAGATTTCAGCTATGCAAGCAGAGTTTATGACGAAAACGGAAATTTCACGGGCGAATACATCAGAAGAAGCTACAGCTCAACTGTAGTCGGACTCGACCTCGTGTTCCTTTTGGGCGCAAGATACGCATTCACAAAAAAATTCGAAGTCAACGCCGAGAACGGCTTCAACTGCATCAGCATGAACAATTTCTTCTTCCGCGTCGGCGCACTCTACAGATTCAAATAAAGCAGATATTTGAAAAGCAAAAAGCCTGAGCAGTTCACAAAACGCTCAGGCTTTTTCATCAAAGTTTATTTTTTTATTTCCACGGAGAAGTTCTGATGAACGTCTCGTTTCTTTCGTAGCCCACGGAGATGATGCTTACCGGAGTAGCGCAGAAGTCCTCGATGAATTCGACATACTCACGCGCATTTGCAGGAAGCGAATCGTAGCTCTTGCACTCTTTCAAGCTCGTTTTCCAGCCCTTGAACTTTTTGAGAACAGGCTTTGCGTTTTCCATGTCCTCAACGCCGGCAGGGAAATCCGTGACGATTTTGCCGCCAATGTCATATGCGACGCAAGCCTCAATCTGCTCCATCGGGTCGTAGATGTCGAGGTGAGTGAGGACGAGCGAATCAAGCGAATTGACGCGGCATGCATAGCGGAGCGCGACCAAGTCGAGATATCCGCAGCGGCGTGCGCGTCCAGTTGTGACACCGTACTCGCGGCCTGTCTCGCGTACTGTCCTGCAAAGCTCAGACTCGGCAGCATCGTTGTCATTGAATTCAGTCGGCATCGGGCCGTTTCCGACGCGTGTCTCGTAAGCCTTGAAAACGCCGAGAATCTTGTCCAAATCGTGTGGTCCGATTCCGCAACCTGTTGCAGCACCGGCAGCGCAAGACGCACCAGAAGAAACATACGGATACGTTCCAGAATCGATGTCGAGCATTGCGCCCTGTGCGCCCTCGAACAAGATATTCTCGTTTCTGTACTCGTACATTTTTGCTGTCAAATCGACTCTCATAGAGATGAGGCGGTCTTTGTATTTGTCGAGATATTCCTTGTCCTCGCCTTCAAATTCGGACATTTTCTTTTCCCAGTCCAAATCTGCAAGCCGAAGTCCGTCGCGCTGGGCTTTTTCAGAATATGTGATTCCGATTCCGCGGCCAGTCGTTCCGATTGGTCTTTTTCTTGCGGCATCGCGGTCCTTGTCCATCTGCCTGTAGCGAGGAAGGATGATGTGCGCGCGGTCAGAGATGAACACGCGTCCTTCCCAGTCGATTCCGTTGTCCTTGAGCATCTGAAGTTCGTTGAAAAGAGCCTCAGGATCGATGACCATGCCTGCGCCAAGAAAAACAGACTTGTCAGAATACAGGATTCCGCTCGGAACCTGATGAAGCGCGTACTGTTTTCCATCCACAACGATTGTGTGTCCGGCATTCGGACCGCCTGCGTAGCGAACGACATATTTGGCATCTTCTGCCAGATAGTCAACGATTTTACCTTTCCCCTCATCGCCCCACTGAGCGCCGATTACAACAACCTTCATAAAAAAGCCCCCAAATTCTCGTTGATTGAACTGAAACGCTGATTGTCCAATCTGCAAAATGCTTAAAATGATATCATAAATTTTCAGCGTTATTCAATTGAACGGAACAGAGCGAAATTCACAAAAAAAATCCCGGAGAGCGAAATGCCAGCCGGGATTTGAACATGAAGTTTGAAATTGAAGTTCGAAAAATTCAGTCTGCGGAAGTCACCTTTTCAAAGAACTTATTGTTCATCGGCAATGTGAAGGAATAATTTCCGTTGGAATCGTATTTTGCGGTGACGGTTTTCAGGATTTCCTGATCGAGCGTGGAGAATTTCAAATTTCCATCCAAGGGTTTATTATCCGAAGACGCTTTGAAGCATGTCGGACTTATATAAACGCCGCGTGCAAAATGGTCAGTGCTGTCAAAATCAGCATTCTTCTCACTATTTGTATACAAATCAATGCACCATTCGCCAGTAACAGGAGTGCTGTCGGCATAAATCGTCATCACAAATTTGGATTTCGGAAGCCTTTCGCCTTCACTCGATTTATATGTGAAAGTGTCGGTACTAAAACTGTATTCACCGGATTTTTTCAAGGCAGCATCCATATAGCTGAATTTATAATCGACGAATTCATCGACATCGACGGATTTGTCAAATGTGTTGCTGTATTTTGCGGTGTCCAAAGATTTGTCGATTCTGTATGCGATTGCCATTACCGTGCAGTCTTTTTTGACAGTTACATCGCCCGTGTATTTTTCACCGGAATATGAAAGATGACCGCTTGCATCCTCGTCATATTCAACAGAAGGCTCTGTTCCGTCGATTGTGTAAATAACGCCGTCCGCGTCGCTGCATTTCGTGATTGTGACAACGGCATTTCCTTCCTCATCATTTGTTTTCACCTTGAATGTAAGCGTAAGCGACTCGTCCTTGTACTTCGGAGGAAAATCCCAGAAATCGTCATCGCATCCGAAAAAGAAAACAGCAAAAATCGAAAACGCAAGGAAAAGTTTCAGTTTTTTTATCGACTTGCTCATAGATTCCTCCTGCTAGTCAAAAATTATAACCGCGAAAAATCAGTTTTCATCATTTTGCGGACGATGTTGCCGCACGCAGTTTTTTCAGCAAATCCTCGCCGTAAATATTCGTGAAAACGTCCATGACGCTCGCAGTCGCCGCCTTGAATTCCGCAAGGTTCGGTGTCGTAATCGTCATTCCTGCATCCTTGAGTTTTGAAACATAAGATTCGGTCTGCTCCTTCACGAGCTTCCTGTCAAAATCCTGCGCCTTTTTCGCCGCGTCGATGATTATTTTCTTGTCAGCGTCTGAAAATTCGTCCCACAAATCCTTGCGGATTACGAGCGGCATTGCGTCATAGCTGTGGTTCGTGATTGCAAGGAATTTCTGCTCCTCGTAAAGCTTGCTGTTGTAGATTACGGGAATCGGGTTTTCCTGGGAGTCGAACACGCCGTCGCGCAACGCTTTTTTGAGCTCGTTGAACGCATAAGGTTTCGGAGACGCGCCGAGAACGGACATTGTTTCCATGACGATTTGATTCGGCGGAGTTCGAATATTCAAGCCGCTGATGTCGGCGACAGTTTCGACAGGCTTGTTCGTTGTCGTCACGCAGCGGAAGCCGTTGTCGTAATGCGAAAGAACGACGATGCCGAATTCTTCGAGCGTCTTGTTAACTTCCGCGACAATCGGTTCGTCCATGAACTTCCACGCCTCCTCAAAAGTCGAGAACAAAAACGGCATTGCGGAAATTCCGAGTTTCGTTGCATAGACTGCAAAATTTCCCGCGCTCGAAACGGTCATATCGACTTTGCCGTTTATCACGCCTTCGATAAGCTCGTTGTCGCTTCCAAGCTCGCAGTTTCCATGAATGTCTATTTTTATCCTGCCGTTCGAATTTTTCTCAACGTCCTCTTTGAACAACACGGAAGCCTTTCCACGCGGGTCTTCAAGATTCGTCGAAAATCCGAGCGAAATGGTCGCGGTTATCTCTCGGGTATTGTTTTCCAGCTCCGCAATATTGCCATGAACTTCTTCCTTTTTCTTGCAGGAAGAAAAAATCACCGCCGAAATGCACAATGCCGTAAAAATCTTTACTGATTTATTCATAAACGGATTCCCCCTTGTTTTCCATATTTTCATTGTAGACAGCATAATTATTTTTGCCGTTGTTCTTGACGTGATACAAAGCCATGTCAGCCTTTTTGAACAAAGCCTTGAAAGTTGTCTCTTGAGAAGGAAAAAGCGCGATTCCGATACTGGAAGTTATTCCGACAGTTTCCTCGTCGTTCGAATATTCAGCCGCAAGAATCTGATTGAGAGTAGCCGCCTTCTCCTCCACAATCGACATCGGATTCGCAATTCCGTTTCGGATGCACAAGAACACGCAGAATTCGTCGCCGCCGATTCGTCCGATGAAATCTTTTTCGGAGAACACGAGAGAAAGTTTTCCGGCAGTGTCGCAGATTGCAAGGTCGCCGAACGAATGTCCGAGCCTGTCGTTCACCTGCTTGAAGTTGTCGAGGTCGATTATGAACAGTGCGCCGAAAATCGTTTTTCCTTCCTGAGAAAGAAGATGCGACACGTTTTTCTCCATGTAAATTTTGTTCAGAAGCCCTGAAAGCAAATCCGTCTCAGCCTGAACTTTGAGTTCCTGCTCGTGCACGACCTGCGCGTTCACGTTCACGATGTTTCCGATGAACTTAATCGGACTTGACCTGTCCTTGTCGTAAATGACGGTGCCCGAAAGCCTGTACCAGATGAATTCGCTTGAGTAGGCTTTTCTGATTCGGAATTCCGTGCTCAAATTCGACCTTCCGGAAGAAATCGACGAAGCGAGATTCTCAATCAGCCCCTTCTCAGTCTCATGGATTCTTTCGGTGATTTTCCCGAAGTCCGAATAATCAAGCCGCTTGACGTTCTCCCCGAACACGAAATCAGTGTTGCCAGTGAATTCAAGCACCTGATGCTCAAAATCATATTCAAAAATGACAGTCTGCATCGTCTTCGAGCTGATTGCATAACGCGAATTGTCTTTCTCAACCTGGCTTTTCTGAATGACGAGCCGCGTGATGATTATGAAGATGACGAAAAAGACGAACAGCATAACGCCAATCAGCATCATCGTTATAGTCGTGATTCTGTTCTGCTGCGAAAGAATGAAGTCCGCGGTGACACTCGAAATGACGTACCAGTCATTCATTCCAATCGGAGTGTAGACAACGATGCGGCTCTCGCTGCTTATCGTAAAATCGAAAATCCCCGTGAAATTCGACTGGATGTCGCTTCTGATTTTGTCCAGTTTTGCAGGTGAAATCGCCTTGTTCTCCGAAAAAAACAGGAACCAGTTGTCAATAAAACAAAGACGCTCCTTGCTTTTCGTGCCGATGAGAATCATTCCGTCCTTGTCGCAGACCATCGAATATCCCTGACCGTCGAACGTGTCCACCGTAAAAATGTTGTCGAGAATCGAATATGCGAACGTTCCCGTTATGACACCGACGACTTTCTCATTCTGAAAAATCGGAACTGCGAGCGTGAGAACTTTCTCGCCGTCCTCGTCGACTGAAATCTTGGAAGAAATCTGCGGAACTCCCGTAATCGCTTTTTTGAAGTAATCCTTCATCAGAATGTTCCCGGAAGATTTTCCGTCGTAGTTTATCGTCATTCCGCTCAGATTCGCGACAGAAATCCGCTTGAATTCGCCGACACCTTTCGTTGACATTATCGTGCGCTTGATTGTGTTGTAGTCGTTCATGTCAACGTCCTGAAAATAGCGCGCCTGCGACTCAAGCATGAAAAGCTGGTCGTTCAGCTTGATTTTGAATGTTCCCGCATAAAGCGAAGCCGTCTCTTTCAAGAAGTTCGCGGAATTCTCGGAGACAGTACCGTTCACAGCCCTCTCAAATTTATAGAACGAGAATATGCTCAGAAAGACGAGAAAAGTGATAACAACTGCATACGACGTAACTTTATGCAATTTCATAAACGGCACCCCGAAAATTCATTGGATAGATAATTGTGATATTATAAAACAGTCTTATAAAAAAAAGAATCGAGAGCATAAAAAAAAGCCAGGACGAAATGAATTTGATTTCACTTCGTCCTGGCTTCATCATTCACAAGGAATCCGAGGAATCACTTCCTCAATCTGATTCTATTCAGCAAGGAATTCCTTTGTGTAGTAAGCATCTTTGAGAATCTGCTTCATATCCTCGACGAGCGGAACACGTGGGTTAGCAGGTGAACACTGGTCTTCGTAAGCGAGGAATGCGAGCTTGTCAACCTGTGCGAGATACTCTTTCTCGTCCAAGCCCTGGCTCTGGAAGTTCATCGCGATTCCAAGTCTCTTTCCGAGTTCGCCACAAGCCTTTGCGTAAGACTCAACGCCCTCTTCTGTTGTGCTAGCAGGAAGTCCGAGCATACGAGCGAGTTCTGCATAGCGTTCAGCAGCCTTGTAGTAGTTGTACTTAGGCCATGTTGAAAGCTTGTCCGGCTGAGTTCCGTTGTAGCGGATTGTGAACGGCAAGAGGATTGCGTTTGCTCTTCCGTGCGGAACGTGGAATTCACCACCAATCTTGTGTGCCATTGAGTGATTCATACCGAGGAACGCATTTGCGAACGCCATACCTGCCAAGCAAGATGCGTTGTGCATCTTCTCTTTTGCCTCTGGGTTCGGCTCTGCACCCTTGAATCCTGCCTTGTAAGAAGGCTCAAGATACTTGAATACAGTTTTGATTGCCTGGATACACAAGCCGTCTGTGAAGTCGTTTGCAAGTGTAGAAACGTAAGCTTCTGTTGCGTGTGTAAGAACGTCCATACCAGTGTCGGCGATGATTTTCGGAGGCAAGCTGTATGTGAATGTCGGGTCGATGATTGCGATTGTCGGTGTGAGAGAGTAGTCCGTGAGAGGATACTTCTTGTGCTCGACTTTATCAGTGATGACAGCGAACGGTGTGACTTCAGAACCAGTTCCTGATGTTGTAGGAATACAAACGAGCTGAGCCTTCTGTCCGAGGTTCGGATAGCGGAACGCACGCTTTCTGATGTCCATGAACTTCTGTTTGAGGTCGTTGAAGTCAACGTCCGGGTTCTCGTAGAAGAGCCACATACCCTTCGCGCAGTCCATTGAAGAACCACCACCGAGAGCGATGATTGTGTCAGGCTCGAACGAACGCATAAGCTCAACACCTTCGCGGACTGTCTGGATTGACGGATCCGGCTCAACATCGCAGAAGAGCTGGTACTGAACAGGGTCGCGTCTGAGCTTGAGCTGGTCAGTAATCTTGTCAACGAATCCGAGCTGAACCATAGAGCGGTCAGTTACGATGATTGCCTTATGCACTCCCTTCATCTGATGGAGATATTCGATAGAATCCCTTTCGAAGAATATTTTTGCTGGAACTTTGAACCACTGCATGTTGTTTCGTCTCCTTCCCAATTTCTTGACGTTCAAAAGATTGATTGCGCTTACGTTGTCGTCCGTAGAGTTGTGTCCGTAAGAACCACAGCCAAGTGTCAAAGAAGGAATGAATGAGTTGTAAACGTTTCCGATACCACCGAATGTAGAAGGTGAATTCCAGATTACGCGGATTGCAGGAACGATGTCGCCGAATTTCTCAGCGAGTGCCTTGTCAGCAGTGTGGATTGCAGCAGAGTGTCCGAGACCGTTGAATGTGACGAATCCCTTTGCCTTGTTGAGACCGTCCTCTGTCGAAGAAGCCTTGAGAACTGCGAGTACAGGAGAAAGCTTTTCGCGAGTGAGGCACTCCTGTGGTCCAACGTCCTTACACTCAGCCAAGATGATGCTTGTGCGTGCAGGAATGTCGAATCCCGCATTCTTTGCGAGCACGACAGGATTCATACCGACTACGTCAGGATTGAGTTTTGCGACGCTCGGGTCACCGTCAACGCCGAACATATATTTCTCGAGCATCTTCTTCTCTTTTGCAGAGCAGAGATATGCGCGGTATTCCTTGAACATCGAGATTGCCGCATCGTAAATTTCCTTGTCGATGATTGCGCCCTGCTCAGAAGCACAAATCATACCGTTGTCGAATGACTTTGACAAAACGATATCATTTACTGCCTGCTTGAGGTTGCAAGACTTTTCGACGTATGCAGGAACGTTTCCGGCACCAACACCGAGAGCCGGTTTTCCCTGAGAATATGCAGCGCGAACCATCGCGTTTCCGCCAGTTGCAAGAATTGTAGCAACACCAGGATGTCCAATGAGAAGGCTCGTCTTTTCCATTGACGGCTCTTCAATCCACTGGATACAGTTTTTCGGAGCACCTGCGGCAACGGCAGCGTCATAAACGATTTTTGCAGCGGCTATAGAACATTTGATTGCACTAGGATGGAACGAGAAGATAATCGGGTTTCTCGTTTTAAGACAGATAAGTGCCTTGAAAATTGCAGTTGATGTAGGATTTGTGACTGGAGTAAGACCGGCAACGACTCCGACCGGCTCTGCGATTTTTACGATACCAGTAACATCGTCGTCTTCAACGACTCCGACTGTTTTCAGGTGGCGCATGTGGTTTACAACATACTCACATGCAAAAAGATTTTTTGTCGCTTTATCTTCAAAGACTCCGCGCTTAGTTTCCTCGACAGCAAGCTTTGCCAGCGAGCCGTGATGATCAAGAGCAGCTACGCTCGCCTTAGCAACGATGTAGTCGATTTTTTCCTGATCAAAGCTTGCGTAGTCCTCCAAAGCTTTCTGTGCTTTTTCAACCAAGCCATTGATTTCCTTCTGTGGTTCTGAAAGTTCTGTCTTTTCTTCAGCCATTTCGTTTCTCCTAATAAACAAGAATTGACAACTATTCTAGCACAGAATTTTTATAAAACAAGTCGTAAATATCCTTTTTTGTACGATTTTTGCAAAAAAACGATTAAATTTGCTGTTTTCCGACATAAGATAAGACGAATTTCATGAAATCGCTTTCAAAAGCTGAATCGAAACAAAAAAAAATTCGGAAAAAGCCGATTTCGAAGTGACTTCATTGTATCACGAAAAAAGCCTTTTCGAATTTTTTTTATCCGAAAAGGCTTTTGAATTTTCAATTATGATTTTTGATTCTCTGATTTTCAGAAAATTTTATTTTGCAGATACGACCTCAACGTCGAAGCAGAAATAAGTTCCTGCCGGAATCCCAAGCTGCGGGATTCCAGACGCGTATGACAATGCAGGCGGAAGAACCATTTTGCGAGTCTCGCCGACTTTCATGTCCTGAACCATAAGGTCGAATCCAGGAATCATCTCTCCGCCGTTCGTCTTGAAATCAAGACCTTCGTGACCGCCCTCAAGCATTTTCTTCGAGCCGTCGAACACCGCGCCGTTCAAAAGATAGCCCTTGTACTCTACGAAGACTTTCTTTCCCTTTCCGACTTTTGCGCCAGAGCCTTCTTTCAAAACCTTGAAGTAGATTCCGTTCGGAGTTTTCTCGGCTTCCTTTGCAAATTCGCTGAGCGCAGATTCCTGCTCAGCCTTGAATTTGGCAAGTTCTTTCTCGTACTCTTCTCTCTCCTTCTTCTTTGACTCTTCTGCTTTCTTCTTTGCATCGACTTCGCGAGAGTTGAAATCTGCCTGAGTTGCAGTGAATTTCTCCGCGTCAGCACCCTGGCGGACGATTTTCACGCTGATGATTTTGTCGCCCTGAGCGACTTTATTCACGACATCCTGAGAAGCAGAATCTACGACCTGTCCGAAAATCGTGTGCTTTCCGTTCAGCCAGTCTGTCGGAACATGAGTGATGAAGAACTGGCTTCCGTTTGTCTCAGGTCCGGCATTCGCCATTGCAAGATATCCCGGCTTGTCGAATTTCAGCTCGTCAAGGAATTCGTCCGTGAATTTGTATCCAGGACCGCCGCGGCCAGTTCCTTCCGGATCTCCGCCCTGAATCATGAAATCAGCGATTACGCGGTGGAAAGTAAGACCGTCATAGAACGGCTTTCCCTTTGCTGCGTCCAGAGTTCCTTCCGCGAGTCCGACAAAGTTCGTGACTGTCAGCGGTGTCTTCTTGTAGAAAAGTTCAAGGTAAATCGAACCTTTAGATGTTTCCATAACGGCGAAAACGCCTTCTTTTCCGTTCAAAACGCTCATATTAACTCCTGTTGTATTTTTTGTGGCATCCGTATTTTTTACGACAGCACTTTTTGTGGCAGTTTTGGCAGTTGTCTTGGACTTGCAGCTTCCCAAAGAAAGCAGCGAGCATCCGAAAAGCAAAATTGACAGCAACTTTTTCATTTTTTATTCCTCACTTTTAAAAACTCATGGAGAACCATTTGTAAATCGCATCGACGCGGGCATTGAACGAACGGCTGAGCCTGCTCTCAAGAAACGGAATGCTCGGATATTTCACCTGAACAATCATGTAGACAAGGTAGAACGTATCCTGCTCGGTCACGACAAGACTGATTTTCAGATTTCCGCTTTTCACGGCAGTTATCGGGCCGTACTTGAGATTCTCCGCATTCGTGAAGCAAACGGAAACCTCATTCGGATTCTGCTTGTCGCGCTGCAGATAATCAAGCTTGTAAACGCAAGTTCCGAACGAATTGTCTTCCTGAATGCAGAAATAGCTTTTTCCGTCCGCGCTCCCCTCAAGGTCGTCGGGAATCGCCTTCTTGGTCTTGAGGGAATCGATGAGATTCGACTTGTGGTAAAGCGTCTCCCATTTCTTGTCGCCGTTCGAATAATACTGAACGCCTTTCATCTTGGAAATCGACCTGATGACTTTTGACACGCCGTTTATCGATGTGTCGCACTTCTCAGGATTGTCGCTGTTCGCAACGAGCGTCGATTTTTTCAGATAGAAAAGCTTCTCTGTCGTGAACCGTGGCTTTGCATCGAGCGTCCAGGTATTCACGGCTTTTTTCGAAAGCTCCGAGTTGGGTGTCAGCGTAAGATTCACCACATCGTCATTCATGAACGTGTTCTGCAAATTCCGGTTTTTGGAATGCACAAGCTCGTCCAGAAGAGAATCAGAAATTACCTCCGAAAATGAAAGTGCAACCGACGAAAAAATCAGCAAAAGAGCCAGACATATTTTTTTCAAGTTCATTTTTCCTCCGCTTCAGATTTTCATCAATGTAACTCAATGAAACAATCGACTAACAATCGACATTTCCGTTGGTAACTTCCACAATTGCCGAATATGACTAGTAGCTCTTGAACATGATGCGGACCTGCTTGAAAAGCCCCTCGCCCTCGCTCTTCGTTTCGATATCAGAAATATCGTTCAGCGTAGTGTGGATGATTCGCCTGTCGTACGGGTTCATCGGCTCAAGGAGAACCGAAAGCCTTGTGCTTCTTACTTTGTCAGCGGACGTGTAAGCAAGGTGAACGAGATTCTCTTCCCTGCGCACGCGGTAGTTCTCCGTATCGAGAATCACGCGCACATCCTCACGGCCAATGTGACCAGCATACACGTTCGCCAAAAGCTGGAGCGCGTCGAGGTTCTTTCCCTTGCGTCCGATGAGAATCGAAGAGCTGTCGGAATCGAGCCTGATTCCGATTTTCTTGTCCTCGCGGAAGAACACATCGACCGAAGCCGAATATCCCATTCTTTCGATTATGTTTCTGATGAAATCGACAAGCTTCTGCTCAAATTCGTCCTGCGGAATCAGTTTTCCAGACACCGGACGACTAGCATCGTTCTCGTCAGATTTCTTTCCAGAGTCCTCATCATCGACGATGACCCTTATTTTGACGTGACCACTTTTGAAAAGAGATTTTTTCTGAGTCTCAAGAATCTCGACATCGAACTGGTCAGCGTTGAGATTAAGCTCAGCGACAGCCTTCTCGATGGCATCTTTTTCAGTTTTTCCCTCAAATTCGTAAGTCATTTTACAAACCCCTTATTTTTTGTTGTTTTTCTTATTGTTGAATACGGTCGCAGACTTCGCAGACTTCGGCGCAAACTTTCGTTTCTTCATCATCCTGTTGACGAAAAGCTGCTGGAAGAGCTGGAACACGTTGCTGACAGTCCAGTAAAGAAGAAGTCCTGACGGAGCGTTGTAGAACAGGAAGAAGAAGACAATCGGCATTGCGTACATCATCATCTTCATCTGCGCCGCGCTCTGACCTGCCGCAGTTCCGCCGTTCTGCGTGATTTTTCCGAAAAGGAGCTGCGAAATGAGATAGATTATCGGCAAAATGTGAAGTTCATTTCCGAGCCACGGAATAGAGAATCCGAGCGTCAGAACGTTGTCCGTCGAAGACAAATCCGAAATCCAGCCCGAAATGAAAGATGCGCCGCGGAATTCGAAATAGTTGTTGAAAAGATGGTACATCGCCCACAAAACAACGAACTGAATCACGAGCGGCAAACATCCTGACATCGGGTTGTATCCGACCTGCTGGTAGAGCTTCATCTGCTCCTGCTGGAGTTTCTGCCTGTCGTCCTTGTATTTTTCCTGGAGTGCCTGAAGTTTCGGCTGAACTTCCTGCAATTTCTGAGTTCCCTCAAGGCTCTTTTTCGTGAGCGGGAAGAGGGCGAATTTGAGGAGGATAGTCATAATGATGATTGAAACTCCCCAGTTCGGAATGATTTTGTAAATCAGCTTCATCACGAAGCGGAGAATGATTTCGAGCCAGTTGAGGATTCCAGATGTCGGCAAGCTTTCCGTGAGCGACTTTCCGCCGACGTTCCATGAATTTTTGTCTGCTGTCGCATAAATTTTGAGGTCAGCCTCGTTTCTTGGGCCGACATAGATGAAATACGAATCTTTTACGGAAGAATCGCAAGCTTTCCTTGAAAGGACGAGCTGCGTGTTCGAATTCTCGTTTTTCTTGTCCGGCGCGATGAGCTTGACCGCATTCAGCTTTTCTACAGAATCCTCCGGATTCACGATAATCTCGAAGTATTTTCCAGCGACGGCAACCCACGACCAGTCTTTTTCATTGTCCTTTTTCGGAGTGAATTTTTTCTCGTTCGCGATGTCGTATGCGATGAACTCGCGCACGTCGTACCTGTCTTTCGGATTGAAGCGAGGACCAATCTGCGGCGAAGTTCGAAGCGAATATGCAGCCCCGTTTTTGTTCAGCCCCTTGAAGTTCTCGTTTCCGATGATGTCGATATCGAGCTTGAAAAGGTACTCGTCATCCTTGAACGTGTAGACTTTGTAGACCGTAAAATCAGCGTATGCCTTTGAAAATCCGATTTTCTTGTTCGCCTCGTCGATTTTCACGTCAAAAATCTTATCGACGATATCTGCGTCAACGTCGCCGAACGAAAGCGCGAACGCCCTGTTCTTTGCGGAAACGTTGTTTATCATCTCGACACCCTTTCCAGTGTCCCTGTCGAAATGGTCTTTCAGCTCAAAGCCGATTACGTCTCCGCCCTTGTTCGTGAAAGTTACTTTGAGTTTATTTGTCTCGATTACGAAATTTTCTTCGGCAGCCTGTGCGATTTCAGAAGCATTCTCGGAAGGCTCGGAGAGGAATGACTCCGTATTTTCCGCAGAAGAAGCAGATTCAGCTTTCTGCTCGACCTTCTGGCTGTCTGCCTTGTTCTGCGCTACAGGTTCTTTTCTCGGAAACAGGAATGTCTGCACCGCGAAAAAAGCGACGAGAACGACTGTGGACAAGGAAATCGCCCAAATAGTATTTTTTTCCATTTTTGATTTATCTCCTAAATTCGGAAAACTTCATTCAGAAAGTGTTCGAAGATTTTTACGGGACAGGGTCGTATCCGCCTTCAAAAAAGGGATTGCACCTCAATATTCTTTTGGAAGTCAGAAGGAATCCCTTGACGGGCCCATATTTCTGAAAAGCCTCCAGCGCATAATTGGAGCAAGACGGATAGAATCTGCAGCAGGCAGGATACAACGGAGAAATACAAACCTGATAGAAACGAATAGGAGCACAGTAAATTTTTGTCAGAATATTTTTCATGACGATTCCGTTTACGATTTCAAATCGGCTGGAAGAAATTCGACCGGCAAATCCGAATCAGGCTTTATCAATTCAGCTTTTTCACACAATGTACGAAGTTGAACACACCGCGAGCGGAACGAGTCATTCTCGGATGTCGGATACACAAGAAGAAGCATATCGAATCCGGTGTTCAGGTGTGCTTTTAGAATACGGAAGGCTTCACGGCTGAATCGCTTTGCACGATTTCTTTGCACCGCATTGCCGTAACCACGGGGAAGTGGAAAGCCGATTCTGTTGAATCCGATGTTATTCGGCATAAAGAACAACTTTGCGCCGTAAATGCTTACCTTTTTCCCGTTCTTGAACAGATTCTTGATTTCGAGCGCGCTTTTCATGTGCTCAATACGTGTAAATCGTCTTGTCATCATCGCGCTCCGAAATCCAAAAATTCAAATACTTAAAATTAGTATTTTTTGCCTTCACTGCAAACTGAAAGCTTCTTGCGACCCTTAGCGCGTCTGCGAGCAAGAACCATGCGACCGCCACGAGTTGCCATACGAGCGCGGAAACCAAATTTTCTATTTCTTTTTACTTTGCTTGGTTGATATGTACGTAACATAAGAACAAGTCTCCTTAATAAAATGATTTTTGTTTGAGCAGTGAGTTTATCTAAAAAACTCTAAAAGATAGTGGAGTAGAGAGTATCAAACATTCTTTTCTTTTGTCAATATCGACGCTTTCATTCTGTCGAACATGACCTTGAGTTCGGGCGGAAGCTCCGGCACTTTCTCAGCGTCAACTTTCGCGCCGAAGCCCATTTCATCGAGCATCTTCTCCTCGCGCTCGTATTTTTCAGAAAGTTTCTCGCGCTCGATTCTGAGGCTCTCCTCGTATGTGACTGAAAGCCCCACGTTGCTTCCGCGCAGCCTGAAAGCGAGAGTGGACACCGCAAGGTCGGGGAAACGACGCTGGATGCAGCCGAGTATGTATTTTTTATGGAGCTGGAGCATCTGGAGCCAGCTTGAATGGTCTGCCTCGACAAGCAGGATTCCGTTCCTGAAATCGACGATTTTTGAATGGGAGGCAAGATTCTTGCCGTAATTCTCCGCGTTTTTCGTCGTCCTGGAATTCGGGCGGATTGACTCGATTATCGCCCGCCACGAACGGAGGATTTTGTCGCCCGCCACAATCGTTTTCTGGTCGATTCCGTCAATGACGCAGCTGACAAGCTGCATCGCATCGACCATGCCGGAATTCATGTCCCTCACCGCCGCCGAATCCGTGCTGTGAACATTGTCATCGAACTGATTAAATTGATTGAACTGATTGAGCTGATTACTGAGGCTTTGACTGTAATTCACTCCACCCTCCTTTTTCAATCTTGTAAATTTTCGTCGTGCTCTTCGCATAACGCTCGTAAGGCTCGCCCGGCAGGAACGTGCAGAAAAGCTGGTCGTACTCAGGCAGAAGAGACGTGACGTGCTGCCTTTTGTCCGGGTCAAGCTCAAGAAGAACGTCGTCCATCAAAAGTATCGGCTTTTTTTCGGTCGCCTGCGTGTAGAAAATCGCCTGAGCAATGCGGAGGAGAATCGCAAGAAGCCTCCTCTGCCCTGTCGATGCTGTCGGAACGAAATCGGTGCCGTTCCTCACAAAGCGGATTTTGTCCCTGTGCGGCCCGCTCATCGTCGTCTGCATCACCCTGTCGACCTCGCGCTTCTCCGAGAGGATTTTCAGGACATCCGCCTGATTCGGAATCGAACCGGAACTTGATTTCCAAGACGGGCTGTATCGGATCGTCACGTTGTCGATTCCAGTTATCCGCTCGTAAAGCCCCGCGAAAATCTGGTTAAACTTGAAAACCGCGTCATTCCGCTTCTTCTGAATCTGAAGCCCGTATTCCGAAAGCTGCAAATCATAAACGTCGAGCATGGAAAACTGCTGCTGCTTGAGGGAAAGGTTCCTGCTTTTGAGAATTTTCTTGTAGTTTCTGGAAATGTCGATGTAATACATATCGTACATCGAAAGGCACTGGTCAACGAAAAAACGCCTGCGCTCAGGCTCTCCGACCGCGAATTCCAAATCCTCATGGCAGAAAAGGACGCACGGCATCGTGTTTACAAGCTCTTTCCTGTCCTTGAGAGTCTTGCCGTTCTTGACGATTTTCTTTTTCGTCGTCGTCTTTGCGTTCTCAAGCGAAATGAAGACCGAGTCGGCATTGTCCTCGCTCCGTTTGAAAAGCGTGCGGAGGCTGAACGCATTCTCGCCGCTTCTTATGATTTCCGAATCAGAATGAGTCCTGAACGACGAGCCATACGCAAGATAATAGACAGACTCAAGCAGATTGCTCTTCCCCTGCCCGTTCTCGCCGACGAAGAACACCTCCTTCGAAAGCAGGTCGATCGTCTCGTTCTGAATGTTCCTGAAATTCACATAGGAAATCGAAAGCAACGGCACTATTCACTCCCCCCGAAAAAAAAATTCTAGCCGATTGTCTTTATCGACACGACAAGATTGAGACAAGTTGAGGCTGGCTCAGTCCTGATGATTACGCCCTTTCCCGCCTCGGAGAATTCGAACGCGACGGAATCGCTGTCCATGTTCTTTATCGAATCCTCGATATGCTTCGTCTTGAACGCAAGGGAAACGTTCTCGCCTGCGTACTGGCACGGAATCTCCTCGCGCGCCTCGCCGAGGTCGCTCGCAGCGTGGATGCTCAGAACGCCAGGCGCAAGGTCAAAGAAAATGCGGACCTTGTCCCTGTCCTTGTCCTCGCTCATTACGGAGATGCGCTTTACAGCCGCCGCAAATTCGTCCAGCTGAACGATGAACTTGAACGGAGAATTCTCCGGGAAAATCCGTCTGAAGTTCGGATAAACTGCGTCTATCAGGTTCGACGAGATGACGTAGTTCGAGAATTTGAAAATGATGCTCTTTTCCGTAATCGAAAGAGAGATGTTGCCCTCGTCCGAAGAATGCTTTGCGACGATGTTAAGGACTTTCGGAGGAACGATAATCGGCTTGAGCTCGGCGACATCGGCCAGAAGAGGGCGTGCCTCGTAAGCAACGCGCGCACGGTCTGTCGCGACGAGCACGAGGTCGTTCTCGCTTTTCTCAAAATGAACGCCAGTGAGCATAAGCCTTTCCTGGTCTGTTCCTACAGCAAAAATCGTGTGGGAGATCATCTCCTTCAAATCTTTTGCCGGAATCTCGAAGAATTCGACGTCGTTCTGGCTCTCAATCTGAGGGAATTTTGTCTCGTCGCCGCATCTCAGCGTGAACCTGATTTTCTTCGTCGAATGTTTTATCACGGCAATCTGCATACTTTCCTTCTGCTCCGTCTCGAAAAGGACGTCGCCCTCAGGAATCAGCGAAAGAATGCTCATAAGTTTCGGACAGAAGACAATGGAAGTTCCGTCGATGTCAGTTTCAACAGGAATGTTCGCCTGAAAATTCATGTTCGGGTCGACGGCCTTGATCGTAAGCATATTGTTTGAGGTTGTTAAAGAAACAAATGACGTTATCGTATCTGCGTTTTTTGTAGAGATGATTTCCTGCGCTATTGCAATTTCGTTTATCAGCGCGTTTCTGTTGAAAGAGAATTTCATTTGCAGTTGCTCCTAAAAAAATTTCTGCTTGAAGTGTAGATTGTTTTTTCATATTAGAAAACCGAAAAATGATTTTATGTTTTCCCTTTCTGATTTTTTCGAATCCCATGGCGTTTTTTATTTAATTATGAATTTATAAATTTAGTAGTAGTAGTAATAGGCTCTGTGCATTTGTGGAAAAGTGCCCCGAAGCCCTCGTGCGTCTGAATTCTCTCTGTGGATAACTCTCTGAATTTTTTGCACACGAAAACTACAAAACCACAAATTTTATGAAATCAGACTGTTTATCAACATTCCGAATACAAGATTTCCACAGAAATTCGCGAGTTTTCCACAATGGCTGTGCATAAAAATTTACTAAATTCGATCGAAATTTAGTAAATTTTTGTTGAATTCAAATTCTATACACATCCTTATAAAAATTTAGGAATTCACTAAACACTGAATTTCTAAATTCGAAAATTAACTAAATTTTTGTTCCAGAACGCACAGATTCAGCGTTTCTTCCGGTGTTTTTTCTGAAATTTCATGCGGATTTTTTTTGTGGATTTTGATGAATTTCGTTTCTGGCGAAAAAAAAATCCGCGAAACGTATAGTTCTTCAGTTTCGTGGATTTTTTGTGGATTTCCCGTAGTTTTCCTGTAGCTAAACGGCTGAATTTTGTGGATTTCCTGTTGATGGAATCCTCGAATTACCGCTGTATATGGGCATCCTTCTCTATTTGGCGCACAATCGAGACAATCTCCGGCTTCGTTTTAAGGAGCACCTCGACTTTCTCTATGGCTTTCAGGATTGTCGAGTGGTCGCGCCCGCCGAATTCATGCCCGATGTCCTGAAGCGAATATTCGCTCATCAGCTTGCGCGAGACGTAGATTGCAATCTGGCGCGGAAGGACGTACTGCTTGCTCTTTTTCTTTCCGATGAGGTCCGCGAGCTTGAGATCGTAATGCTTGACGACTGCCTGCTGGATCGATTCCATCGTCACAGTCCCAACGTCCGTGCCCGCGTCGATTTTGTCCCTGAGAAGTTCCTTCGCGATGTCGAGCGTCAGCTCTTCTTCCATAAGCTCGCTGTAGCCCACGACTTTTTTCATGCACGATTCGAGGTCCCTGACGTTCGACTGCACGTTCTGCGCGATGTAGTCGATTATCTCGGATTTCACTTTTTTTCCGCGGCTCGTTATTTTCTGTTCGAGGATTGCGCGTCGCGTCTCGTAGTCAGGCGGCTGCAGGTCCAGGTTGATTCCCCTTGCGAACCTCGTCATGAGCCTCTTCGTGATTCCGCTGATTTCCGCTATAGGCCTGTCGCATGTGAAGACGAGCTGCCCGAATTTGTCGTAAATCGCGTTGAACGTGTGGAAAAGCTCTTCCTGTGTCGCTTCCTTTCCTTCGAGGAACTGGATGTCGTCGAGGAGGAGCACGTCAAGGTTCCTGTACTTCTTTTTGAATTCGTCGGTCGTCTTTTTCCTTGTCGATGCGATGAATTCGTTCGTGAACGACTCCGCGCTTATGTAGCAGATTTTCGCGTCCGGGTTGTTGTCGATTATGTAATGCCCGATTGCCTGCATAAGATGCGTCTTTCCGAGCCCTACCCCGCCGTAGATTAGCATCGGGTTGTAGTCGTTGTTTCCAGGCTTTTCCGATGCGCGTTTTGCCGCGCTGTATGCGTACTGCGTGTTCGCGCCCGGAATGAAATTGTCGAACGTATAGTCGTCCCTGAGTTGCGGAAGGTTTTTCTGAATCGTGTTCTGGTTCATCTTCCGGATTTCCTGTTCGAGATATTTCTGGTAGTCGTCGTTGTAGTCGCTTTTGCCCTGCGTTTCCTGCTTGATTTGCGGAATCTCTCTGATTGGCTGCTGGCTCTGAATTTGCGGTTGCAAATGTGGCTGCGGCTGCGGCTCCCGGTAGAAATTCGGCGTTTGGCGGGTTGTCGGTTCTGTCGGCATCTGTTCTGCTATCGTGTTTGCAGCGGTTGCCGCCATCTCCTTCATTTCCTGCATTTCAATCATCTTCTGCAAATTCGCCATGCTTTTTGTATAGCGTTCGAGCCCTGACGACGGAGCAGTTTTTTGTTCTATCGGCTGCTGCTGCTGTTGTGGCTGTGCGATTGCCGGTTTGAAGTCGAATTTGTAGTCGGAGTCGTCGAGCAGAAGTTCCGGCTCCCGCTCTTTCTCGTACGCGCTTTTCTGTATCTGTGTTGCTCTTCTCAGAAGCGAATTTCCCCTTTGTGTCTGGTTTTGCGGGATTGCTGCGCTCTGATTCTGAGTCGCTGCCGCCGAGACTGATGCCTGCTGTTTTTTTGCGACCGGAATCAGCTTTATGTCCTGTGCCGTGAGTTCGTTTATCTTCTGCTGAATTTTGTCCGCACTTCCGTTTTTCTCCATCTGTTTCCACATGAATTCCGACGGAACTGAAACTGTTATCGTGTCAAATGTATCCTCTATGTATTCAAGATTGAAGTAAAATCTGAAATCTCGTTCTTTTCCATTCGCGATGTATTCGTCCCGAATTTGATTCATCGCCTCTTCAAAAAAATCCTTATAAATCTGCTCAGACATGCCGATATTTTAGCTCAACTTTACTTTTCTTGACAATACAAGTATAATTTATCTATTTCACTTATCATTTTACAAGAAAAAAATTAAAAGAAATATAAGGAATTTTTATGGAATCAACATACTCTGCGGGTAATATTCAAGTTTTAAAAGGACTTGAACCTGTAAGAAAACGACCTGGAATGTACATCGGTTCTACAGGTCCTCGCGGTCTCCATCACCTTGTCTATGAAACAGTTGACAACTGTATAGATGAGGCTATGGCTGGTTTTTGTAAAAATATCACAGTCGCGCTTGAGCCTGATGATATTGTTCGCGTAGAGGATGATGGTCGAGGAATTCCTGTTGATATGCATCCTACCGAGCATGTTTCCGCATTGGAGCTCGTTCTCACAAGGCTTCATGCCGGCGGTAAATTCGACAAAGGTTCTTATAAAGTTTCCGGCGGTCTTCATGGTGTCGGCGTTTCCTGCGTCAATGCCCTTTCTTTCTGGCTTGAGGCTACAGTTTCCCGCGACGGCCATATCTATCAGCAGCGTTATGAGACGGGCGTGCCGACCGCTCCTGTGAAAATGGTCGGCGACACTGACAAGCACGGAACGACAATCCGCTGGAAGGCTGATTCAACTATTTTCACCGAGACTACTCATTACGATTACGGAACTCTCAAGGACAGGCTGAAGGAGCTTGCGTTCCTTAATAACGGCATAAAAATCATTTTCCGAGACGAGAGAGTCGGCGACACTGTGGATTCTCCTATTGAGGAGATTTTTCAGTTCGAGGGCGGCATCAAGCAGTATGTTTCGGAAATCAATTCTTCCGTGAAAAATTCGAAATTCTTCTATCCTGAAGAACCTATCTATATTACTGGCGAGCGTGACAACGTCGTCACCGAGCTTGCGTTCCAGTACAACTCAAGCTACGAGGAGAGAATCCGCTCTTTCGTCAACGACATCAACACGCGTGACGGCGGAACCCACCTTGACGGCTTCAAGAACGCGCTCACGTTCGTTTTGAACAGGGCGTTGGACGCGAACGAGAAGCTCCGCCGCCGCCTCGACAAGGACGAGCGATTGACGGGAGACGATGTCCGCTCCGGAATCGTCGTCATTCTTTCGATGAAAGTTCCTGAGCCTGAATTTGAAGGTCAGACAAAGGAAAAACTCGGAAACACGGAAGTCCGCACGATTGTGAACGCGCTCGTTCAGGAAAAGCTCACGATTTTCTTTGAGATGAATCCTCTGATTCTCGAAAAAATCCTTGAGAAAGCTGTTGGCGAAGCTGCCGCGCGAATTGCCGCTAGAAAGGCGAAGGAGAATTCAAGGCGCAAGACGATTACGGATTCGTTCTCGCTTCCTGACAAGCTTTCGGACTGCTCTCTCCGCGACCCGGAACTTACGGAGGTCTTCCTTGTAGAGGGAGATTCTGCTGGCGGTTCCTGCGTGAAAGGCCGTGACCCGAAGACTCAGGCGATTCTTTCTCTTTGGGGAAAAATGCTCAACGTCGAGAAGGTCGATGCGAAGAAAGTCGTCAACAACGACAAGCTTGAGCCTGTCATCGCGTCGCTCGGCGCAGGTTTCGGCGAGGATTTCAACATTGAAAAGCTCCGCTATCACAAAATCATCATAATGGCGGATGCCGATGTCGATGGTTCGCACATCAGAACTCTTCTGCTCACTTTCTTCTTTAGATATATGCCGGAGCTTATCAGGCGCGGATATGTTTATCTTGCTATGCCTCCGCTCTACGGAATCAAATCCGGTAAGAACATAACGTATGTTTACACGGACGAAGAGAAGAACGCGGAGATTGCAAAACTCGGCGCGAACACTAAATACACGATTCAGCGTTTCAAAGGTCTTGGTGAAATGGACGGCGACGAGCTTTGGGAGACTACGATGGATCCTTCAAGGCGCAAGATGAAGGTTGTCACGATTCCTGATGCCGAAGCTGCCGATGCGATTTTCTCAGTCTGCATGGGCGAGGAAGTTGAGCCTAGACGAAAATTCATCGACGAGAACGCTCACTTGGCGAACTTGGACTTCTAATAAGGGAAAAGCGAAATGGACGAAATAAAAACACCAGAAGGCGGAACGATAATTCAGATTCCGATAGAGAACGAAGTAAGGCAGGCGTATATCGACTATTCGATGTCGGTAATCATTCAGCGTGCTTTGCCTGATGTTCGTGACGGTCTCAAGCCGGTTCACAGAAGAATCCTCTATGCAATGGACAAGCTCAATCTTGCAAGTTCTGGACCTACACGAAAATGTGCCCAGATTGTCGGTGAAGTTCTCGGTCACTATCACCCGCATGGCGACGCTTCCGTTTACGACGCGCTTGTTCGCCTCGGACAGGATTTTTCCCAGAGATATACGACTGTAACGCCGAAGGGAAACTTCGGTACAATCGGCGGTTTTCCTGCCGCTGCATACCGCTACACTGAGGCGAAGATGGCGAAAATCGCCGAGGAGATGGTCAAGGATATCGACAAAGACACAATCGATATGATTGACAACTTCGACCAGTCAACAAAAGAGCCGACTGTTCTTCCTGCCCAGTTCCCGTATCTTCTTTGCAACGGAACGACCGGTATCGCTGTCGGTATGGCAACGAATATGCCGTCCCATAACTTGCGCGAGGTCGCTTCGGCAATCGGCGCATACATCGACAACAGGAATATTTCGATTGACGAGCTGATGGCTCATATAAAAGGCCCTGATTTTCCGACAGGCGGCGTAATCTATGGCCGCGAGGGATTCAGAAAGGCGTACAGGACAGGTCGCGGAAAAATCGTCATAAGGTCGAAATTCGAGATTGAGACTGCGAAAAACGGACGCGAATCAATCGTCTTTACGGAAGTTCCGTATGGCGTGAACACGACGAACGTCATCAAGAAGATAAAGGACCTTGCGCGCGACAAGGCGATTGACGGAATCTCAAGCGCGAACGACGAGTCTTCGGACAGAACTGGTCTTCGTCTTGTCGTTGAACTGAAGCGTGGCGCGATTGCAAAACTCGTTGTGAACCAGCTTTTTGCGAAGACGGAATTGCAGTCGAATTTCAGCGTTATTAATCTCGCGCTTGTTCCTGACAAGAATTCACCGAACGGTCAGAACCTCCGCCCGCAGATTCTGAACTTGAAGCAGCTCATCGAGTATTTCGTTGACCACCGTGTCGATGTCATAACTCGCCGCACGAAATTCGAGCTGAACAAGGCACTTGCACGCAAGCACATTTTGGACGCGCTCATCATTGCTGTTGACGCAATAGATGAGGTCATCAAGATTATCAGGGCGAGCCGCGACGTTCAGCAGGCAAAGGCTTCGCTTGAGGCTAGGTTCGGCTTTGACGATGTTCAGTCAACTGCGATTGTCGATATGCAGCTCCGCCGTCTCACGAATTTGCAGATTGAGGAGCTGAAAAAGGAGCTTGCCGAGCTTGAGACCTTGATTGCGTATTATCAGGATTTGCTTGCCCATGAAGAGAAGATTTTCGCGCTCGTGAAGACTGAGACGAACGAGCTTGCTGACAAATTCGGCGATGACAGAAAAACCGATATCGTCGCGCAGGAAGCTGAGGAACTCCACTTTGAGGATATGGTCAAAGAGGAAGATGTCGTCGTCACTGTCTCGAAATTCGGTTACATCAAGCGGCTTCCGCTTACACTATACAAAGCGCAAGGTAGGGGCGGAAAGGGCGTAGGCTCAGGCTCAAGCCTTGTCGAAGATGATTACATCTCGCAGATTTTTACGGCAACTACACATTCGTATCTCATTTTCATCACCACGAAAGGCCGTGCGTTCGGCGTGAAAGTGCATGAAATCCCTGAGGCTAGCAGAAGCAGCCGCGGAACGAATATCAAGTCGCTTCTTCAGGTTGTCGAGAACGAGGAAATTTCAACCATACTCGTCATGAAGGATATTTCCGACACCCAATGCGTGTTCATGGCAACCAAGAACGGAATCGTCAAGAAGTGCCTTGCGAAAGAGTTCGCGAATGCAAGGACGCGCGGAATCGTTGCGATAATCCTCAACGATGGCGACACTCTCGTTTCCGCGATTCTTTCCGAAGGCAACGGTCAGGTTATGCTTGTTACGAAGAAAGGACAGGCGTTGCTGATTGACGAAAGCACTGTCAGAACGATGGGACGAAGCAGCATCGGCGTTCACGGAATCAGATTGTCGGACGGGGATTCTCTCGCTGCCGCAATTGCAGTTCAGCCTGACACGAATGCGCTTATCGTCACGGAGCGCGGACACGGAAAACGCGTTGATTTCCAGGAGTTCAACTCACACGGACGCGGAACTGGCGGACAGAGAATCTTCGGAAATGTTGACGGAAAAGGCCCTGTAATCGGTGCAATTTCAGTTGCGGAGAATGATGAAATCGTCTGCATCACTTCCCGCGGAAAAACAATCCGCGTGAAAGTCTCTGACATTTCATTGCAGGGACGCACTGCATCCGGCAACCGCATCATAAACATCGATGACCAGGATTACGTCGTTGGCTTCGACAGAATCGCCCAGGACCAGGACGATGAGAAGTAGTATCGGGTATTTCGAATAAACGAAAAGAGCCTTGCAAATTGCTTTTTGAATTTGCAAGGCTCTTTTTTTGTCATCTTGTGAAACAAATTTCTGTTTCACGTGAAACATTTTAGATTTTGACTGTTTCACATGAAACAAAAACTGAGCGATAACTTTCAGTTTTCGAACAGGTTTAATTGCTATCAGAAAAAGTTTTTTACCGAAGTCATAAAGTCGTTGTCGAATTGCGGTTTCGTCTGTGCCTTTGTGATGTTCTCCGTGTTTTTCTTCTTGTTCCCTTTGGTAAGGCAGTTCGTATATTTGCCTGTTGAATTCTCCCTGATTGAAAGACCGATATTGCTGTTTTGCGACATCGAGCACTGCGTTGCCTCGACGTATGCGTTCCCTTTCACATAGAATCCGTCCAGGTTTTTGTCGAATGTGCAGTCTTTTGCGAGTGTCTTTGTGTTTCCTTCGATGAGTGCGCCTGAATCATTGTTTTCTTCGAATGCTGAATCCGACACTCCGCAAACGCCTTTTCCTGCGTTCCGAAGTCCGAATTTGTTTCCCGTGAAACGTGAGTTGCGGATTATGACGTATGCGCTTTCCGAGATGCTAACACCGGAGCCTGTTCCGTTCAGCGCGGATATTGTGTTGATGATTGTTCCCTGCGTTGCGCCCTGGAATCTGATTCCGTCATTTTTGTTCTGCGTGAATTTGCAGCCGTCGATTGTGTTCTTCGCCTTGAACTTTGCGCTTCCGACTTCGTAAATTGCAAATCCCGAATTGTTGTTCTTGTACGATTCTGAATTTGCGATTACGGCAGTGTTGTTCTCCGATGAGAGGAATCCGTTGTTGTTCGAATACGCCTTCGATTTTGTGATGACTGGCGATGTGTCGTCGTTGATTGAGAATCCTGTCGAGTTTGCGTAAGATTCTACTTCCTCGATATGACCTTTCGCACTGCCAGTAAAAGTGATTCCCGCTTCCTTGTTGTCGTGGACGCGCCCTTTTGCGATTAGCGGAGCTGATTTTTTCTGCACCATTATTCCGCGAATGTTTCCGTAAGTTTCGAAGTTCGAAAGTCGTCCGCCCGCGTTTTCCGTGAAGACGATTCCGTAATTCGTTGAATTCAGCACTTTGCAGCCATCGATTGCCGGATTCGAGTTGCCTGCGACTACGATTCCTGCATATGTCTTCTGAATATCGACGTTCTCGAATGTCGAATTCGATTTGCCATCGACTGCGATTCCAGCAGAACCTTTCAGAAGATTGTTTTTGATTTCGATTCCGCTATAGGTTATGTTCGAATTTCCAGACGAGCGAATCGAAGCGATTGTAGAAGAGTTGAATTTGATGTTCGTTCCGCTTCCCTTCGCTTCCCCTTCCGTGTAAATTCCTGTGTGGCATTTTTTGAATTCCGCGTTCGCAATGCTGATTGTTGAATGTTCCTTCGCTTTGATTCCCGCTCCGCATGCAGTGTAGTCGACGTTCAGCGACGAGAATGTTGCGGAAGAGTGTCCGAGCGCGAGAACCGCATTGTTCGTGATGTTCGCAAAGTAGCAGGTGTTGAAAGTCTGGCTTCCAGAAATCAGCGTGACACCGTTCTGAGGTGCGTCTGCGAATACAACGCCGTCAAAATCAACGTTTGCGGAAATGTCGAGCATGGATTTGTAGCTCGCGGACATCGGGTCTTCGCTGAAATTCGTCCATTTGATACCGCGCTTTGAGACGTTCGCGCCAACTTTCCTGTCGTAGTTCGCGCTTGATTCAAGGTACTTCGAGAACGCCGTGAATCCGAGCGCACTGTTTGTCGTGAAAACTACGCCCGAAATCTTCACGTTCGCCGTAATCTTTGACTGCGATTTCGTGTCGATGACGATGATAGGAACGTCCCTTGACGAAAAATATTTGCTTTTTATTGCCGAAACAATGTCCGGCGAGCTTGTGATTGTGATGCGTTTGTTTATGTTCGCCGTGCTTTTGTAGACTCCCGGCGCGAGAATTATCGTGTCAGTGTCCTTAGATGCGTTCACCGCGTCCTGCAAGTTGTGGAAGTCGTATGAGCTTCCCATTCCGACAGTGTAAGTTTTCGGCTCCCTGTTTCGCCTTTCTTCCTCAAGACGTTTTTCTTCCTCGTACTTTTCGCGCTCCCGTGCGGCACGCTCTTCGTTCAAAGCTTTTTCCTGTTCGGCTTTTTCCATCGCAATCTGCCTTTCCTGCGCCGCCTTCGCTTCCGCAAGTGCCTTCTGCTGTTCGGCTTTTGCCTTTTGGATTTCGATGTTCTGCCTCTTCATTTCTTCCGACGGGGCGATTTTCGAGACGATTGCCGTGAATTCGTTCGGGAAGAACACCCTGAACAGAATGAAAAGAACTGCAAGCGTCATAACGACACCGCCGACTTTCAGGCTGTTCTTTATGATTCCGTTTCTCTGGTTGATGCGCATCAGTTCCTGGTCTGAAATCGGAATGATGTTGTGTTTTTTTTCGAATGTTTCCCAGTCGCGGTCGCTGAAACCGTACTCTTTGCACATCGCGAGTTTTTTCGTTCCTTTGTAGATTGACTGCTGGAGCTGCTTGAGGTTGACGTGCTTCTTGAAATCGTCGAAATAGTCGTCCTCGAAATATTTTATTTTGTCCTTGAGGACGATTCCGCATTCCGCAAGAAAAGTCGGGAAGTTGTCGAATTTCACGGATTCTTCAGGATAAAGTTTCACGTGAAACTCTTTGAGACGCTGAAATTCGTTGATGAGTTCCGTCTGCGAATACGTCGTGTTGATTGTGAATGTCGAGTCCTTTTCGCTGTGCTCTTCGAAAAATCTCTTCATCGCGACATGAATCGTGTCGATTTTCGCTCCGTAATACTCGATTTTTTCTTTGAGCTCTTTCTTGAAGTCTTCTCGTGAATCCGTGTCGCTCATGTCGAGCAAGCCCAAATCGATTGCTGCATCCTTAATGCTCGAAAGTTCGTCAAGCTCCACGATTTTGTCGCTGCATTTGTCCTTTATGAGCGAGTCGAGATTTGCCCATGCGATTTTTTTGAGAGAGTCCCGCAAGTCGTCGTTCTTTGTCTCCTGCGTGAACAGGTACATGAAAGTCGGGATTGCCGCATCAAGTGCCTCGCGTTTCTGCTGCTCCTTGTTGCCGAGTTTCTGCGCCTCCGCACCCCACAGCCTGCACCATTCTTTGATGCGCTTTTTGTCGTCTTCTGTTATTGCCTTGTAGACCTGAATATCCGCGATTCTGTAAATTTCGACCGCCGGAATGCGTCCGATTTTAAGGAAATTTTCATAATCAACTGCAAAATCAAGACCGGTGTAATTTTCTAAAAATGGCTCTACAAGTGTCTCGTAAAATTCACGGACATCTACCCGGTTTTTGCCGTCGATTTTTGCTTCCGTGTTTTCCGCGTTGCTTGCGCTGTCTTTTGAATCCTGTTCGCCTGTGTCTTTTGCATTTTCCGAATCCGTCTTCGGTTCGTCGTTCCTTGTCTGCTCGTCTCCGCCAAGTGAAATTCCTTCCGCGGTGCCGGTGTTTTCTGCAACGTCGCCGCCGAGTGTGATTCCGTCGTTCAGATTGTCGTTTTCTGCCATTTTCTTCCCCATTAGTCTTCGTTCATAAAAAGCCAAACTTCGTTTCTCTCTCTCGTGACAGGTTCGTCCGTCGGCCCGGTCCTTCCCTGGTACACCGTGCTGCTGTTGTCGTCGGGCACGCTCTCGGAAGAAAGCTCCGCCATGTAGTTCTGCGGATAGAGAAGCCCGAACGCCTTCGTGAACAGCGCAATGAAAAAGACGGCCGCGCAGATTATCGAGAAGACGCCGACACCGCTCTCGTAGTCATTGCAGTCGTATATGCCGATGATGAGCAGAAGCGCGCCTGCGACTCCCATCGTTATCTTCATTGCAAAATACATTTTCAGGCAGAGCATTATGCCGAGCACGAGCGAGCCGATTGAGACAATCAGCCAGACCGGGATAAGCTCCTCCGTGTCGGATGTGACTAGCATGGCGATGAATGAAATTACGGCGAGCGCGAACAGGATGATTTTCAAAGAGAGCATTCTGAATCCTCCTTCGCTTTTTCGTTCCCTTTTGCCGTCGGCAGATTTTTTTGCATTTGCTCGCAGGGAACGTGCGAGTGTTGTTGAATCGAATATTTTTTCATGCGTTAAGTATAGCATTAAACGCAAAGGAGAATTTTTATCGAGGAAATGAAATTGCTGTGAGCAAAAAAAAGACCTGCTGAATGTGAATCGTTTTTCAAATTCAGCAGGTCTTTCGTTGTTTTTTATGAATCGCTAGGGAGAATTAGTTTCCGAAGTAGCTGAGCGCGTTTCCGAATGAGATGTCCTTTACGATTTTCGTGAGCATCTTTTCGTCGTTCGGGTATTCGCCGTTCTCGACCCAAGTTCCGATGATGTTGCAGAGGATTCTTCTGAAATACTCGTGGCGTGAGTATGAGAGGAATGAGCGTGAGTCAGTGAGCATTCCCACGAATGCCGGAATCATGCCCAAGTTTCCGAGAACCTTGATCTGCTGCTCCATTCCGTCTTTGTGATCGCAGAACCACCAGCCAGAACCCATCTGGATTTTGCCCTTGATTCCGCCGCCCTGGAAGCAGCCCATGATTGTTCCGATTGAGTAGTAGTCTTTCGGGTTCAATGTGTAGAGGATTGTCTTTGGTGTGCCGCCCGCAGCCTCGATGAGGGAAAGAAGACCTGCGAGGTTCTCCGCCATCGGCTTGTCGTGGCTTCCGTCGAATCCTGTGTCAGGTCCGAGCTTCTTGAACATTGCCTTGTTGTTGTCGCGGATTGCGTTCATGTGCCACTGCTGAACAATTCCTCTTTCTGCGTATGCGCGTCCGAGAGCAACGAGAACCTTTGTCTTGTAAGCCTCTGCCTCTGCTTCCGAGATAGATTCGCCGTTCAAAGCGCGTGCGACAACAGCGTCGATGTTCGCGTCTGTGTCAACTTTGCATGGCGGGTACTCAAGCGCGTGGTCAGAAGCCTTGCATCCGTTCTCGATGAAGAAGTCGAGTCTCTTGATGAGAGCCTTGATTACGTCGTCAGATGTCTTGATGCTGATTCCGCTGACTTCCGAAAGTTTTGCGATGTAATCCTTGAATGTCGGAAGGTTGATGTTGATTGCCTTGTCAGGTCTATACGACGGGCGCACCTTCGTCTCGATTTTTCCGATTGGTGCAGTTCCGTCAGCTATTGCCTTGTGGAATTCAAGAGAATCAATCGGGTCGTCAGTTGTTCCGACTGCGTACACGTGGAACTTCTTGAAGATTCCTTTTACAGAAAGCTCTTCTGTCTGGAGCAATGCGTTTGCCTTCTCCCAAATGCGAGGAGCAGACTCTACTGTGAGCGGCTCGTAAATTCCGAAATATCTCTGGAGTTCAAGGTGTGTCCAGTGGTAGAGCGGGTTTCCGATGAGGTGCTCGATTGTCTCTGCCCACTTGAGGAACTTCTCGTAGTCAGGCTTGTCGCCGGTGATGTAGTCCTCTGTGA
The DNA here is from genome assembly GCA_017525605.1 of Treponema sp. Lineage (GTDB taxonomy): Bacteria > Spirochaetota > Spirochaetia > Treponematales > Treponemataceae > Treponema_D. The sequence continues at coordinate 99,503 of JAFXSM010000020.1, read as the reverse complement.
TTCCGTAAGTTCTCATCTGTCTCCACTTGTAGTGGTCTCCGCCGAGCCAGATTTCAGTGAGGTTCTTGAACTGCTTGTTCTCGGCAATCTGTGAAGGAATGAGGTGGCAGTGATAGTCCCAAAGCGGCTCATCTTTGCATGCCGCAAACAATTTCTGTGCTGTCGGTGTGTCGAGCAGGAAATTCTCGTCCATGAATTTTTTCATTTTTGTCTCCAAAATTTTTTCGACCGTTCTGTGGGTCAAATTTTTTGTTTTATTCTAGCACTATTCGCCTTTATAAAATAGAAAACAAACGACTGCTTTTTGACTGCAACGCAACAACACCGCGGAAATCTGAAAAGTGTATCGGAGGTTTTCGGAACTGATGCTAATCACTTTGAGCTATTTTTTTTCAGATTAAATTAAAAATGTACACCGCTACGCGGACTGCAATGGTATACCATTGCAGTTGACAGCGTCAACTGCAATTCGATTTTTCTTCGCTTCGCTAGAAAAATCGAATTGCAAATTATGAATTGAGACAGAAGAAATTATAGGAGATTCAAAATGGATTGTAGAGAGCAGATTTCATTTACTCCGGTAAAAATTGGCAAAAAAAATTGCTACAGGGAAACGACGCTGAAACTTTCTGATTCCACAAAATCATATCTGCGTCTTTTGGATTTGTTCTTTCGCCCATCTGAAGTTCTTGGCGAAGATTTTCCAAAAATCTTTTTAGACAGAGATGAGGCGGACTATCACGACTACCATAAAACTTTGCTTGCGACGCAGGGATTTTTACCGTGGAACGGCTGGCTTTTCAGAGGTCAAAGCCACGCAGATTACAATCTTGCTACAAAATTTCAGCGGCTTTGCTTTGACCGTCCGCTCAAAAAAGATTTGTTCGATTTGGAGCAGGGCATAATCCGCGATTTTAGAAGAACTGTCGGCGCTTTTTATCCTGTATTCAGAAGCATTGACGAAAACGACTTGTACGAATATATGTCGCAAATACAGCATTTCGGCGGTGCAACCCGATTTTTAGACGTAACATTTTCAATCTTTGTGGCGTTGTTTTTCGCAGTGCAGTCTCTTGAATTTAGGAGTGCGATAGATGACAAGAAAAAAGATGAATCCCGCAAATGCGCGCTTTGGTGCTTCAATCGAATGTGGATTGAAAAACAGTACAAAAAGTTTCTTCCCGAAGAAATAAAAGAAATGTACAAGGACATCGACGAATTCGGAAAACACCCTGAAATACAGAAAGCAATTCTTCGCTATGTTCCTAATATAAAAAAGAACAATGGATTGTATGAAAATGCGTTTTTGTCGGTCATAAACATGACTCCAGACCACATGAATTCCCGTCTTGTCAGGCAGAAAGGCTCTTTCCTTATGCCGACCAATCCGTACCGCACATTTGAAGACAATCTTTTCAATATGGTTCTTTCTGAAAAAGACACCTGGAACATTCTCAAAATCAACATCGAATACAACAACGAAACTCTGCTTTATATGCAGAAATTCCTGGACGAAATGAATGTGAATCATTCTGTTCTCTTTGAAAATATGGAAGGCATTTGCCACAACATAAACGCAAAAGTCCGCATTCCCGGCGACGCAATTACTGTTCCAAGAAATGCACAGTGATTTCAGCGGCGAGATTGCCGGATATATAAACACATCAAGGCGAGATGTAAAAATGCCAAGGAGTTTTTATGAAGAAGAAGATTTTGGCAACAGCCGCGTTGATGCTGACGGTCGCAACGCTGTGCTTCGCAATCACGACAAGGCGAAGGCTTGAGTGCGCGTCCGAGGGGTATTCGTATGGGTATTCGTATGATAAGAGCTCCCTGTATGGTATTAGCAATGCGCCATCTTACTACGACGCTGAAGAAAAAAATGCATGGGTAGACGGCGCAAATCGAGGTAGAAGCGATAAGAAGAATGGCAGGGACTATGATGACCCGTATATGAAGCAGTTGCAGACTTCGTGTTTTGACTAAACAACTGATAACTGATGTCGTCCGACTTTGCTGGGCTGTCTAAATCTTAATCAATGCCTGCTCTTCCACAATGGAAGGGCAGGCATTTTTGATTTCCCTTACCCGTTTTCCGTAAATCTCATCGCACAATCTGCCGACAATCTAAAAAGTTTCACTTTGGAACTGTGCAGCCATAGGAACTTTTGCGAGGTCCGACAAGGCTGGCGGTTGGTCTTTCTGGCTCTAGTGGCGAAGCCGTATGGCAGAGTCATATTTTTAATGCTGGGGAGCGTGCGGTGTTGTTGCATAAAGTCATTATGATTTTGGCGATAATCGTGCTTTTCTTGCTCGGTTATCCTTGCTGGTAAACACCACCTCTCATCGCACAAAAAGCGAGAGAGCAAAAAATAACCGCCTAGTCTGGAACACTAAGCGGCTGTGTCCGTAAAGGACATAAATGCTGAGATGAAGACCAACCATAGCTTTGGCTGCACTTCTTTTGAAATTATATCGGATGCAACCGAGAAAAACCATAGATTTTTATAGAACACACGGATTTGTTCGCAACTAACGTTGCTCACAGTAACTAGGACAGACTGCACACTTGCTTAGGTCACATTTTCACCCCGGCAAAACGCATTCGCCCCTCCCGTGCAGGTACGAGTTTAGCTCGTGCCGTGACCGGTTGCCTCCACAACGCAAATGCCTAGAACGTCATCCGCACCCCGGCAACCGAACAAGTCTATTCTATTCTGAATCACTTGAAATGTAATTAAGAGTTTTTGGAAATTACTGATAAGCATGAGAAAATATGCAGGGATTCTTCACTTCCGCAATCGAAAATCCTTTGCGTTTTGCGGAATTTGCAAGTAGACTAGGTGTGGAGCGACGCGGAAACTTTTGAAAATCCTGAATGCCGCAGCTTCCGACGTGAGTGGGGCTTTTTCAGCCTGCTTTCCGGTGATTTTTCCCTCGCCGTCAATGTGCGCGAAGTTTATCACTTCGTCTCCTGAGTTCGATATCCTCGCAGTGATAATTTATCAAAGATATAGAAAAGATTTTACATGCTATTCAACTAACAATTTTCAATTTTCCGTTTTCCGTTTTGGTGGAAGTGCGTTGGCGATGGTTGTAGAATGGGGGCATGTTTTTTTCGAGAGTTTTTCCTGCACTTGCCGTCATGTCGTTTTGCGATTCGCTGGTGTTTTTCGCGCCGGCGGCAATTTTGGTGCGCACTCGCTGCGGAATCTCTGTTTCGGATTTTTTTGTTCTGCAGGCCGTTTTGAGTTTGGGAGTTTTCGCGCTCGAAGTTCCGTGCGGTTTTTTGACGGACAGAATCGGCTATAAAAAATCCATCGTGCTTTCGCAGGTGATTTTTCTTGCCACCAGGTTCATGCTCTTTTTGGGCGGGAGTTTCGCGTTCTTCGTCGCCGAGGCCGTGCTTGAGGCGTTGAGCGCGAGCCTCGCGTCTGGAACGGAGGTCGCTTATCTGTACTCCGCTTGCTCCGGGGACGAGGACGAATTTGTGAAGAGGGGCGCAGTCTTGGGAAACTTTGGGGAAGCCGCTTTCATCGCGAGTACGCTTCTTTTCGCTCCCATGAATCATTTTTTCGCCTTGGACGGTCTCCTGCTCGCCACTCTCTTTTCTTCATTTGTCGCGTTTTTCACTTCGCTGTTCATTCCCGACGAGAGAAAATTCACCCGCGCTCTTGAGGTTGAATCGAAACCGCAGCTTTCTCTTTCCGCCGCTTTCAAGCAAATCCCGAAATTCCCTTGCTTCGCAATCTTTGCGTTTTCGAGCGTCATCGCCGTGGCCGGGATAGCCGTGAATTTCCTGTACATCCTCAAAATCCAGTCGATTGGGCTTGATGAGGAGTGGATGACCGCTTTGATTCTAGGCTACACAGCGTTGAACATGCTGACTCCGCTCGCGCTGTCGCTCTCCAACCGCTTTGGAAAGAGAAGGTTGGTCTGTGTTTTTTTGGTGGCCGCGGCCGTCCTCTCTTTTTCCATCTCTTTCTGCTCTTCGATTTATGCGTTGGCTCCGATGCTGCTTCTTCCCCTGTCCCTTTCCGTGGTTTCCGCCGTCTTCTCCGGCATCGTGAACCGCTTCATAGATTCTGTCGGAATGCAGAAGAACCGGGCGACAGTTCTTTCCGTCTTCAACCAAGGCTCGAACGCCCTTCAAGTTGTTTTCCTGTTCGCCGCTTCCTCTTTCGACAAATTCTCCAGCGTGAATCTGTTCGCCCTGCTTTCTGCCACGCTCCTGCTCTGCGCACTATTTGTAAAGATGAAAGGTAAAAATTGAAAATTCAGCAGAATCTTTCGCTGATTGTTTTCGACCAATCTTTGTTCTTCACTTCCGCAATCGAAAATCCTTTGCGTTTTGCGGAATTTGCAAGTAGGCCAAGTGTGGAGCGACGCGGAAACTTTTGAAAATCCTGAATGCCAATCGGCAGTTTTCTAGTGTTCATGCTTTTTATTATAGCCGATTTTGCCGCAAATATTACTTTCTGCGCATATCCTCGTGGTTTTTGTAGAACGCTGCTTTCGCTTCGTACATCGCTTTGTCGGCGCGGTCATAGACGCTCTTGTATTCCTTGTCCACTCCATTTTCGAAATTTGCGTACCCTACTGACACGGCGAGGGTGAAGTCAAGACTTTTCCCTTCGATTCTGCTCTCGTTTTCCTTGTTGAACTCGTCCACCGCCTGGGCGAAAGAGACCAGGTTGCCCTCGATTTTGTCGCGCGGGCCTTCCGTGATGACAGCGAACTCGTCTCCTCCCGTGCGGAAAATCTCGTCTTCGGAAAACACCGTCTTTATCGCGCCCGCAGCGGCCTTTATCAGCTCATCGCCCATCTCGTGACCTTTCGTGTCGTTGATGCGCTTCAAGCCGTTCACGTCGAACACATACACCGTAAAATCCGACATATCCTCGGCAATGCGCTTTTCGATTTGCGAGAGCTTTTTGAGATACGCGCTCTTGTTCTTGCAATTCGTCATAGAGTCCTTGTACGCAAAATCGCGAATTTTCTCAATGTATTCAGAGAGAGCCTCTTCGATTTTGAGAATGGAAGAGGCAAGCACGCCGAGTTCATCTTTAGACGCGACGGGGATTTTCGTATTCAGCTCGCCATGTGCAATGTAGGTCGTGGCTTTCGTGATGATTTCTATCGGACGCACAATTTTGTCGGTAAGGTAGTTCACGATGAAAACCGCTGTCATCAGCGAAATGATAAGCAGCAGCAGCATCTGGAAGAGCATTGTGTTTTGGAGCGAGAAAAGCTGCTTTTCAGGCACAGAAAGCGCGATGACCATTCCGTTGCTAAGGCTTTCGAGCATTACTCTGTGCTTCTCGCCTTTGTACTCGTATTCGTAAGCCTTTTGACTGTTGACGTATTCATCAGAAAAGAACTCGCTGACGCTCTCAATGTCTTTGTTCTGATGAAAATCGCTCGACCAAAGCCCCTGCAAAAAATCTTTGTGATAAATCAAATCGCCGCTGCTGCTCACCAAAAAGATAAAAGCCTCTCCGTAATCAAGGCTGTCTATGCAGGAGCGGATAGAAAGATTGCTGATTTCCACGCCTGTAACGCCCGCGAAAGCCTTGTTTTTGTAAAGCGGCTCAAAATACGAAATCGTAAAACTTTGCTGCTCCGTATTGAAGTTGTTGTATGGTCCTATCCACTGCGGGAATGGGTTTTCTTTTGCTGCATAGTACCACGGAATGAACTCCTTGCCGACCTTCTTTCCGCTCTTCACGTCAAAAGACACGTCGATAAAATCTTCCTGAAGCTCAATCGCCCTGTACGTTCCTTGTGCGTTCATGATGTTCAGCATGAACAAGCACTTTGAGTTGTCTGTCGTCTCAAAATCAGGACACAGATAAAAAGACTTCACGAACGGCTGGTCGCCGAGAGTAAGAACAGCGCGCTCTTTCACCTTGTCATAAAAATCGTCGTCATACACATCGCTTTTTTCGATAAAGTCTTTCATGCCCTTCACGTTCTTCGAAAGCGAGTGGAAAGCGTTGTTCAATTCAGAGACCTTGCTGTCCAAAATAAAGTGCATGGAAGTCGTGGCGTGCTGCATTATGGCTGAGCGAAGATAGAAAACGCTGATTGCGCCGATAGTGAGCCACAAAGCAATAATCATCAGGATATAGGACAAACTAAGTCTTGTACGAATGGATTTCATTTAGTCTTTTTTCACTCCGTTTCCGCCGATTTCTTTCACTTGGTAGCAATAACGCGCCGCTCTGTGATAATTCGTCTTGATGTTGTCGAAGAGGTTTATCGCCGTAAGACCGACAGACACTGTTATCATCTTGCCTTCTTCTATCTGCTTGCAGAATTCCTTGCAGATTTTGTACGCCTTTTCAATCCCCATCTCAAAAAGCACCACGAACTCATCGCCTCCCCAGCGGAGAATGACGCCGTTGTTTGAAAGCAGGGCCGACATCGTTTTTACCACAGAAAGCAATGCCTCATCTCCGTTCAGGTTGTCGTTCGCCTCTTTGAAATAATCGATGTCGAAAACCGCGATGCACTTGTACGTCGTCGTGTTGAAATAGCCGCGCTCTCCGAGCTGCTCTTTGAAATAGTTGCGGTTCGCAAGTCCCGTAAGGTTGTCGATGTTCTCTTTCGGCTCAAGCAGAATCTTTTTCTTGCCGTGCAAGGCAGTCCGCACTGAAAACAGCACCAATAAATCAAGCGCAAAAAGAATAAGAGCGACAAGATAAAACAACTGCGAACTGTCTTTTATGCCATCTCCGTCGCTACGGACAACAAAATACCAATCCAAATTTGGAATATACTGAGAAGCCACAAAGCCAGAAAGACCCTTTTGCTTGTAAACCAACCCATCTTTTTTGCCAAGCAGATAAGCAAGGCTTGTGATTCCAATATCTGAATAATTACTATCAAGCATGACAGTTCCCAAATCGTCTGTCGTGTTGATTTTGACATTGTATGTCTTTTCAAGCTCGGCTATGAAATCGATAATGTCCTTCAAGGCAAAAGCGGGACTTGAAACGCCCAAAAAAGTGCCGTCGTCGTCGTTAATACGAAAGTTGATGTAGAGCGAAGTGAAGTCCAATCCGTCCGGGCTTCTGTAAATGTTGAACGCATATTCCACGCTGCTCTGCTCGAACTTATTGAACCACACGTCGTGGCTGTCGCCCAAAGGATTTATGATTTTGTGCAGTTCATCGTTGCGATAATAGCGGTGGGTTTTCGCGCTGATGAGAGTCGCCTGCGAATAGCCGAATTCGTCTTTTATGCGCGAAAGATACTCTTTCATGACCTCTTCGTCGTGCTTCAGCTCTCCCTCGTTCCGCAAGAAATCCAGAAGAAAAGAGTCCTTCGCCATCATTCTTGAAGTGACAATCGGCTCATTGAGCTTTTCAAGCAGTTTTGTGCAAATCACATCGCAAAGAATCTTGTTCGATTCAAAAACTTTTTTCTCGACAAACTTCGTGCTAATCCCTGTGATGAAGAAAAAGAATATGCATAGAAAGATGAGGTTCACAAGGATGACAAACGACGAAACAACCGTCATGGATTTTTTGAACATGGGGAAATCCTTCTTTAAGCAAAAAAATGCGGCGATTCACGCCGTTTTTTCATTATACATTCAATTATAAATCAATAAAATATTCTTGCTGGAGATTTTGGAGATTTTTCAAAGACACAAAAAAGCCTCCACCAAAAAAATTTGATGGAGACTCTTCAAAAACGAAACCGGACTTTCGCTTTTCCCTCACTTCGTCCTCGACCAGTCGATTTCCGGCCGGCCGTGGGACTTGAGGAATGCGTTAATGCTTAATCTGCTCAGCAAGTTGCTGCACCTGCTCCAGCGGCAAATTGGCGACTTCCGCAATATCTTCCAGCGGTAATTTATTTTTTAGAAGCAGTTTCTTTGCAAAAGAAGTTCTTTCTTCTTTTCTTGTTTCCGCTCTCGCTTCTTTTCTCGCTTCTTCGGCTTTTTCACGTCCGTACTCTTCAAATGCTCTGCACACTGTACTAACCTCCCCATCTTCATGTTTGTGAAACCGTACGCGTTCGGCAATTTCGGCGTAGTGCATTTTGTCCGCATTGCTCTCGCGGAAATCGTGCATAAGCCAACCAATCGCATCTTCCCCGTTGTATGCTCCGTTCACATAAATCGTGTGAACGCCGTTGTCGAACGAAATTGGACTTTCGCCCTCAATCTCAATTATTTGCTTCACACGATAAATCGGCTTTCCCTTTTTGTAAATATCGTTTTCGGTTATGAAAATGATGTATGTTTCGGGCAGAACTTCAAAATCGTCGTTCTTCTTCAGCGAGTGGGAATCAAGCATCGAAAGATTGTATCTTGCTCTTTTTTCCGACGCGCCTTTGTCCGCCCTCTGAATCTCGATGTTGTACTGTCTGCCTTCTGTGTCAACAGCCAAAATGTCCAACCGCACTGAACGCCCGAAAATGTTGTGCTTCTCTTTCTGCGTCATCGATTGCTTTACGGTCAAATCCGTTCTGTTGAGCAAAATCCGAAGAAGAAATTCTGTCAGTTTGTTGTCGCCCGAAAAGACGATTGTCATGAAATCATCGTCCAGCAATCTCAATGATTGAATCCTCTCCCACATCTTCGGGTCTATCGGTTTTATCGTCCTCGGCTTCTTTTCTTTTTTGTTCTTGTTCATCTGTTGTATTCTATCATGGAATCGCTTTCTTCTCACTTCGTCCTCGACCAGTCGATTTCCGGCTTGCCGTGGGACTTGAGGAATGCGTTGCACCTTTTGAAGAGGGTTTTGTTCGCCTGCGGGAAGAAGTATTTTTTTGCCGTCTGGTAGAGGTTCGACGGGTGGCCGGCCTTGAACACGTTCTCTCCTTTCGCTTTCACCGCTTTTTGGGCCGCGCTTCCGAGAAGGATGAAGGTCGTGTCCTTGTTTTCCGAGAGCTTTTCGAGGACGCGCGAAGTGTGCTTCTGCCATTTTTGAATCAGCTCCGTGTGTCCTGGAACGAAAGTGAGGGACGTGTTCATGAGGAGAACGCCCTGTTCGACCCAGCCGGTGAGCGAAGAGTCCTTCGGGCTGAAACCTTCCAGTTCAAGTTCCGTGAAGATGTTGGCGAGCGACTGCTGCGGCTTTTCGTTGTTTCCGAATGCGAACGCTAGCCCGCACGCCCAATCCTTGTTCGGATAAGGGTCTTGTCCCAAGAAAACGACTTTCACTTTGTCGAAATCGCAAAGCTCGAACACGCGGAAAATCTGCTCTTTTTTTGGCGTGCACTCTGGATTCTCCTGATAGATTTTTTCAATCTCGCCCAAGAAATTTCTGAATTCACCGTTCCCGTCTTCGAATGCGTTTTTCCATGAAGTAGGAAGTTTGTCGAAATAATCGCTGACCGTCATTTTTGTCTCCGTAGTTTGCATTTTTCTGTTCGGAAAAATAATGCAATTTTTCCGCGAAGTTTTCTATTGAATAAGTTGCTGAATCGAGCGTTGTCTGATTTTCTTTCGGAACCCGTTCGCTAAAAAACTATAGTCGATGATTCCTTGTGGTGATAAAATGGACGAATGATTGAATTGACTAGCAAACAGAGAAAAATTTTGGAGAAGCACGCGCAGCCGCTCAAACCTCTTGCACAAATCGGAAAGGAAAGGTTCAACGAGGAGCAGGCTGCACAGATTACGAGGCTTCTTGACGAGCACGAGCTTGTGAAAGTCCGCTATCTCATCGTCAGGAACAAAGCTGAGGACGAGACAGCCGGCGGATTGAAGGGCGAGCTCGACAAGTTGATCGAACAGTACACTTCTTCGACACACGTTCGCACAATCGGCAATGTCGCAGTTTTTTACAAGCCTGCGAAAGAGCCGAAAGACAGAAAATTCGAGAAGGAACTTGAGAAAGCTTGATTCTTTCTAAATCGCTTTTCCGTTGAGTTCCTTGTGGACTAAATCTCCGTTCTTGTACACGAGTTTGAGTGAGAAGAACGGAGTTTTTTCTTTTAAAAGACGGAGGAAAATCTTGTCGCCCTCCCATAATTCAAGCGACTCGATTTTGTCGATTTTGACCCATTCGAGTTTTCCTTCGTCACATTCGCGCATCTCGCCGGAAAAATCTTTTGACGTGAAAAGATGCATATATTCCGCTTCGCTGTCGTCGGACACAAAAGTGACGATTCCGCGGAATTCGAACGAGTTCAGCGTCAGGCCGGTTTCTTCCATCACTTCGCGCTTGAGGCAGTCCTCCGGGCTTTCCGCGTGCTCGAAATGCCCTCCGACACCAATCCATTTGTCGTGGTTGATGTCGTTTTTCTTGCTGACACGGTGGAGCATCAGATACGAATCGTCTTTTTCGAGATAACAGAGAGTTGTAAGCTGCGACTTCATCATTTTTCTTCCTTTGAAAATCCAAGCTCCGAAAGTGCTTTTTTCGCCTCCGCGATTTCGTCGTATTTCATCGTCCTGTCCTTGTAGATGATGCTGTTCTCGTGCGCCTTTCCGAGAAGCAGAACGATGTCGTCCTTCTTTGCGTTCTTGAATGCCTCGCGGATTGCCGTCGGTCTGTCCGGAATGATGAAGAGATTCTCTCCGATTTTCATTCCTGCTTTCTCCGAGCCGACCGCGATTTCCTTCAGAAGCTCAACTGAATCTTCTCCGCGCGGGTCCTCGTCCGTCAGAATCACGATGTCTGAGAATTTTGCCGCGATTTCGCCCTGCAATGGCCGCTTCTTCCTGTCGCGCTCCCCGCCCGAACCGAACAGCGAGATGATTCTTCCTGAGCATCTGTGCCTTATCGGAGGAAAAATCGTCTCGAAACTTGAAGGCGTGTGCGCGTAGTCAACGATAAGCTCGAACGGCTGTCCCTCGTCGATTACGGTCATGCGGCCTTTCACCGGCGTGAGTTCCTTCGCGAATGAGGAAACTGTCTCGATGTCGGTTCCCGTGAGGCGCGAGACTGCCGCAATCGATGCCATCAAGTTGTATGTGTTGAATGCGCCAGGAAGAGACGACTTTACATGAATGACTTTTCGCGGAATCGGCTTTGCGTGCTCGTCGATTACATTCGGCTCCGTCATGTCGAACGTAAGTCCGAAACGTGCAGAAGCGATGTTGCGTCCGAGAAGCACCGGAATTGAATCCGGGATTTTCGGCAGCGGCTTTGCTTCCGTTCCTTCCGCCGCGGATTTTCCCGCCTTGCCTTCCGTCGTGAATCCGAGAACGCATTTTTTCGTCGCCTTGATGAAATATTCCGCGCTCGGATCCTCAAGGTTCACGATTCCGAATGACGGAACGGACACTTTCTTTCCGAGAATCGTCTTTTCGTGGCTGCATTCGTCAAGCTTTCTGAAAAGATTCGCCTTGTCGTCCCTGTACTGCTCGAACGTCCCGTGGAATTCCAGATGCTCAAGAGTGACGTTCATGAAAATTCCGCAGTCGAAATCGATGTTTCCGGTTCTGTTGAGTTTCGGCGAAAGACCGTGCGACGAAGTTTCTATTACGGCGTATTCGCATCCGTTTTCGACCATATCGTGCAGGTGCTTCTGGATTATCGGAGCTTCTGGCGTTGTCGTGTGCTGCGGATTCGATTCCGCTTCCCCCCCAAGCGAATACTGCACCGTCGAGATGAATCCCGCCTTGTGACCCGTGAGCCTTAGCAGCTGCCAGACGAACGATACCGTCGAGCTTTTTCCTTCCGTTCCCGTAACGCCTATTATTCCGAGCTTCTTCGAAGGATTGTCGTAAAAAGAAGCTGACACCGGAGCCATTGCTTTTCGTGCCGATTCCACTTTCAAAAGCGGAATGTCGCTTTTCACGGTCGAAACGTCGAAGTCGCCCTCGTAAACGACAGCCTTTGCGCCGTTTTCGATTGCCGACTTGATAAATACATTGCCCGTCGTGTGCGTGCCCGGAAGCGCAAAGAAGAGCGTCCCGTCCTCCACGTCGCGCGAGTCGAATGCAATTTTTGTTATTTTCGGATTTCCGTCAGTGCGGGAAATGATTTCGATTTTTGAACTCAAGATAATATCATTAAGAAGTTTTTCCATAATGAAATAGATTCTATTCTCTTTTAATCAATTTTAGAATTCGATTATAATTTTAGGTATCTTTTTAAGGAGGATTTTATGAAAAATCTCAAAAAAATTTTGGGCGGCGCGCTCGTTGCAGTTGCCGCATTTGGTTTCTTTGGATGTTCGGATACTGAAGAAGATGATGAATTGGTTGTTGAAATCAGCTATAACGAGTCTTCAAAGACTGTTACGATGACGACTCCAGAAAAGTATGACGGCAAAGATGTTTACATTGCCTACACACTTGATGGAAGCGATGTAACTGTTAATTATGACAAAACTGCCTATGACTCTGCGACTGACAAGTCGGAATATGGCTCGTACTTTGATTACGGAACTGCGACAATTTACAGCGGTTCATTCAAGTTGTCAGAATCTGCTGAAATCGTTGCAAAAGCCTTCTATATAGATTCTACTTCTGCAAAAGCTGTTCTCGGACCTGTCGCAAAGAAGTCAATCTCAATAACAAACGAATCTGCTTCATCTTCAACAGATTCTGCTGAGAACGCAAAGGGAACTTTGTCATTCAAAATTGCATCAAGCGGAAACTCGAACATGATTCATTATTTCGACACTTCTGATGCAACATTCAAATATGGCAATTATGAACACTGTTACTATCAGCTTATGTTCTCTTACAAGGGAACTAGTAGGGGCAAGTGGTACTTGTATTACAGACAGCTTTCAAACGGTGCAATCATTCCTGCTTCTGAAACTCAGAAATACATGGCATCGGGAGATTATGAAGGTTCATGCTTCAACAGCTCTAGCGGAAAAGTAGATTCTGGCGATATCGTTCTTAAAAAGTCTAATGGAAGTACATGGACGACTGTTACAGTTGTCGGTGGCGATAATCCTTCTTTTGACTTGGAAGTTTCAGGTTCTGCAGAAACCTTGGTTGATGACGCAAAATAACAGCAAGAGATTCTGAGTCAAAATCAGAATGACATGAGTTTTAAAGGCACGCTCTTTGTTGGGGCGTGCTTTTTTGTTGGTGTGTTTTGCTTTCTACATCATATTCGTTTTACTTCAATGTCCATCCTTCGTTTTTTATTTATAATTGACGCATGAATATTGTAAAACCATCTGTAAAAGAAATTGTGAATGATACTCCCGGAAAGAAAATGGAGTATTGCGGCAGGGTCTGCTACAAGTCGGACTCGAAAATCAATGACGATTCGTATGTGAAATTCCTGACGAACATCGCAAAATCCGGGCACAGTTCCGTGCTTGAGCATGAGCGCGTTTGCTTTGCTGTCAGTGCGGATTTCGATGTCGAGAGCGGAATCAAATGCAAAAAGTTCTTTTCCGTGAGCGAAGTCGGCGGAAAAAAATATGTGTCCGCGAACGTCCGTGCCTGGCTCGAAAACTGCAATGCGGATTCCGCATTTTACGCTAAACTCAAATCGCTCTATCCGTTCCTTTTCGAAGCAAATATAAATATAAAGGAAGAAACTAGTTCGGATTCTTCAGAAATCGCTCTTGTTGACGGCGCATATCTTTCTTCCTTGCCTTCTGAAATCAAAAAGCAGGTCGAATATCTCCACACTTCTCGTACGTTCCAGCTTGTGTGCAGCCGCGCATGTACTCATCAGCTCGTCCGCCACCGCTCGTTCTCGTTCTCGCAGCAGTCGCAGCGTTACTGTAATTTTTCGGGCGAGAAATTCGGGCACTCAATCGATTTCATCATGCCGATTTTCGACGACAAAAAAGAATTCTCGGACGAAGAAAAAGAGAAAGTCACGAACCGAATTTCCGAGATGCTTTCACGGATCGAAAGCGATTATTTCGCGCTCGTCGATGAATTGCACTTGCGTGCCGAGGATGCACGAGCCGTCCTTCCGAATGCAGCCGCGTCCGTCATCGTTATGACAGGTCGCCCTTGCGATTGGGACGGATTCTTCGCGCTCCGTTGCGACGCTCATGCCCAGCGTGAAATCCGCGACATCGCATTTGCAATCCGAGAGTTGATTTAGTTTCCTCGGACTGATTTTCGTCTTTCATTCGTCTTTTTCCGCTATCCTGTAGTCCCAGTTGTGCTTAGGATAGCGTCCTTTCATCTCCTTGCAGATTTCAATCCACGCGCCGTTCCAGAAATTCGCTAAATCGTCGGTTATCTGCAAGGGGCGGCGTGCCGGCGACAGAAGTTTCAGGAGAACAGGCATTCCGAGTATTTTCGGAGTCTCGAAGCAGCCGAAAATCTGCTGGATTATGATTTCCATGACAGGCCTGATTTGAATTTTTCCTTCCTCGTCTTTCGACTGGATTTTTTCGTATGAGATTTTTCTTTTGCGACCGTTCGGTAGTTTTATCTCGGAAGGAACATCCTTGTCGATTTTTTCGGCGGAAAGATGATATCGCAATGCGTCAATCACAATTGATTCGTCGATTTTCCCGCCCGTCAAAAACGGTTTCAGCCAGATTTCTGCGTTTTCAGAAAGCGTGTCGATTTTTTCCGATAATTCGTCGTCGCCTTTTTTGGTGGCATAGAGAATCGCACGGGAAAGAAATTCTTCCGTTTTGCTTCCTGTTTTCAGCCATTTGAAACCTTTCTCTTTCAGCGTCTGACATACCGCGTCCGAAAAATCTTCGCTGCTTGCACGGAGCTTTTTCTCCTTGAGGATTATTTTTCCGTAATGCAGTTTTTCGCTCTTTTGAATTTTCATGTTTTCGTCCAAAAACGTGCTTTTTGAAACTGAGGCGCGTGACGAAAGCCATTCTTCCGCAAAATTAGAGTCGAGAATTTCGTATTCATAGATTTTTCCTGTCGTCTCACCCGCATCGACTTTTATTGCGACAATCCATTCGCTGCCGTTCGTTAGTTTTAGGACAGCCTTTCTTCCTGACGGAAACTGATAGACCGTCCCGCTTTCTTTTGCTTCGATTCTCTTCGCGATTCTGTCAGGGAACCCCGCAAGCAAAATTTCCTTTTCCGAAACCTTCGTTGAATTTTTCTCCGCTGATTCGCTGAATTTCGCTTTCGAAAGCCGTTTTCTTAGGTCGTCCGCAAATGCCCTTTTTCGCTCGTCGGAAGCGTCGCCGTATTCGCTGAATTTTATTACGGTCGGAATAGCTTTTTCGCCGCACAATGCGACGCACGCAAGCCGTGGCGGAAGCCCCATTTTGAGAGCGGCATCTCCTTTTTTCGTGAGCTTTGAATTTTCGTCGATTAGACCGAGCATCAAAAGAAGATTCTTTGCCGCGTTCCATGCGGATTTTGATGGTGGTGTGAGCCATTCGAGCTTTTCGATTTCGTCCGCGCCCCACTTTGCGCATTCAAGGACGAGCTGCGCCAAATCAGTCCGTAAAATTTCCGGCGGAGTTGATTTTTGCAGAACGTCGCTCTTTTTCCAAAGCCGTATGCACCGACCGCTCATCATTCGTCCCGCCCGTCCCTTCCGCTGTTCCGCGCTGAATTCACTTTCTCTTTCCGTGACCAGTTTTTCCATTCCGAGCGAAACGTCCATCCTGCTGATTCTGGAAAGCCCTGAATCGACGATAATCGACACTCCGGGAACTGTGAGCGACGTTTCCGCGATTGCCGATGAGAGAATGACGCGGCGCGGCTCGCTTTTCTTTGCGCCAACGAGGATTTTCTTTTGCGATGAGAGCGGCACCGAGGAATGCAGGACGAGAATTTCCACGTCGTTTTCCATGCCGAGTGCGCGAAGTTTTTCTTCTATTGAAGATTTCGCTTTGTTTATTTCGTAAATTCCGGGAAGAAAAACGAGAATCGAGTCGCATCGGTGAATTTCGGAGAATTCTTTAGAAGAATTTTCAAAATCATTTGCAGTTGTGCACAATCTATCCACATTTTTTAGATTTTCGGACGGGTTAACTAACGACTGTTTGTTAGTTAATAAGGAAATCACAGAGTTATCCACATTTTCTGCACAATACTCAGTTTCAACAGGAAAAAGCCTGCCTTTTATGCTGATTGTCTCGGCATTCAGGAATTCTGCTATCGGTGTGGCATCGATTGTCGCGCTCATGATGACGACATACAAGTCGTCGCGCAGGTCCATTGCCTGCTTCAGAAATGCGAGTGCCAAATCAAGATGAACGGAACGCTCGTGGAATTCGTCAAGGACGACGACGTTCACATCCTCAAGTAGCGCGTCGCTCTGCAGTTTTCGCGTCAGAATGGCTTCTGTAAGCACTTCCAGCCGTGTTGCGTCCGATTTTTTCGATTCAAGATGGAGCGTGTAGCCGACTGTTTCTCCGACATTTTCTCCGAGTATTTCCGAGACGCGTGTTGCGACTGCGACCGCAGAAAGCCTTCTCGGTTCCGTCATAAGAATTCTTCCTTCAAAATGCTCAAGCAACGCGACCGGCAGTGCCGTAGATTTTCCTGCCGCAGTTTCTGCCGTGAGTACAAGAAAACGGCTTTTTGATTGTTTCAGCTTGGAACATATCTCATCGAGGTAATTAACTATCGGTAGTTTGTGAATAAATTGTGGATAACTCATGTAGATAACTCCGTTTTTTCTGTAAATTCTGATAAATTCTGAATGGAAACTTTAAAAATGTGCACAACTTGCCCCTGTTCGATAAGAATTATCGCCCTAGGAGCGAAATCCCCATAAAAATCAATAAAGATGATAAACTATTTTTATGAATCAGAAACTTGATGTGAAACTTATTGCTCTAGATTTGGACGACACTCTGCTCAATGACAAAGCGGAAATATCAGACGAGAATGTTGCTGCGCTCAGAAAATGTGCGGAACGCGGCATTTATGTTGTTTTGTGCTCAGGAAGGCTTGAAGCCGGCATTGTTCCTTTCGTCCGCCGTCTTGAAATTGCTGGCCACGAGGAAGGACGCTACGTTATCGCCATCAACGGATGCAGCGTGTTCGACATGCATAAGCGCGTGCAGATTCTCTGCAACAAAGTCAAAGGCGAGATTCTGCTTCGGGCTGACGAAATGGCACGCGAGGCAGGATTGCAGACGCAAATCTATTCGACGGACACAATCCACTACGGGACGCTCACACCGTGGATCGAGATGGACATCAATTTGTGCAAAGTGAAAGGCGTACAGGAAGACGATTATCCTGCGATGCTGTCGAAAGGCTCTCCGAAGATGCTCGTTCCGTGCGACCCGAAAAATCCTGAGAAAGTACAGGAGCTTATGAAAAAAATGAAGGACGAATTCAAGGAGAAAGCCGTCATTTTCACAAGCAAGCCGTATTTTCTGGAAATTCTGCCGCCGGACTGCGGAAAGGGCGAGGCGGTCTCGTGGCTTTGCGAAAGGCTCGGATTCGGAGTCGAAAAATCGATGGCGTTCGGCGACGGAATGAATGACGAGTCGATGATTTCAAAATGCGGCTACGGAGTCGCGATGAAAAACGGAAACGAGTACATAAAAGGAATCGCGGATTTCGTGACTGAATTCGACAACAACGAAAGCGGAGTCGGTCGCTTCCTGGAGAAATTCGTTCTATGAAGATTTTCATAATCGGTGCCGGCTTTACCGGAATTCAGCTTGCAAAGAGATTCGTTGACGGAAGAAACGACGTTGTTTTAATCGACAACAACAAAGATGCGGTCGCGTATGCGGAAAACAGGCTCGACTGCGGCGCGATTCTTGCTGACGGAAACAACCTTGCAGTTCTTGAAGATGCCGGAATTGCCGATGCCGATGCCCTCGTCTGCGTGACTGCCGATGACGAGGTGAACATGATTACCTGCTCGCTCGTCGATTCGGTCTATCCGAAAATCCTTAAAATCGCGCGTGTCAGGAATTACGCATATTACATCAACACGGCGGAGGCTGCGAAGAAGCATTCGTCGTTCACGAAAAACAACAGGCCGCTCTACGGAATCGATTTCATGGTGAACCCCGATTTCGAGGCGGCGCAGGCAATTGTGAATTCAATAGAAAAGAATTCGATTATGGATTCTCTGAAATTCGACAACTCGCCGTATGAAATACTCAGAATCAACGTCGTTGCAGATAGCCCCTTCGACGGAACTGCGCTCAAAAATCTCTGGAAACTCACGGACAAAAAATTCCTTGTCGCGTACATCGAGCGTGGCGGAGTGACTTCGCTTCCGTATGGAGAAACGATTGTGAACGCGGGCGACGTGCTCGGGCTTCTTCTCGAACGCCAGCACCTTGAGGAATTTTTGAATCTGTGCGGTTCGAAAATCAAAAACATCAGCAAAATCGCGCTCGTCGGTGCGGGCAGAATAGGAACCCTTGTTGCGGAGCGGCTTGGCGAAAAGCAGCTTGGCGAAAAGAAATTCTTCCGCCGTCAGCGTGCAAAGTTCGTCATAATCGAAAGCGATGCTGAGCGGGCGAGCGTTGCCGAGGAGAAATTCGCGGGCGTTGCGAAAGTTTTCAATGCGGACGTTACGGAAGAAGGATTCATCGAGGAAGAGGAGATTGACGATTTCGACCTTCTCATCTGCTCGACTTCCAATTACGAGCAGAACATCGTGACCGCGGCGTACATCGAATCTCTCGGAGTCGAAAACAGCATCGTGCTCGTCGCGTCCGACGCATACGGAGCGATTGCGCACAGACTCGGAATCGACGTTGCGATTCCCGTCCGCGATACAGTCGTCGATTCGATTATGAGCCATCTTCGCGGCTCGTCAGTCTCTGGAATACACACTGTGAACGGCGGATTCCTTGAAATTGTCGAGGTGAAAGTCGGTGAGAATTCCAAAGTCGAAGGAAAGAAGCTCATGGAAATTTCAGACCCAGGAAAATTCCTGATTCTCATGGGGCACAAAAAAGACGAGGAGTCTTATGCGAAACTCAGCGGTGCGTCAGTTCTGAACGCCGGCGACAAACTCGTCGTCATAACAACGAAAACCGACAGCCAGCACGTTTTGGAGAGATTTGAATAATGAACGTTTTCGCCTTTTTCCGAATGATTTTTGTGATTCTCTCCGTAATCGGGCTTTCGCTTTTGCTTCCGATTTCGGTCGCTTTTTACTGCGGCGAATCTTCCGTGATTCCAGCATTTGCAATCCCGATGATTATTTCTGTTGTTCTCGGCACAGTTTTTTTCATTCTCGGCCGGAAAGTTTCGGTGCGCTTTTCGACACGCTCCGTATTTTTGTTCGTCGCGACTGCATGGATTTCGATTTCGCTTTTCGGCGCATTTCCGCTTTTTCTCTCCGGCGCGATTCCGTCATTCGTCGATTCGTTCTTCGAAAGCTGCTCTGGATTCACGACGACAGGCTGCACGATTCTTTCCGATGTGGAATCCCTTCCGAGGAGCGTGAACCTCTGGAGATGCGAAATGCACTGGCTCGGCGGAATGGGAGTGATTGCTCTTACGGTCGCGCTTCTTCCCCTGCTCGGCGTTGGCGGATTCAACTTGATTAAGGCAGAATCGACAGGACCTGAAAAAGGAAAAATCACCCCGAAAATGGCGAACACCGCCGAAATGCTCTGGCTAATCTACGGCGTGCTCACGCTTCTTCATGTAATCGCACTGAAAATCTGCGGACTCGATTTTATCGATTCCCTCTCGTATGCGTTCTCTTCTCTCGGAACTGGCGGATTCGCAACCAAAAATGCAAGCGTCGGAAGCTACGGCTCTCTTTCGGTGGAAATTGTCTGCTTCGCTTTCATGTTCCTTGCCGGCATAAATTTCAGCCTCTACTATTATCTTGTCTTGCGGAAATTCAGCGAGCTTCGGAAGAACACGGAATTGAAGGCGTATCTGCTCGTGTTTTTCGCTTCGATATTTCTCATCGCGCTGATTCTGATTCCGTATTACAAAAACTTTTTTACGGCATTGCGCTTTTCTGGATTCCAGGTTGCGGCGATTATGACGACGACGGGCTACATGACGGCGGATTATACGTTTTGGCCGTCTGCCGCACAGTTCGTGATTTTCGCGTTGTTTTTCGTCGGCGGCTCGGCTGGCTCAACATCGGGCGGCTTCAAGGTGATTCGCTGGTGCGTCCTCATCCGCCACGCAAAAAACGAGATGATGCGCCTTTTGCACCCGCACGGCGTTTACTCCGTCAGATTAAACGGAAATTCAGGCCGGAACGAGCTTGCATTCAGCGTAAGTTCATTCGCGTTCGTCTACTTTGCGTTTGTTTTCTTCGTCGCATTTTTCGGAACTTTGAGCGGTCTCGACATAATCACTTCCCTTTCCGCCTCTCTTTCCATGGTCGGAAACATCGGACCCGCATTCGGCACTCTCGGCCCAACGTCAAACTACGGCTTTCTGAACGGCGGACTCAAGCTCCTCTACTGCTTCGCAATGATTGCCGGCCGACTTGAACTCTACAACCTTCTGATTTTCTTTTTGCCGGATTACTGGAAGTAGTCGCTTGCCAGGTGCTAATGTGTCCGAAACGTTGCGAAGTGGATGCAAGCGTTCACGGCACGAATTTCGTTCGTACCTTTCTTAGTGGACGGTGGCGGTTTGCCGGGTGCTGGTGTGTCCTAAGCATTGTGTAGTGGATGCAAGCGTTCACGGCACGAACTTCGTTCGTACCTTTCCGTGTGGACGGTGGCGGTTTGCCGGGTGCTGGTGTGTTCTAAGCATTGTGTAGTGGAAGCAAGCGTTCACGGCAGAGCGTTTTGCATTTCCCTGCCGTGCGTTCAGATTTTTTCGGATTCTACCAGGCGTTGATAAATCCGAATTCCTATTTGAATTCTATCGAATTGATGAATGCTCCGACGTATTTTTCGTAATCGGACGCTTCATCTTTCGGAAAACGGAATTCACCCATTATTCCGATTTGGTCAGCCTTCATGACGCAATAATTGTATGCGATGTTGTCCTCGTCTGTGGCTTTTATGACATATCGCTTGCCTTTTACCACAGGTGCCTCAGGATTCATTCCCGCACCTTTTATGGCGCACACCATGTTTTCAGCGAAGTCCTTGAAATACTCAAGAGTTGTTCCCTCGGTATTGTAAGTGCCGCTTATCGTCACAAGCCCGCTGTCGTCTTCAAAAAACAAATCCGAGCCGAGCACATCTTTCTGCTTGAGCGAAGCCGGATATCGCACCGTGAATTTGTCATTGCTGAACACCCCGTCAAGGTTTGCAGATGCGTCTACCGGCATGACCGGTGTTTCGTTTGAATCTCCCATAATAGCCTCCTTAATTTAATTATAAAAAATTATATTTCTGAAATTTGCAGGAAGCAAGGAAAGAATTTTTTTGAAAGCAGATGTAATGGGCGCATATAAAAACGCACGGCAGGGGATTTTTCATTGTCCCGCCGTGCGTTCGGATTTCTGCTCGGACTAAATTTGTCCGGAAGCAGAATTTATCGAACAGGTCTATTTTACCAAGTGGTGATTTTGTTGCCCTGCTTGTCTTTTGCGTTGCCGACGATAATCAGGATGAGGTCGATAAGTGTACCGACTCCGCACAATCCCATTGTCAAAAGCCAAAGTATGCCTGTGCCGATTTTTCCCTCGTAGAACCTGTGCACGCCAAGTCCGCCAAGGAAAATGCACAAAAGCAAATCCACAGTCCTGTTTTTCTCTGAAACCATATTTTGTTCCTCCGTTTTTTTTATTTCTGAAAATCCGAAAGCCTGACAGGTTGTCTCGGATTTTTCATTATGCCTTTTCGAAAAGCTCTTCGAATTCGCTTTTTTTCATGACGAAAAAATCGCCTTTTTCGCCGCGGACGACGTAATCACCGAAGTCGGCGACAATGATTTTGTCTGAGGTTTTGACTTTGAGAATGTGGTCAAGCTTTCCGTCGTTCGTCACGTCGGCATAGTCGAACATGGCAAACTGCTTGGCGAATTCCTTGATTTCGCTCGTGTTTTCGCCGTTCCACTGAACTGCGTCTATTGTCTCTTTTCTCCGGTATTTCATTTCGTCCTCCGTTTTTCTAGCGAGTGAGTTTTCTGTAGACGGTTTTGTGCGGAATCTCATCTGAAATTCCGAGAACTTCCTTCTTCCACTCGACGTATTCGCTCCAGTTTCCTTCGAAGAATTTGACTTCGCTGTTGTTCTCGAACGCGAGAATGTGGGTGCAGATTCTGTCGAGGAAGTAGCGGTCGTGGCTGACTACGAGGACAACGCCCGCAAATGAAGAAATCGCTTCCTCAAGGCTTCGCGTCGTTGTGATGTCCAAATCGTTCGTCGGCTCGTCCAAAAGAAGAACGTTTCCGGCTTCCTTGAACATGAGACCCATGTTGAGCCTGTTCTTTTCGCCGCCCGAGAGCACGCTGATTTTTTTGTTCTGGTCGGAAGAGTTGAAGTTGAACCATGAGCAGTATGCGTGCGAGTTGATTTCGCGGATTGCTCCGTTCACAGCCCTTCCCTTTTCGTCAACGGCACCGAGCTTCACGAGGTCGGAACCGCCTGAGAGCGTCTCGTACACAGTCTTGTTCGGATCGAGCTTGCTTCTCATCTGGTCAACGTAGACGAGCTTCACAGTGTCGCCGATTTTGATTGCGCCCGAATCCGGTTTTTCTTCGCCGAGCGTTCCGTCCGGCAGCTCGATTTTCTGTCCGGCAGCAGTCGCAATCATCTTGAAGAGCGTTGTTTTTCCTGCACCGTTCGGGCCTACGATTCCGATAACGGCTCCTGCAGGAATGTGGAAGTCGAGGTTTTCGAAAAGCACCCTGTCGTCGAACGACTTCGTGAGTTTCTCCGCATCGATTACGACGCTTCCGAGCCTAGGACCTGCCGGAATTGAAATCTGCGTGTCCTTGAGCTGGATTCGCTTTGACTCTTCCGCCAAAAGTGCCTCGTACTTCGTGATGTGTTCCTTGTGCTTTGCCTGCCGTCCTTTTGCGCCTGCGTGAATCCATTCAAGCTCTTCCTGCATTTCGCGCTGGCGGACTGAAGCCTGTTTTTCCTCAAGCGCAAGCCTCTTCTGCTTTGCTTCGAGCCATTCCGTGTAATTTCCCTTGAACGGATAACCTTCGCCCCTGTCCATTTCGAGAATCCAGCCGGCAACGTTGTCCAAAAAGTATCGGTCGTGCGTGATTGCGATGATTGTTCCCGGGTAGTCCTTGAGGTGGCGCTCAAGCCATGCGATTGTTTCCGCGTCGAGGTGGTTCGTCGGCTCGTCCAAAAGGAGAATGTCAGGCTTCTGGAGGAGGAGACGGCAGAGCGCGACACGTCTTCTTTCACCGCCCGAAAGCACGTCCACGACCTGGTCGCCCGGAGGACAGCGCAATGCGTCCATCGCAAGCTCCAAATTTGAGTCGAGGTTCCACGCGTCCGCCGCGTCGAGTTTTTCCTGGATTTCAGCCTGACGTGCGCAGAGCTTGTCGAAATCAGCGTCCGGGTTTCCGAATTCCTCGTTTACTTTGTCGAATTCTGCCAGAAGGTCAGTTATCGGTTTTACGCCTTCTTTTACGATGTCTAGGACTGTTTTTCCCGGCTCAAGATACGGCTCCTGCTCAAGATATCCCATTGTGTATCCGTCAAGGAGCTTTGTCTCTCCTGTGTAGTCCTTGTCGATTCCTGCAAATATTTTGAAAAGCGATGATTTTCCGGCACCGTTCTCTCCGATTACTCCGATTTTCGCACCGTAGTAGTAGGAAATGGAGATGTCCTTCAGAACAACTTTTGTTCCATACGCGCGTGAAACGCGATCCATTGTGTAGATGATTTTTTTATCGTCGAATGTTTTAGCCATATTGAAATTATAGCAGAGTCCAAACTGTATAAAAAGAAGAGATTTTTCTGGATTCATGCGGAACTGAAATTCATACTAAAGTTGAATTTTTATATGATAATTCATACCGAGTAACTATGGAATTTAAATTAATTTTTATTTAGTCTTAAAACACTGACGAAGAAAAAAGAGTCGGGTCTGCACCACACAACAATAAGGCTTTGGCTTGAATTCTACTTCGGCATAATAGAATCTGCCCCAAGTTTTGTGGGCGGATTCCTTTTTTTGCTGTTCGCTGTAGAATGTCGCCATGAACGAAACCCGACATCAGAATCCCGCGAAAAAAATCAATTACAACGAAGAAATGGAAAAAATCGTCGATGAATGCATTAAGCTGAACGGCGAGACCGGAAAGAAAAAGTCGCTCCTGCTCCATGCGTGCTGCGGCCCGTGCTCTTCCGCCGTCATCGAGCGTCTTTCGCTTGTGTTCGACATGACAATCTTCTTTTACAACCCGAACATTCACCCAGTTGCCGAACACGACCGCCGCCTTGAAGAACTGAAAAAATTCCTCTCGGTTTTTCCCGATTCCGTCAAAAACGGCGTGAAACTTGTCGTTGCGTCTAATTACAATCCAGAAGAATACTTTGAAGCCACGAACGTCCGAAACGAGATTGAATTGCAGGCCGAGCGCGAAAAAGGCGAGCGGTGCAGACGCTGCTATGCGTTCCGCATGAAAAAGGCGTTTGAATATGCGTGCGCGAACGGATTCGATTTTTTCACGACAACATTGAGCATTTCGCCGCACAAGGATTCCGAAAAAATCAACGCAATCGGAATTCAGCTTGAAAGCGAGCGCATTGGCGAATGCGTGACGAAATTCCTTCCGAGCGACTTCAAGAAAAAAGGCGGCTTTCTGCGCTCCACCGAGCTTTCTGAGGAATACGGACTCTGGCGGCAGGACTACTGCGGCTGCGTGTATTCAATGCGCAAGGAGTGAAATTTTGTTTTAATTAGAAAAATTCCTTTCCGATTTTTTGTTTTCTTATTATTTTCCCATCAATCACACATTAGAGCTTTTATTTATATGCGTAGATTGCAGGTTCTGAGTCATGCGCATAGAAAGGAAAGCTCTCTGCCCTTTTCAAAAGGAAGGAGGAAGGCACCTGAAAAAAAACTAAGGAGGCATATATATGCACCCAATCTACAAAATGTCTGGCAACTGTTACAACTTTAGAAGAACGTCAGACGAATCCTCTTTTGAGGAAATTATGAAACGGCTTGATTCTGTAAAAGAATCATGTAATGCAAATTGGATTAGTCCGCTTGAAAAGTTCAGGGAGAAAAACAAAGAGTTCTCCGAGCTTCTTGAGGAATTGATAAGGGTATCTTCGACTGAAATCAATTTCTCATTTGGGCTTTTTTCAGAGACGGTAGAAAGCTTATTAAATCGAGTTGAGTTTTGTATAAAAGAACTGAGTGCATTAGCGACCGAGTCTCTTGAAATATTGACAAAGGGAACGGTCTTGGGGCAATCGGAAATTTCTAGTTTCAACGATGCATATTCTGAGGCAATTCGAAACCTTCGTAATTTAAGACAATTTTATAACAATAGTATAGAAACGCTTACTGGTGATACGACTAAATTGAAAGAAAAGCGGAATTTTGTGGAGTGCGTTTTAAAAGCCCTTAATCACAATATTGCAAAATACAATCGCAAAAATCCTCCAAAGAGGATTTTTACAGAGGCTGAGGCTGAGGCTGCTTCAAAACTAAAAGAAGCTAATGTGAGCAAGAAGCATGGGCTAAATAGACTTAGATAATACTGATTTTTATATTTTTATAAAAAAGAGTACCGCACTGAATATTTGTGTGGTACTCTTTTTTTATGGAACGACCAAAACCTTTTAATCCTCTTACGCAGGCGTTTCAGGATTTGTATGACAATTCGGCTTCTTTTACTATGGATGTACTTGGCTTTGCAATGGCATATCCCTGGGGGAGTTTTTCAAGGCTCAAGACAGAGAAAGAAAAAAGTGAGTTCATGGAGGATTTCCTTTCGCGGTTTGAGAAATTCGGAGACAGGACAATCCGCAGTATGAATGCGTTCAAGGAGGAATTCAACAAGGGGCAGCCTACCAAAGAGGAGGTCCAATTCATAAATTCCCGCTTTGAAATTGTCTATATGGAATTTCTTGATTTCCTTGCATCGTTTGAAAGCAAAAAAGAAGACTATGCACTAAGAAAAGAAATTTTGGACAAACTGCAAATCTATCATGACAAGATGGAACCGTTCTTCTTTGAGCTTTGGGATATGGTTGATGCGCACAATGAAAAAAATCCCGAAAACAAAATCATGTCGTTCCCAGAAGCAAAAGCTGCGTATGACAAATTTCGTGAAGAGCTTCTTGCCGACGATTTGGATGAGGATTCCGAGTTTGGTGAAGTAGTCGAACCTTTTAATCCCCTTACACAATCGTTTCAGGATTTATATTGCAGTTCTTGCAGATTAAAATTGAATATAATTAATTTTGACATTGATTTTGAACGGAAAATCTCTTCAGGATTCAAGACAGAGGAAGAAAAGGATGCGTTCATAGAGATGTCTCTTTCGAGTTTTTCTGAATTCGGAGACAAAACAATACGCAACATGAATGTGTTCAAGGAAGAGTTCAACAAGAGCCCGCCCACTAAAGAGGAAGTCCAATTCATAAATGGCTTTTTCAATATGGTCTACACGGAATTTTTTGATTTCATCACAGAATTTGAAGTCATGGAAAAAAAAGAAGACTATGCAGCAGTAAAAGAAGTCTTGGACAAGCTTGGAGTCTATCGTGGCAAGATGAGACAGTTTTTCGTTGAGCTTGGGGACAAGATTGACGCGCACAATGAAAAAAATCCAGAAATCAAAATCAGGTCGGTTTCGGAAGCCAAGGCTGCGTATGACAAATCTCGTGAAAAATTTTTAGCTTCCGTTTCTGATTAGGATTCTGAATGTAAAAAGGCGGCCGCTTTCGCTCCACCGAACTTTCCGCAGAATACGGACTCTGGCGGCAGGACTACTGCGGCTGAGTGTATTCAATGCGCAAGGAATGAAGGGAAAAGTGCGCTTCAAATCTTATCGCTCTTCCATGACGTAGCGGACTTTGCCGATGACCCTGAAATCCTCGCTTGTGCCGTTTTCGAACATCGGCTCGTAGATTGGGTTGTCGGAGATGATTTTTATTCCGTCCTTTGTCTTTTGGAGGCGTTTCACGAAGCCCATTCCTTTGTAGTGGATTATGTAGATTCCGTCTTTGCCGTCGTAGCCGAGGTTGTCGCAGATTATAGTGTCGCCGCTGAACAGTGTCGGCTCCATTGAGTCACCGCGGACGTAAGTTGCCGCGAGGTGTCCCGCATACTGCTTGAGGTTTTTCGGTGCGGCGATGTAGCCCGAAACTTCTTCTGCGTCAGAAAGGAACTGACCGTGACCTGCCGAAAAAAGCTGCTCATAAACCGGAACGCTGAAATCTCCGTCGAAGTATTCTTTTTGCTGAACGTG
The DNA here is from genome assembly GCA_017525605.1 of Treponema sp. Taxonomy (GTDB): domain Bacteria; phylum Spirochaetota; class Spirochaetia; order Treponematales; family Treponemataceae; genus Treponema_D. The sequence continues at coordinate 72,364 of JAFXSM010000020.1, read as the reverse complement.
CGGAATTTCACTTGCGGATTTGAAATCGTAAATTTTGACTTCCCTGTCCGCCCCTTTGCAGAGAGACTCGAGCGTGATGCCGAGTTTTTCCGATATCCGAACAGCCTCGTCAAGGCGCGGAAGAATGCCTTTCTTGATTCGGTTTTTCATCGTGCGGAGTGAGAGACCGGTCTCCTTGCAGAGCCATGACGCGTTGAGATTTTTTTTTGACAGCGCAATGTTAACGCCGTTCCAGAAATATGAAACATCCATAAAACTGAATATATGCCTAAAAATATGTATTGTCAAATTCTTCTATAGTTGTTGAATGCGCTGAATGTCGCTTTTTTCCTAATCTCGCGTCGTATTTTAAATTTCCGATAGTGCTATACTTCTTCCGAAATCAAAAACGAGGTGAATCATGAAGAGATTTTTTTACAAAGCTAGCTACTTTGCTTTTGCGTTTTCGGCATTGCTCGCATTCAGCTGCTCATCCGGCGGTGACAGCGACGGCGACGGAAACAGCGGAAGCGAGGCAATTCAGAACGAAGACGGAACGACCACCCTTAAGATTCAGGAGAACGGCGACGGGTTTGTCAGCACGACTTTCACCAAAAGTACAGATTTTCCAGGATACACTGGTTCCGGCTATTTGGATGGTGGTACAAGTGCAAATGGAAGTATCGTTTATACAGTTTTGGCGGAAAACGACATTGCAGATGCAAAAATTGCGATTCATTATTTGGCTACTGAAGTGACTCGCAGGCGAGCTGCATTGGTTTCTGTAAACGGAAAGGTTATCAACGCTGACAGCCCCCTTGCGATGACGACAGATGTAAAAGTAAAAGCAGCAAACTGTACTTCGGCAAACTGGAAAGATACTGAATATCTGACAAATGTCTCGCTTCAGAAAGGCTCGAACTCAATTATTATTACAGGTTGTCCAAGTTGGACTTATACCGACTCTGACGGAAAAACAAGTGAAATTACAGATGAAAACTGTTATCTCAATTATGTTGACTATCTTGTCGTAAACGGCAAAGGAATCGATTACGGAACTGACACTACAAAATATGTTTCGCTTTCAGCAATTTCCGAAAATGAGACTGCGGGTTCTGTTGAATGTGACGCTTCAGGCTCGAATGTCGCGGAAAATTCTGAAATAACATTCACTGCAAAACCAAACGAAGGCTGGACTTTTGAATGCTGGTCTGACGGCTCAAAAGAGAATCCTCATAAAGTCGCTGTCACGAAAAACACGGTTATGTTCGCACATTTCATTCCGGCAAATTACACCGCTCCTTCTGATTTGGTCGGCTATGCGACAATCACGACGGATTCTGGCGACGGCTACACAATCTGTGGAGGAGCTGGTGCAAGTGCAGAAAACACAATCACAATTTCAAGCTATGCTGAACTCGTTGCAAAGAAAGACATTCTTTCATCTGACAAGCCGAAAATCATCACAATCAGCGGAACAATCTCTACAAAAGCCAACGAAAATCCGCTTTTGAGCGAGAAGTACACAATCGGCTCTAACTCAACAATCTACGGAGACGCAACAAATCAGGGAAGATTGCAGAACATCGAGTTCATCGTCGAGGGTGAGAACGTAATCATCCGCAACATGATGTTCGGCGAAGTAATCAGCTGGGACGGCTACACAAAGAGCGGCGCGGACGATGCGCTTTCTCTGAACGGCGCAACTCATGTTTGGGTTGACCACTGCGAATTCCAGTCTCACCTCACTCCGCAGGATTTGGACGGAAACGAAATCACTTCTGGCTATTATTATTCAACCGACGAAAAATGGAAGAAAGATTTCTACGACGGACTTTTGGACATCAAGAACGGCTCAACCTGGATTACGATTTCAAACTGTTATTTCCACGACCACTACAAGGCTTGTCTGTGTGCTTCTGGCGACGACGGTCCTGACAAGAATACGACGACTGGTGCAACTGACGAAGATATGCGCGTGACTTTCTATCATAACCATTGGAAAAATATCAATGCCCGAATGCCACTTTTCCGTTACGGAACAGGACATATCTATGACTGCTATTTCGACGCAGGCTCTCAGAGCGATTCAGCAAGCTGTATCAATGTCCGCGCAGGAAGTAAGCTCTACATCGAAGGAAACAATTTTGCAAACTTCTCAAAGACAACTGGTGATTCTGTAACAAATGGCTCTTACATCATCGGATTCTTCTTTGCAGATTCTGCAAAAAAATACGGAAATGTTTCTGGTTCTTGGAAAGCAGTAAATAACAGTACTGCAAATGAAAGTGAAGGTTCTGTTTCTGCTCCTGCTTATTCTTACACTGCTCCGACAAGCTATCCGACCTCTGCTCCGACAGACGTTGGGGTCGGTAAACTCTCCGCATCAGATTTGAACTAAACATCATTTGAACTTTCCGAAACAGCACTTCACATTGGAGTGCTGTTTTTTTTGTGGCATTTCGCTCATCTATAACGAAAAATTACGCTCCGTTTTTGCAGAAAATGAAATTTTGCGGGTAATTAATATGCGAAAACGGAGGTGTGTTATTATTGCGAAAAAGACAGAGCGACCTTCGCCGACAGCATTGCTGAATCCGAGATGCGATGCTTCTTTCAAGGCAATGTTCACGCTCGATACAGAAGAATCGAATGCTGCGTTAAAGGATTTCATTTCGACGCTGCTTGATAGACCTGTGGAAAAATTGTGGCTCATGCCGAATGAACCTGCTGTTGATGTGATTGATGAGAATCAGATGAGTTTTGACGTGAGCGTAAAATTCAACGACGGCGAGATGGTTGATATTGAGATGCAGTCCAGATTGCAGAACTATGACTACGCTTCTCGTGCCGAGATTCAGGTTGCCCGCTTGCTTAGCACGATGAATAAGAAAGGCGACAATTGGAATACGGCATCCGCATTTCAAATCTCGGTTCTGAATTTTGAATTTGACAAAGATGACGATTCTGCTTTGTCGTGGTATTCTATGAGAAAAAATAACGGCGGAGAGCTTTCCGGTAAGCTGAATGTAATTTTTTTCGATTTGATAAAAATCCACAATTTGCTAGGAAAGCCGTTGGATGAACTTTCAAAACTTGAGAAGTGGGGGTTGTTCCTGTCCTATGCCGATGATGAACGGTATTCGAAGTATATTGACCAGCTTGTGAAAAGTGAGGAGGGGATTATGAACGCGAAATCATCGCTTTGCACTGTAAGTCAGGATGAAATCAACTGGGTTCGCCAAAATTCCATTTTCATTGCGCAGAGAGACCGCAACACGATTATACAGAATTCAATCAAGGAAGGTCTGGAGAAAGGATTGGAACAAGGTTACAAGAATAAAGCCATAGAAGTCGCAAAGAATCTCATTTCCATGCAACTCGGCACTTTTGAGCAGATTGCGGCGGTGGCTGGACTTTCAGTCGAAGAAGTTAGGTCACTTGCAGAAAATAGCTGACTCTTTCAAATTCACAACTCTTAGAATAGACCTGTTCAGAAACTAAAGATTCCGAATAGGTTTAATATTCTTCGGAATTTGTTAGAATGTGCGCATGGAAGAATCTTCAATGGAATCTTTTTCTTTGGGCGGAGGAAATGCCGCCGCTGTTGCCGGTTCGAATGTCGCTTCTATTCAGGACAAGGCGGAAAGAATTCGCGATGTAATTCGGTACATCAAGAAATTCAAAAATGCGGCCGTTGTCATTCACATCGATGACAGGGTTATCGATTCGCAGCTTTTTTCCAATCACATTCGCGACATTTCTCTGATTCACGAGGCGGGGCTTCGCGTGATAATCGTTCCAGGTGCGCATCAGATGATTGATGACATTCTGACAAAGCACGGAATCCAGTGGAAAATCAAGGACGGGGCGAGGATTACCCCGCCGGAAGCAATGCCTCTCATAAAGACCGCGGCTTTTGACGTGTCGAACGCCGTGATGACGAGCCTTGCGGGCGAGCATCTGACTGCCGTAATCGGAAACTGGGTGCGCGCGAGGGGAAAAGGCGTTCTCTCCGGCATCGATTACGGTTCGGCTGGCGAAATCGACAGAATCGACGACTCGACATTGCAGACTGTGCTCGACAACGGTTTCATTCCGATTTTTCCTTGCATCGGCTGGAGCCTGAACGGAAAACCGTACAACATTTCTTCCGTGCAGCTTGCGAATCAGCTTTCGATACACATCAAGGCGGACAAGCTCTTTTATCTTCTTCCAAATGCGGAACTTTCCGAGAAATATTTCAACATTCCGTCGGAAATCGGGCTTTCTTCTGACGGCTGCATCCCTGCGATGAACGTGAAGGAGCTTGATTCGTTTTTGAGCGTGAACAAGAAGCCCGACAAATCGAAATTCAACACGTCCGAGAACAAGAATCTGGACAAGGACTTTTTCGAGAACATAATTTCGATGGTCAAGCTCGCAAAAAAAGCCGTCACGTCTGGCGTAACGCGCGTGCACATTTTGAACGGCTCACTTGAAGGAACTCTTCCGTGCGAGATTTTCAGCGACCTCGGTTCGGGCACGATGATTTATTATTCGAACTACGGAAAATTCCGTGCGATGAGGCGCGAGGACATTCCTGCCGTCCTGTCGCTCATTCGTCCGTTCGTCGTCAAGAAGATTCTCCTTCCGAGAACAGAAGAAATGCTTGAGGCTACTTACAACGACTACATCGTCTACGAGCTTGACGGCGCGGTGAGGGCGTGTGCCGCACTGCACATCTACGACAGGACTCAGGCGGAGATTGCGGGCGTTGCTGTTGATAAGTCGTGCGCCCATATCGGAATCGGGCCGAAAATGATAGAGTATCTGATTGAGAAAGCGAGGACGATAAGCATAAAGAGCGTCTTCATTCTCACGACGCAGACAGCAGACTGGTTCGAAAAGCTCGGATTTGTCTCTGACACAATCGACAGTTTGCCGGAGGAGAGGCGCAAACTGTGGAATCCAAAGCGCGGCTCAAAGCCGTACAGACTTGAGATTTGACCGAATCGAATTTTAATAATTTCTAGTGTTTCTAGTGCTACCCCGAATTTTTTTTCGGGGTTTTTCAACATAGATAGAGAGAGAAAATTTTATGAAAAATCCATTTTTTGTTTTTGGGCGGAATCGCATTTTCTCCGCAGTTTCTTACGCGGTTTCTTCTGTATTCATCGTATTCTCTGCATTTGCGTTTTTCGCTTGTTCGGACGAGCTTCTTTCTTCTCCTGAAAGCTCGGAATCTTCTTCGGGCATTTCGGCATCGAAAGTCATCGTTGCTCCTGCAAGCCTTTCTGCGACACACGGAACTTTGCGCGGAGTTCAGCTCAGCTGGAAAAGCTCTGAGGGCGCGTCACGCTACAAAATCTACTCGGCAGATTCTCCGTTTTCTTCTTTTATTCAGATTGGCGAAGCTTCTGGCGACGAGAATTTCTTTACGGCGAGCGAGAATTCGGGCGTGTCGAAATATTACAAGGTGAAGGCTGTCGATTCATCTCTTTCGGAATCTTCTTTCAGCAACGTTGCGTTCGGCTCAAGCCTTGCGACTCCGATAATCACGTCGATTGAGATGGGAAGCGACGGAACTTCCGCGACTGTGAAATGGTGGATGGAAAACTGCACCGGCGAAACTTACGAGAGCAACGTCCTGTATGAAATTTCCGCATACGGAACTGACAGGACGACGCTCGTCTCTTCAACTACAAGCTCAGCCAGCAATCTTTCTGCGACGATTACGAATCTTGAGCCGAAGACGAATTATTTTTTCAAGGTCGATGCGTTTTTGAGCACAGACCAGACTTCAATCGAGTCGAGCGACCTTGTGGACAAGGAAACTGCAAGAAAACTCATCCCGAATCCTGTTGAAAATTTGTGCGTCGGGCAGGGAGTTTCCGAGGATTCCGTCAATCTTTCGTTCACTCTTCCTGAAAAATGCGATGTCTCGGTCGGAAACGGCGCATACGAGCAGCACCCGCTCTACTTCGTGATTTCGAGAAAAGAGAAAGACAAATCTGATTCCTCATTCGCCGTGATAGAAACTGTAAGGACGTGGGATTCTTCCGATTATTCGACATACATTGCCGGCGACACATATTCATATTCCGATTCCGATGTTTCCCGCGGAAAACAGTACACATACAAAATCCAGTCGTATGTTGACGACACGAAAAGGACGATTTCGTCGAGCGATTCGATTGTTTCGGAAGACGGCTGGTGCATTTCAGTTCCGACATTGCGCGTGACAAGTTCATACACGAAAAGCGATGACGGTGCGAATTTCACTTCGATTATGTTTGCGTTTGCTTCTTCGTTCGAGAATTTCGGAAAATCGTACGAGTACATTCTGAAAGTCGAAAAAAGCAGCCTCGATGACGAAAATGCGGTTTCTTCAATTTCATACAACAAATTTTCTACACTCTCCGCATTGAATTCGTTCTCGCAGCTTTTCAACAACATCGATTCTGCAAGCGAGGGGTATTACAGATATTCGCTTTCTGTGTGCGCGGAAAACGCTTCCGATGCCGCAGAATCGTACACGACAGTTGTTGCTCCTGGAAAATACATCGTGACGAATGACGCGACAAAACTTCCGCAAATCGAAAACTTTACGGTGGAAGACGGCTACAAAGACAAATTCGTTCTCAAATGGAAATACAACGAAAGCTATGCGTACACGATAAAGTGGACTCCGGTCGTTGACGGCGTTTTCCAGGGCGAGGAGACTCTTGAGCTTGAGGCGGCCGCTTTTGACGGTGTGGCAAACGGTGATGAATTTTCATTCGAGCATCAGGCAGTTTCAGGCGACAGGAGAATTTACCAGCTGGTCGCCTCGAACGGACTTTCTGTTTCCGCTTCTCCTTCGAACGCTCCTTCCGACTCGATATTCGAAACTCTCGGAACGGCGAAGATTACCCTTGAAGCAAAGGACTACGACAAAATATCGTTCACGTTCCCGGAAGTGCAGAAGGCGGACGGCGAATATAAAATTTCCGCTCATTATGAAGGTTCTGATACTGAACTTTCGCAGACGACAAATCCAGATTCAGCCGGCTACACGACGATTTCCCCTTCGACAGACGGAGACGTCACGACATACAGATGCACAATCAACAGACCTTTCGGCTATGATGACGCGCTTGTCTCCGGCAAGCCGATTTCGCTTTCTCTCGTCGCAAAGTCAGTTTCCGCCAGCGACACCACGACGGCAGAGAACACCGTCCGCACGATGGGACCTGCTCTTGCAAATGTCGAACCGTCGGGAATCAATGACAGCAGCATAACGGTGAAGTGGAGCGATGTCGGTGAAACTGCCGGCTACATCATCCACCGTGTCAGATACAATGACGGCGAGGGAAAATCGATTGCTCAGCAGAGCGACACATACTGGTACGACGGAAACGAACTTTGCATAAACGGCGACGCAGTTGCGGAAAAGCGCGCGAAGGTAGTCAAAAATGCCGATTCGACATTCACTCTCGTCGATTCGTATTCGGAAGCCGACGATGGGAATTCTTCTTACGAGCTGAACCAGAGCATGATTTCATGGGGCATTCCGTTCGGCTATGTCGTCATTCCGGTAAAGACAGGCGGAAACTCAACTGACTTCTCGTTTGACGGAGTTGCGTTAGCAGAATCTTCGAAAGTCGCATACAAGAATGTCAGCGACGCGAAGGGCGCGACGTATGGATATGGACTTTCAGTGCGCGCATACAAATCCGAAAACTCCAAAACGCAGACGCTCGAATGGAGCAAGCCGTATTCAGCTCTCAATCGCTCGCTCACTCCTTCCGTCTATTACAGGGAAGCTGGAAGCAGCGCAAATTCATGGACGAAAATCGACGCGACTCTTTCTTCAGAGTCCACGAGCGTAAGTTTTGCTCCGAAGACTGCGACAGACTCTTACGAGTATGCAATCGCATATTCAAAGAATTCATCTTCAATCAGTCTTCCAAATTCTTTCGTCACGGACTCGAACACAGATCTTGCACTTGCGACGATGGAAACTGACGGCAAATACTACAACTACAGTGGCGTGAATATTGAAAAGCTGAACAAAGGCTATCTTCTCGCTGTTGATTTCTCTGCCGGCTATGGCGGAACATTGAAAGCCGATAACACTTATTCGACGGACGACGGAAAATACTACTCGGAAAAAGTCGATTGGGATGAATGGAACTACGATGAACGCTCAATCGGCCCTACTTCTGCGTACATTTCTATCAAAAACTACAATCTGAGCAGCAGCTGGATGAAAGTCGCGACACTGGACAAGGACTTGCATTATTCATCTGCCGAAAGCCTTGAAAATACGACAGTCAGCAAGAACGGCGATGTCAGCGTCTATCTTGTGCCGAATGCAATATCGACTTCGGAATCCGTGAGCAACGGCACAATGCTGAACACTGCTGGCCCGCTCATGGTACTCCGCGACGCAAAGCACTATTACCAGCTGACGCTTGTACGACAGGGACAGAGCGAAACCAAAACCGTCACAATCGGAAACGATGATTCAGTGTACGGATACAGGCAGATTACGACGAATGAGTTGATACGAAGTGCGATGATTCAGATGAATGATGTCATGTATAAAATTGGAGAACTTGATTTTGATACACAGGAAACTGGTAGTGGCACAATATCTGGTTCGTATGAAATAAATCATGATTCAAAAACATCTCCGTCATATACATATTCCATTACTAATTACAGTACGGATTTGTCTACGCCTGGGGAATCTGAAAAAGGATTTATTTCAATTACAATCCCAAAATCAAAAATCCAACGACAATCGTTGTTGGGGCAATCTTGGTCAGGCTCTTATCCAGTGTCATTCGATTCAACGACGATAACTGTCAAACCGAATGACAGCGCAAATAAGCTGGAAACATATTCAGCATCGATAGCATTCTCTCTTTCAAGCTACAAGTCGGCATCGCTTTCATGCAACGGAACTTCAATTTCAATAAGCAGTGCGGAAGAAAGGCGAAAGTGGATTCCGTTCAAACTGCATGATGATGACAACTGGTATCATGAAAATCCTTCTTACGGCTGGTGGGAGCAGTAAAAATGTGCCGAAAATTTTCATCCTTCAAATTTCAATCTTCATTTTTCATCTTTCAGTTCACCCTTCTCTTCCTGCTGTTCTCCTGCGCGGACTGGTTTCAGGACAAAGTCGGCATGAACACGGATTCGAACAACGTGACGCTGGAGGATTTTTTCTACAAGGCGGCGGCTGTCGATTCTTTGGATTCGCCGATGCAGGTTTTTGCGTCAAAGGGAATGTATTCAGGAAAAATCGCAATCAACTGGACGAAAGTTGACAATGCGACGAGCTACAGGATTGAGCGAGCCGTCGTAAAGGCAGATTCCGCCGGGAAATACGCGTTGCCGGAAGAAAGCGACTTTGATTTGCTCGTTGAATATTGCTATTCCACAACGTACACCGACACGATTCTCTCAAACCCGACTTCGACGAGCGCGGAATATTTCAACCATTATTTTTACAGAATCACTTCTGTGAACTACTCGATGAATCTTGAGTCCGACCCTTCGAACCCGAATGACAGCTCGACACGCGCGGAAGGTTACCTTCTCTCACCGCCGACGAACATCGAAGTCGATAAAGGAAAATCTTCGACGGAAATCGGAATAACGTGGACGGGTGTTTCTGAGGCCGTTTACTACAAAATCTACAGGGGCGAAAAAGAGAACGGAACCGGAATGGAACTGATTGACACCGTCCGCGGCAACGTCTATTCGTACACCGACGGAATTTTGTCGAGCGAGCAGGGAACTGAATTCTATTACAAAATCGCCGCCCAAAACTCAAACGGAAACGACTCCGCGTATTCTTCGATTGCGATGGGATATTCTTTAAAAGAAGGCGCACCTTCCGCACCGGAAAAAGTAATCGTCGATGACGGCAAAGGAAAAAGCACGACGCAACTGAAAGTCACATGGGATTCAGTTGCGGCGACATCTGCGACATCGACAATCACATATTCGCTTTACCGCGCAAGCTCGGAGGATTCGGTCTACACGCTTCTCAAAAACAAGCTGACTGCGACAACATACACCGACAGCGCGAATTTGAAGAGCGGAATCTTCTATTATTATTACGTTCAGACAGTCGCATACGACAGCGCAACGCAGGAAAACTTGAAATCAGCGTTCTCGGAAAAAACTGACGACTCGTTCGGATTCCTCTTGAGTCCGCCGTCCGAATTTGAAATCCGCGATTCTTCTTCTTCCGAAAAAGTCGTTGCCGCATGGACTCCTTCAATCGGCTCGGATTCAATCACTTTCACTTATTCGGTCTACGCATCCGAAAGCGAAAACGGAACTTACTCGAAAGTCGCGGAAAATATCACGGGAAGCGAAACAGACAGCTACCTTTCGAAAGAAGTCGATAAATTCAACTTCTACAAAATCACCGCGACAAACGAAGACGGCACAGAATCTGATTTCAGTTCCCTTGCAGCTCCGATGCCTTCCGCACCTAAAAACGTGGTCGCGTCAAAGACGAAATATCTCGACAAGGATTTCTCGCCGAACAAGAACAATGTCTATCCTGTTTTGATTTCGTGGGAAAAACCTGATTCCGACAATCCGGCCGGCTACTACGTTTACCGTTCGTCAAAGCCCGATTCCTCGTTCAGGAAAATCACCGACACTCTCGTCACCGATTTCGAATACATCGATGCTTCCGACACCGCAAAGGCCGGAACTCCGTATTATTACAAAGTCGTGTCCGTGAACAGCCTCGGTCAAGGAAAGAAGGGAAACGACCCTTCGACGGATTCCAAAGGTTCGGACGGATTCGTCACGTCGCTTGGCTACGGCGCGCTCACACGCGAGCAGTGGTTCCGCGAATACAACAAGACGGTCAAAGCTTCGCAGAAAAAGCTCACGCTCATGCACAAGCCGAACGACATGGACAAGCTCGGAAGCGAAACGATAAGCGGCGACATTTCTGGAACGCTCAGCTACAAAGCCGCAGTTGCAGGGCTCGGTGCGGAAATCACGATGCCGTATTCGAATTACGCGGATTTCTACATCAATTCGGATTCTTCGCTCGGCGTGTATTTCCTTCTGAACGGAAACACCGACACGACTTCGAACATGAGCGGAAACGGAAACATGCACGGAAGCGTCGTCTGCACCGGAATGTATCCGGGAACTGCTTCTTACGGCAACTTGCAGATAAAAGGCGGAGCTGCGGGCGGCGGAAGCTACGGAGTCGTCACAAAAGATTTGCAGGGAAACATCGTATTTGAAAGCGGCGAAATAAGCTGGCTCATCGGAGAGGAATGATATGGAATTTGAAATGGCATTCAGTAAATCAAAATCGAAATTCGAAAAATCAGAATCGAGTATTTTATCGAAAATTTTATTGAACACTTTGGAGAAAAAAATGCGCAGAATCAGTTTTGCATCCGTTCTTTTGTGCGTGCTTTGCATATTTTCGCTTTCGTTTCTTTCCGGCTGCTACACGCCCTCCCCGCTTTACGGAACGTGGGCAGACAACGACGGAAACAAAATCAGCTTTGTGTCCGACGGCACTTTCGTCGCAAAAGTGAACGACTCCGACTCGAACCTCATCACATACGAAGGCAGCTACAACGTAATCGACAACGTAATCGTTTTTTCGACGAGCGACGGGCTTGCAGTGAACACCGAGTGGGACATCCGTGGCTCAGTTTTGTACCTTACATGGACTGCGGCAGGAACAACCAAGAATCTTTCCCTTTACCACACATCGAAATAGCGAGGAAAAAATTGAATAGAAACAGTCGTAACATTTTGAAATTCCTCTTTGCATTTCTTTTTTCGTTTTTCATGCTGAATTTTTCCATCAACGCAGAATCGAAAACCGCGGAGAAAAATGCAAATGAAAATTCAAATGCTGAAAATTCAGAATCGAATGCAGATTTGAAAAATCAAGATGAAAATTTAGATTCAAATCATTCTGGTGAAAATTCAGATTTGAAGAATTCAAACGAAGATTCGGATTCAGATTCCGACAATTCAAAAATCTCTTTCACGTTCGACGAAGGAATTGCGCTTGCTCGCATCACAAGAATCCAGGAGCAGACGAACGTCAGCAACTTTGTGTGGAAAGATTCACTCATCGGAATGTATTTCACGGCGAACATCAAGAATCTCATGCCTTTCGACATTTTTGCGCGTACCGAAGTGTTCTATCCGTTTTTGCACACGTTCAACGGCATGAAAGTTTTCGCGAAACAGACGATTCTCTATGCGTTCGATTTTCTTGCCGGCGTTCCGTTCAGGTTCGATTTTTTCAAATACGCATCTCTGACTCTCAAGCCTGCACTTCACGTCATGTACCAGCTTTCCGACGAATACCACCTTTTTTATTTCGGCGCGGGCGGAATCGCGGGCGTGGAAATCCCGATTGCAAAACGCTGGACGATTATCCTAGACGGAAGCTTCACCCTCGACTACCCGAACTGGGGCGGCAACAGGCTTATGCTCCCGTTCGACTGGGGATGGCAGTGGCAAAACTCGCTCGGCGTACGCTACAGCAAAAAGTCGCCGAACAGATTCCACCTTCTACCATAATGTCTGCTTTTTCGGTATACTATGGCTTTAGTATGAACACAGATGCTTTTGACATGAATTTGATTCTCGCTAAACAAAACTCGTGTACATATTATTTTTATTTGTGAATTTTCAAACTGAATTTCTTTTTTAAGGGATTCAGTTTTTTTTTATATAAAAAATAATTAGGAGTTAGATATAAAATGCCACTTAATCCAAGTATCCACAAAGTAATGGTAATTGGTTCAGGACCTATCATCATCGGACAGGCCGCTGAGTTCGACTACGCTGGTTCGCAGGCGTGCAAGGCTTTGAAGGAGCAGGGACTTGAGGTCGTCCTTGTGAATTCGAACCCTGCGACGCTCATGACCGACCATCAGATGGCGGATCACATCTACATCGAGCCGCTCATCTCGGAGACGATTCAGAGAATCATCGAAAAAGAAAAACCTGATTCGATTCTCTCTTCTCTTGGCGGACAGACTGGTCTGACGCTCTGCATGGAGCTTGCGAAGTCGGGATTCCTTGAAAGCCACGGCGTGAAGCTGCTCGGAGCCAAGCCAGAGACAATCGACAAGGCCGAGGACAGGCAGATGTTCAAGGACACGATGGAGTCAATCGGCGAGCCTTGCATTCCGTCTAAAGTCGTCACTTCATACGAGGACGCTCTCGACTTCGCCAAGAACGGAATCGGGCTTCCTGCAATCATCCGTCCGGCATTCACACTTGGCGGAACTGGCGGCGGAATTGCGAATACTTGGGAAGAATTTGACGAAATCGCGCACAACGGTCTTCACCGCTCGCCAATCCATCAGATTCTCGTAGAAAAATGCATTGCGGGCTGGAAAGAAGTCGAGTTCGAGGTCATGCGCGACCATTCGGGCAACGTCCTCACAGTCTGTTCAATGGAAAACTTTGACCCTGTTGGCGTTCACACTGGCGACTCAATCGTCATAGCTCCGACAGTGACGCTTTCCGACAAGGAATACCAGATGCTCCGCTCGGCAGCATTGAACATAATCTCGTCGCTCGACATGGAAGGCGGCTGCAACTGCCAGTTCGCGCTCAAGCCGGACTCGTTCGAGTACGCTGTAATCGAAGTCAATCCGCGTGTTTCTCGTTCTTCCGCGCTCGCTTCCAAGGCGACCGGATATCCGATTGCAAAAGTCGCGACACTCATCGCAATCGGCTACAACCTCGATGAGATTCCGAACTTCGTTACGAAGAAGACCGCGGCGTGCTTCGAGCCTGTTCTCGACTACGTTGTCGTGAAATTCCCGAAATTCCCGTTCGACAAATTCGTTTATGCCGCAAGAAAGCTCGGAACGCAGATGAAGGCTACCGGCGAAGTAATGGCAATCGGATTCAACTTCGAGCAGGCGATTATGAAGGCGGCACGCGGTGCAGAAATCGGCGTGCAGAGCCTGAACCTGAAAGTATTTGAGGAAGAATCGGACGAGAAAATCAAGGAGCGCGTCGGCGAATGCACTGACCAGAGAATCTTTGCGATTTTCCAGGCAATCAAGCGCAACATTCTTTCCGTCAAAGAAATCAACGCGATTACGAAAATCGACCCGTGGTTCCTTGAGCATTTGAAGAAGCTCGCCGACATGGAAGCGAAATTCGACGAAATCAAGAAATCGAACGGAGAGCTTTCCCTTGAGCTTTACAGGGATGCCAAGAAATTCGGCTATCCCGACAAGGTAATCGAGCAGCTTTCGGGCGTGAAAATCGTCGGTTCCGGCGGAGAACTCAAGGACGCGGAAAAGGCGAAGGCTCTCTTGAAGGAAGGAAAGCTCGCCCACATTCCTGCGACCTACAAAATGGTAGACACTTGCGCCGGCGAATTCAGCGCGGAGACTCCTTATTTTTACGCTGGCTACAACACGGAGAACGAAGCCGAGCTGTTCTTGAAGGAGCGCGAGGAGCAGGGAAAGAAGTCGAAGAAGGGAACGATAATCGTTCTCGGCTCAGGCCCAATCAGAATCGGACAGGGAATCGAATTCGACTACGCTTCGGTTCAGTGCGTGTGGTCGCTCAAAAAACTCGGATACGATGTCGTCACGATTAACAACAACCCGGAAACAGTTTCGACCGACTTTGACACGGCGGACAGGCTTTATTTTGAGCCTTTGACACCGGAAGACGTTATGAGCGTCATCGAGACTGAAAAGCCAATCGGAGTCGTTGTCGCATTCGGTGGCGGAACTGCAATCAAGCTTGCGAATTTCCTGGACAAGCAGGGAATCAGAATCCTCGGAACGAGCGCGGACGCAATCGACCTTGCCGAAGACCGCGAGAGATTCGACGAGCTTTGCGAAAAACTCGAAATCAACAGACCGCGCGGTCTTACAGTCTTCACGGAAAAAGAAGCACTCGAAGCGACCGAAAATCTCGGTTATCCGGTTCTCCTCCGCCCTTCTTACGTTCTTGGCGGACAGAACATGATTGTCGCGTTCAACGATGACGACGTGAAAGAATACATGAAAATCATCCTTGCGCAGGGAATCGAAAACCCGGTTCTCATCGACCAGTACATGATGGGAATCGAACTTGAGGTTGACGGAATCTGCGACGGCGAGGACGTTCTCATTCCTGGAATCATGGAGCACATCGAGCGCACGGGAATCCACTCTGGAGACTCGATTGCGGTCTATCCGAGCTGGAACTTGAACGACGTGTTGAGGGAAAAAATCATCAGACAGTCGAAGGACTTGGCGATAAAGCTTGGAACGAAGGGCTTGGTGAACATCCAGTATCTCATCTACAACAACGATTTGTTCATCATCGAAGTCAATCCTCGCTCGTCACGAACTGTTCCGTACATCTCGAAAGTCACGGGCGTTCCGATGGTCGATTTGGCAGTCCGCGCAATGCTCGGCGAAAAGCTCAAGGACATGGGCTACGGAACTGGGCTTTACAAGATTCCGCCGTACTTTGCCGTAAAAGTGCCTGTGTTCAGCTTCGAAAAACTCATGGACGTTGACACACACCTCGGCCCTGAAATGAAGTCCACTGGCGAAGTTCTCGGAATCGCTGCTACTCGCGAGGAAGCAATCTTCAAGGGACTCATTGCAGCTGGCTACGCGATGAAACGTTCTGGCGGCGTTCTCTTCACGATTAGGACGACCGACCACTACGAGATTCCAGACCTTGCAAGGAAATTCTACGACCTCGGATTCAAGCTCTATGCGACTGAGGGAACTGCAAAAGTCATCTCCGACTTCGGAATGGAAGTTCAGGTCGTGAACAAAGTTCGCGAGAACCCGGACGACAACGTTCTGACTCTCCTTGACTCAGGAAAAATCGACTACATCGTTTCGACTTCCGCAAAGGGAAGAAATCCTCGTGCAGACTCCGTAAGAATCCGCCGTCACGCTGTCGAAAAAGATATTCCTTGTCTTACGGCAATCGACACTGCGAACGCAATCGCAGACTGCCTCAAGTCGAACTACTCTGCCGAGAACGTGGAACTTGTCGATATCAACAGCCTCCGCGAGACGAAAGAGAAAATCAAGTTCACGAAGATGCAGTCAACCGGAAACGATTTCATCGTCATCGAGTCGCTTGACCAGGACGTGAAGAATCCTGCCGGTCTTGCCGTCAGACTCTGCGACAGAAAAACTGGAATTGGTGCTGACTCTCTCGTTCTCATCGAAAAGTCGGACAAGGCAGATGCGAAGATGCGCTTCTTCAATCTTGACGGAACTGAGAGCCGCCTTGCAGGAAACGCAATCCGCGCTGTCGGAAAATACATCTACGACAACAACATTGGCGGCGTTCAGGACGACGGAAAGCACGGCGACAAACATGCTCCGATGGCGACTGTCAGCGTCGAGACGGAAGCCGGAATCAAGCACCTCGACTTGTACAAGCTCAACGGAAAAGTTTCTTCGGTTACTGTCGATATGGGAGCTCCGAAATTCAAGGCGCAGAACATTCCGACAACACTCGAAAGCGTTGCGATAAATCCTTTCACTGCCGGAAACAAATACGAAATTCCGTTCAAGAAGAATGTTGCAGATTATGCAAAACTTCCGCGTGAAGCCGTTGCGAATGTTTCTCTGATGATAAAGGCGATTGAGTATCACGTTACTTCGCTTGCGGTCGGAAACCCGCACTGCGTAATTTTCAGTAAGTTCGTCGATAAAGAGCCTGTTCAGGAAATCGGCTCGCTCATCGAGAACAACAAAGTGTTCCCGAACAGAACGAATGTCGAATTCGTCCGCGTCGTAAGCGCAAACGAATTGAAGATGCGAACGTGGGAGCGCGGAAACGGCGAGACCCTTGCGTGCGGAACTGGTGCGTGTGCGGCTGCCGTCGCTGCAGTCCTCAACGGATTCTGCCCGATGAACGAGAACATCACGGTCAAAGTCCGCGGCGGTTCGCTCATCGTCAAATACACCGGCGAGACAATCTACCTCACGGGCACGACAAGCGTCTGCTACGAAGGCGAAATAGAGATCTGACGGTTGCCAGGGTGCGATGTCGTTCTAGGCATTTGCGTAGTGGATGCAACCGTTCACGGCACGAGCTACCGCTCGTACCTTTCCAGATGGTCTAGTGGGTGCGATTGCGTCCTAAGCTTTGTCTAGTGGATGCAAGAGGGCTCGGCACGCGCGGAGCGCGTACCTGTGTTGGTGGACTTGGTGGGGAATGTGGTGCGATGGCGTTCTAGGCATTTGTTTTGTGGATGCAACCGTTCACGGCACGAGCTGTTGCTCGTACCTTCATTGATGTGAAAGTGAAAAAAGCTCGGGCGAATTCAAAAATCGTCCGAGCTTTTTATTGGGGCGGAAATGTGTCTATGCTTTGCCGTAAATGTTTTTTACGGTTTCTGTGTATTCGCCTTTGGATTTGTAGACGATTAGCGGGGGCAAAACTTTCAGTTCGGGATTTGCGTTTTTGCGGCCTTCGATGAGAACCATTGTCGGGGCAGAATCTACGAACGGAAAAATAAGCTGCAATTTTTTCGGTTCGAGCTTGTATTTTTCGAATGCGGAAAAAATCTCCGCGAGCCTCTCCGGGCGATGAATCATGAAAAAACTTCCGGCTGACTTTAGAAGATACGCCGCTGCGGAAACAACGTCGTCAAGGTTGCAGAGAACTTCGTGGCGGGCGATGTTTTTTGATTCAAGCGGATTTTTTCTGTTTGCATTCACTTTTGCATACGGCGGATTCGATGTGACGACGTTCGCACATTCAGGCGGAAAAATTGAGCGGACTGATTTTATGTCGCAGTTGATTACGTCGATTTTTTCTGAAAGATTGTTCCGGTTCACATTTTCGCTAGCCAAATCGAACGCGCACTTTTGTATCTCAATCGCGGTAAAATGCGCATCGGGATATTTCCTTGCCATGATAAGCGGAATTATTCCGTTCCCCGTGCCCAAATCGAAAACTTCGCTTTTGTTTTTCGCGACCGCAAAATCCGAAAGCAGGACTGCATCAAGCCCAAAGCAGAAAGCATTTTTATCCTGAACGACAGACAAATTCTTTTTAGGAAAGTCCGAAACAAAAAGATTCTCATTCATAATTCATATTAACAAAAAAATCCCGAACAATTTTGAATTTGTTCGGGATTAAGTTTTATATGTATGGACTTAAACTGTTTTCTAGTATCTGAATGACACACCGATTTTCGGGCTGACTGCAAATCCGCCGAAGCCAGTGTCGTTCTTCTGGTATGTGCTTGTAAAGTCGTATTTATTTTCAGTGTATTCTTCGTATCTGTAAGTTCCCATGAAGTTGAGAGTTCCCGTTGCCGAGAAGAAGAGACTCCACTTTTCGTTCAGGCGGAATTCGCTGTAAACGTTTGCGCCGAAGCTGTATTCCATGCTGTTGAAACTGATTCCTTTGTTGTCGTCGTCTTTCTGCCGTCCGTCTACGCTCGTGTGGTCAAATCCGAGGACGAAGCTCGGCGTGAGCGAAAATCTGTCTGAAAGCTTGAACCTGTATCCGATTCCTGCAAAAAGGTTCATGTGCGTTCCCGACGCTCCGTCGAGTTTTGCAGCCATGTCCGTTCCGTCCACGTCCAAATTCGGAGCGAACAAATGCCCGCAGGCGAATTCCGCCATTACGGAAATGTTGTTCTTGTAGACCGACCTGATATCAGCGTTTGCAAAATCCACCGAAAGCCCGCCGACTTTTGATTTCATGTCGCCGGATGCGCTGTCGAGCGTGAATTTCGTGTTCGAGAACGTGATTCCGGTGCTCAAACCGATGCTCTTTTCCCAGTTCGTCTCGCTCTCCTCCGCGAACGCTGCAACTCCTGCCACCAACATAACCGCAAGTGCGATAATCTTTTTCATAATAAACTCCCTTATTGTTTTGTGATATACATTGTGTAACATTGATTTTTCATATAAGTTACAATGAAAAAATCTTTAGATTTAAGATGTAAAAATGATAAAAAAAGGCGCAAATAATCAACAGAGCGTTTTAGTTAACTTCTAAAAAATTTTGCATTATTTGTCTTTTTCTTTTGAAATCTTGTAATTGTCTATAAGATTTTGAATGAATTCGACATCATCGTCGCGGTTGAATTTTTCGATGATTTTCTTTGCAAGTTGAATTTTATCATTAGAATATGTGCCGTCTTCAATCAATGACGCATATTCCGTATAGAAAAGAAAATACGGCATCATCAATAGTTTGTTAAAGTTCAAGCACAAATTCAGTCCTGCTTTTGAAAATCGCCTCATGTTATCCGTTTTTCCTAACATTCGTTCATAGTTGGTAATGTTGAAAAGTAGGAGAGGATACATTACCGCTTTTTCTTCTTCTGAAACGAGGGCGTTCTCATAATATTCTTTCAGCTTCGTAAGTATTTCGAGAGCTTCTTTTTGTTTTCCGAGCGAAAAAAAGCATCTTGCAATGTTGTTAAGGATTATGATTTCCATTCTTGAAAGCAATTTCTGAGAAGGAAATTTTTCCAAACTGTAGTCTTTTATAGTGAGCTTCAATGCGCCGACAAGTTTCGGAAGAATTATTGCGTGCGAATCGAATTTTCTGTTGATGTAAAAAGTTTCGTAACACTCTACAAACTGCTTCTCCAAATGCGTCATGCTTTTTTTGCAAGAAACGTATTCGTCGAGCATATCTTTGATTTCATTGTTCTCGATTGCAACGCAGGCGTTTATTCTGAATTCCAGATTTGCTCTTTGCAAATCCGCCTTTGTCATGGGAACTTTCGATAAGTCAAGCGTTTCTCCCAGCCTGCTGAAAAGAGACTCAATCAATTTTCTGTGCGGAATTCGCATTTCGTTCTCGATGTACGAAACCATCGGTTTTGAGCAAAGTCCCCGGCACATGTCAGTCTGCGATATTCCTTTTTCGATTCTTATTTCTTTTAAAATCGTTCCGATTGTGTAAATAGACATGATTTTATTTTACACAACTGTTAATATAAAATAAATCAAAAATCGGAGAAAATCATGGACAACTATCTTTTGGGAAATCTGATTCGCGAGTACAGGGAGCGAGCTGAAATTTCACGGGAAGAACTTGCGGGAGATTTCTGCGCAGTTTCGACGCTCATGCGGATAGAAAGCGGAGAGGAGATTCCCGGAAGAGCTCTTGCAAATGAATTGTGCAGCACGCTTGGGCTTATTCCGCCTGCCACTAAAAGAGAAACGACATCGAGAGCCGACATCGACCGCTATTTAATAGAAAGAAAGATAAAGATTAAGCTCAGCCAGAAAAAATATGACTATGACGACCTCTTAAAAAAATATGCGGAATGCGAAATGAATGTCTACGAGCAGCAGATTCATGACTACTACGCAGCTTTAGCACTTTTGAAGAACAAAGCGTCTCCGGAAAAACTTTATGAGCTTCTTTCTTCTTCCCTTGCGCTCACGCTTTTCACGCGGACAGAAAAATTCCTGCCGTTGCGACGCTTGCTTTCAAAAATGGAGCTTCTTTTAATCCGCCAGCTTTCGCTTGCCCAGTACAAACTCGGAATGAAAGATGACGCGTTCGCCATAATGAACTATCTCGATAAATTTTATGAACGCGGAATCTGCCTTGAGGAGGTTTCCAAAATGGAATATCCGCAAGTGCTCAGATTTCTTTCCGAGTGGAATCTTGAGCGCGGAGAAAACGAGCGTGTTGTTTCCATTGCGGAACGTGGATTTCCTGAATGTTTGAAATCCAGCTTGCTGTATCCGTTCGTGCATATTTTTCAGGCGAGAGCGACCGCGCTTTCGCTTTTGAATTCCGAAGATGCCCAAATCGAAAACAAAATGGCAGATATGCTTGTCGCAATGTCAGAAAATGCGATGAGAGAGAATGAAATTGAGTAAGTTCGCGGATTAATTTCGTTGTCACATTTTCATCACAATTTCGTCACGCATTCAATCAGCTTCTTTGGCGTGAGCGCGTAGTCGCAGTCGATTTTGTGGCTTGCAAGCGCGTGTGCGAGCGATGCTGTTCCCGTTGCGTCCAGGCATTTGTATTTTTGCGAGAGCAATGCGACGATGAGACCGGAAAGAACGTCTCCGCTTCCGGCTTTTGCAAGGTTCGGGCGGCCGAAATTGTTGACGTAGAGATTGTATTTTCGTCCGTCAAAGTAGCCGATCATCGGGTTCGTGCCCTTTACGAGCAGGACGCACTTCGGATATTTCTTGCAGAATTCTTCGATGAGCATAGTCCGTTTCATTATGCAGTCTTCGATTGAATATTCGCCGAACCCGCAGATTTTTAGGAGCGACTGGAATTCTTTCGGATGCGGGGTCAGAACGACTTTTTTGCACCGTTTGTTCAGGAATTCCGCGATTCCGTCAAAATAGAAAACGTCGGCATCGATTATGCACGGAATTTCTTCGTTCGCCGTCAAAAAGTCAAAGTATTTTTGGATTGTCTCGCCGTCTTTTTCGTCACGCCCGAGTCCCATTCCGAATGCGATTGCAGAAACTTTTTGTGGAATTGAAGTGGAAGTCATTATTTCTTCGGAAACGGAAGAGAAATCTGCGTCCTCATTGTCGAGCGCGACGAGGGTCACGAGTCCCGCACCGAAGTTCAGAGCGGCTTCCCCGGCGATTTTCGCGGCACCTGTTTTTTTGCCGTATGCAATCACGACGTGACCAAATGTTCCCTTGTTCACGAAAGAATTGTTCCTGTGAGGAAGCATCATGTCGCTTTCTTCAAGGAGATTCGCTTTTTTGAGAGGAAAATTGCTCGAATTCTCAAAGAGCCTTCTTCCGACACCCAAATCGGCGCAGACGACTTCGCCCACAAAATCCTTCGCCACGTCCTGATACAGGCAGAGTTTCAGCGCGCCCATCGTCACAGTCAAATCCGCCTTGAAAGCTCCGTTCGCGACCTTTCCGTCAATATCGATTCCGGTCGGAATGTCGCACGCGATTCTGTAAGTCATAATGTCGTTCACGTCATTGAGGACAGTCCTGATTTTTTCGTCCAAAAGCCCGTGGAAACCGATTCCGTAAATGCAATCGACGATAACAGCCGTGGATTCCAAAAATTCGAGCGTGAAATCTTCGAGCGTGAAAATCCTCGTCCCGCATTTTTCCGCCCGCGATTTTTGGAGTATGCAAAGCGGAGATTTCGGCTCTGTGCATTCAAAAACAACAACGTCGTAGTGGATTCTAAGCCTTCGCGCAAGTGTGTAGCCGTCCGCTCCGTTGTTTCCGCTTCCGCAGAGAATCAGCACCCTGTTCTTAAGCGGCTCGAATTTCACGCGCTCGCCAATCGCATTTTCAAGGGCGGCGGCAGCATTTTCCATCATAATTTCATCAGTAAGACCATACGCCTCACGGCAAGATTCATCAAGTTTTCTAGTATCCAAATAAAGATTCTGCATATTCTTTAATTATAAATTATGTTTTAAATATACCAAAGATTTTTTTTCAATTCTGACTTAAAATGAAAATGCTATGAGAAAACTGTTTTGTGCTTTTTGCGTGTTCTTCGCATCTGTCTGCATTTCCTCCTCCGCTTCTTTTAGAACCGGGGCGAAAGTCTTCGTTTGCGTCAAGTCCGTTGATTTGAAGGACGGCGAGGATATTTTTTCAAAGTCGGTCGGAACTGTCGGCTACGGCGAGACTCTGACGGTGGTCGAGGGCAACAAGAAGAAGACGAAAGTCAGTCTGCCTTCAAATCCGAATATCTCAGGCTGGGTTTCGAACGGAAGCATCACGACGAAGAAGATTTCGAAATCGAAAGGCGGAATGGCGAGCACTTCCTCTGAAGAAATGATTCTTGCAGGAAAGGGATTTTCGGAAGAAGCCGAGAAGGCATTCAAATCGTCAGACAGCAGCCTGAATTACGATGCTGTCGATGAAGTCGAGAAAATCGCCGTGAGCGAAAAGGAGCTTTCATCGTTCATCAGCGAGGGGCATCTTAAGGAGGGCAGCGCAAAATGAAAAAAATCACCGCAAGGATTCGAAGCGGAATAATCGCTTTTGCAGTCGCACTTTCGGTTGCATCTGCATTTTCTTCATGCGCGACATCGGAAGGACTGACGAATCTTCTTTCATCGGTAGGTGATGTTGCGAGTGCCGCAGGATACGGAACGGCAGGCGCGGCACTTTCTGCAGGGGCTGCAGTATCAAAGGCGATGGAGGAAATCACACCTGAAAACGAATACTACATCGGTCGTGCCGTCGCCGCCACGATTCTCTCGAACTACAAGGTCTGTTCCGCACCTATTTCAGAAGCATACCTGAACAAAATCTGCGGAACGCTCTCGCTTAACTCTGAAAAATCTGAGCCATACAACGGCTACCATGTGAAAATCCTCGACACGGACGAAGTGAACGCATTCGCAACTAGCGGCGGACACATCTTCGTGACTCGGGGGCTTATTTCATGCACGGAAAGCGAGGACGCTCTGGCGGCTGTAATCGCGCACGAGATGTCGCACATTCAGCTGCAGCACAGCCTCAAGGCGATAAAGACGAGCAGATGGACTGCGGCAGGAATTTCCGCCACGAGCGCGGTTGTTTCCGTCGCACAGAATGATGCGGAGCTTGCTTCGACGATGAACGACATGGTTGGCGACGTGATAACTGACATGGTGAACAACGGCTACTCAAAGTCACAGGAACTCGATGCGGACGCTCTTGCCCTTACTCTGATGGCGGATGCCGGCTACAATCCGAGCGCGATGCTCGACATGCTTGCTCAGCTGAAAAACGCTCAAGGCTCGTCATCAAGCGGAATGTACAAGACGCACCCAAGCCCGGACCAGCGAATCAAGAACGTGAACAGCGCGCTCAGGAAACTCTCGGCGGCTGATGACACGGCACAGTTCCGCACGGAAAGATTCTCGGCGAACAGGCTGAGATAGCCTTTCGCGCGACACAATGTTTTTTCTAAGCAGTTAAAAACGGAGAAAATAGGAATAACAATGCACATTTACAAAACTTCTCCGAAATACAAAATCTTCGTTTGGGCTGTGATTGCCCTCTTTTATCTTTTTGCAATTTCCTTTCTTGTTTATGAGGCTCTTGGCGGAATAAAAAATTATCCGGCATTCTTCGTCCTGATTTTTCTCGTCATGCTCGTTCCCGTTTTCCATACAATCGCGGCGTTAGTTCAGTTCAGCGCGTACTTTGCGTTTTACGACAGTTATTTTGAATACCACAAGTGGCGGAAGACAATCAGAATCGAAGGACGAAATCTTAGGTATTTTTCTTATTCGGACGGGCTTTTCAAGGTTTACTTTGT
This sequence comes from Treponema sp., assembly GCA_017525605.1. GTDB lineage: Bacteria > Spirochaetota > Spirochaetia > Treponematales > Treponemataceae > Treponema_D. The sequence continues at coordinate 48,148 of JAFXSM010000020.1, read as the reverse complement.
GAAGGACGACGAACAGGAGGAAAAATCATCTTTTGAAGAAATCCCCGTGAGTGAAAATTCCGCTGAGCGTGAGTTCGCTTTGCCGGAAGACGAGGCAATGTACAAATTTTCGATTGGCATTGCGGGAATAAAAGATGCGGACAAGATTCTGAATTGGTTTTACGAAAACGTGCCTTGCGTTCCGGGCGGTCAGGCAGCGAAAGATGCCGTCAGCATCAGTTCAAAATACAGCACGACGAGCCAGAACGATGTGAATCTCATTCTCACAAAGGCGCGAAAAATTGCGACTTTCATAAACTGGATTTCGGCGATTTTTGCAGTCTGGTGCGCGTTTTTTCCGCATCCGTATCGCTTGTGCATCGAATTGAACCTGATTGTGCCGATTGCGCTTTTGTTCGTGCTGCATTTTTCGAACGGCTGGATCCGCTTTGACAAAAAAGGAAACTCGGTTTATCCGACCGCGTGCTTTGCAGGAATCTGCCCAATGTTCGGACTCGGTTTGCGGCTGATAGACGACTACATTTTTGAAAACTCCGCCGGAAGATTTTTTGTCGCGTCGGCAATTTTTTATGCCGTTTACATGATTCTGTTTCTGATTTGCCAGAAAGAATTCTCGTTCAAGGAAAAATATTCATGGTTCGCGCTTCTTGCATATTCGGTTTTCTTCTTCGGTTATTCGATGTGCGCCGTCGCAGCAATCAACTGCGTGTTCGATTTTTCCGCCCCCGTCGAAGAAATCGTCAAAGACAACGGCGAAATGATTACGGTTCTGCTGCACAAAGGGCTATTGGGTATAAAGTGGTATTAGGAGCACAAACAGAAAATCGATTTGCGGCTTTATCTTTTCAAATCCGTAAAATCCGCACCGTCGCCGCACAATCTTCCGTTGGAAATCGGTACATATTGCTGATTGCCGGATTGAATCTCCGTTTGCTTTTTGCCGCTTTTGTTCGCGGCGACAATATTGTACCAGTTTCCGTCTTTGTCTATTTTGAACGAACCGTAAAAGGCGGAATTTTTATGAAAGACGAGTAAATGGGATTCTGAAACATTGTAATTGAGAGAATATGGGATGTTCGAATCTGACAGCTGAACTTTGATTGTATTTTTATCAATCATTTCAAACTCGTATTCCTCGTTTTCTAATCCAAGTTCGCCCGAATTTGCAGGAAGCCTATCGTGTTTCTCGTAAAAGAGATGGATTTGCGTTCCAATCCTTTCAAGCTTGTTGATAGGCGTGATGATTCTTGTAAAAGCAAAATTCGAAGCGAAAAGCAGGTAAAAAAACAGAAAAATGAATTTCTTCATAGCACTCTCCAAGTTGAACAATCTAAGACGCTTCTCATTTCTTCCAATTCAATCCTATTGGAAATGGATCCGCTTCCCAATCCGAAGTTATTTCAAGATACGGTTGCCCATTGCCGCTGTCAAAAATGTTGATTCTTGAGGCGGTTCCGCATCTATCAGAAGTTATTCCGCCGTCTGGAAATTTCGCTGATTTGTTGTCGATTTCTTTGTTGTTCAGAATCAGCTTGATTTTCAGGTCGCAAAACTCGGTTCTTGCTTTTAAGGTTTCAAACTGCACCGTCCTAGCATCAATGTGAATCGGAAACGTATAGTCATCGGATAAAATCTCTACAGTGCAATCGCTGTTTGAAAAATTGCAGAGAACCAAGGAAATTGCGCTGCGGCTTTTACAGGACAACAAAAAAAACGCGAGAACGGCACTTGCGATTATGCAAGGTTTTCTTTTCATGATTTTTCCATTAAAAAATCCACCCCGAATTCGGAGTGGATTCAATTTGCCAATAAGAATTCCCCGCATGGAGGCGGGGAAAAATCATAAGAGAAACATCTGTTTGCATTTGCAAATAGATGTTTCTCGCTAAGTAAAAAACGCACGGATGCGTTTTTTACGACGGCTGCTTTCCGATGTAAGCGAGGATACCGCCGTCTACATAGAGGATGTGACCGTTGACAGCGTTTGATGCGTCAGATGCCAAGAACACTGCAGGGCCTGCGAGTTCCTCTGGGTCGAGCCAGCGTCCAGCCGGAGTCTTTGCGCAGATGAACTGGTCGAACGGGTGGCGTGAGCCGTCAGCCTGCTTCTCGCGGAGAGGAGCTGTCTGTGGAGTTGCGATGTATCCAGGTCCGATACCGTTGCACTGGATGTTCTGTCCGCCGTATTCAGAGCAGATGTTGCGTGTGAGCATCTTGAGACCGCCCTTTGCAGCTGCGTAAGCAGAAACAGTCTCGCGACCAAGCTCAGACATCATTGAACAGATGTTGATGATTTTTCCGTGTCCCTTTGCAATCATTCCTGGGAGAACTGCCTTAGAAACGATGAACGGAGCGTTGAGGTCAACGTCGATGACCTGGCGGAATTCCTCAGCCTTCATTTCGAGCATAGGAATTCTCTTGATGATTCCTGCGTTGTTGACGAGGATATCAACAGTTCCAACGTCCTTCTCGATTTTCTTTACAGTTTCCTGAACGGCAGCTTCATCAGTAACGTCACAGATATATCCGTGAACATCAGTGATTCCTGCGTCTTTGTAGTTCTTCAATCCGCTGTCGAGCTGCTCCTGTCCGCGGTCGTTGAAAACGATTCTTGCACCGCAAGCTGCAAATGCTTTAGCGATAGCGAAACCGATACCGTATGAAGCACCCGTGATCCAAGCAATTTTTCCAGAAAGATCGAAATCTTTCGGGCTGAACTGATATGCCATTTTTGGCCTCCAATAAAAAAATTAGCTAAATTGTATCAGAAACTACAAATTCTGTATTGTCAAAGAACTCAATTTCGCGTGTTCTTCAAACAATTTTTTAAAATCGAGGATGAAAAGCGGCTTGTCGTCATAACGGAGCGCATACGAGATGAACTCTTTCGGAATCGAGCATTCCGCGTCCTCTACCTTTTCTTCCTCGTAAATCTGAATGACATCCTGAACGGAATCCGCGACAAGCCCGTAAAGAATCACGCTCTCGTTGTTGCCGCTTTCGCGTGTCGTGTGAACTTCCACGACGATTATCTTCGTCTTCTTGTCAGCCTCGTGATCCTCAAGCTCAAAACGCTTCCGAAGATTCACGACGGTTATTCCCTGTTCGCGCGAGTAAATCAACCCTTCGATGTACGAAAGCGCACAGGGAACTGCCGTTGGTTTTGTCATGTTGAGCACTTCAAGAACCGAGCTGACATTTATCGCATAGGAAGTGTTGTCAACCATAAATGTCAAATAGTTTTCCATCAGCCCTCCTTCTTATCAGAACTCCTCAAAATCGGCATCCGAAATCAAATCGGCGGTCGATTTTTTTGTCACAGTTCCGCTTGTTGGGTTCGGTTTGTTTTCAGCAGGTTTTGAAGGCTTCTCTTCAACATTCGGCTGCACAGGATTCTTCTTCTCAGGAGTTGTCTGTTCCGTTTTCGTCTGCGCAGGAGCTGTGTTCTCGTCTTCCGTTCGCACCTTCTGGATTTTCATTTTGCGAGGCTTTTTGCTCTCAATCTTCTCCTGCTCCGTCAGCTCCTGTTTTTCAGCGGCAACAGGAATCGATTTATGTTTTGTTGCAGGTGCTTTTGATTGTGTGCTCAAATCCTCGACTTTGAATTCCGTATTCGTGGCATTGTCTTCTATTTTAAAGAAGCTGATTACCTTGACGAGTTTCTCCGCCTCCGCGCTCAGCTCTTCCGCCATCGCTGCCATTTCTTCCGCCGCGCTTGCATTCTGCTGGACGACCGAATCCATCTGCATGATTGCCTGGCTGACCTGCTGCGTTCCGTTGTCCTGCTCGCGGCTTGCGACTGCAATCTCACCGACAAGGCTCGAAGTCTGCTCGATTCCCGGAACAACTTCCTTGATGAGTTTTCCGGCTTTCGTCGTAGTTTCAAGCGTCATGTTTGAAATTTCGCTGATTTCGCCTGCCGCCATCTGTGAGCGTTCCGCAAGTTTTCGGACTTCCGATGCGACGACCGCGAATCCCTTTCCGGCCTCGCCCGCACGCGCCGCTTCGATAGCCGCATTGAGAGCGAGCATGTTCGTCTGGCTTGCGATGTCCTCGATGATTCCGATTTTCTGCGCAATCGACTCGACCGCGGTAACTGCCTGCTCGACCGCAAGTCCGCCGTCTTCCGCCATCTGCGTTGCTGTGTTTGCGATTTGGCTCGTCTTTGCGGCATTGTCCGCCGTCTGCTTGATGTTGCTCGACATCTGCTCCATTGTCGCGCTCATCTCTTCCGTGGACGCTGCCTGCTCGCTCGCGCCCGAAGAAACTGCCTGGCTTGAAGAAGAGAGCTGCTCGCCGCCCGAGCGTACCTGCATTGCGGCTTCCCTTACATGCTCTATCGTCATCGTTAGGGAATCAAGCATCTTCTGCATTGCGGTACTGATTTTTCCGAGTTCGTCCTTTCTCGTCATCACTTTTGCAAGCTCCGTCTTTGATTTTTGGTCAATGACGAGATTTCCGTTTGCGATGGAATTGAGAGCCTGATAAATGAGATTGATAGGCTTTGAAATGGAACTTGCGAAGATGAATCCGACAATCGTTGCGATTATCGCGAATATGAACGAAACGGAGCCGAGCAACGCCTTCAGGATTATGATGCTGTCCTTGAAATCCGAAGACGGAGCGTCGATTGCGATTGCCCAGTTCGCGCCTGCAATCGGAGTGTACGCGATGTAATATTCCTTTGAATTGATTTTTATCACTTCCGAACCGCTTTTGCCCGCCATCATCTTTTTGGAGACGGCTGCCAGCTCCTTGTAACCAGGCTCGGTCGTAAGAGAAAGCTCCTCGAATGTGAGCGATTTCTTCACATAGTCTTCAATATCCGCATAGAGGATTACTCCTGTTTCGCGGTTTATGATACATGCTTTTCCGTGCGCGCTTATGTTCAGCCTTCCTGCAAAGTCACGAAGGATATCGGTGTTGATGTTCGCGGCAAGGACTCCGATGATTTCGTTGTCATTGCTGAGTATCGGAGTCGCGCCGTATATCGAAGGCTCTCCGCGCGCGCTGATTATCGGGCCGTAAATTGTCGGCTCGCCTTTGATTGCGGTTTTGAAGTATTGCCTTTCCTGAACTTCGCGGACGATTTTGTCCGAGGTGAACGCGTGTCCGTTCGGTTGGCATACAAGCAGATATCTTGCGTGTGCGTCAACGCTGTCAACGTACTTCGCGACGACCTGCGATTTTTCCTCAACGGTTTTGTCAGACTTCATGTCAGGGAATTCAGCAAGAACCTTGAGTGCGATGAGGTCGGATTCAAGTTTCATGTCCGCATAATTTGCAACATTGTCAACGAGGGTCTTCATGTTTGCGAGCGACCCCATATCCACGGATTTTCCCGCGATACGAATAGAAATCGCCATGAGCGAAATCCCGGTGACAACTATGGCTGTCGTTGTAAAAACAGTTAGTGCAGAACGAATACTTTTCATATAGGCCTCCTTCCCCATCTGAAAGACAATTTTATTGCCGCATCGAACTATCCGATTATTTTCTTCACGACAGAAATGAGTTTGTCAGAAGTGAACGGTTTGACAATCCAGCCGGTTGCGCCAGCCGCTTTTCCTTCGTCCATCTTCGACTGCTGGTTTTCTGTGGTGAGAGCGATAATCGGCGTGAATTTGTAGCCTTCAGTCTGCCTCAAATTCTTCGTAAGTTCGATTCCGTCCATGTTCGGCATATTGATATCGGTTATGACGAGGTTGAATTTGTCGGTCTTCGCCTTTGCCAGAGCGTCAACTCCGTCCTCAGCCTCCACGATTTCGTATCCTTCCTGTCCAAGAATAAACGTTATGCTCGCCCTGATCGATTTTGAGTCGTCAACTGCAAGAATTTTTTTAGCCATAATTTTTCTCCTAAATAATTTGTTTCCTTTTATATGTTTGTTATCTACTTAGCAATTCTAGCATTATTCAGCATAGTTTGCGCTATGTCGTTCAGCGGAACAATCTTGTCGACTGCACCCGCCTTCACCGCTTCGCAAGGCATTCCGTAAACGATGCAGCTCGCTTCGTCCTGCGCAATGTTGAACGCGCCGGCATCGTGCATTTCCTTCATGCCTTTCGCTCCGTCGTCGCCCATTCCCGTCATGATTATTCCGATTGCGTTCTTTCCGGCGTACCGTGCCGCACTTCTGAAAAGAACGTCCACTGAAGGTCTGTGGCGCGAAACAAGAGGTCCGTCCTTTATCTCGACGTAATAATCTTTTCCCTGCCGTTTCAGAAGCATGTGGTGGTTTCCCGGCGCAATCAGTGCCTGTCCGCGCTGAACCATGTCGCCGTCCTCCGCTTCATGCACCGCGATTTTGCAGAGCGAGTTGAGCCTCTGCGCGAACGATGCCGTAAAATGCTCCGGCATGTGCTGGACGATTACGAGTCCAGGCGAATTTTCAGGAAGCATCGTCAGAAAATCCTTGAGTGCTTCCGTTCCGCCCGTCGAAGCTCCGACAACCACAACTGTGTCTGTCGTGTCAATCGGAGCGAGTGCCGGATTCGGCTTTTCGAGGATTACGTCGGCTGTGAGTTTCGGCTGGACAGTTCCCCTTGTCGGCGGCATGACAGAGAATTTCGGAAGCTCGTCCGCGTCCTCAAGTTCCTGAATGTCGTCGTCGTCGCTGCTGTTGCTCTTCATGAGCGTAATCTTTTGAACATCGACTTTCTTCGCGTTTTGGATTGTGGCAAGTGCTTCCTGCGTGGAATGCATTTTCGCCTGCGACGGAATCAGCTGCTTGATTTTGCTCTGGCACGAATTCGCCGATTTCACTGCCTCGACAAGGCGGATTTTCGATTCCTCGAAGAACTTCTTTGTTCCCACCGACGGCTTCAGGATGATTTCCGCGGCACCGTATTCCAAAGCCTTTATCGATTCAGGCGAACCTTTCTCGACAAGCGCGGAGCAAATCACGCAAGGAATCGGGTCGATTGTCTCGTTCATCTTTTTGAGGAACGTGAGGCCGTCCATTCTCGCCATTTCGATGTCGAGTATGATGACATCGGGCCGCTCGTCATGGATTTTCCTTACGCCCACAATTGGGTCTGACGCGCTCGCAATGACCTTTATATCCGTAGTCGAGTTCAGTATTTCAGTTATTGTCTGCCGAACGAGGGCAGAATCATCAATTATCAAAACCTTTATAGGCATGTTTCAAACTGCGGCTGCCGTTTCAGACAGACGCTTTCGCCTCCTTTCAAGCATTTTCTCTCTCAACTGTCACTGACTTTTTGAAAAATCGTCGGACCCACAGTTTCAAGCGGCAGGTTCAGACCGAAAATCGTCTCGGAATGTCCGAGGAACAGATATCCGCCCGGAACTAGCCACTCAATCAGTTTTCGTATCACAGCTTCCTGCGTCGGTTTGTCGAAGTAAATCAGGGCATTCCGGCAGAATATGATGTGCTTCATGGACTGAATCGGATACGAATTGTCCATGAAGTTGAGCCGCTCGAACTGCACTTTCCGCCGCAGCTCCGGCTTTATCCTGACCTTGCGCTCCTCCGCATTTTTCGACTTAAGGAAATATCGCTTCTTCAAGTCGAATTCCAAATTCTCCACGTCGTCCATCGAATAGACCGCATTCACTGCCCTGTCCAAAACGCGTGACGAAATGTCGGTCGCAAGAATCGAAAAGTCGTTTATCGATCCATTCTGGTGCGTCCTGATGAATTCGCTCATCACGATTGACAATGTGTACGGCTCCTGCCCGCTTGAGCACGCCGCTGACCACAATTCAATCTTTTCGCAGCCCCTCTTCGCAAAATCCGGAAGAATCCGCTCTTGCATCGCGACGAAATGCTGGTTCTCCCGAAAAAAACTCGTCAGGTTCGTCGTTATGACATCTATCATCAGCGCGATTTCCTCGTCGGAAGCCGCGCCGCCCGAAAACGCATATTTCATATATTCGTCGAAATTGTCGATGTTCAGAGCCTTGAGACGTGCCTGCAATCTTGACTGCACCATTATCTTCTTCTGGTCCGGCATCTTTATTCCGACGTTCGTCTGTATGAAATCCGCTATTCTATGGAACTGCTCGTCGGTCAGTTCCGTAATCTGCTTTACAACTTCACTGCCCATCTGCACTTTCCGAATTCTTTATCATCATAGTCAGCTGGAAAATGTCCAGAATCAGCGCGACGGAGCCGTCTCCAAGAATCGTCGAGCTGTTGATTCCAGTGCAGTTTCCATAAAGCGGACCGAGCGGTTTTATTACGGTTTGCTGACTTCCGAGAATTTTGTCCACGACGAGTCCGTAAACTTCGTCGCCGTCGTACACCGATACGATTTCCTGATGGTCAGGAAGAGGTTCCTCTATCTTGAAGAATTTTCTGAGGTTCACGGATTTCAGGTCTTTTCCGTGGTTCTTCGTGACGATGAAATAATCGTCCATCTGCTCTTTCGTTATTTTCGAAGTGATGCATTCCGAAATCGTGTTCAGCGGAATGATGTATGTGACGCTTCCGATTGTGACGAGCATTCCGTCGATGATTGCCATCGTGAGCGGAATCTTCAATATAAATGTCGTTCCTTTTCCCTGCTCTGATTCCGTTGAGACCTGCCCGCCAAGAGTTCCCAAATCTTTCTTTACGACATCAAGCCCGACACCGCGACCTGAGACCGAAGTGACCTGCTTTGCCGTCGAGAATCCAGGCTGGAAAATCAGGTTGAAAATCTCCGAGTCAGAAAGACTGTCGTCAGGGCCAATGAGCTTTTTCTGAATTGCCTTTTCGCGGATTGCGTTTTTGTCGAGTCCTTTTCCGTCGTCCTTTATCGAAATGTTGATGAACGCGCCGACGTGCTTTGCGGAAAGCGTGACAGTTCCGACCGGGCTTTTCCCTTTTTCGATTCGCTCGTTAGGAAGCTCGATTCCGTGGTCAACTGAATTTCTGATGAGATGCAGAAGCGGGTCGTTGAGCTTTTCGATTACGGTCTTGTCTAGTTCCGTTTCCGCGCCGATTGTCACCATCTCGACCTGCTTCCCGAGCTGCATCGACAAATCATGCACAGTGCGCTTGAATTTCTGGAAAAGCGTCCCCACAGGAATCATTCTTAGCCCCATCGAGATGTCGCGCATCATGACTGCAATCCTGTCGCACTGCTCGCTCAAGTTTTTGAAAGTGATGTTCTCCGTTTTTGTGGCTTCCTGGTCGAGCCTCGCATTGAACGTTACGAGCTCTCCGACCAAATCAACAAGCTGGTCGAGTTTTGCGGAACTGATTCTGAGCGTTGATGATGATGCCTGATTCTGCACCTGACCTGTCGGAGTCAGCGATTTTAAGTGCTGCTGTTCCGCAAGTGCCGAACGAATCTGCTCTTCCGAGACGATTTTTTTGTCGATGAGCATCGAGCCGAGCTGTTTTTTTGCGCGCAAGATTTCATCGACATCATGCTGCGAGACATCTTTCCTCGAAACGAGGATTTCTCCGATTTTGTTGTTCTCGCCAAGAAGCAAATCGATTTTCTCGACTTCGAATTTCGACTCGGAATCAAGGAAGATGAACACGTCCTCGATGTCGTTCTTCGTTTTTGTGGTTGTGAGGATTACGTCCCATGAAAAATAGCACAGCTCGCTGTCCATTTTCGAGAGTGGCGGAAGGTCATTGTAGAAAGGAACGACAGTTGCAGTTCCGAGTTCCGTAAGCTCCTTTATGAGAAGTTCCGGGCGGGTTCCGTTCTGCATGATTGTTGCGGACGGTCTGAATTTTATTCGCCAGGTGAAGCTTGCGCCTTTGTCCGTCGGAATCTTTTCTATTTTCTTTACGCTTGAGACAGTCTCGACTGCGTTTCCGCCATGCGACTGGACATAGACTTTGAAATCGAGGATGAGTGCCTCGCTCTGGTGGTGGACTTCCTCCGAAACTTCCGTGCCCACGTCGAGAAGGCTTCTGATGTGGTCGCGCGCCTTGAGAAGAAGGTTTATCAAATCTGGAGTGACAGGAATCAGCCCGTTTCTCACCTGATCCATCGCGGATTCGGCCTCGTGCGTGAATGTCGAAATCTCGTTGAAGCCGAACATGGCGGAAGAGCCTTTTATGGTGTGCATTGCGCGGAAAACTGCCGCAATAGTCTCCGGGTCTCCGCTGTTGTCGCTGAGCGCGAGAAGCTGCTCCTCAAGGTTGTCGAGAAGCTCGTTCGCCTCGTCAAAAAAAACAGAATTTAACTGCTCAAGCATCGCCGACCTCCGCATCTTCAGGAAGGATATATTCATCGAGGGTGATTGCGCTTGCAGTGATGAATTCTTCGATTGCCTTCGGGATTTTTCCTGTTATGTGAAACGATTTTCCGGTACTTTCGGCTTCCCTTCTTGCCGCGATTATGATTTGAATTCCAGTGATATCAATGTCCTCAACCTCTGAAATATCAAGCCGAATCTTCGTAGTTTTTTTGAACGCTTCGAGAATTTCGTCACGCAGAACATGGGCCTGCTCAATTCCGGCATTGCCCTGCCACTTCACAGTTTCAAAATTCTCAGCCATTCGCGAAGCTCCTTTTCTATCTTTTTGAAGTATTATGATTTATAATCCTAGAGGCGTTTTCGTATGAAAATAATTCTAAGCCATGATTTTTTCGAAGTCAAACAAAATACAGACTAGCGGAAAGGGAGCGAAAATGAACACAATTACTGAAAACAAGAACTACGATTATTTTTCGTTCATGCTCGGAAACGGAATGTTCGCCGTTCCTGTGAAATACGTAAAGGAAGTTTTTGAATTCACTTCGCTTACGAAAGTTCCCAACTCGCTCGACTATCTTTTGGGGGTGATGAATATCCGCGGCTCCGTCGTCTCGATAATCGACCTTCGAAAACTGTTCGGCTTCAATCCGAGTTTCAGCCTTGACGAGACTTCCGTAATCGACATAGAAATTCCGCGTCCGAACGAAAAGCCTTTTGAAATTGCGATAATCGCGGATTCGGTCGATGTCGTCGGCTCGCTTTCGATGATTCAGGCTGGTTCGGCCTCGTACGGAATTCCGAAAGAGCAGAGCAGCTTCATAAATTCCGTTGCGCGTCGCGGTGACGATTTCATTCTCGTCCTGAACCTTGAGGAAATCGTCAAATTCATCAAGGCGGACGTCGATAAGACGGAAAAAGCAAAGATTTAGACAGTTTTAAAATATTTTGAGTCCCCGAACAACATGATAGAATTACGATGAAAATTCGTTGGCATTTCGGTAATTCCGCCGGTTTTTCCGAAATGTCTTTTAAAAATGTTTTTGGAGGATCCTATAAAATGAACGGAAACGTAATCGTCGGACAGTCGGGAGGACCGACAGCGGTTATAAATTCAAGCCTTGCAGGAGTATTCAAGACTGCGAAAGACCGCGGCGCAAAGAAAATCTACGGAATGATACACGGCATAAAAGGATTGCTCGACAATCAGTACGTTGATCTTTCCAACAAGCTGAACACGACGATGGCAATCGACCTTCTGAAAAGAACGCCCTCTTCTTACCTCGGCTCATGCCGCTACAAGCTCCCTGAAATAAAGAACGACACTGCAACTTACGACAAAATATTCAAAGTCCTGAATGACCTCGACATCAAATATTTCTTCTACATCGGCGGAAACGATTCGATGGATACAATCAAAAAGCTTTCCGATTATGCGATTCTGACTGGAAGCGACATAAAGTTCATCGGCGTTCCGAAGACAATCGACAACGACCTTGCAATCACCGACCACACCCCGGGATTCGGAAGCGCGGCAAAGTTCATTGCTGCCACGATGAAAGAGATAATCCGCGACGGCGTTGTCTACGACTACCCTACAATCACTGTCGTGGAGATAATGGGAAGAAACGCGGGCTGGCTCACGGCGGCTGCCGCGCTTGCAAAATCGGACGACTGCGAGGGCGTGGATTTGATTTATCTTCCTGAAAAACCGTTCGACGTTGACAAATTCCTCAAGAAAATCAAAGCGATTTCGGATACCGGAAAGTCAATCGTCGTCGCTGTTTCCGAAGGAATCAAGACTGCTGACGGCAAATTCGTGTTCGAGCTTGGAGAGCACGCGGAATTCGTCGATGCATTCGGACACAAGCAGATGTCTGGCACCGCGAAATTCCTCACGAACAAAATCACGATGACGCTCGGGCTCAAGGCACGCGCCATCGAGCTTTCGACATTGCAGCGATGCGCCGCGCACATGACAAGCCGAACTGACATCACCGAAGCTTACAACGTCGGAGGAGCAGCCGTGAAAGCCGCATTCGAAGGCGAGTCGGGAAAAGTCGTCGTCTTGAAGAGAGTTTCTGACGACCCGTATATGTGCATCACAGCCACGGACGACGTTGCGAAAATCGCGAACATCGAGAAGAAAGTCCCTCTCGAATGGATAACTGACGACGATTATGTGACGGAAGATTTGATTCACTACATCCGCCCTCTCATTCAGGCAGAGCTTTCCCCGATTATGGTAGACGGATTGCCAAGACACCTGAAAGTCGAGGATTGCATCAAAGAGTCGTAAACAGGGAAATCGGCGACGCTAATCGCTTACAAATCCGTTTGTTGAATAAAAAAAGGACTTGCCAGAATTGTGATATGTACCACTTTTACTGAACAAGTCCTTTTTTGTCAGCAGTCAGATGTTATAAGCAGCTGCTGCGATTATTTTGATTAGCTCTGAAGTGATGTGTTCTTTACGATTACGTCGTGTGCCGAGCCTTCGGAGATTGTCGTTGCGGAAACGAGCGTTATTTTTGCCTTTTCCTGCAATTCCGGGATTGAAAGCGCACCGCAGTTGCACATTGTGTGCGCGACTTTCTTGAGCGTGAGTCCAACGCCGTCATGCAAATGACCCGCATACGGAACGTAAGAGTCAACGCCTTCCTCGAATGCCATTCCCTTCTTTCCGCCGAGGTCGTATCTCTGCCAGTTGCGTGCGCGGTTCGAGCCTTCGCCCCAGTATTCCTTGACATACTGACCGTTCACGACGAGCTTGTTCGAAGGAGATTCCTCGAAGCGAGCGAAATAGCGACCGAGCATCACAAAATCCGCGCCCATTGCAAGAGCGAGAGTAACATGGTAGTCGTGGACGATTCCGCCGTCAGAGCAAATCGGAACGTAGATTCCAGTTTCCTTGTAGTATTCGTCGCGTGCTTTTGCGACTTCGATTGTTGCAGTTGCCTGTCCGCGTCCGATTCCCTTCTGCTCGCGTGTGATGCAGATTGAGCCGCCGCCAATGCCGATTTTCACGAAGTCTGCGCCTGCGTCTGCGAGGAATCTGAATCCTTCCGCGTCAACGACGTTTCCTGCACCGACTTTTGCGTTCGGGTATTTCTCGTGGATGTCCTTGAGTGCCTTTGCCTGCCAGTATGAATAACCTTCGCTTGAGTCGAGGACGAACACGTCAGCACCAGCTTCGAGCAATGCCGGAACTCTTTCCATGTAGTCGCGAGTGTTGATTCCTGCTCCGACGATGTATCTCTGCTTTGCGTCCAAAAGTTCGTTCGGGTGAGACTCGTGTGTCGAGTAATCCTTTCTGAAAATCAGAGAGACGAGATTGCCGTTCTTGTCGACAACTGGAAGCTGGTTGACTTTCTTTTCCCAGATGAGCTCGTTCGCTTCCGAAAGAGAGATTCCTTCCTGCCCGACTGTCATTCCTGAAAGCGGTGTCATGTATTCCGAAACTTTTGAATTCGGCTTGCAGTGTGTGATTCTGAAATCCTTTGAAGTGATGATTCCGACGAGTTTTCCGTGTGCAGTTCCGTCTTCCGTTACAGCGCAAGTTGAATGTCCTGTCTTTTCGCTGAGCGCGATTACTTCCTCAAGCGTCTGGTCTGGGCGGACGTTCGAGTCGGAGGTGACGTAACCTGCTTTGTATGACTTCACGCGCGCGACCATTGCCGCCTGGTCTTCGATTGTCTGGCTTCCGAAAATGAATGAGATTCCGCCCTCTTTTGCAAGCGCAATGGCGAGTTTATCATCAGAAACAGCCTGCATTACAGCAGACACCATCGGAATGTTCATAGAAAGAGGCGATGTCTCCCCGGCCTTTTTGTTGAAGCGCACGAGCGGAGTCTTGAGCGATACATTGCTTGGAATGCAGTTTTCACTTGAATATCCAGGAACAAGCAAATACTCACCGAATGTGTGTGACGGCTCTGAAAAATAAAATGCCATTTTGATTCTCCAATAGAAAGATTTAGTTGATTAGTTAAATTGAATGATTATATCAAAACGTCATTCCGTATTCAATGAGTCGTCTGAAAGTGAATTTTTCATCACGTCCTGAATTTATCGATTTGTCCTCCGATTTCGTCAATCGCGTCTTTCATTGCCGAAGCGATTCCCCGCAATGCTTCTCCGGTCTCGTTGATTTTTGTCGCGCCAGCGTTCATGTCCGACATGCTGTCCTCAATCATTCCTGTCACGTCCTGCAAATTCCGAACTTCGTCCAGAATCGCCTTGTTGCCGCACATCATCTCGTGGCTCGCAGTTTTGACTTCGAGCGCGGAATCGTTCATCGCGTGGAGAACGGAATTTATCTGCTGCGAGCCTTCGTTCTGCTCTTCCATTGCCGCCTGAATCTGGCGCACAATCTGGTCGGTCTCCTTGATTTTCGTCGTGACATCCTGAAATGCCTTGTTCGAAAGCTCCGATGCGGAAACGACGCTCGCAATCGAATTCTGAATGTTCGTCAGCTGTTCGCCGATTGTTCTTGACTGGTCGCCCGATGTTTCCGAAAGTTTCCTGATTTCGTCCGCGACTACGCTGAATCCCTTTCCTGCTTCTCCCGCGTGCGCAGCCTCGATTGCGGCGTTCATTGCAAGAAGGTTCGTCTGCTCCGCGATTGCTGCGATTGCGGAGTTCGCCTCATAAAGCGTCTCGCTCAAAACTTTGATTCGCTCGATTTTGTCGTTCACGTCAACCTGCACCTGGCTGCCCGTCTGCGCGCTCTCCGAAAGTTCCGCGAACGAATCCGACATTTTGCTCACGGAATTGTTGACGGAGCTGATGTTTCCAATCATTTCCTCGACTGCCGCGCTCGCCTCCGTAACGCCCGCGTTCTGCTTCTCAATCATTCTCTCAAGCGACTCGATGTTCGATGCGATTTCGTTCACGGCACCAGCCGTCTCGTGCACGCTGTCGCTCTGCCTTTTTATGTTGTCGTGGACGCTTTGTATGCTCGAAAGAATCTGCGAGATTGAACTTGCCGTGTCGTCCGTGCTTGCCGCAAGGTCGGAACCTGCAACCCCGAGTTTTTCTTTTGACGATTTGACCAGAGAGATTATCGAATGAAGTTTCTCCATGAAGCCGTTGAAACCAGACACGACTTCCGCAACTTCGTCCTTTGTGTTGATTTCCATTCGCTTTGTGAGGTCTGCATCTCCCGTCGCAATGCTGGCGAATCTGTTCTTGACCCTTTTGAGCGGCTTGAGTCCGATGTTCACGGCAACACTGACGGCTATGAACGATATGACGAGGACCACAAGCGAAAGAATAGTCATCATCATCTGGAGCTTTTTGAGTCCGCCGTAAAAGTCAGAATATCCGCAAATGCCAAGGACTGCCCAATCAGTTCCTGGAACCGGGCGGTAAGCCGCGAGCATTTTCACTTTGTTTGCAGGGTTTATGAATGCTTCGCTTCCGACTTCGCCGTTCACGAGCTTTGCAAGAATCGGTCTGATTCCCTCGTCCGAGTCTTTTTCTATGCTCTGGAAAGATGTGACCTGATCGAATGTAGTCGACGCGATTGTGTGACCGCTTGTCCTGTTCACGACTTGGAGGTGCGAATCGAACGTTCCGAACGAGACCTGCTCAATCCTCTTTGAAAGTGTCTCTCCGTAAATATTCGCGGCAAGGCATCCGATTGGTTTGTTGTTGTTGTCGAAAACCGGAACTGAGTAAATCTGAAAAAGGATGTTCGTTACAGGATTTATTGCGGGGTCGGTTATGTAAGTTTTTCCGACCTTTGCAGCGTCGATGTATGCGCGCTCAAGTTTTATCATCTGACCTGCCGCCGTGTAGCTGTTTCCGTCAAGGTCGTAATATCCGATGTTCTCGTAATCGGGATTCGCCTTTGCGAGTCTCGTGCACTGCTGGCATTTTTCAATCAGCGGAATTGAATCGTCCTGCAGAAAGTCCGCGCATGCCACGGTCTTAAGCGTCTGGAAAGTTTTTTCCGCTTCGCCTTTTACCTTTCCCGCTGCGGAATCCGTCACCGCATTCAGAAGGCTGTGAACTGTGTCCGTTATCGATTCGGACGAGCTTTTTATCGAAACAAAGCTCAATATAACGTTTGACGCTATGAAAATCGAAATGACAATCGCGATGAGCTTGAATTCAAGACTATGGATATATTTCATAAATCCTCCTGCATATTCATTTTACGTCCAAATGTTGAAATCTTCAAATTTCCATAAATTCACATTCGGCAGAATTCAGCCTCAAAAAAAGTGTTCCCGCAAAAGTCTTGTAGATGACGACTCGCCTTCTTTTTTAGTATCTTGTAATCATGGACACAGAAAAAAACACAGACACATTTGTCGCATTTGACGACGTTACTTTCACTTATCCGCCGGTCGAGGACGATTTGGACGAAAACGGAAACCAGATTGTCCCGAAGCCGGTTTTCGAGCATTTTTCCGCGAATCTTCCGACTGGATTCGTCAGTTTTGTCGGGCAGAACGGATGCGGAAAATCGACGCTCATGCTTCTCGCTTCCGGCCGTTTGCAGCCTGATTCTGGCGAAGTGACGCTTCTCGGGAAAAAACTCTGCACGATGGACGACGAGGAGAAAAATCTTCTTGCGTCGATGATTTATCAGAACA
This sequence comes from Treponema sp., assembly GCA_017525605.1. Classification (GTDB taxonomy): domain Bacteria; phylum Spirochaetota; class Spirochaetia; order Treponematales; family Treponemataceae; genus Treponema_D. Next base: position 31,376 of record JAFXSM010000020.1, on the reverse strand, counting down.
TGGAATTTGAAACGGAAGACAAAGTTGAAGAGCTTCTGACCCAAGTTCTTGAGAACGGAAAATTCGCCGGAAAAGCAAGTGGAATCCGCTCTGACAAAAGCTTGATTGAAGAAGTCACGGAAGTTTTCGAGCTTGAAGAATCCCTCGGAAAAATCCTGACGCATTTGAGCAAGGGCGAGATTCAGCGCGTGCTGCTCGCGTTCTCGATTCTGTACGGAAGCGACTCGATTTTCATGGACGAGCCGATGTTCGCAATGGAAGACAGGCAGAAGGAAAAGTCGCTCGAATATCTTCGCGATTACGTTCACAAGACGGGAAAGACAATCTACATTTCGATGCACGAAATCGACTTGTCAAAAAAATACGCCGACCAGGTTCTGCTTTTCTATCCGAACCGCGATATGTCGCTAGGAACGCCTGCGGAAGTTCTGACGGACGAGGATTTGGAGAAGGCGTACGAGATTCCTGCCGCGCTCCTCAAAAAGAAAGAAGACCTCACAAGAAACCAGCTCATCGAAGAAGCGAAACTTCTCGGCGGAAAAAGCTGATTTTTGCAAGGTCTATAAAAAGCCGAATCAAAAAACTAGAACGGAGCCTCGTCCGGGTTTCGGGCTAGTTTTATGTCGCATTCGAGGGATGCGATTTTTTCGCAGTCGCTGCTCTCAAGCTCAAAGTCGAACACTTCAAGGTTTTCTTTTATCCTTGATTCCGTGACCGACTTCGGAAGCGGAATGCAGCCCGACTGCAAGCTCCAGCGGATGCAGATTTGCGCTATCGACCGGTTGTATTTTTCCGAAAGGTTTTTCATAAAGTCGTTCGAAAAAATTGCGCCGGTGCCGAGCGGTGAATATCCTTCCACAACCATGCCGAGTTTTTTCGAATACTCGGCAATTTTTTTCTGCGGCTGGCCTGGGCATACTTTTATCTGGTTCACCATCGGTTTTATGCTTGCCGTTTTGAGCAATGCGTCGATGTGATGCTCCCAAAAATTGCTGACTCCAATCGCACGGATTTTTCCGTCTTTCACAGCGTCTTCCATTTCCTGCCAGCTTTCGGCATTTTTCTCTGCCCAAGAGTCGCGGAACTTGAGCGGATTCGGCCAGTGAATGAGATACAAATCAAGATAATCGAGTCCGAGCTTTGCAAGCGAAGAATCGATTGCCTGTTCCGTCAGCGTTCGTCCGTGGTCGCCGTTCCAAAGCTTTGTCGTGATGAACAAATCTTTTCTCGGAACGCCCGATTCCTTCAGAAACGCGTTTATAGCTTTTCCGACAGACTCCTCGTTTCCGTATGCCGTCGCCGTGTCGATGTGCCTGTAACCAGCCCTTAGCGCGGACAAAACTGCATTGTAAGCCTCGTCTCCGTCCGCACTCTGCCACGTCCCGAACCCGATTACCGGAATTTCCACTCCGTTCGAAAGTTTGTATGTCGTCTTCGAATCCATTACTCAATCACCTTGAATTTGCTTACAACGAATCTTCCGTTCTTGAGAGTCTGGAATCCGATAAGCTCCTTGTCATTCACGATGCCGGTGAGCTTGAGCGGCTCGCCCTGGTGCGCCTGAATGTCCTGTATCGTAAAATCCGCTTTCGGGTCGATGTCGAGCGAATACTTTTCGCCGTCGTCAGTCACGAATCCGACGAATGTGAACGGCTCGTTTCCGTAAATCTTGATGTGACCGGTAATTGTCTTTTTTCCGAATGCAAAAGCCGCAAGACCTGCAATCATCAGCGCAACAATCAAAAATGTCTTTTTCATAAGAATCTCCTTATTTCTTCAACCTCTGCGCCCAGCCTTGTAACTAAGCGAAGTCCGGTAGATGAGCGAAGTCCGGTAGCTGAGCGAAGTCGAAGCTACTGAACCAAAACGTAATATCTAGTGCTTCCGCTCGGTGAGCCGGAAAGCGTAAGTGTCACAGAATCAGCCGAAGCCGTTCCGATTTCGTGCAGCGTGAACCCTTTCGGACGAATCTCGCTCGTGTCAGACGCGCTCAGGTATTTCGGTCCGTCGTATTTGTAGTACGTTGTATTCGTGTTTGCCGCAGAATACGTCGGAAGTGCTTCTTTAAGCTTCCACAAGTTTATAGCACTCATCGGATAGCTGTAATTTGAAGTACCTAAGCTGTATTTAAGAGTTTCTTTAGCATTCTGATTCAGAGTAGGGTGTGTAGACCTTGAAGAACTGAACACAAGTGCCTCGACGTATTGCTCAAGCAGCTGCGCGTCCGACACTTCCGTTTTGGAAACGCTTTTTATCGCTTCCGTTATGGCATTAAGGTCGCCATGCTCGTTCGAGAGAATCGCCTTTGCGAGTGCCGCTCCACCGTACTGCCTGCAAATCCACGCACCGAACGCATACGCCTGCGCATACGAATAAAGCATGTTGTTGTCGGTGTCATTAAGCCACTCGTCAATGCCGACGGCGTAGTAATGCGTATTGAAAAGCGGAAGTCTCTGCTTTGGCGTGTCGTCGTTAGTCACTCCAAGATAAGAAGCCATCATATCTTCGCAGACCATCGAGCACATTTCGTCGTATTGAACTTCAAAAGTCTCATTGTTCTGAATCTTCTTCATGTTATAGGCAATCATGTGCTGGAACTCGTGTGCAAGCGTCAAATAGGCACCGCTTATGCTCTCGTTCACCGCCGAGGCATCAATGTAGAAGAATTTTCCGCAATTGGAGCAATCTATTATGTCTTTCTTGCTGCTTTCAACTTCATCTCTTAGATAGCCGTAGCAGTAATAATCTTTTGGAGCGAAATATCCTTCGAAACCATCAGGCAAATTGCAAATGACGATATTGATTTTTGTTCCGACTGAGTTGTCTTCGCAGTCTGTCATATCGATTATTTCACGGACTGCCTCGTTTTTGTCATTGAGATTCATGCTATACATGCTGTCAGATTCCGTGCCGAAAACTTTAGTCTCAATAGGGTAAATCTTTGCAAAATTCGAAGCTAGAGCATCTATTCTTGCCTGAGAGACAGTTTTTTTACTCGCGTCTTTTGTGGTTATATCTTCTTCATCTGTGCTGTCATAGCAACCATCAACAACCCATACAATACAATAGTCATTCACGGCATAAGCTGTAGCGTTCTTTTTGGAATATGAAGAATACTTAGTATTGTCCGCGCCAGTCTGAATCCAAATTCCGCCGCTATTATCTTCTGTATCGATTGTCAGAGTGTCAGATTTCGCTATGTCGCTCGTGTGCGTCGCATAGAGTGCTTGTAATGCGGCTCTGCTCTGCTTTCCGTATTTTGCGACGTGCGCCTTTCCGAATTCAGCTGCAAGCTGCTTTTCAATGTCGCTCATCACATAATGCTTTTTTGTAGGAAGAAGTTCTTCGACGGAAGAATCTGCTGAAATATTCAGAGTTGGCGAGAGATTCGTGCTAAGTGTAACTCCCGAAACACTGCCTGTCAGAACGGAAAGTGGCTTTGAATCTATGGACGCGGAACTGTTCACCTTCGCTAGATAAATGCTCTTTCCGTTCACTCCTGTCAAAGTGAGCGTTTCGCTTTCAAACTGATACACGTTGTCGCCGAGTTCAAATTTCTCCTCTTCTTCCTCATCTCCGCACCCGAAAAATGCGAATGCGCTAGCGGCAAGGAGAATCGTTGCTAATTTGTGTACTTTTTTTTTGTATGGTATTTTCATATTTTCCTCCGTTGTTGAATTGAACGAATGGTGAATCTAAAAATGAAATTAGACCTGTTCGGAAATTTCATTTTTAGAACAGGGTTAGTCTTATTCAAGAATCAGATACAGTTCCAAATCTTTTGCGCCGTTGGCAGTGAACGTGATTGTGTCGCTCGTCTTTCCGCTCGCGTATTTTCCGATTCCGTGAATCTGGATTCCGTATTTCGACCGCAGATCGCAAAGAACCGAATTTGAGAAGAGGAACGGTCCAAGGTATCCGCCGTTTTTGTAAGTGCTCCATGCGTAGCTCGGGTATTCGGAAGATTTGAATCCGTCCATAGAGGAAGGCGAATAGTCGCTTGAGCGAATGTCGAATTTCTTCATCGGGTATTTGTATGTCGTTGAGCCTGACGAATATGTGATTGTCTGAGTAGCGTTCTTGTTTATCGTGTAGTCATCGTCATCGACAAGCGCGAGGAGGAACTGCTGGAACAAATCGTCGAATGTGTAATTCGTGCCGTTCACGCTGTTAACTGCCGCCACGATTGAAGCGGAGTCAACATAAGCGTTGCTCATCATCGCCTTTACGAGTGCTGCTCCGCCGTACTGCCTGCAAAGCCATGCTCCGAACAAGTACGAAGTTGAATAAGAGAGAACCGCATAATCGTCATTCCTGTATTCGCGGATTCCTGAAGCATAATAGTAGAGATTGAAAGCCTGAGTTCTGCTTTTTGGTGCTTCTTTGTCTGTGAGACCTAGGAATTCCTGCATCATGTCCTCGCAGAGCATAGAAAGCATCTCGTTGTAAGAAGTGTCTGGCGACTGATTTTTTGCGAGATCCTTTACGCCAAAATTCACCATGTGCTGGAATTCGTGCGCCAAAGTTGAAATAGTGTCGTCAAGGTTTGAATTCGCATAGCCAGAGTCGATGTAGAAATACTTTCCTACGTTCGATTTTGTCATCACGCTGTTTCCGCCGAGCAGAATAGCAGATTTTGTCGTGTAGTAATAATCCTTCGCGTAGAAATATCCGACAACGCCTGTTGTAGAGACCTCATCCGAACTCCTGTAATCCGCGCCGATGTCGTAAATGACGATGTTTACTTTCGTTCCCGTGTCGGACAAAGTTTCCATATTTACCACAGATTGGGTGTCATAGTTGATTATCTTGTCAGATTCATTTCCGAATACGTTCGTGATTACAGGATACATTTTGTCGAATGCTTCCACATATTTTTCTGCGACTGCCGTGTTGACCTTGTTTCCTGATGCGCTTGACTTGTAGTAAGCATCGACTATCCAGACGTTGCAATATGTTCCGACAGCCCTGAGAGTTGCAGCGGCTTTTTTGTACGAAGACATAGATGAATCGTAGTCGATATAAATTTCCTTTGTTGTTCCGACTGTTCTTGAAATTTGCGTCACAGAAAGATTTGCTGAATCGAGTGCGGAACGGTCGGTGCTTGCTGGAATTTCCGATAGTGTAGGGAGTTTTTCGCCGACAAAGTGCTTTCGTGTTGCCGTTCCGAGCGAAGAATAATCGATTTCGCTGAATGTGTTTTCGCTCGCCGCCCTGCTTTCCTCGTCCACGACATCCGCGCACAAACTTGAAGTCGCAATCTGCCTTGACTGCTTTCTCACAAAGTTGTTGTCGCTCGGATTCACCTGAACGAGATAGAGCGTCTTTCCGCCGATGTTTCCGCTCACGTTCACGCTCAGGACAGAGGAATCCGCCTTGAAAATCCTGTTCGACGAAGTGTAATTCCATGTCACCGCGTCAGTTGCCGCCGTGGTCTCGACATAAGAGCTTCCGTCGTCGTCCACGCCGAGCGCGGTAAGCAAAAGCTCGCAGCTTGAGAATCCAAGCACGAGCGCGACCGTGGCAGCTCCAAACATTATTTTTCTCTTCATGTACTTTCTCCTGCTTTCTTCGAAAAATTTGTGCACATTTCAGCAAAAAGCCGAAATAGTTTTTTCTATAATTTTGCTCCCTTACGCCTTTTGAAAAATTGAAAGGTGTGCAAAAAAAATTACTAAATTGTACAATGAAAAAAGCAAAAATATTTCTTTTTTTTATTAAATTTAAAATTCTCTTATAAATATTTTTGAATATAAATTCCGAATCGAGTTCGGAATGGCGAATCTCATACAATTCAAGGCAAAACGAAATGAACATCTGTCTTTTTACGCAGGAAGAAATCGGAAAGACGCTTCCGAATAGCGACGAGCGCACGCAGCACATCATTAAAGTTCTCCACAAAGGCGAGGGGGATTCTTTTGACGCGGGAATAATCGGGGGAAAGGCCGGAAGCGCGAAAATAACAAAGATTGACGAGAACGGAATGGAATTTGAATTCTCTCAGTTTGAGGACGAAGAAAAGGCAAGCGGAAAACCGCTCTATCCGCTCACTCTCATAATCGGCTTTCCGCGCCCGATTCAGCTCCGCCGTCTTCTTCGCGATGTTGCGGGTCTTGGCGTTCAGAAAATCATTCTTTCCGGCACGGAGCTTGGCGAAAAATCATACATGAACTCGAACGACGTAAAAGACGGCGCGGCAGAAAAAATGCTTTTGGACGGCACGGTTCAGGCTGCGAGCACGCACGCTCCCTCTCTCGTCCTCGTAAAATCCCTCCAGGAAGCGGTAAAAGTCGCCGTGCAAGATTCCGAATCCGAATCCGTCGAAAAATGCGCGCTCGACAACCGCCGCGCGAAAATGTCGCTCCACAAATACCTTGAAAGCACCGCGTGCAAAAACATCGTCGCCGCAATCGGCAGCGAGCGCGGCTGGACGGACAACGAGCGCGACTACCTCGAATCAAACGGCTTCACGCTCTGCTCAATGGGAAGCCGCGTCCTCCGCACAGAAACCGCCGCCACCGTCGCAAGCTCAATTATCTTGGACGGCATGGGCGTTTTGAACTGAATTAGTTTGAAAGTTTGAAGTCGGTGATTTCATCAGGAAAAAAATGTAGAATGGTCGGACAAATTTTTTATTTCGGTGGGAAAAATGGAAAACGAAGACATAAAAAGCAAACTTCTGCAAATCGAAAATACGGAAATCGACTTTACCGTGACGCAGACGGGGAAAGAAAGCGTGCGCGTGAACGGTCTTTACAAGCCTGACACGCACGAAATCCTTTTGCACAACAAGAATTTCTCCGACGACAACCAGCTCATGTACACTGCCGTCCACGAATACGCGCACCACATTGAGACCGAGAAATACATGGCAGAGAACGCGGGGAAACTTCCGCCAAGCGGCGCGAGAAGCCACAACGCCGCATTTTGGGCGAAGTTCCACACGATGCTCGAAAAGGCGGAGGAACTTGGATTCTACAAGATTTCGATTGAGGAATCGCCTGAGCTCAAGGAACTCACGAAGAAAATAAAGGAAGATTACATCGAAGCGAACGGAAAAATGATGGTCGAATTCGGCAATCTTCTGATAAAAGCGCACAAACTCTGCAAGGATTCGAACATCCGTTACGAGGATTATCTTGAGCGCGTCCTGTGCCTTCCGAAAAACACCGCGAAGGATTTGACGAAAGTCGCGACCGCAAAAGTGAATCCCGCACTAGGATTCGACAACATGAAGAAAGTCGCGACACTTAAATCCCCGGACGAAAAAGCAAGCGCCGAGCAGCAGCTTCTCGCGGGAAAAACGCCTGACACAGTTTCCGAACTGATGAAGAAAGGCTCGGAGGAATCGCAGAAAGACAAACTCGAAAAAGAAAAGAACAGGCTCGAAAAGACAATCGCATCGCTGCAGCAGCGTCTCCAGTTCGTAGAGGAAACACTTGAAACTCTCTGATTTTCTTTTTGGCAATTTGAAAACAAATTGAAGAATCTCAAATAGAAAAAATTGCCAGATGAAAATTGATAATTTACAATGAGACCTGTTCGAAAAATTCAGTTTTCCGAACAGGTTTCTAATTTATGGAGAGTCTTTTATGAAAAAATTTTTTTGTCTTGGGATAATGCTCGGAAGTTTCGCGCTTCTTTCCGCACAGGAAGCAATCACAATGCCTTCTATGCCTTCTATGCCTTCTATGCCGGCTGTCGGAAACGGATTTTACACGCCTTCCACAAGCGGATTTTACACAGGCAACGCGAACCAGAATAGGCAGAAGAGCAAATCCGTAGCGAACAACGCCAATCAGACCGCAGCTGAAAATTCAGAATCCGCAAACGCCAATTCATCATCAGCGAAAACTGCAAGCACATTGGATTCCGCGATTCTGACTGCTGCAACCGGAACTGATTTGTCGTCGCTTTCGAATCTGCTTACGGCAAAGGACATTTCAAAACTCAGCAATCTCGGATTGCTCGGCAACGTTGAAAATTCGCTCAAAAAAGACAGCGATTTGAGCAAAATCATTTCCGAGATTGAAAAAATCAAGGAAAGCACGCCTTCCGAACAGAAAAAAGTTTCGCTTTCATCCATAAATGAAAAATCCGAGCCGAAAATACTCCGTTTCAATGTGGACAACGAGGACTGCCTAAAGACAATCAAGGAAGTGTTTTTCTCAACTGAATCGCTTGAGGGCACATTTTTGCTCACCGGCGACTGCAAATATTCAAAAGACAGCACAGCGCATAACGAGACTTTCTATTTTCTGTTCAAGGCAGACGGCACGGAGGGCGGCATAACGCGCTACGCAGTGTCCGCAACCGTGAGCCAGGGCACATTGAATGATTCGTCGTTCCTAAGAAAAATCGCAGATGCCGCCGGCGAGGGCAAAGTTTCCGCGTTCAGGACTGGAAATTTGGTGACTTTCAGAATCGACGACGAAAAAGTGAAGTTCGATATGCTTCTTGCGATGTGATATTTGTTGAGATTTTGTTGAGATTTTGTGGGATTTGAAAAGATGAATTATTTACACGACGGACTTTTGAAAATCGGCTTTGACAAAGGAGAATTCTTCGGAATCAGGACTTTGCCGATTTCAGAAATTGAATCAAAAATAGAAAAATACATTTCGAATTTGCAGGAATTCAACGCGAAATTCGACCTTGTGAACACTGACGACCACGACGAAATCGTCATAAAGCACATTCTGGACTCTCTTTCCGCAGTTCCTGAGCTTTGCCGTGAAATTTCGGAGCGTTTTTCGAAAACGACCGACGATTTTGTGATTGCGGACATCGGCTCGGGGGCGGGGCTTCCTGGCATTCCGCTTTCGATTGTGCTTCCGTCGTTCAATTTCCTGCTTGTGGAAAGAATGACGAAAAGATGTGCGTTCCTTGAGAACTGCCGCGCACTTTTGGGGCTTGAAAACGTAAAAATCGAAGAAAATCAGGCGGAGCGAATCGAGCAGAAAAGATTCGACCTTTGCGTGTTCCGCGCATTCCGTCCGCTCGAAAAAAAGATGACGAAAGTTCTCCTGCGCATTCTGAAAGACGGTGGGTTCCTTGCAGCATACAAAGCCCGGAGCGAAAAAATAACCGAAGAAATGCAGTCGCTTCCTTCGGTTCCAAAATACAAAGTCCTCTCGCTCACAGTTCCTTTCCTGACTGAAAATTCAGCGGACGAAGAACGCGAGCGGAATCTTGTCGTAATCGAAAAAAATTAAACCTGTTCAGAAACTTCAGTTTCCAAACAGGTTTTATCAAAACTAGCCGTCAACTTTTTTGAGGAGCTTGATGAGCATATCCTTCTCAAAAAGCTCAAGCGGGCGGCCTTCCGCGAATCTGTGCGCTTCCTCGCTGTAAGAGCCTGCCGAAACGAGGAAGCCCTTGTCCGCCTTGTGCTCCGAAACTCGTCCGTGGAAATCGCGCACCGGAAGCTCTCCGAGAACGCCTGTCGTCCTGTAGAACTTGAACATGTGCGTTTCTTCCGAGCGTATGAAATCGACATTCACGATTACATCCACGGTGTCCTGCGAAACTGAAAAATCGATGAGTTTTGCTGTTCCTTTTTTGTAGTACGCAAGGACGATTCTTCGGCAGAGCGCGACGAAATCGCTCGAAGGTGCCATAAGGTATGTCTGGAGGTTCTTGTTCTTGTTCAGTTCCTGATATCGCGCGGCAAGCTGGGCAACGTCCTTGTAGTTCGGTGTCGTCGCCTGAATCTCTTTGAGTGCCGCAAGTCCGTTAGTGATTGAATTTGTCATGAAACATGCGTTTGCGTACCGGTAGCGGATTTCAACTAGGATGTCCTGCGGAACGTTCTGGTGTTTCATTCCGATTTCGAAATCCTGTATCGCAAGGTCAGGCTGGTTCGATTTGAGATGGAAAAGTCCGCACGCAAGGCACGACCTCGCGCCGAATTCCGGGTCCGGCCGGAGATGCATGAATACTTTCATCGCCTTGTCCGCGAATCCGCCTTCGTTCATCGCGTCCGCCATGCTGAAAAGGACTTCCTTGTTGTCAGGATTCTCGTCCAATGCGCGCCTTAGATATGAAAGTGATTCTTTGTAATGCTTTGCCTTGTACATCGAAAGACCGATATACGAATTCATGTTCGGAGCGTCGGAGCGAATGATGAGAGCGCGTTTGAAGCACGGAATTGCCTTCTCGAAGTCATTGTTCTTGAAATTCGCAACGCCCATGTAATAGTTCACGTCGAAGTCCTGCTTGTTGATTTTGAAAGCCGCTGTAAGTCCCTTGAATGAGTCGGCGATTTTGTTCAGCTTGAGAGCGCAGATTCCCTGCCGCAAAGATGCCTTGAACGGCTCAATCTCGTGATGAATAGTTGCGACGCTCATCATCGTTTCGTAGAGAGGATATGCTTTGTCCCATGCCCGTTCGTTATAATACAGCTCGCCGAGTGCCATAAGCCCGTCAGGGTTATGCGGGTCCTGAGAAAGCTTTCTGTTCGCGTCACGGATTATCTGAGCACGACCTTTCTGCTTTTTCTTTCCGCCACTTTTCCTTGTAACCAAAGCCAAAACAACCGCAGCAAAAGCGACTACAAAAACAATAGCTATCAATACTTCCATAACAGTTCATTATCGGCAGAAAATCTACAAAAATCAATTTGTGGACTTTCAAAAATGTGGTATATTTTAAGAATAAATAAATGCAGGGGAGCGAAGTTATGCTAAGAAAATTTATCTTGATTTTTACTGCGATTTTTTTTGTTTCATGCACAAAGAATTTTTCATCGATTGAAACCCTGGAAGATTTAAACGGAAAGCGGATTGGCGTTCAGATAGGAACGACGAGCGAGCAGATTATTCAGAACAAGATTGAAAAGGCCACAATCGTACAGTTTGCAACTGGCGAAGAAGCATCGATTGCACTTCAGGAGAAAAAAATCGATGCGATAATCATCGACGAGCTGCCTGCAAAATCAATTGTAGCAAGGTGTCCGAAACTGCGGATTGCCGAAAATCCAGTCGGCGACGAGGAATATGCGATTGCCGTAAAAAAAGGAAACAAGGAGCTTCTTGATTCTGTCAACAAGACGATAACGGAATCAAGAAAAGACGGGACATACAGAAAACTCGTGAATTCATTCATTTCTGTCGAGGGAAAAATCCACACTCCGCTGCCGTCTCCTGCTGACCCTTCCGGCGAGCTTCTAATGGGAACGAACGCGGCATTTCCTCCGTTCGAGTATCTCGAAAACGGAAAGATAATAGGATTCGACATAAGCCTCGGAAAACTCATTGCGAACGACATGAACAAAAAGCTGGAGCTTGTTGACCAGCCGTTCGATTCCCTGATTCCGTCGCTAATTTCAGGTTCGATAGATTTCATCGCGGCGGGATTGTCCACAAGCGAGGACAGGAAAAATGTGGTCGATTTTTCACAGCCGTATTACAAATCGCATCTGGTGATAGTGACGAGGAAATAGAACGGCAAAAAAAATAAAACACGAAAATCTGATAGAATCGAAAAATGCAGTATTCAAACATTTTCGTGATTATATTTTTCGTTTCGTCATTTCTGAATTTTCTCCTGGAAATGATTCTTGAATTCGTCGATTTTTCATTCCGAAAAAAGCACGGCATGGAAATTCCCGATGAAGTGAAAGGTCTGATTGACGAATCAACCCTGAAAAAAACTTGCGCATACGAGAACGTCAAATACAAATTCTGGATTCCGAGATTCGTCCTGATGTTCGTTCTTGAGCTTTATTTGATAATCGCGGGTTTTTATCCGGCAGTTTTCGAGACTGTCTGCACGTGGTCGGGAAATTCAATCGTCGTCAACCTGCTTTACATTTTCTTCACGAGCATTCCGACGGCGATTCTCGCGATTCCGTTCAATCTTTATTCGACATTCGGAATTGAAAAGCAGTTCGGATTCTGCAAGCAGACATTCAGAATGTGGATTGTGGACTCAATAAAGTCGATTCTTGTGACGTTCGTCATCGCGCTTCCTCTTTTGGCAATTGCCTGCGCACTTTTTAAATATTGCCCGAACTTATGGTGGCTTTTCCTTGGTGCGACATACGTTGTGTTCAGCCTTGCGATTTCCGTTATTTATCCGATTCTGATTGCCCCGATTTTCAATAAATTCACTCCGCTTGAGGAAGGAGAGCTGAAAACGCGGCTCGAATCTCTTTTGCAGAGATGCGGTTTCAAGTCCTCTGGTCTTTTCGTAATGGACGCGTCGAAACGCTCAGGCCACTCGAACGCATATTTCACCGGCTTCGGAAAGTCAAAGCGCGTCGTTCTTTACGACACGCTCATCGCGCAGCTTACGCCGGAAGAAATCGAGGCTGTTCTTGGGCATGAGCTCGGGCACTACAAGCATCATCACATCGTCAAACGAATGTGCATAATGATTCCTCTGATTTTCGCGGTTCTCTTTGCGGAAAGCATTTTCATAAAAATGCCGGAATTGTACGAGGGATTCGGTTTCCAGATTCTCACGAACGAGAACGGGGACGTGAGCTACAAAATGATGATGGTCGGAACGATATTCTCCGCGACGATTTTTGGAGGACTCGCACCACTTGCAAGCCTTGTCACGAACCACATGAGCAGGCGGGATGAATTTCAGGCAGACGCATTCAGCGCGAAAGTTTGCAAAAAAGGCGCACCGCTCATCAGCGCGTTGATAAAACTGAACAAAGAAAATCTGAGCGAAATTCAGGTTGCGAAAGTCTATTCCGCATTCAAATACAGCCATCCGCCGTTGCTTGAGCGAATCGAAGCGATAAAGGAAACGGAAAAATGAAAGATGTTAACTGAAAGTTAAAAAATGAAAAAGTCGCGATTTTTTGTTTGTGGGTTATAATGGATTAGATATGTTCGAGGGAACTTGCGAAAGGCTGCTTTCAAAGTTTCTCTACTAAGGAGGAAACCATGGACAAATTTTTTCTTGTGAAGTCGGAATTCAACTGGTCAGATGAAATCGATTTTGAGGGATTCGACCTTTTCACCGACGAAGAGCTTGCAAGCGCCCGCGCCCGATATTCCAAGCTCGCCGCAAACGACGCGATTCTGACATGCTCAGTCGGCGCGAACGAGGAACTTGAGGTGGAAGCATCGGAAGTTCTGGAGGACCTTGACGATGCCGACGAGATTTCTCGCGAAGCATACGTCATATTGATGAACAAGATGGGCGACCATTACGGAAAAACGCTCTACAACCTTTACGAAGAAAGCGAATGAGTTCAAAGGCAGTCTGTTCGGAATCAATTTTTCCAAGCGGGCTGCCTTTTGAAATTCAGCAGCGGTGCAATCTGTATTCATTGCTTAAAAGCAAAGTCTGGATTCCAAAATAAAAAGTCGTGGCGCAAAAAAAAAATCCACCAAAACTGGTGGATTCAAAAGAAGAATGAGACTGACACGATTCGAACGTGCGACCCCCACCTCCGCAGGGTGGTGCTCTAATCCAGCTGAGCTACAATCTCAAATGGTACAAGTTTTGCAACTTGCTAACGGAGGCGACAGGAGTCGAACCTGCCCAGCCCGTAAGGAACTGACGGATTAGCAATCCGTTGTAATACCGCTATACGACGCCTCCATCTGTTTTTTACAAAACAGAAAAAGCGGAGCGAGAGGGATTTGAACCCCCGGTACCTTGCGGTACGTCGGTTTTCAAGACCGGTGCATTCAGCCGCTCTGCCATCGCTCCAACTGATGTTGTTGAACAATACCCGATTTTTTAATTTTAGTCAAGTGCCATAGATTTTTTTCAGCGAGCCGATTTTAGGAATTTTATTTTTGGATATTTTCCGAATTTATTTCGAAAAAAAATTATTTTTTTACAAAATCTATTGACTAAAAATCTCGTTTTCTGTAATATTTAATCATTCCTAACGGGGAATTAGCTCAGCTGGCTAGAGCATCGGCTTTGCAAGCCGAGGGTCAGGGGTTCGAACCCCCTATTCTCCATCACTTTCAAGACCTGATTCAGAAGAATCGGGTCTTTTTTTTGCGCGTTTCTCATTTCATAAGAATTTACAATTTTCCAATTTTTTTTACTCAGTCTATCACCGTATGATAGTATGATGCGGTAGAGTTTTCGCGTATGCGGAAAGCTCTGCACGCGAATTTGCCGTTGCCTGAAAAAATTTGTATTTTAAAATTTTGCTGGCGGCTTCTCAGAAAGCCAAGGTCGTCAGCTTTAGTTCGTGTGGCTTTCTAAGGAGGCGGTTTATGACATAGAAAGTCGTCAAATATGAATAGCTGGCGCAAGTCCTCGGAAGCGGGATTTTTTGCGACCAGGTGGAATGTAAGCTTCCAAGGAGGATAAGGAATTGAACTATAAAAATATATTTATTATTAGTTTAAAAAAAGATATTACAAATATACAAGAGGTGTAAAATGGTATTTTTTGATAAAAATAAATTCATGCTCGCAATCCAGCGACGCAATGCTTTGCGAAGCAAATACGGCGAGTCTGCTTTCAGGCATGCGGATGTCTTGCGTGAAAACTGTTGGAATTTTTGTGAGAAAACAGATTCCAGCAAGACTGGGCAGCAAAAGCCTGGGGTGGATTCCACTCTTGCAAAAAATATCCGTAAGGCGGCACAACGCTATCCGCTTTCAAACGGCTGGTTCGGACTGCCGCAGAAATGCAAAAGCACTAAAAGAAGGCATGTTCGGCAGATTATTACTCAAAATCCTGTCGGAGATGCGAATTACTTTTACGGCACTTTAGCTTCTGGTGGAAAGGAGAAACCTATGGAAGACGGAAAAGGTGTTCAGACTGATTTTTTGGACGATGGTTCAAAAGTCAATAAACGGATTGAAACATCGTCAAAGGATAGTCCTGCTGTTGAATTCTGGTTGAATACAAAAACTGATGGCATAAAGCCTCGGCAGAAAGTGCATTTTGTCAAAACGGGAGGAGAAACTCGAAGATTCTAAAAACTATTTTTCATCATAGCGGTTGCTACTGATATTTTCGGCGGAATGTTTCTCGCGTATGCGGAAGCATTCCGCCGTTTTTGAAAAAAGTAAGGAGGAAAAAATGGTAGACCATCGCTTGCCCGACGAGGAGAAAAATTTGCTGAAATCCTTAATCGGGTCTAGGCTTGTCAGCTTTACTGCGGAAAAAATATGGGAGAACAAATTTACGCCATCTTACTGGATTGATTTGAAAACGGAAAGTTCATTGGTGAAAATTGAGAATGTGCTAGTTCCGACTGTATATCTGTCTACAGATGGGGATATCGAGGATGTCACAAGGTTCTCGTGTAAACTTGCTTCAGAAGAACAAACTAATCTTGTTGACTATATTGAGAAGCCTGCGAGGGGGACGATTTCTGACATCATTTTGGTCAACGACACCATCGCGGTGAGGGGCGACCATGACGACTTCGCCTATGACTTCGTGACGACCGAGGGCATCGTCATAAAAACCGAGGATTCTGCGTTTGCTATCTCGAGAGGATGGCATCTTATGGAGGTGATGCTCTTTGAGGAAACACTCGACTATGAAAAAGCCATCTATCCCGTTGCAGATGTCATTGAGGACTGGGCACTTACAGAAGATGCTTGCGACGATCCTTTTTACACCACCACCGCCACCTGCGACCGAAAATTCATCTCGCTCAAGGATTGGCGAAAGTTTTAATGGAGGGCGGAGCGAAGGTATGACACCAAAGGGGATGATTCATCACTCGAAAAAAGGATGTCATATTGTTCCTTCTTCCCCAAAAGGAGACTATAAATGATGCTGAATCCAAATGAAGCTGGAGCCTTTTGGCATTTCATGGACTTTGTCGATGGCAATACCGAGGGCGACTATCGTCTAAAACTGGAGGACGGCAGAATGCTTGACTGCCGCTACTTCACAACATGCCAAAGCGAGAACTGCCTTGACCTTGATGACCCGGACTACGAGGAGTACTGGATTGTCTGCTTCAAGGACAAGAATTCCGACTACGTTCATGAGGTGAATTACCACTGTGTTCCGCTTGAGGTGTGGTACAACGGTGAGAAAGTCGATTTGACGAGAAGCTACGGCAACTTCGATGATGTGACTGGAAAGAATCCACCATCGGAATCCTGACGATTTCAAACTTGTAAAGTAGCGGTTTTCGGCTGATGAAGCCATTTTTCGGCGGAGTGTTTCTCGCGTATGCGGAAGCATTCCGCCGTTTTTTGAAAAAAGAAGGAGGCCATGTTCATGAAAGTGTTTTTTACAACGGAAGAAGAGAGGATGCTTCTGAAAAAACTTATCGGGAAAAAACTGAACTGCATAAAGATTGATTCGGATTCGGAGTATTGGACGCGGGCGGTGCTGTTCGCCGACGATTTTGCAGTCGAAATCCATGTGGACATGGAAGACTTTGACTTTTGCGGATTCACCGAAGAGCTTCCGTATGTCCGAGTGGATGATTTTGGCGACGACAGCTCAGTTCACCGCTGGCAAGAGATTTCGGTGGGAGAAATGGTGAGCGATGTCGTGGTAGTTGAAGACAATGTGGATTTGACAGTTTGCAGGAAAGAGTCGACGCTTTCGGAGAAAATTCCTGCCACCGACGCAATCGTGATAAAGACTGAAAAATTCTCATATTCATTTTACCGCTTTCATCAGACTTGTTTTTGCCTGAATTTCATGAAAGCCGAGTCTTTCGATTCCTCTCTCTATCCTGTCCAAACTGTGATAAGCGATTGGACGGAAGGCAGCGGAGACGGAGACGCGGACGACAGCGATTACTACACCTCCACCGCCACCTGCGACCGCAAATTCATCTCGCTCAAGGACGGAGGTGAAATCGCACATTGAGCCTGTGGAAAAACGATATTCGGCATTACAGCCTTATCGGCGCGAATTCGTTTTGGCTTTCGTTCTTGAATTCAATCGAGCGGAATTTTTCGGCAGCGGAAGCCATCACGATTCCGGCCGATTTCCTCTTCTTCTCGAAAAGCGACATCATGCCGGTCTTTCCGAGCGTGGGGAAAAAGTCCTTCAGCGTCCGCACTTCCTCGAAGCCAAGCGACTTGTAGATTTTGATTGCGCCTTTCCATTCTTCGTTCACGATGAGAACGACTTTTTCGACGTTCCTGAACGAGCCGCAAAGTGCCGCGAGCGCATTCTCAAAAAAGCGTTTGCCGAGTCCTTTTCCTTGGTAGTCGCGGAGGATTGCGAATGACGAGATGTACAAATATCGTCCGTTTGAGTCGTGCGTGTCTTTGATGTTGTGTCCGAGTTTGAATTTGCGCATGAAAACGTCGTCTGAATCGCCCGCGCTTGGGAACGACGACCAGATTTCAGAGCAGAGGTAGCCGCAAGTGACTGCGTTTCCGTTTTGCTTGACGGCGGTTTCGCTTGCGTCCGAGAGAATCAAAAAGCCGTTCGGAAAGATTTCAAGTCGCTTTTCGAATGTCTTTTTTTTCTCCTGAATCTGCGGGATAAACGCCTGCCGCTCAATTTTCATTATCGAGTCAATGTCGAATGGTTGTGCCGGAAACAAATTCATTTTAATTTTGGCTATCCTCTGTTTTTGTTGAAAAACCTAAAACTATTCTTCGAGGATGTTCAGCAAGTAGTTTGCAAGAAGTCTCTTCCAAGAAAAATTCGTCAATCCGTCTTCGCCCGCTATTCCTCAAGAATCGAAAGCAGGTAGTTTGCGAGGAGCTTCTTCCACGAGAAGACGTTTTTTATATCATCTGCTGACAATTCCGTTCCTGAAAGCTGGCTCGGCGGTGTTGTCGATTTGTTCGCTGTTTCGCGCAACGGGTCTTTTGCCCAGTAGATTGCCGTCCATTTCGCGCGTGAGCCGTTTACGTTTATGGAAGCCGCGTCGTCTTCGCTGTCTCCGACCGTTGTCGTTTCATCTTTTGAAAAGCTCTTTATCAAATATGTGTTGTTCTTGAGCTCGCTTATGATGCTGTCCGTGTCGCCCCTTGCGGTGACGACGACCGAAAGTCCAGCCGGGAGCGTTTTTCCAGACACTGTCGTGTCGTTTTCTGTGTAGTAGAAATAGGCGTAGAGATTTGCCGTGCTTGAGCTGTCAGAGTCGGACGTGTAGTCTACAGGCATTCTGCACCACACGTTTGCCGGTCCCTGAAGAATCTGCACGATTTCGTCATCTTCCGAGCATGAGCTAAGGACGAGTGCGCCTGCAAGAAAAAGTGTCGCCGACAAGATTTTGAAAAGTCTTTTCATGTTTTTCTCCTTTTCGTTTTGTTGTATTTCCAAAAATCGATTCCCTTGTTCTACAAACCGAATTTCAGTGCGATGTAAACGGATGCGCCGCTTGCTTTGAAACTCCGTATGAAATTCGGGCTCCTTAGCGCAACGCCCGTGTCAAGCTCGATGAGGTGCGTGTTAATCATGAATCCGACTTGGTTTATGAAAGCCTGATTCAGATATGCCATTCTGAGCGTCATTCCGAGGAAATTGTAGAATTTCACCGTGCCGGAAAGCGAATATTCCGGGTAGATTTTTACGCTGTTTGTGAACGGGGAGCGGATTGCAAAACCGAGCATCGGTCGGACGTAAATCGTTTCTCCGTGCGGTCTGTAAACGCCTTCCAAGCCGAGCCTTATCGGGCGGTGGATTTTGTGAGTCGTCTCGGAATATTCAGTGTCGCCGACATCAAATTCGTTTTCGAATGAATTTCCGTTCAGAATGTCCACGATTCCGTTGTCGCTTGTCGCAACTGTTGCGTAAATGTGCTTTGACATTTCGTAATCGAGCTTTCCCGGAAGAATCGGAACTCTGCCGTACACTCCTGCTTCGAGCACGCGTCCGATGAACGGATATTCTACTTCGAATGTCAGGTCAACTCCGCCGTTCGAAAGCGCGTGAACCACCTCGTCGATGACTTTCTCGTTAGAGTCGCCCTCTTCGTCGCTGCTTCCGAATCTTTTTTCAAGGTCGATTGCGGAATAGACTTTCAAATCGACATCTGCCGTTGCGGACATTTTGCCAGAGCTTGAAGTTGACCACTTTAGTCTTGCGGTTGTGCTCGGAACGTACACGAGCGGAACGAAGTATGACGGGGTGAGCGTTATTCCGAGCCCGCCGATGTTCGTTCTGAGAGATGCGCCTGTTTCAACGTACAAATCCGCATAAGCATTGATTTCTGCATCGTATGAGTCGCCGACTTTGATTCCTTCCGAAAGAAAAGCGAAAAGGTCTTTGCCGAAATTCAGATATCCGCTTCCGTCCAGCCCTACAAAAAATCCGAACCTGAATTTTCCGCTGCAGTCCATGTTGAAATAGTTTCTTTCGTTGACGAAGAATTCCGTTTTCCAGCCGCGTTTTGGCATGTCGGCGTAGAATTCCTGCAAATCGATGACGATATCTTTTTGGAAAAAGTCAGATGTTCCGAGGAAATTGTTCGATGCTCCGGCTTCCGCTTCGACACCGAATTCGACTCTTCTTGAATATTCGTGGATTTCCGCGCTCAAATTTGCGCCCAAAAGAGAAAAATTGAGAAATGAAAAGAATGCAAAAAGTTTTGATGTCGTTTTCATTCGTTTGACTCCTCGTCATCGCTCCCGTTCTTGTTCCAGACTTCAACTTCGCCTTCGACCGTCATCCTGAAAAGCGCATACACGCCGAAAACTGAATTGCGCTTTATCGAGACAAAATTTTCGCCGTCAGTCTTGTTTATCTTTAGTGCAATTTTCGGAATGAATGGCGAATAAGTGAAAATCCTTTCGATTTCGTCTGTTGAAAAACTAATCGTGTGCTGGTCGCCGTCAAATGTGAAAGGTTTTGCACTGTCGAAGAAACTTGCGGTGTTTCCGTTTTCGTCCGTGCCGGTTCCAGCATCGATTTCCGCTTCGATTGAAAGCCCAGTGGAATCCTTAAATTGATAGTCGAGTGCAAGCGTCTTGATAAGTTCGGTGTATTTTTTCTGCGAGAATTCCTCGCCCTCGTCGCGCTTAAGAAGGTCTTCGTCCAATCCTTGCCCTGCAAAATCGAGAACGTCAGCAATTTCGATGTCGTCGGTAATGCGGATTTGTAGCGGAAGGCGGAGAATTATGCTGACGTTGATATTTACCTTGTCGTAGGTTTTCAGAAATTCTTTTAATTCATCTGCACTTGGAAATGTGAGGTGCGGTGTCATGTCGTAAGCGATTATGAGGCTTTCGTGTTTTGTGTAGCTTCCGTCGGGGTTTTGTGTACCGTTCATGTAATTTGTCAGTCCCTCAGAATCGAGTGCAACGGAATATGCTCCTTCTGCGATAAAATCATCTCTTTTCTCTATAACTCCGTCATCGTTCTTCATGTCGTTGAGGCTAGGAATTGTTTCGACAATCTCGAATTTTCCGCTTGGATAATTAGTCGTATCGTCTGAATCTGCTAGTATTGATGTGTACGTTCCGTCAGCTGTCGCATCGATTGTAGATTCGTCTTCACCAACAACAATTTTGCCCGTAAAATATGCATTATCAGATGAAACTTGCTCGCTTGCGATGTACGCATACGCTTCGATTCCAGCAAAAGCAATTTTGTCGAAGATGTCGCTGTAGTCCGTTCCGTCTTCGTCAGAGCCTGCAAAAGATTCCAAAATGCTTTTGAAATTGATTCCCGTGTCGAGTTTCGCATTAAATGACCTCAAGTCAGTTGATTTTATGGTTTCAAAATTCTGTTCAACAAAATAGTCGATTGCCTGATTTTTTTCTTCTTCGCTGGCATTTTCAGGAATGGTAAGCCCAGAGAAAGCAGGCGTTACATTAAGCTCCTGCGCCGCTATATCATACTGCATCAGATATTCGAGAACGGCACCTTCATCACCAGAGGGATTGAATTCAACTGCGTAGATAGTCTTTTTGTCTGAATCATCTGAGCTGCTTTCCGCTTCATCGCCGCCTATCGCTTTCTGGATTGCTTCCGAGTCGAATTTTTCGGAAAGATTGACTTCGACGTTGCCAAGCGGAATTTCGTATGGCGTTTCGCTTGTCTTTATTGTGAGAGATTCCGGCATCGTGCAAGAAAATAAAAATGTTGCTGCAAGAAAAGATGCAGTCGGTATAAAAAAAGAAATCTTCATCGAAACAGATTCTAACTGACTTCGATGAAGATTTCTATTAAAGTAACCTTTTGCGGAATCTAGTAACGGCTAGCGTTTGAGCAATGCCGCGAACGGATTGTATGACATTCCGTCGTCAGAGCCGAGGTTTCTGTTCTGGCGTGGCCTGTCGTTCTTCTTTGCGCTAGAAGCGTTGTGCGACGCGCCTTTCTTTACGATTACGAGCTTCTTTTTTCCCGTTCCGTCAGAAGAAACGCGTGACGAAGAAGCATTGTCCGACTTCGGCTGTGCGTTTGTCTTGAGCGAAAGAGAAATTCTTTCGCGGTCTTTGTCTAGCGCGATAATCGTGAATTCTTTCACGTCGCCGACTTTCACAACGTCCATCGGGTTCGACACGAAATCGTCGCTGAGTTCGGAAACGTGAATCAAAGCAGTTTCATGCAGACCGATATCGACGAATGCACCGAAATCGACGACGTTCTTGATTTTGCCGGTGACTTTCATGCCGACTTTCAAATCGTTGAACGAAAGAACGCCCTTCTGCATGATTGGGGCCGGATATCCGTCGCGCGGGTCTCTGTTCGGCTTTCCAAGCTCTTCGATTATGTCGTTCAGAGTTGTCTCTCCGACATTGTATTTTTCCATGAGGGATTTTTTCACGTCGCCAGGAACGGCTTTTTTCGCCTGAACGAATGTCAGAAGCTCGCGGGCTACGGCGTAGTTTTCTGGGTGAACCCAAGTGTTGTCGAGCGGGTCTTCGCTTTCGGCAATCTTGAGGAATCCCGCGCACTGCTCAAATGCTTTTGGTCCGAGTCCCGGAACTTTCATAAGGTCTGCGCGGCTTGTGATTTTTCCGTTCTCGTCACGATATTTGACGATTTTCTTTGCAAGCGAGGTGTTGATTCCTGAAACGTACTTGAGAAGCATGTACGAAGCCGTGTTCAAGTTGACTCCGACATTGTTGACGACTGACGAGACAACTTCATCAAGTTGTTCCGCGAGCTTCTTCTGGTTTACGTCGTGCTGGTAAAGACCGACTCCGATTGCTTTCGGGTCGATTTTCACGAGTTCCGCAAGCGGATCCTGCAAGCGTCTTCCCATCGAGATTGCGCCGCGAACCATTACGTCAAGGTCAGGGAATTCTTCTGTTGCGACCGGGCTTGCCGAATAAACGGATGCGCCGGACTCGTCAACGACTGTGTATTTTACATCTGCGTCCGAATAATTTTCGCTCAGGACTTTCGAGACGATTTCCTGAACTTCCTGCGAGCCAGTTCCGTTTCCGACTGCAAGAACCTGAATGTCGTATTTGTCGATTGCGTTGTTGATGAGGTCA
The DNA here is from genome assembly GCA_017525605.1 of Treponema sp. GTDB lineage: Bacteria > Spirochaetota > Spirochaetia > Treponematales > Treponemataceae > Treponema_D. The sequence continues at coordinate 9,054 of JAFXSM010000020.1, read as the reverse complement.
TACGCTTCTTTCGGGTTCTGCTCCTGGAAAATCTTGAAGAATCCGAGATATTTTCCTGTTTCGTCCAGCGCGGCGCATTTCGTTCCGTTCCTGTATCCCGGGTCGATTCCGAGTACGCGGCTTCCCTTGATTGGCTGTGTCATCAGAAGATTCTTGAGTTTCTCGGAGAAGATTCCGATTCCGTGTGCGTCAGCTTCGTCTTCTTCGTCGCTTCTGATTTCGCGGACAACTGACGGAGAAAGAAGCCTGACAAGTCCGTCCTCGATTGCTTCCGCATGGTATTTGTTTTTGATTTCTGCATGTTTTTTGAGGAATTCAACAGCATCGTCAACCGGAACGTCGATTGTGACTGTGAGCGCGCCCTCGCGTTCTGCTCTGTTGATTGCAAGGATTCTGTGCGGCTTGACCTGCGAGAGCGGCTCCGAATAATCCCAGTACATCTGGTATTTCGAAGTTTTCTGCGCCTGCTCTTCTGTCTGTCCTTCTGGAACGATTCCCTTCGTGTTGATTGTGCCGTCCGAAAGATAGAGGTCGTGGACGCTCTCGCGGTTTTTCGGGTCCTGCGACGTTCTTTCCGCGATGATGTCCATTGCGCCCGCAATCGCGTCTTTCACGGAAGCGACTGAAAGCTCCGGTGCTTCCGCATTTTCTTTCACGAAATCAGATGCCATTTTTTCGAGTTCCGCATCTGAAAGATTGAGCATCGCGTCTGCAAGCGGCTCAAGACCTTTCTCTGCCGCGACCATTCCGCGTGTCTTCTTCTTTTTCTTGAACGGTGCCCACAAATCTTCGAGCTCCGTGAGTGTCTTCGCGTTCATTACGGCGTTGTAAAGAGATTCCGTCAGCTTGTTCTGGGCGAATATTCCCTTGACGATTTCGATTCTTCTCTCTTCAAGATTTTTGTACGATTTGAAAAGGTGGTCGCATTCCGTGACCTGCACTTCGTTGAGGTTTCCGTGCTGCTCTTTTCTGTAGCGAGAGATGAAAGCGATTGTACAGCCCTCATCTACCAAACTGATGACTGCCGAAACCTGGTTCGTCTGAATCTCAAGTTCCTTGGCGATTCGTTTCATGATATCGACTTCGTTCACGATGAGCGAATCGATGTTTTCCTGTGTAAATTCCATAATTCTGATTCTAGTGAAAAAAAAGTTCGTTGAGAATTCGGTCGAATCTTCGCAGAATCCGGTCGAGTTAATACAGATTGTAAAAGTTGGAAACAAGCGGAAGTACTTTGCTACGCAAAGTACAGGTTCAGACCACAAAAACATTCAGCCACCGCGAAGCGGTACTGCCGTTTTTGTGGTCTGGTTCTCGCTGCAAGCTTGTTTCCATACATTTTATTTTCTCAATTCGTCAACGAACTCTTTGATTTTGTCCAGTGCGATTTTGATTTTTTCGATTGATGTCGCGTAGCAGCAGCGGATGTGCCCTTCGCCGCCAAGCCCGAACACGTTTCCCGGGACGACCGCGACGTTGTGCTTCTGGAAAAGCTGCAATGCGAATTCCTCGCTCGAAAGCCCTGTCGAAGTGATGTCCGGGAACATGTAGAACGCTCCTGTCGGCTCTGGAACCGGAAGCCCCATGTCGCAGAATGCCTTGTACATGAGGTTTCGCCGCTGCTGGTAGCTCACGCGCATTTTCTCAACGTCCTTCCAGCCGTTCCGAAGTCCTTCAGCCGCCGCGTACTGGGAGAAAATCGGCGGGCAAATCGTGTTGTAGCCGTGGAGCTTGACGATTTGGCCGAGAAGGTCGCTCGGACCCGCGATGTAGCCGATTCGCCAGCCGGTCATTGCGAACGATTTGGAGAATCCGTTCAAGATGATTGCATAGTCCTTCATGCCGGGGAAGCTTCCGATTGAGACGTGCTTTGCTCCGTCGTATGCAAGCTCGCAGTAGATTTCGTCGGAAATGCACCAGATTTGATTTTCGACTACGACTTTCGCGATTTTCTCAAGCTCTTCTTTCGGAATCATCGTGCCGGTCGGATTGTTCGGCGAGCAAATCATGATTCCTTTTGTCTTTGGGGTGATTGCGCTTTTCACCTGCTCAGCGGTCGGGTAGTAGCCGTTCACGCTTGAGTCAATCGGAATTACAGTTGCGTTGCAGAGTTTTGCGAGCGGAACGTAGTTCACATAGCAAGGCTGGACGACGATAAGCTCGTCACCCGGGTTCAAAATCGCGCGGAGAACTGCGTCAACGCCCTCCGAAGCTCCGACTGTCGGAAGAATCTCGTTCTTCGGGTTGTAGTAGCAGCCGTACCGCTCCATGTATTTTGCGACTTCCTCACGAAGCTCTATGAGTCCCCAGTTTGAAGTGTAAGAAGTGTGGCCTTTTTCAAGGTGATAGTACGCCTCTTCCCTTATGACCCACGGAGTCGGAAAATCAGGCTCGCCGACTGAAAGCGAAATCACGTCGTCGTGCCCGATAAGCATCTCGAAAAATTTTCTAATTCCAGACGGAGGCGTCTCCATCATCGACTTGCTGAATCTGTCTTCCCTTGTGTTCATGCCATGACTCCTTCGCGTCTGTCTCTTTCGTCCTCAACGTACAGAACGTCGTTCTCCTTGTATTTTTTCAGGAGGAAATGCGTCTTTGTGGAGCGCACTCCGTTCAGCGTTGAAAGCTTGCTCGACACGAACGAAGCGACCTCTCGTAAATTGTCGCCCTCGATGACGACCTTGAGGTCATATCCGCCGGACATTAGGTAGAGCGACTTGACCTGCGGGAACCTGTAAATCCTTTCCGCCAATGCGTCGAAACCGTGCTCGCGCTCCGGCTGGCACTGAATTTCTATTTCCGCAAGAACCTTGTCCTTGTATGCCTCGTCCTTTTCAGGATTCACGATGGCGGCGTATTTCAGGATGATTCCTTCATTTTCAAGCTCACTGATGATTTTCTTCACGTCATCAACCGATTTCTTCGTCATTGCGGAGATATCCTCAACCGACAGTCTGGCGTTCTCGCGCAGCAAATCCAAAATTTCTTCCTTTCCGTCCATTTTTTACCTCGAAAAATTTGGTTAACTAGAGTATAATTAAAATCTGTCTTAATTGCATGAAGCGAATCACTATTGACAGTATCAATAGTATAGCGTTGCAGAGGCATGATAAAAAATGGGAGCATCACAAAAAATGACAAGAAGAACTAAGAAAATTTTGAAATGGGTAGTTTTCATAATCCTTGTGCTGATCGCGATTCAGTTTGTAGTCGGCTATTCGAGGATACTTTTCGACAGAAGGTCGAAGCAGAGTATGATGCTCATCGCAGATTCAAAAAGATTGGAATTCGAAGTCAATTTCAAAAATCAGCTTTCACTTGCAGTTCAGATGGCAAAATCGCCGCTGATTATTTCCTACATGAGCAACCCAGAGGACGAGGATCTCAAATCACGCGCGCTTGAGGAAGTCAAATCGTACCAGACATCGTTCTCCTCGAACACGACTTTCATGATAAACGACAAGGATTTAATCTACTACATCAACAGCAAACCGCAGTACGTTTTGGACAAAAGCCAGGAATCTTCCGCATGGTATCTCTACACTGAAAAGCTCACGAAGGACTACGACCTCTTCGTTGATTACGAAAAAGCACTGAACGCCGTGTACTGCTGGGTCAACGCGATTGTCCGCGACCATAACGGCAAATTCTTGGGAATCCTCGGAACTGGAATTCCTGTTTCGGATTTCGTAAAGTCGATGTACGGAACGCTCCCGAAAGGCATCACGATGTATCTTTACAACTCGAACCTTGAAATTTCGGGCGCGATGGACGAATCCCTTATGGGAAGCCACAAGCCGATTACGGATTTTCTTCCGATATTGAAAAAGAAAGGCGATGCAATCACCAAGCCTATCGACGACGTGTTTTTCAGGGATTTGAAGAAAGTCTACGTCGTTTCTCACATCGAGGGCATCGACTGGTATGCCGCCATTTACAAAACATTTTCGGTCAAAGAAATGTTTGCGAACTGTGCGCTTCCTGTCACAATCGTGCTTGTCATTTTCTTCTCGTTCTCGTTTTTCATTCTTGTCAGAAAAATCATCAATCCATTAAGGCTTCTCGCCCGTGTCGCAAAGAACCTTTCTTCGGGAGATGCGGATTTGTCGCGCAGAATCGACATCGACCGCTCGAAATCGCTTCGCGTGCTTGCGCGTCTCTGCGACGGTTTCAACGAATTCATCGAGAAAGTGCAGAAAATCATCAGAAACGTCAAACATTCGAAAGACAACCTCGTGGAGAGCGGGAACGACCTTCACGCCTGCATTGACGAGACGACGGCGGCGATAATCCAGATTCTCGGAAACATCGATGAATTCAACAGGACAATCGGAAATCAGACAGAAAGCGTCCATGAGACTGTCGAGAACATCAGCCAGGTTTCCGACAACATCCGCTCGCTCGACAACCTCATCGAGACACAGGCAGTCAGCGTGAAAGAAGCAAGCTCTTCCATCAAAAAAATGGTCGAGAGCATCAACGGCGTGAACGATTCCGTGAAGGAACTCGAAAGCTCGTTCGAGGACCTTGAGAGAAACACGACAAGCGGAATCACGATGCAGTCGGAAGTGAACAGGAAAATCGAGGAAATCCAGTCGCAGAGCGCGATGCTTCAGGAAGCGAACATGGTCATCTCTGCAATCGCGGAGCAGACGAACCTTTTGGCAATGAACGCCGCAATCGAGGCTGCGCATGCTGGCGAGGCCGGAAAGGGATTCAGCGTAGTCGCGGACGAAATCCGTTCCCTTGCGGAAACATCGAGTGAACAGTCGCGCACAATCGGAGAGCAGCTTCTGGCAATCGAAAGCTCAATCACTGAAATCGTCGGAAAATCAGCGGAGACTTCAATCTCGTTCGACAACGTTTCTTCGGGAATCAAGCGGACGAACGAAATCATCTCAGGCATTTCCATTTCGATGCAGGCGCAGGATTCCGACTCGAAGAAAATCGATTCCGCGCTCGCAGTTCTGAACGACTCCACAATCGAAGTAAAATCAGCTTCGTCACGGATGAAGAAGAGCAGCGAGCTTATCAGCAGCGAGGCGAGAAATCTTCAGGCTTCCACGAGCGAGATGAAAACAGGAATGGAGCAGATGAACGAAGGAACCCGGAAAATCAACGAGATGGAAAAATCGCTCAACCAGCTCACAATCGCAATGAACAACTCAATCGGCGAGATAAATTCTCAGGTCGATATGTTCAAGATTTAGCGTTTTTGTGATTTTTGGTATTTATATTGCTATAATTCATGCTCGTATCTTTATTATATGGAGAATAAAAAATGGACAAACTCAGAATTTTGCTTGCCAAAGGAAGAATCTACGAATCTGTTTATGCGCTTTTGAATGACGTTGGAATTTCAATACATCTTCCTGACAGGACATATTTCCCGACGACGAATCAGGACGACCTTGCATTCCAGGTTGTGAAACCTCAGATTACTTCCGCGCTCCTTGCACAGAACAAGGCTGACCTCGGATTTTCGGGAAAAGACTGGGTTTACGAGAACGGCGTTCAGGACGATGTTGAGGAAATCATGGATTTCGGATTTGACCCTGTTAGAATTGTTGCGGCAATACCGAACACTGTTGATTTCGACAATCTTCTGAAAGGCAAAGTCACGATTGCGACCGAATACCAGAACCTTTCGCGAAAGTGGATTGAGGACAAAAAAATCGACGGCACGATTTTCAGGACATGGGGAACGAGCGAGGGATTCGTTCAGGACAATGAAAATTCGCTTGCTCAGATACTCATCGACAACACTTCGACAGGCTCTTCCCTCCGCGCGAACAACCTCAAAATCGTAGATACTCTCATGGAATCTTCAACGAGAATGTACGCTTCGAAAGAGGCACTCAAGAACCCTGAGAAAAAGCAGAAAATCATGGAGCTGAAAATGCTCTTCGAGTCGGTTCTGAACGCAAGAAGCCGCGTCATGCTCGAAATGAACGTCTCAAAAGACAAAGTTGACGCTCTCATCAAGGGAATCCCGTCGATGAAAAGCCCGACAGTTTCTCCGCTCTACGGCGACGACGGTTTCGCAGTTAAAATCGCGGTCAAGAAAAGCGAAGTCCCGACCCTCCTTCCGAAGTTGCAGTCGCTCGGAGCCACCGACATCCTTGAGTACGCGCTCAGAAAGGTAATGCTGTAATAAAAGGAGCATTCATTATGCGAACTGCAACAGTTGAAAGAATCACGGGGGAAACGCAGATTTCCCTGACGCTCAATCTTGACGGAAGCGGAAAGTGCAGTGTCGAAAACCCAATCGGATTTTTTGACCATCTTTTAAAATCGTTCTGCAAGCACGGGCTATTCGACCTGTCGGGAACGATAAAGGGTGACCTGAACGTTGACCAGCACCACACGATTGAGGACACGGGAATCGTGCTCGGGCTTTGCTTTGCGAAGGCTCTCGGGGACTGCGCCGGAATATTCCGCTCGGGGTTTTTCATGTACCCGATGGACGAGTCTCTTTTGCAGGCGGCTGTTGATTTCGGCGGTCGGCCGTATCTCGTCTGCAATGCGCAGCTGTCGAACATTCCGCTTGTCTCCGTGCAGGACGGAAAACAGGGCACTTTCCAGACGGACTGCTTTGACGACTTCTGGAACGGGTTCGTCCAGGCGGCGAAATGCAACTTGCACTTGGACACGATTCGCGGACGAAGCGACCATCACAAAATGGAAGGGCTTTTCAAGGCGGCTGCCCGTGCAATCAGAAGCGCGACCGAAATCGACGCAAGGCGAAACGGCGAAGTTCCTAGCACGAAAGGCGTAATCTGAATTTTGGGGAAGCAATTGCAGAACGCATGAGCTTCCCTTTTTTTATTCTGATAAAAATTTTGAATTCCGCCAAATTCAATGGTAAGATTTTCAATTATGGATTTTTTCAATAACAATCAGCACATTGCTTTTGACGGTTTGACACAGATTTACGACAGGGAAACAATCGTTTGCTACGCGAATCATCTCATTATGGCGAACAGGCCGTTCAGCATGGCACTCATCGATGTTGACAACTTCAAGTACATCAACGACAACTACGGGCACATTGCCGGCGACAAAATCATCTGCGAGGTTTCGGAGAGATTGAAGAAGCAGATTGGCGAGAACGGTGTTGTCGGGCGTTTCGGCGGCGACGAATTCATCGCAATCATGCCGGATTTGATAAATTACGACGAAGTTTGGCAGGCGTGCCACAAAATACTCGTGAACATGAGCGAGGTCGAAATCACGGATTTCAACGGGCTTTACGTCACCGTCACAATCGGTCTTGCGCGTTTCCCCGAAAATGCAATGAACTACGAAAAACTCCTTGAGACTGCCGACAAAGCCTTGTACCGCGGAAAAACGAAGGGGCGCAACTGCTTCATCATCTATCTTCCTGAGAAACACGCGAACATCGTCCTGAAAACCGAAAAGGACAAGCAGCTCACCTCGATGTACCTTCACTCGATTGTTTTCAGCAACCTCACGAAAACTGACAATCTTACCGAGGGAATAAAAAATCTATTCGACTTCATAAGCGCGTATTACATGATTGACCACATCTGCATCCAGTCCGAGGGGAACGGAAGCGAGATTGGGAAACTCTATTTCGAAAAAATCCACCAGCTTTCCAAAACGAAGATTTTCAAGCCGATGAGCCTTGAGCTTATCCGAAGCAACATGAACAGCTCAATCGAAATGTTCTATCTGAACGACCTGAAGCAGCTCGTGCGCTCGAACCAGATTGAATTCTACAACCTGCTCTGCGACCAGAAGATAACGTCCACCTGCTGCGTCAACATAACGTACCAGAACACGCGCTACGGAATGCTCCGAGCGGACATGACGGGCGTTGCGGGTTCGAACAGAATCTGGCAGTACGGAGACATGGACATCCTGCTTACGACTGCGAAGACGATTGCGCTGATTCTTCATTACACCGGCAAATCTCTGTCAGATTTCTGAAAGAGATTCGATAAATCTTGATTTTTTTCGAGAGTGTTTATGACAGACGAATTTTTCAGTGTGGAGCGTCCGAAAGATAATCTGACTCAAGTTTACAGCAGGGAAGTCATCATCGATTACGCCACCAGCCTAATAAGAAGAAAAATTCCGTTCTCGTTTGGGATTGTTGACATCGACAACTTCAAGTATGTCAACGACACTTACGGTCATCTTTCCGGCGACAAAATCCTCAAGACCGTCTCGACAAGGCTTATGAAGCTTATCGGCACGATTGGCGCGGTCGGGCGTTTCGGCGGCGACGAATTCCTTCTCGTCATGCCGCACCTCGTCGATTACGACGCTGTTTGGACGACTTGCCGGAGCGTGATGATGTTCATGAACAACTTCGAGATTGCGGATTTCGACGGGCTTTTCGTCACGCTCACAATCGGTCTTGCGCGCTTCCCCGAGAACGCGTCGAATTACGATGAGCTTTTCGTGACGGCGGACAAGGCTTTGTACCGCGGAAAATCGAAAGGGCGGAACTGCTTCGTAATCTACCTTCCTGAAAAACACTCGAAAATCAATCTGAAAACGGTCACGACAAATTCTGTAAACTCGATTCAGATGCACGCGTATGTGTTCAGTATGCTCACATCTGGCCCTAGCCTCGCTGAAGGAATCTGTTCGCTGTTCAATTTTTTCAGCTCGCAGCTGTCGATTGACCACATCTGCATCCAGACTTTTCCTGACTGTCCTGACGGCGGAAACAAAATCTATTTCGAGAAGACGCACGAGCATTCAAAAAACCAGTCATTCCTTCCGATGAACCTTGCAACTTTGCTCGGCGATATGGACAGCGTGACGGGCGCATTCTACATGAACCGGATTTCCCATCTTGAGGAAGCCGGAAGAATATCGCTTCTGAACGAATACAAGGCGCAGAAAATCCAGTCGGCGTGCGCATTTGAAATCTCAATCTGCGGAAAAATATTCGGAATGCTCCGCGCTGAATCCACGTCCGCAAGAGTTTGGCAGCACACTGAAATCGACATTCTTCTGACTGCCGCAAAGACGATTGCGCTCATCCTCCACGATAGGAATTTAACGTTCTCGGATTTG
>JAFXSM010000019.1 GCA_017525605.1 Treponema sp. | reverse complement strand
CCGAATTTCTGTGCAGTTATACTATAACCATCATTTGAACTTAAATAATGAGCTACAATTTCTGCTTTCTTTTCTAAACTTAATTTAGACATAAAAAAGTGTACCTCCAAAAATTGTCTCCAACTTTTGGGGTACACTTCATAAGGTTCGGATTTTTATTTTTCTATTACCGATTTCAAAAATCAGCTATTCCAACGGCGTAATGTGTACTTTCCATTTGTTGTTTATCTTTTTGAAGTCGTAGTAGACGAGGTTGTAGTCTTCCTGAACTTCGACCGCCTTTACATAGGTGCTCGACTCGTAGCGGATTTCGGAAATCTTGCTTTTCTGGCGTGCGGGAATGAACACGTATTTGAAGTAATCTTCCAGCGTCCTAAGTTGAAGCCCTTTCACCGGCATTCTCGCCTGCGCTTTTTTGAGCGTCGCTGGGTTTGACAAGTAAGTCTTCGATTCGTCGTCGATGTAGTTCAGCCATTTGTTGTACGCTTTGTTCTTCATTATTGCGTCCAGTTCCGAGATTATCGCCATGATTGCTTTCTTGTCCGCCTCAAAGTCGTCTTTCGAGATGTTCAGGTTTCCGACCGAGCGCGTGTACTCGTCGTTTTTCACCTCGGCTTTCGGCTCTGGCTTCTTTTCGGCTTTCGGTGTCTCTTTCTGAACGACAGTCTGAGTCTCTTCTTTCTTCTGCTCTTCCTCCGCCTTCTTCGCTGCTTCCTTTTCGCGCTGCGCCTTCGGGATTCGCGGGACGTAGTCGGGATTCTGAACTTCGCCTGGGGCTGACCAAACGGACATTCCCTGCGCGGCATTCGCCATCGAGCAGAAAATCGACATTGATATTACTGCGAGTATATATTTTCTTTTCATAAGCTATCTCTCCTATTAACCTCTTCGGTTTGTTGTTCTGTTCCGCATTCTATTTTCCGTTATGACTGATTCAATCATAAGTGATTTTCCGATACTATACGTAAAATAAAAATAAGAAATATATTCGATTATTCTAATGAATAACTGAATTGAAAAAAAGTAAAAGAAATCGCGTCCAATTTTTTATCGGACTGATTTTGATTTTTGAGGAAAATTTATGCGTGACATTCTGCAGGAAATAATCGACAGGCGCAGGGCTGATATCGCCCGTTTGGGAATCGAATTCGGCTTTGATGTTCCGAAAAAACGCCAGAGAAAAATCCATCCGTTCATCGAGGAAAAAGGGGCGATTCTTGAGGTGAAGAGGGCTTCTCCGAGCAAGGGCGACATCGCCCCGAACCTCGACTCCGCGAAAACTGCGACCGAGTACGCGAAGGCCGGCGCAAAGGCGATTTCATGCTTGACGGAGACGAATTATTTCAAGGGAACTTTGCAGGATTTGATGAATGTGTGCGCCGCGATGGACGAATTCGAAAAGTCGAGCGGAAAAAATCCGCCGGCAGTCCTCCGAAAAGATTTCCTTCTGAGCGCGGATGAGGTTGAGGTCTCGTTCCGTGCAGGTGCCGATGCCGTGCTTCTGATTGCGCGAATACTCGCCAAAGAGACGATGCTTGAGATGGCGGAGGAATGTGCACGCCTTGGGATGAGCGCGCTTGTGGAGGTTCGGAAAGACGAGGATTTGGAAAAGCTTTCGTTCGTCATGGAAAAAGTGGGCGGTCGGACGATTGTGTGCGGCGTGAATTCGAGGGATTTGCGCGACTTTACGATTGATATGCTCATTCCGTCGTCTATGCTGAAAAAAATCCGAAGCATAAAAAGCGATGCCCGTGTGACTTTCGAAAGCGGGATTCTGTCTCCTGAAGCTGCGTTTTTTGCGTCTTCGATGGGCTTCAACGCGTTTTTGATGGGCGAGGCTGCCGCAAAAAATCCGAGACGTGCTGTCGAATTCACAAGTGCGTTCGAAAACGCTCCGGTCACGAAAAACGGAAAAGCTTGGCTCGATTACGCTTCTGATTCTTTGGGCGGAAAAAGAAAAACTCCGTTCGTAAAAATCTGCGGAATAACGAACGAGGAAGATGCGTCTTTCGTCTGCGAACAGGGCGCGGATTTCCTCGGCTTCATAATGTGGAAGAATTCAAAGAGAAACGTCTCTGAAGAAAAAATCAGGGAAATTGAAAAATCGCTTTCCGAAAAAAATCTCCGCTCGAAAGTTCGTCTTGTCGGCGTTGTGGTGGATTTGGAAAGCGATGAGGGAAAAAACGCGGTTTCGCTTGCCGGCGAGGGCATTCTCGACTTCGTGCAGGTTCACACTTTCGATTCCGCGGTTGAATTCTTGAAAGAGAAAAATCTTTCTTCCGTTCCGCATTATTGTGCCGTCAACATTTCGTGCGCGGACGACGTTCAGAAAATCGCTGAGCTGAACACGCTTGGAGAACCCCGCATTCTGATTGACGCGCAGACAAATTCCGGTATCGGCGGAACAGGAAAGACTATTGACGGCGAGCTTGTTTCGCTTGTCAGAAAATCGTACAGGCTTTGGATTGCAGGCGGAATCTCACCGGAAAATGTCGCTTCCGTAATCGAAAAATATCAGCCTGAGCTAATCGATGCATCAAGCTCCCTTGAAGACGAGCCTGGAAAAAAGAACCACGGGAAAGTGCAGGAGTTTTTTGAGAATGTTCGGAATGCAGAAATAGGGGAATGTGAATGAATAGCGACGAAAAAATTATGAGCGAGGAAGAATTCCTCAAAAATTATGACTACAGAAAATATCCGCGTCCGAGCGTGACTGTTGATATCGTTGTGTTCGGCGTTCTAGGCGAGGACGGCGGCTCTTACAGGAAGGACGAGGAAAAATCGATTTCGCTTCTTCTTGTGAAAAGGGGCGGTCATCCGTTCATGGGAAAATGGGCGTTACCGGGCGGCTTTCTCCGCGAGGACGATGAATCCGTTGAAAAATGTGCTGAGCGCGAGATTTTCGAGGAGACGAACGTGAAGCCGAGAAGCCTCATGCCGATCGGGACTTTCAGCGGAAAGGAAAGGGACCCGCGCGGCTGGATAATATCGAACGCGTTTGTTTCCGTCGTGGAAGAGGATTGCGTGAACGCGCACGGCGGTGACGATGCGGAGGATGCAAGGTGGTTCAAGGGCAATCTCACTAAAATCGAAGGGGATAGCGGCCGCGATTTGTACAAGCTTGAGATGCGTAACGGCGACACTGTTCTCTCTGCGATTCTCGAAAAGACCGGATGCCAGTTCGGCCGCGACATATTCAAGCTCGTGAGCGGCGACGATTTCGCGTTCGACCACGCGCTGATAATTGCGACTGCGTTTTCGATGCTCCGAAAAGTCGCCGAGGATTTCGACGTTCTTTTCGACTTCCTTCCCGAGAAATTCACTCTCACGAGCCTTCAGAAAGTGCAGGAGACGATTCTCGGCGTGCCGCTCCTTGCCGCGAATTTCCGGCGCAAGATTGAAAAGCTCGTCGTGGAGACTGACGAATACACGAGCGGTGCGGGGCACAGACCTGCGAAGCTTTTCAGGAAGCGCGTTTGAAAAATCCGCTTGAAAAATAAAATCGGGATTTACGTTCAATGAAAAGATTGAGAAGATTTCTTGCATTTTTCGCATTCGTTTTTGTCTCTTCGTCCGCATTAAGTTTTTCGGAGGAACTTATCGTTTATCGTCCGCAGAACAGCGACAACATCAACCTCGTTCGCTGCTGGGTGAAAATCGAGGACTTTGACGGAAACGATGTGACGTACACGGCGGCACGCGCTGCATACGCATACATGGACAGACCGAAAGAACTGAGCTGGTATCAGCGCACTTTTTATCTGGAGGGCGGAATGGCGTGCCATCTCTACCTGAACACGGCGCATGGCGAAAAATACAAAATCTCTGTCTACACTCCGAAAAGCCACGTCGAGAATTTTCCGATTGCGCCGAATCTCAGGACTGATTGGGATTCCGACGTGTTCATCTACGACTCGACGAAAATAGAAAATTCGGCCGACAAAAATTACAATCCGCTGAAAGTCATTTTCGTCTCTCCGTGCGCCAACGAAAACTGGTTCTACGTCCCGCACTGGAACATCGACTACAAAGCACCGACTTTCCTAAGGCAGAACGACAAGAAGCTTACGAAGCCGAAGCGCGAAAAAAAATAGCAAATGCAATTTTCATGATTTATAATCATTTTCATGAAACTCAGAGCTAAATTCATTTTCGTCATATCTTTTGCGTTCTCGATGCCGCTTTTCGCCGGGAAGATTAAGACTCAGTTCCAGGACGAGCCGCTGCGTGCCAATCAGGTTTCGGGCGGACTCGTTTCTGTTTCCGAGGACGGCTCACAGAATGCGAAGGACGTTCCGCTCCGTGTCACGAGGGCCGGAATTGTCAGGACTCCGAAAGAAAATATTTTCGGGCAGATTGTCCCGGACGAGCAGCTTCTCTTCCGCTCGACTCTTTCGAAGAGGATGCAGGACGCTTACGATGAAATTTACACTGCCGTCATAAACTGGCGCGGCGAAGTTTTCCTTCAGACACAAATCGATGCGGAAAAT
>JAFXSM010000018.1 GCA_017525605.1 Treponema sp. | reverse complement strand
TAAAATCTTCAGTTTGAAGTTCAGTGTTTGTCGCAACTATTTTTATAAATGGATAAACCATATAGGGCTTTTCTTTCTTAGGGAAATCATTTTTATAGCGATAATCAACTATACAGTACCTTTCCCTGTTAAATTCTTTTCTTAACCTTCTGAAACTTTCGTAATCAGGTCTGGGCATAAAAACATCAATATCATCATCCCATGGAATAAAGCCTCTATGCCGAACAGCTCCTAGAAGAGTTCCTCCACAAAGAGAATATTGAAGATTTTTTTCTTTGCAAAAACTATGAAAAGAAAGGAGAATATTCAATTCTATTTGTTTAATTTCTTCTAATGATAATTCTTTTTTCATTTTATCATTTAACAAATAAATTTTTTAAATTCACTTATAGTTTCATAAAAAGTAACATTTTTCTTAAATATACTGGATGTTCCGCACACAAACATTGACGCTCCATAGTCTTTCAAAACACTTGCTCTTTCATTACTCACGCTACCATCAACTTCAATAATAATGTTCTCATACCCATGCGAATCAAGAAAGCTCCTAGTTTGCTTGACTTTCTCCATGATTCCGTGAATCAGAGAACTTCCTGCAAACCCAGGCACAATCAGCATAATATTTATCATATCAACATAAGGAAGATACTTTGAAACTTCTTCTATCGTCGTATCGGGATTCAAGGCAAGACCAAAAAAAGCACCTTTTTGTTTTATAAATGCGGCATTCTCCATTATTCGTTCAGAACATTCGCTATGAATTGTAACATAATCGCCCACAGAGAAATCCAATGAGTGAATTATTCGGCTAGGTTTATCAACTAGAAGATGGATGTCAATAGGTAAACTTGTAAAAGCCTTTACTTGATTAATTGTATCTATACCTAATGTGATATTAGGCACAAAAACAGAATCCATGACATCAAGGTGTAAATAATCCACCCCTCCATTTTCCAATTCTTTTATTTGATTACCTAAATTCAACAAATCTGCACACATTAGAGAAGCTGAAATTTTATTATTCATCAAAAACCACCATTATTTTATTCGTAATCTCATCTTTGTTTTTCATTTTTAGAATTCCATCTTTTAGTTCTGAAAGAGCGATTCGATGGCTTATTAATTTTTTAAGTTGGAGTTTATTTGTTTTTATAAATTCAAAATTATCTTCCCAATCACTACTGCCGCTTATTCCAAATGAAGAATTCCATGTTCCTTTTAATGTTATTTCCTTCCTAAGAATTTGCCAGAATACTTTTTTTGAAATATGCACATCATCAACAGGGTTTCCCAAAAGGACAATACTGCCTTTTCTTTTTGTAACAGCAATGGCTTTTTCTATCATTAAAGAAGCACCAGTACCTTCGATTACGACATCTGCCTCTCCACCAAAAATATCTTTTATCATTTCTAAGAAGTCTTTTGTATCAGAATTAACAGTATGTACTCCATTGCAAATATTTGTTATAAAATCGAGTTTTTTTTCATTTCTGGCGGCAACAACCACTTTTGCCGCACCAGAAGAAATAACCATTTGAGCAAGAACTGAGGCAATAGTTCCCGCTCCCAATATAACCACATTTCTTCCTAAAATATTTCCTGCAATTTTTAAACTATGAAGTGCAACAGAAACAGGTTCCATCATTGCAGCTTCTTCAAAAGAGACATTTTTCGGAATCTCAATCAAATTCCAAGCAGGCACAGCAACATATTCGGAAAATCCACCATTGCATCTAGAACCTAAGTAATTATAATCCTCACAAAGTTGGAAATTTCCAGATTTACAAGATGAACATCTGCCACAAGGTATCAAAGGAAAGATGGACACTCTCTTTCCTTGCCATTTTTCATTTTGCCTTGAAGAAACTTTAGCAACCACACCTGAAAACTCATGTCCAATTATCGTAGGAAAACGATATGTTCCATTTTTTAGAACCCTATCAATATCGCTTCCGCATATTCCACATGCTTTTACTTTTACAAGAACTTCATCGTTTTTTAATACAGGTTCTGGATAATCATTTTCGAAACGCAAATCATTTATTCCATACAAAACTTGTGCCTTCATTGTTCACCTTCGCTTTCAATAGTTTCCTTAAATCGTTTTAAATCAATAGGGGTAGTAATTTTGAAATTGCTCTCATCACCATGAACGAAAACAATGTCGAGCCCATTTTTGAAAGCAATTTCTGAACTTCCCCTAATCTCTTTCAAATCGTCAGAGGAAAGCCCCTTATGTATTGAATAATATGCCTCATACCGAAACGCTTCTGGAGACTGTCCACAAAACAACTCATCTCTATTGAGAAGATTGGAAATACATTTTCCATTCTTACTTAAATAAATGGTATCTTTTACAGGAAGTACAGGCATTGCCCCTTCATGGTTTTTACAAGCAAATATCAAGTTATCTACGATTCTTTGATGACAACAAGGTCTTGCCGCATCATGAATTATGACGACATCCTCCTTGCTTGCAAATGAATATAAACTCTCTAAACCATTCAGAATGGATTCCTGTCTAGATAAACCAGCTTCTGCATAAACAAATTTATCATTCTGAAAATTGTCATTAACCAATTCTTTGACAAATTTTTTCCAAGAATTAGAAACAACTACCGAAACCTTATTAAACAAAGATAAATCAAAACATTTTAATGTATAAAAAAGTATTGGCTTATCCAACACTTCAATATATTGCTTAGGAATATTAGAATGTATTCGAGAACCTGTACCACCAGAAAGAATAATTAAATAATTCATTTTTTATCTCCCTTGTATAAAATCTTCTGTACATACGCAGTTATAGACTTATAATTAGCGGCAAACCATATTCCCAGAAACGCAATTGATGATAGAATGATTGCAAAAGGACTTTTTAACCTAAATAAGACAGACGCGACGGCAAATTCTGCCACAATGACGAACACCCATATAATATGTATTTTTAGTACTGCAAATTGCCTAGCAAACAAATACCTTGCTAACGAACAAACAGAAAGTCCAATGCACAAAGAAACATTTGACGCATGTATTCCAAGCACAGGTATCAACAAGGTCATCAGGACGGTATTTGTAACAGCTCCCAATATCATTGATATAAGTATTTGCTTGCTCTTCTTATGTGCTGAAATGATTATGACTAAAAAGCCAGATATACTTCCAATGAACACCTGAACAATTAACAAAGGTATTATATTCAACGATGCCGAAAAATTCTCTCCACTGACAAAGGGCATAACAAAATAACAAGCAAACATATATAGTGGAACTAACAGCCCAACGCACTTCACATATTGATTAATATGATAAGAATATATTTCGCTACGTTTTTCGTCTTTTGCATAGATATACGCTTCCTCCTGCCACGCAAGCATATATATTGATATACCAACAGAAAGTACCATTCCTATTTTCTCTGCCAATGCATAGTAACCAGAATCAGTGTCTCCTAGACGACTCATAATCACATTCTTATTAAAAAGAGTCAAAAAAGAATATGAAAAAGTATTTATCATTAAGGGAAAGCAATATGAAAGCATTTCTTTGCTATTTTTCCAGTTTTGTTTTTTTCGAATCGCAGTGCTAAATGCATGGGTTCGCAACTCTACATACGCAATACTGCACGCATATCCTGCAATGAGCGAAAGAAACATAGCTGATACGCCCTTATGGACTACAACGAGAAATATAAAACTCAGCAAGCAAGAAATTAATGTACTGATTGCTCCTGAAATAACATAATCAACATTCCTCCCCAAACCTCGGCACACACTATTCATAACATAAAAAAGGACATAAAAAAGACCGTAACAAAATGTTATAACAGGAAATCTGAAGTCGAAAAAAAGAGAAAGCCCAAAAAAGAAAACCGCATACAGCGATATAAACAGAGGAAACAACTTAACGAATGTTTTGACAGTAACATACGGATCTTCGCTATCAAACATAAACCGTATAATCCCAGACCAAACTTCCATGAATGCAATCGTAGCAAGGAGCTGGATATTTGAAAGAAGCACATCGTAATAGCCGTAATCGGCAGGCGACAAGATTCTTGTATAAACAGGTATCATCAAAAACACAAGAATTTTTGAAAAGAAAGTCCCAGCTCCATAGATGAAAATTTTTTTTAACATACGGAATTCTACTAAAAATTCACTTAAAGACACCTCCTCCATTGACAACGCCCCACTTCCGTCCGTCGCCACCACAGAGTCCTGTTCGCCACCTCGGTATCCGTGCTTGAACCAAGCTCCGTGCCAAACAATGGTTGTCTTTAGTGTGAATCATGCTATTGCATGACCGCCGTCATTGTCAATATGTTCAAATTATGAATGAATCAGCAACGTCTGCCAGCAGAATTTTGGACGACGCTCAATATTTTCCGCAGCGACCAAAAAGATTTTACTGAACTTCCATCCGCAAAATATTGTGCGCCAAAAAAGATTATTCTGAGAGCAGCAAAACATTCTGCTGCCCGCACAAGGAGATTCCCCTGTACACCTCGCAACGGATTGCCGTCCATCGTACATAAATAGTTATACTTTCGGCGAATATTTTATTCACTTTTACTTGACAACTTACCGAAAGTATAATACATTAACATACACAAGGCGAACAAACTGCTCCTCGCCTTACAAAAAAATCCGACGGGATTCTTATTCTAGCCTTTACAGGAGTGGCTAATATGGCAGATGTAACGGAAAGCATTTTTTCATGGAGGGTCAAAGACTTAATGAAGGAGAACCGCTACTCACAGAAAAAACTCTGCGAGCTCTGCGGTATCACAGAGGCGGCATTCAGCCGATACATGACGAGTGCTCGGCTGCCAAAGACGGAAATACTTGCGAATATCGCAAATATTCTTCACACAACCAGCGACTATCTTATCGGCAATGACAGCAATTATGGTTACAACCAGCTGGAGATTCTGCTTGCTTCCAGCAAGGACAATCTCAGCCTGAACCAAAAGAAAAAGCTGGTGGACATCCTTATGGACGAGTACAAAAACACCCAGAATTAAGGATTAATCAGACACAACATTCAATTACGGAGAGATTTTATTGAAAGACATCGAGATACGAACGGGAGGAAAAAACTATGAGCTTCCAAGATGGAAGGCAAAACAGATTATTCTGGATGCCGCATCATTTTTAACGAAGGAAGGCTACTACAAAGACGGTTTTGACTACCAGAAGATGCTCAGAAGCAAAGGAATAGTGCTGAAAGGCTACTCGTCATTCGCGCCTGAAAATCTGAAAGAACTGAAGGAAGTTTCACGCAGTTTATGGAACGAAGGCTTATGCCTTGTGTTCCCGGACAAAGAAAGCGGCAAAACATGCCGCATGATTGTTTATAACGACAAAAAGTGTGCGACAGAGATTATGCAGATAATCTTTCATGAATTTGCCCACATAAAGCTAAAGCACACTCAGCAGTGCCCCAACGGCGAAGCAGAAGCGATGCTGTTTTCAGGAGTGGCGACGATGCTTATAAGCATGGAACAGAGGTTCCACATTGGACGCCGAATCAGACTCAGAAACAGCGCACGAAACTTTCAACACGGAATTTTCAACAGGAGAGAGAAAATATGTTAAACATCAAGACTGTAAAAAATGTACTTGTCACGGACGAATCGAAAGACGGCTTCTGCTTCAGAAGCACGTGCTCGCAAACTTTAAGCAAAGATCAGCTTGCAAGAGAAATGGCTGACTGGAACTCATCTTTCACCGAAGCTGACTATCTTGGAATGCTTTCGGTAATGGAAACGACCGTCACAAAATACCTCGCGAAAGGCTACAACGTACAGCTACCTTTCGGAAGCCTCCGCGCGAACGCGACGGGAACCTGTGCAAACATCCAGGACGGATTTATACTCGGAACAAACAACCACACGCTCGGATTCCTGTTCAGCGCGAACGAAACACTCACCAAGAACGTGGGTGCAAAACTTGAATACAAACAGATTCCGCCAGACAGCACAGGAGAAGCAAAACTCTACCGAGTAACAGCATTGAACGACGACGCAAGCGAAAGCCCGAATCTTTCAGTAAGCAAAGGCAAAACTCTCCGACTGCACGGACGAAACCTCACATTCGACATCGCTGATGAAAAACAGGGCGTATTCCTGGAAAGCGAAAGCGGCCTTACCCGGCTTTCCGTCTACAACCGCCGCGGAACGAATGTCGTAGATTCGCCGGTGCCAAGCGAACTTGCAGCGGGCAGCTACAACGTTAGCATCGTCACAAAACCGGGCAACACATATTTTACAGCGAATATTGATTCTGTGGTAACGGTAGCGTAAGAACAACGCCCAATGCGAGATTTCTGATTTTCAATCGGGTACGCATTGGGCGTATAAATTAAGATTTTTTGAATAAGATTTACTTTATGTTCTTAACAACCATTTCTGGATGAAGTGAAACTCTGGTATCACGAAAAAACTGTTGCATCCTATCCTTAAACTGATAATTAAAACAGGGATGCATTTTATTACAAGCATAGGCTTTCTTGAATTTAAACTTTTCAAGGCCATCTGTCTCTTTAAAGAATTCTATAGTTGACTTTAATTGTACTATAGCTTCATCTAGCCAATCTTTCGCTTTGTTTTTAAGTTCTATAAAAACAACAGTATTTTCAGTCCAAATCATTGCATCGCAGCGATTTTTCTCATCACCATTCTTGTCATAATACGGAATGTTATTGTCAACCGCTATAAAATTAAAATCGCTTCGTCCGCAAGATTCAATGATAGCGTTCCAATCTTCTTTATTGTCATAATCAATAAAAGCAGGCAATTCTTTTACAGGAATTGTGGCAAGTAGTGATTCAGGATTTTCGGCAAGAATACTATCTTTTAGCTCCTCCTTACCCTTATCATCATCACGGATTCCAAATTCATTAGCAGATTTCACTTTTTCGGAATAATCAAAAAACGTCATACACAAAACTCCTGCTCCAAATCTATAAAATCTGCAAAAACTTCATTCCCCTCCGCCATCGCTCTATTTAAGAGATTCTCATCCGAAGGTAGATTATCGTACGAATCAAGTTTAGTTATTGAGCCATTTCGTTGAGTTTCGTAAACAACAAGTTTTTTTCCATCCAGTAAAGAATCTATAGGGACAATTTTTCCTAAGCGTTCTTTTGGGACACCTTTCTCCAATAAATCAAAAGCTTTAGCCGCAAGTGTTATGTCGGAAAGAATATAAGGACTATGAGTCGTAATGACGATGCTGTTACTCTCGTTTCTATTCGCCGCAGATATTAAGAAATATACATTTCGCATCTGAGAATCTGGAAAAAGGTTCTGCTCAGGTTCTTCCACAATGTTTATAAAACAGGCATTTGTAAATTTGTTTGCAGCAGCCTTTATTTCCGCAAGCGACTTATCAGAAATACTTTTTGAAATACCAGAAGTAACATAGCGTTCAAGTTCAGACTTGGAAGATTCACTTTCCAATGCCCGTTTTAACTGCTCATAATTTTTATCATTTAAAATACGAATCTTCTCCAACATATTCACACTGGAAAGCGAAGCAAGATAATCCGTTACAAGACTGGACGGCACAATTGATTGCAAACCGCTTGAAGCACAAATCAAAGGAACTAAGCTATCGGTTTTCTCGTCATGAATGAACGTTTCTCCACTAGATTTATTTACAAAAGCCTTATATCCCGAAAGCGGAAGGTTAAATTCTCCGCTTCCTTTCAAATATTCGCTAGCCTGCAAGTATCGTCTTCGTAAAAGCCGAAGCATTGGAGGAATATTATCCAGTTCCTCCACATTTTTAACGACAGACAGAATATTTCGCTCAGATGGAATGTACATTATTTTAGGGCGAAGATAAGAGTTTATCGTGCCCCGAAGTTCTCTTACAACAAATAAGGAATCTTTGTATAAAAAATGATAAGCGGTTCCTATATATTCAAGCTCAGTATCTTTGTTGAATGATGTTTCCAAAAGTTGATTGCGGCACAATTCTTCAAAATCGGTGACCTCAAAAGCCCCTATATCATAGTCGCCACGAAAAAAAGATTTTTCAAGCCAGCTGCATACAGAGAAAATTTTAGCAACCGTACTTTTTCCAGTCCCTTGGTCACCGATAAAAATTGTACACTTCTTAAACTCAATAAAACCATCAGCAGAATCAAATCCAGCTGAAATAGGTCCGAAATTTTTTACCCGAAGTTTTGACATTATATTCTCCAACGATAATATATCATAATACGAAACACGGATTCTCTACCTCACTCCCCGCTCTTCTTCACAATCTCGTACGTCAGCCCGACCACATGGATGCCGTTCAAAAGCTCGACCTCGAAATTCACGCGCTTGTTGCGGCGGTTGACAGCTTTTATGAGTCCTTCTTGTCCCTGGAACGGGCCGTCGAGAATCTGGATTCTGTCGTTGATGTCGAAGGTCACTTTCAGAATCGGGAGAAGGGTGCCGTAGCGAAGGAAAGAATTGATGAGCTCGACATCATTGTCGCAAAGAGGACGCGGATTGTCGTTGGCAGGGAGGAGACGGATAAAGCTTTTTCCTTTTTTTAGAAACGAGATTCCGTCGATTTTTTCGGTTTCCAAGAAAATGTAGCCCGGGAAAATCGATTCGGTGTATTCCTTGCCGTTCTTGAGGCGCATTTTTTTCCCGAGGCAGTAGAGTTTTCCGTTGCAGGGCGTGTCGGGAGAATCGAGGACAGGCTGGATTTCCTCGGTATATTTCGATTCGTCGCCGGTCTTCACATAAATGCAATAGAAACGGCGCGGAGGACATCGCTGATTTTCGGCATTATTCATTTGCAGTTTCTTCTATTAAATTCAAAAGATTTATGCAGCCATTTTCGGTAAGGCGGGAAAGTTCCGATTCGCTGCACTCCTCGCCCGCTATGCACAATGCGCCGGCTTCGATTTCCTCGTCGGCTTTTTTCTCGGCAAAATCGACCCCAAGTGTCTGGCATGCATAGACAAGCAGGAACTTGATGTAGCTTTCGCCGTACAGGACAAGTCTGTTTTTGCCTTGAGATTTTGCGTCGGAAACTTTGCGGATAATCGTGTCGTTGTATTTGTTCGCGAGGGCGAAAGTGCGGCGCGCAAACGTATGGCTTCTTGCGGACAACTCGGAGATTCCTTTCGGGGTTATCGCGTAGGAAAGCTTCCTGAGGTTCACGTTCGTGAGCATGAGCCAGCCGCGCTCGACGAAACGCTTGATGACGGCATTCATAAGGCCGATTGACATTCCGGCATTTTCGGCAAGCAGACGCTGGCTCGCAAGTGGCTCTTCTTTCAATGTGTCCGCAATATTCTGCAATGTGGCTACGTCACTGTTCATATCGTGAACACATTAGCATAAAGAAAATTCATTGTCAAAGTTTCTATTTCCGAGCTGGAACAAATCGATTCAATCCTGCTCTTTCAGCTCAAGGGAGATTGCCGCTTTCCATTTTCCGTTGACTCTCTCAAAAATCGTGATGTTGTCGACGGGAAAATCCTCCGAAAGAGAAAGCTCGTTCATCGAGGAAAGCGCGTCAGTCATCGCACCTTCTGGTATGTCGCGGTTGGCGACCGTGAGATGAGGATGGAAAGGCCGGGTGTCTTTCTTTACGCAGCAGGGAGCTGCCTTTGCGACCGCGGAATAAACGGCATTTCGGAGCATCGTCCATTTTTCGTCGGGAAGGACTTTTGCGAAAAGCGTCCTGTCGCCGAATGCGTCGAAATTATCGACGTGCGCGGTGAAGAAAAGCTTTTTCGGAATCACAATTTCCTCAATCGCTTTTGCAAGGTCATCGGAAGAATATTCGCCCGGAAGGAAGAACGGCGGGACAAGAGTGACGTGAATCGGGGTCGCGTGGCCGGATTTGCATCCGTAAGCCTCGTTCATGTAGCGGCGGCAGTCCTCGAGAGCGAGCGTGATGTCGTCGCTTGCAAGGACGCCGATAAAATGTGTCTGCTGCACAAAATTTGATTTTCTGTCTTTCATATTCAGTGTGAAAAGATTCCGAATTTGTTTTTTCTTCGGAATCTCATTTTATTATTGCCTTTTCAATGCGGCTTTGACAACGCCTTTCGGGTCTTTTATCAGAAGGATTGCAAGCCAGATTACGAGTCCGAACGCGACAACTGAAAGACCGAGGAACAAATCGTTCAGCATATCAAGCGGTGCCGGCGAGAAATATTCAGCCCCGGCTTCCGCATATTCGACGACCGCATCGATGAGCCACATGAGAGACGCGCCCCAATACATAAGGCAGAGAGTGCTGACTTTCAGCTCGCGAGCGGACGCATTCTTGTACCAGACGGCAGTCGCGATGACAGCGGCAAAAACAGTTGTGAGAAGCGTCATGCAAGGCCTCCTGCGGCAACCGCAACGTTGTCCGTTTTGTCGTTCCTGCGTTTTTCTATGCGCGACGTGACCGCAACCATAACGAGCCAGACAGCAGTGACGAGGACAGCCATAGCAACGCCTGAAGTTCCCATTTCGTGGAGCATCTCAGCGGTCTCCCCTTCTTTCACTGCGGTGAGGAAAGGAAAGAACGGGACGACCTCGCCGTGCCAGACGTGCTCGAACGCGAGAAGTGCCGAGCCGCCCCAAAGCATTTTGTTGAGCCAGCCGATTTTTGCCGAGAACGGATTATCTTTGCGCTTGAGTACTTTTTCAACTGTCGTAGTAACGATTGCCTCTGCAAGAGGAACTGTAAAACATGCCATATTAGCCTCCAAAAATTTCACGAAAAGCATAGCACATAAGTGATAGTTATTCTATCAGCTGATTTTTAAGACACAAAACGAAATTCGATGTAAACTTCTGTTATGCTGAAAATTCTTTATGGCGGTTCTTCGGACGAAATCTACAACACTTCGCTTTATTTCGACAACACATATCTTGACGACTGGATTACGGGCGATTTTGCAAAAGATGTGCTCAAAAACATTGACAAGGCGACAGTGCTGAGCGGCCAGGCAGTGGACAGCGAAGCTCTTGGCGTTATTCCCACGACAAAAATCTCAGGCGGAAGCAAGACCGTGCTTTTGATATACAACGAAAGCGAAAAACTTTTCAACGCATCAACTTGCGGGAACAACTGCGCACCGTTCATTTTAAGAATTCCCGAACTTCTGAAAAAAGATGTCACAATTGCACTTCATCATCTTATGAATTTCGGCGACGGAGAGTTTGAAATCGAAATCGCAAACACCGGCATCATCGTCCACAACATGAAAGAACTCGTCATCAACTCTCTGGACATTCTTCACCAAGGGGACGGGAAATGACAGGCGCATACGAAATCATCGTAAAAAACAGAAGAGTTCAGTACAAATTCACGATTAACCGCAACATCACGATTCTCAAAGGCGACAGCGCAACAGGAAAAACGACTCTCATCGAAATGATTTCCGCGTATCAGCGAAACGGAGAAAAGAGCGGAATTCAGCTTTCCTGCAAAAAGAACTGCGTAGTCCTCGACGAACTGAATTGGGAACTCAATCTTTCGAAGATTTCAGACAGCATTGTTTTTATTGACGAAGGCTCGCCTTTCATTACCTCACAAGATTTTGCTCAAGCCGCAAAAAAGAGCGACAACTATTACGTGATTGCGACACGCACGAATTTGCACAACATTCCGTACAGCACAAAAGAAATCTACGGCATAAAAAACGCAAGCCAGAACAGATACCAGGGAACAAAGCAGATTTACAACGAATTCTATCCGCTCTATGACAAAATAACATCGGCCAGCATAAAACCTGAGCTGATTATTGTCGAAGACTCAAAATCTGGCTATGAATTTTTCTCCGCCATCTGCAAAAAAAACGGAATCGACTGCGAAAGCGCGGACGGGAAATCGAACATTTACAAAAAACTTCTGCCTTCGACAAAAGACAATGTCCTTGTCATAGCTGACGGTGCCGCATTCGGTTCCGAGATTGAAGACGTTTTGGAAATATCGCATATAAAAAATCTCGGAATATATCTTCCAGAGTCATTTGAATGGCTTGTGCTGAAAGCAAATTTGATGAATGACGGCGATGTGAATAAAATCTTGGAGCAACCGTCGGCTTACATCGAAAGCGCGGATTATTTCAGCTGGGAAATATTTTTCACAAAACTTCTCATGGACAAAACTCACGGCACATATCTTTCATACACGAAAAAAGAGCTGAATCCGGCGTATCTTCAGGATAAGGAATCGAAAGCGATTCTGAGCGTCATGCCGGAAGAGATGCAGTCAGAGTTTGAAATTACGAACGCTCTTCCAAAGAGCATATAGTCTGCAAAATCAAAGATATGTTATACTCCTGATATGAACAAAATCACCTACACGCTCATAAACAAGGAAACTCCTCTCTGTGACTTCATCATCGAAGGCGAAGGCGAGCTTGAGCTTTGCAGAATTGTGAAGGAGTATGCGCCGTTGCCGTTCTGGTGTGTGCCACTTTCAACTTGGGTCGACAACAGAAGCTCTGCAAAGCACAGAGCACACATAAACAGAATTCTGGAGTACTGCGGAGGAAAAACCAAAAAAGGTTTCATCGCTCTGACACACTGCCTTTCTTTGACCGACACTCTTTGGGTAAAGTCTGACAAAGAAAATGTCACATGGAAAGATGTGAACCTCTACGAAAATAATTTTGACGAAGTTGTCTCAAAACTCTCTTTTGACGGAAACGGATTATTCGGAATCCAGATGTCAACAACCTCGCCGGAGCTCACCACCGACGGTGCGTATGACAAATGCTGGCTCAACGAAAAAGACGGGATTCATCTTATAAAGACAGGCAGCGAAGGAGCAAGAAATACCGGGCTTGAGCCGTACGGAGAAGTTCTTGCAAGTCAGGTTTTCAAAAAAATCTGCAAACAAAGTGTCGAATATACTTTCAGAAGATTTGACGGCAAGGTCGTTTCCGATTGCAAGCTTTTCACAAATCAAGATTATGGATATAAGCCAATCAGTCTTTTCTTGAAAAGCGGCGTAAAATACGGGCTTCCTGAAACGCTTGAAATCTACCGCGAATTCGATTCTGAAGACGAATTCCGCCGCATGATTGTCGCAGACTGCATCACATTGAACTCCGACCGGCACTTCGGGAATTTCGGTTTTCTTGTGAACAACAAGACTTTTGAGCGCACAATTATGAACCCGTGCTTCGACTTCAACATGGCGTTCGTTCCGTTTGCGGAAGAGCGTTTTGATTATGGGAATGACACGGACGGAAAAAAAATCGACTTCGACGAATATCTTTCGAGGCGGCCGCCCGTAATCGGAAGCGACTACGTTGCTCCCGCCCGCGCAATTCTCACACCGGAAATCAGAAAATGCGTTGAGGAAGTGCGCGAGACCGCGCTTGAAGTTCCGTGCGATGATAAATTCACGGAGCGCAGGCTGGAGCAGATGAACATGATAAAGAACATCCAGTGCGAGCGGATTCTGGGATTTGATGCTGAATGGGAGTTCTGATGCTGTTGCCTGAAGAGTCCTCAATACCCCGCTCTATACAAAAAGCGGGATTCTGTGTACCATGGCAAAGTTTTATTTGTCCGCAAATGTGATTTTTTCGGGCGAATCCGGTTTACGTTTATGAAAAAGACAATCATCTTATTTACACTCATGTGTCTTTCTGTCTCACTTTCCGCACAGGAAGCCTTAAAATCAACAGAAGAAGAATATTACGATTTTCTTTCATTGCAAGGAATTACCGAACGCCCTACTCTCGGCTACCGCACCTTAAGCGATTCTGAATGGAAGTTCAGAGATGTCACACAAACAAAAGAAAACGAGGACGGAACTTTTTCAAAAGTTCAGGTTCCCGGCAAAGAAAGCGACTTCAACATCTGGAAAAACAACAATCTCGGAACGAAATTCACCCTTTGGGAAAACGAGACTCCGGCCGAAAACCGGTTCATGAACGGAATCGACCAGAGCATAAAGGCGAAAATCTACGGCCCGGAATGGTTCAACTCATACAACACGGCTTCCCCTTACGGACAGAACGACGGCGCACTGTGGCAGGGCAAGGGCTACAACACAAGCTTCACCGCAGGGGCAAGGCTTGAGGGATATGGATTTGAGTTGACGTTCAAGCCGCAGGTGAGTTTTTCGCAGAACAAGGAATTTGATTATTTTACCTCAACATCAATGCAGGGAAGTAATTATACAGACAAAGCTAACTTGTATGGCTATTTATGGGGTGTTGTGGACGCACCACAACGATTCGGAGACTCATCTTTTTGGACATTTGATTGGGGTGACACCGAAGTTCGCTACACCTGGCATACTTTTACAGTAGGGTTCGGCACACAGAGTCCTTGGATTGGTTCTGCATGGCTAAATTCTGTTCTTCACTCAAACAATGCAGCAACTTATCCTAAAGTTGATATAGGAATCAGAAAAACCGAAATTTATCTGCCATTCTTGAACTGGGATTTAGGCTCAATAGAAGGACGCATTTGGATAGGAAGAACAACAGAAAGCGAATATTTTGATAACGATTCCTCTAATGATCATAACATGATTCATGGGCTAAGTATGTCGTATGCACCATCTTTTTTACCAGGATTAACTATTGGAGCAAACAGAACATGCCTAGTAAAATGGAAATGGAGCAACTTAAAGCATATTATTCCAAGTGAAGATAATTATGTTGGACCCGATGCATCTGAGGGAGAAGACCAGAAAGCTTCTTTCACGGCAGATTGGATGTTCCCCGCAGTCGGATTTGAAGTATATGGAGAACTTGGATTCGATGACGGGCTTCATTTCAATTCAATTCCGCAGCATGCACGAACTTATACAGCCGGCGCTAAAAAAGCAATTTCTCTAAGTAAAAAATACAATTTGGACAGTGAAATCATTTTTGAGTGGAACTGCACCGAGATGTCACAGGATTTTCAGCTTCAGTGGCCATATAATTTTGGTTTTCACCATCACATTACACAAGGCTACACAAACCAAGGCCAATGGATTGGCGCAGGTTCTGGCTATGGTGGGCGTGGATTTTATATTGGGTATAGAGTCTATCATCCAAAAGGCAGTATATTGGGCTTCTTTCATCACTGGCAGCCTGACAACAATTTCATATATAGCAAAGCAGTAAACGCAAGTGCTGATGACGGAGAATTGAACAAAAAATATATTCGTTCCTGGAAAACATTCAATACATTTGGGCTCACTGCAAATTATTTCTTTGCACACTCTTTTCTTGCAGAATGTTCTATTTATACGACAGAAATTATGAATTCCTTGTATGCTGAAGATGGCACACAAGATATGCGAAATTGGCATTTTGAGCTATCCGCAAAATACAATTTTTAGGAATATCAAAGAATGGACGAGAAAAAAGGTAATACGGTAATCACAATTCTTTCTTCCTTTTACAATGTTGAATCGTTCATGAAATCGTGCGTCTCCATGCTCAAAGCACAGACATTTGCGGATTTCAAAGTTATTCTTGTTGATGACGGTTCTACAGATAATAGCTATCAAAAGTGCATTGAAGCTATTAATGATGATTCCCGATTTACGGTAATTCGGCATGAGAAAAACAAAGGTTTGGGGGCTGGTCGTATTACAGGGATTGAAAACTGCAAAACGGAATACCTTACTTATGTTGACCCTGACGATTTTCTTGAACCGAACGCAATAGAAAATTATCTAAATGATATAGGAAGAACAAAAGCTGATTATATAGTGTATGATTATTTTACATCTGATGGGCAAAATAAAACTCTTATTACAGATGATTGCTCTTCTGTGAATGAATTATTTTCTACGAAAAGCAAGCTTATTTCTCATGTCTGGCACAAAGTTGTAAAAACAGCTTTATATAAGCAGTTTGATTATGCTTTTCTTTCTGAAGTTTCTTTTGCAGAGGATTTGTTCAATTCTGTAAATTGTTTTCTTTATGCAAAAAATGTGGCTGTTATCCATAACGCTTATTATACCTATATGTATAACGGAAACTCCCTTGTGCATAAGAGGTCTGAAAAATCTATTTTTGAAAATATTGCTGTGAACAAAAATCTACTTTTGAACCCAAAATTATCAGAAAACTCTTGCATCAAAAAATATATAGAGGAAGACAGTTTTCATTCGTTCGGACAGCTTATTTTCCCAAATTTGAATAATGATTTTCAGAAAAAGCCTCATTTTATGCAATGGCGAAAACTCAATTCTGAATGTAAAATTGCTATACCAGAAGATACTTCTATGCTCATAAGGCTTTATATTGCATTTATACGAAATAGAATAAGTTTTTTTGCTATATGCATATGGTGTTTGCTGTATCTTAAAGAGGTGATAAAAAAATGAAAGCAATGTTTTCTTCATTTTTCTTTGATAAAATTTTTGTTCGCATAATTTTGCAATACGGACTCTACAAGATTTTTTATCTTCTCGTACCATTTTTGAAAATTAACAAAAATAAAGTTGTTTTTTCAAGTTTTCGTGGCAATAAATATGGTGACAATCCCAAGTACATTGCAGAAGAATTGCATAAAGAAATGCCTGAAATGCAACTTGTGTGGCTAATAAACAGACTCAAAAATGTTTCTGAAATAGATTTTCCACCTTATATAAAAGTTGTGAATCAAAATTCTTTTAAGGCTCTTTATGAACTCGCGACCGCAAAATTTTGGGTGGATAACTTCCGAAAGGCATTTTTCGTTCCAAAAAGAAAAGGTCAGTTTTATTTGCAACTTTGGCATGGAGCGTTAGCATTAAAAGGCATTGAAAAAGATGTCGAAGATAAACTCGAAAAAAAATATGTGAAACAAGCAAAGAAGGACTCAAAATATACAGACCTTTGTGTTGCAGGGACTCAGCACCTTCATAATATTTATAAAAACTCATTTTGGTATGATGGTAAGATTATAGACACAGGCTCACCAAGAAATGACATTCTTTTTTCAACTGATGAAGCGAAAAAATCTGAAATACGAAAACAATTGAATTGTGCTGAAGAAGAAATTTGTCTTTATGCACCAACATTCAGAAATAACGCTGATACTTCTGTATACAACATTGATTATAAGCTTTTAAAATCAACCCTCGAACAAAAATTTGGTGGCACATGGAAGATTTTTATTCGTCTTCATCCTCAAATGGTGTTTATGAAGTCAAAATTGAACATTCCTGATTTTGTTACAGATGTTTCTGCATATCCAGATTCACAGGAACTACTTTTAGTTTCTGAATGCGTGGTAACTGATTATTCTTCAATAATTTATGATTTTGCAATAACTAAGCGACCAGCTTTTATTTTTGCTACAGATTACGAGTATTATAAACAGAGTGAACGAAGTCTTTATTTTTCACTTGAAGAGACTCCTTTTAAACTTTCACAAACAAATGAACAATTAGTAAAAAATATTAACAGTTTTAATCTGCCTGACTATGAAGAAGAATTAAACGAATTTAACAAAAAGTTTGGCGTTTTCGATAATGGAACTTCTAGTTCTAAAGTATGTGAAATCATTTTGAAAAATAGAGAGAACAAAACCAAAGAAATTACTCTATAAGGAGAAATTTATGAGACGAGTGATAACATACGGGGCTTTTGATTTGTTGCATTATGGACACATAAATTTACTCCGTCGTGCGAAGGCTTTAGGAGATTATCTTATTGTAGCTTTATCAACAGATGAATTTAATTGGAACGAAAAACAAAAGAAATGTTATTTCTCATATGAGAAGAGAAAAGAATTGCTTGAAGCAATTCGCTATGTTGATTTAGTTATTCCTGAAGAAAATTGGGAACAAAAAAAGACTGATGTAGAATTATACCATGTAGATACTTTTGTAATGGGCGATGACTGGACAGGAAAATTCGATTTTCTTAAAGAATTGTGTGATGTTGTTTATCTTGAAAGAACTCCAGAAATTTCAACAACTAAGATTAAAAATGATTTATTAGACACCAGTAAAATCTAGAGTTATGAGTATCACAAGAAAAATATATACAGCCATAAAAAAACTCCAGCAAGGCGAATTATTCTCTCATATCTATGACAAAGTTATGCTCAGTCTGATTCGAAATAAAAATGTATTTTCGGAATACAAGAAGGCACAGACTTATTATAAGCTGGGAAAAAAATACTCTAAGTTTCTTAAACCTGACAGCAGCTCCGTTCCTACTTCAGCAAAAGAACCTATTCGAGTTTGGACATGCTGGTTTCAGGGTGAAGAAAATGCACCTGAACTTGTAAAAGTCTGCATTAATAGAATGAGGGCAGTTTTTGGAAAAGAGAATGTTACG
Organism: Treponema sp.; assembly: GCA_017525605.1. Taxonomy (GTDB): domain Bacteria; phylum Spirochaetota; class Spirochaetia; order Treponematales; family Treponemataceae; genus Treponema_D. The sequence continues at coordinate 82,074 of JAFXSM010000018.1, read as the reverse complement.
GTAATAACAGATGAAAATTTTTCTGAGTTTGTTACATTGCCAGATTGCATTTTGAAGAAATACGAAAAAGGGATTATTTCAAGGGCACATTTTTCTGACATCTTGAGAATAGAACTTCTTTACCAGCATGGCGGTTTATGGCTAGATTCTGCTGTATTCTGTACTTGTAAGAATGTACCGAATTATATTGCTGATTCAGAATTATTCGCATACAAAAACATAAATCTCACAAGGAACGATATAAATCCAATTGTAGCATCAAGCTGGCTTCTAAGAGCAGAAAAATCAGAGAAAATCATTGGGAAAACACATGAGCTGCTTTTTGAATATTGGAAGAAAGAAAAAACTCTTGCAAATTATTATCTTGTTCACATTTTCTTTGCGCTTGCCACAGAAGTTTATCCAGATGAATGGAAAAATGTTCCTTCGTTTCCAAACACTTCTCCGCATGTATTGCAGTTTGAATTCTTTGAATCTTATAAACAAGGACGCTTTTCTCAGATTGAAGGCATGTCAGATTTCCATAAACTGAATTGGAAAGCTAAAAAGCCAGATGGAGTTCAAAACACGAATTATGATTATGTTTTATCGCTATAAATCAGGAGAATAAAAATCAAACAGAAGTCACTTACAAAAAACGCTTTTTTCAATCTCTTGAAGTCATTTATGAGCATAATCTTTCCGATTGTGTCATTTCCGTATGCTTCGCGCGTTCTTATGCCAGAAGGAATCGGAAAAGTCAATTTTGCGAATTCCATTATTGAATACTTCATTCTGATTGCAGTTCTTGGAATCAATACATATGCTTCTCGTGAAGCCGCGAAGATTCGAGATGACAGGCATAGGTTAAGCGGCTTTGCACGCGAAATACTTGCAATAAATTTTGTTTCGACAGTTATTGCATATCTTGCATTGCTAATCTGTTTTTTGTTCATTCCCAAATTTAATGAATATCGCCTTTTGATAATTATCTGCTCTACGAAGGTGCTTTTTACGACTGCGGGAATGGAGTGGCTTTACCGCGCAGAAGAAGAATACGGCTACATGACTTTGAGACAGACAATATTTCAGATTATCAGTCTTATTCTCCTTTTTACGCTTGTTCGCACAAAAGATGACTACATTATTTATGCAGGAATTGGCGTAATTGCGAATGTAGGAGCAAATATCTTTAACTTCATATATTCGCGGAAATTTCTGAATCTTCTTGAAAGAACTAAAATCAACTGGAAAAAGCATATTCGTCCTGTGTTCACATTTTTCGGAATTACTTGTGCTGGGAAAATCAACAGTGCACTTGACGCCGTAATGCTTGGATTCATTTTGGGAGATTCTGCAGTAGGTTTTTACTCTGCTGCGATTAAAATTACCCGCATGGTTACGGAACTTATAACATCCACAATAAGCTCTTTTATGCCAAGAAGTTCTTATTATTTGAAAAATAACAATATCGACGAATATAAAAAAATGGTCGGCACAGTCTGCAATGCGACATTCTTCTTTGCAATCCCGGCAGCAACAGGTCTTTTTATTTTATGCGAACCTATAATCATTCTTTTCAGCGGAAACCAATATCTGGCTGCAGTGCCTAGCATGAAAACTATGTCAGCAGTAGTAATTGCAAGTTGCGCAAATTCATTTTTGCTGAATCTTGTCATTACACCACAAGGCAAAGAAAAATTTACTTTAATCGCACAGATAACAGCCGCCTGCACAAACATAATTCTGAATTCTATTTTGATTCCGAAACTTGGAGTATTTGGAGCCTCCTTAGCAACATTGATCGTTGAATTCATACTTCCGCTTGTGGTTCTTGCCCCTGCATGGAAATACATCGCATCATGGCAAAATCTCAGTAACATTTTGAAATCACTTTTCGGTGCAACAACAATGTTTATAATACTTCATTTTTTTATCAGATATATACAAAATGATTTTTTGAAAATAGCATTTTCACTTGTTTTGGGTTCTGTTACTTATGCACTATCGGAACTTGTTCTGAAACACGAAACCGCAATTTTACTAATTGCTGGAATAAATAAAAAATTAAAATCTTTGAGGAAAAACAATGAATAATGACTATCAATGTCAGAATGAAGAGAGAAAAGCCTCTTAACTTAAAACCTGAATCAAAGTATTTTGTAACAGGCATGCTTTTGATAAGTCTTAATTACTGGCGGAAAATGAAAATTTGGATTCACAAAAAGGAATTGGTGTTACATAAGTTTTTTTCATTTTCGCAAGATTCTCTTTACATGCCATTACCAAATAGACTTAAAAAGAAATATAATAATTCCTTATTTTTTATATTAGAGGTTACAGTGAAAAGAATGCATATGAAACAAGTTTTAGGCAATTTTTACCATCCGATTTTACATAAGATGCGCCAATCTCCGTTATTGCATAGGGCTGCAATAAACAAAATGATAAAGAAATCCATTGCTAATGAAACTAGAAAACCTCGTCTCTATGTGGATGTTACGAATGTGCATTATAAAGACACAGGAACAGGAATTGCTCGTGTTACAAAGGAGATTTCCACTCGAATTGTAAATTACAATCAAAAATATGATGTACTTTGTGTTTATAATAGAGATTTTGACGGATATTTCGACTGTAAGACTGATGAAATCGTTACATTCTCGAAAGGCGATATTATGTTCGTTCTCGACAATGCCATATTCTATTGCAACAAATACGACAAGCTTTACAAAAGACTGATGAAAATCGGGATATCGGTATTTTTCTTCTTCCACGATTTAATACCGATAAGATACCCAGAAACCGTCGAGCCAAAATGGACAAGACGATTCGAAGAATTTTTAATGTTCTTAGTTAACTATACGGGGATAATCTGCAATAGTCGCTCCACTTGCGACGATTTGCAGAATTGGATTTTAGAAAATTCAAATGTAAAACGGAATCAAAATTTGTTTATAGGATATTCCCTTTTAGGCTGCGACTTTTCAACATGTAATAGAACAGTTGCAAAAAAGATTGAAAAAAAAGAGCAACTTTCATTCCTTATGGTCGCAACGGTTGAGCCAAAGAAAAAATATGATCAAGCGGTAAAGGCTTTTGAGCTGCTATGGAAAAATGAAATAGATGTCAAATTGACTATTGTCGGAAGAAAAGGTTGGAAAGCCGAGAAAATATTCAACCTAATAGAAAACTCCGCAGAATATGGGAAAAGGCTCTTTTGGTACAACACAGGCATTTCCGATGACGAACTAGCAAGACTGTACGAACAAAATGACGCCGTAATCATGGCGTCCATCACAGAAGGATTCGGACTATCAGTCGTTGAGGCAGCAAGATTTGGAAAACCACTTATTATAAGAAATATTTCGCCATTCAAGGAGATTGCCGGAGAAAATGCTTTTTATTTTGAGGGGCTTGAAGAAAAAGATTTGGCTTCTGCAATTAAAAAATGGATTGAATTGTACAAAAGTGGAGATGCTCCAGATTCTGCAAAAATAAATTTGCGTACATGGGACGATTGCACCAAAGATGTTTATGAGCTTTTGACAGGAGAACAGAAGTGAAAATTGCAGTTTATATGAGTGACTTTATTTATAAATACGGTGGTGCAGAGGGATATGCAGCAAATTTAATCAGCGTTCTGCAGAATATATTCAAAAACGATATCATAACAATCATAACAGAGTGTTACAAAAATGACGGACTTATTACGGAAGCACAGTTTGCCGACAAACAAAACAAAGCTTATGGACTGCAGATAAAACCTGATTTCATAAAAATCAGATATATAAATGCAAAGAAAGCTGAAAACATCTGTAAAGAAAATAAAATTCTTGACACAATACAATTCATAAAAAGGCAAAACAGTTTCTTGAAACTACAGAAACAGATAAAAGAAATTTCAAAAACTTTCGACTTGTTTATAAGTTGCGTAGCGCGCTGGTCTTTTTTCGGAGATGCAACGAAAAACTGTGTTATAATACATTTCCCGAAGGACAGGCTCTCAACCATTCCGATAAACAAAAAAATCCCGTGGTGCAAATTGTTTGCCAAAAAACAAGACAACAGCTTTGCGAACAGCACAGATTTGTTCATTCCAAACAGTGAGTTCACTTCCTATTGGCTTACTCAGAAATGGCAGATTTCGGACGATAAAAAATGCGTTCTTTATCCTCCTGTAACACCTGTAAGCACAAAGTCAGAGAAGAAACGCAATCAGATTTTTGTCTGCTCCCGGATTGAATCTACAAAGAAAATTGATTTGCTTTTGAAGGCATTTGAAAGCTCAGAGTTTTTGAAGCAAAATTGTACGCTTGTTGTTGCAGGTTCTATCAAAGGCGAATCAAAAGAATATATCGAAAGTATTCAGAAAATCTCGCCGTCAGCAAAGTTTTATTTTGAGCCTTCACGAGAGGAAATTGAAAAACTGTATGCTGAATCAGAAATATTCTGGCATGCAAAAGGCATAAATGAAGAAAATCCGCTATATTTTGAACATTTCGGCATTACGACAGTCGAAGCCATGAGTGCAGGCTGTGTTCCAATCGTCATAAACAAGGGCGGACAAAAAGAAATCGTCAATGATTCATGCGGCTTTAAGTGGAATACTCTTGAAGAACTAGTTTCTCTTACAGAAAATCTTGTGAAAAATCACGATAAAATAGCAGAACTAAGCAAAAATGCTATTATACGTTCTGAACTTTATACGAAACAGTCTTTTGAAAAGCAATTCAGAAAGATTTTGAAAGATAAACTTGGAATTGATGTAGCACAATGAAAGAAAAGTCTTTAAAACTTAACGCTGTATTGAATATCATAAAGCAGTGCATGAATTTGCTTTTTCCTCTTATTACGTTTCCGTATTCTTCCAGAATATTGAACGCAGACGGAATCGGAAAAGTTAATTTTGCGCTTTCTATTGTTTCTTATTTTACTCTTTTGGCAGGACTAGGAATAGGTAGTTATGCCACCCGCGAAGCCGCGAAAATTAGGGACAACAAAATTCTGTTGGCAAAATTCACAAAAGAAATCTTTACGATAAATTTTACAACTACTTTTATTTCATATCTTCTTTTCTTTGTTGCTCTTTTTGCAGTCCCTAGATTTTCTGAATATCGTGTGCTCCTTTGTATTTGCAGCTCAACAATTCTATTTGGAACATTTGGATTTGAGTGGCTTTATAGTGCAAAAGAGGAGTATGTCTACACAACTGTCAGATCTATGTGCTTTCAGGTTTTGAGTCTTGTTTTGCTTTTCGTACTCGTGAAAACAAAAGATGATTATATCAAATACGCTTCAATAAATGTAATTTCAAGTGCTGGTTCGAATATATTGAACTTCATAAATCTCAGGAAACTTGTTGATTTCAGAATAAAAGCAAAAAAAGAAATAAAAAAGCATTTACGCCCGATTTTGATTTTGTTTGCTTCCTCTGTCGCTGTCAGTCTTTACAATGAGCTCGACAAAACGATGATTGGTTTTTTGGCGGATGATGAACAAGTCGGCTATTATTCAGCTTCAACAAAAATCACAAAACTTGTAATCGCTCTAATTACAGCAATTTTGACAGTCATAAGTCCTCGTCTTTCTAACTATGCAGAAAACAATAAAGAAAAGTTTTATGAGCTTCTCGAAAAGACTTTCAATATAATTCTTATGTTCTCTCTGCCGTTTATGTTTGGGCTTATTGTAATGGCACGACCTTTAACGATTTTGTTTTGCGGAGCAAATTTTGAGCCGTCTATAAAAATTATGCAGGTTATGTCTGTCATCATTTTTATGATTCCTCTCGCAACTTTTTGTTCTTCTCAGATTTTTATTCCGCTCAGAAAAGACAAATATACTTTTTATCCAGTCCTTGTCGGTGCAATCATAAACGCAGTTTTCAATGTGTTCTTGATTTTGAAATTTGGAGGATTGGGTGCAGGCATTGCAACAATTATCGCAGAAAGTTCAGTCACGTTTGCAAGCTTTGTTCTGGTGAAAAAATCAGAAGTATCGGTAAGAAAGCTTTTCAAGCTTTTCTATCAATATCTTCTCGCAGGAATCATAATGGCGGTTGCCGTTTTCTTGCTCGGAAAAATCATGCCACAAAATATCGCATTTATATTCGTGCAGATTTTCTGCGGATGTGTAATCTATTTTTCCATTCTGATAGTTTTCAGAAACACCTATGTAAACGGAGTTTTTGAGACAGTGCAAAAACGCTTTCGCCAAAATTAAGTTGCCTATACCGATTATTTTCTCTATGTACAAAATTCGCTAAACTGAATATATGACTATCGCTATAGATTGCACTTTTTTTGGACACGCCGAAGCGAAAAGCAAAAAACTCTCTCTTTCAACATCGATTTTTACAGCGGATATTCTCGACGCATTCGCAAAAATGGGCTTGGCAGACAATTTTGTTCTATTTGTGAATTATAACCACGCAGATTTTTTCCGCGAACGATTTCCAGAGTACAAACTCTGTGTGTTGAGCTTTTTTCCGCTCACACTAGCAAATAAAATCACTGGTGGAAGATTCAAAGGCACAAAGTACCTAAAAAAAATTGGTATTTTCAAGCGAAAAGCCGAAAAAGGCGGATTTAGTGCTATTTGGTTTCCGTACTGCGTTGATTACACATTCGTAAAAACAAAACTGCCGTCGATCTGCACGATTCACGACATTTATCGCGTTCACAGAAACGGAAAAGACGGCTGGAACTTTATCACAGACGAAAATTGTACGCTCACGACCGTTTCCGATTACACCAAAAACGACATAATAAAGACTTTTACCCTTGATGAAAGCCGTGCGAAGTCTATCACCAAGATTCCGAATTCCATTATCTTTTATGTGTCAAAGAAAAAAGAGATTGCTTCACTTTCGGGCAAAAAATACATTCTCGACATCAATGCCTACATCGACAAAAAGAACCCGATGACGCTTTTGAAGGCATTCAATCTCATAAAAGATAATGAGAATATAAAAGAAGAAAAGCTTGTGTTTTGTGGCGGATACAAAGACGAAAATGTTTTTGCCGAAATGCAGGATTTTATTGCGAAAAACGGCTTGAGCGACAGAGTTGAGCTTTTGTTCCGTGTAACCGATGAAGAGCGCAACTGGCTTCTGACGAACGCAAATCTTTTTGTAACGCCGTCTCTTTTTGAGGGCTTTGGTCGCACTCCAGTAGAAGCCGCAATCTGCAATCGTCCTGTGATTTCCACAAAAGAAACTTCTCTTTTCGAGGCAACAATGGGATTGTGCAGTTATGTTGAAAACGCGACTGACGAGAACGAACTTGCAAAACTTATCCTCGAAAAACTGAATAATCCAGACTCCGAAGAAAGACTTTCGGAAATCGCAAAAGAGCTGAAATCAAATTATGAACCGACTGAACTTATGAAAAAATATTGGGACATAATGATGCAACAAGCAGATAACAGCTTCTAAGAAGCATTTATAGTAGATACATTCAATGTAAAAATTTGTATAATTGCCTTCACCTTATGAAAACCACAAAGCAAATTTTTCCATACGCAATAATCATCTGTATTTCACTTATTCTCATCAACAATATGTTCTACGGCTTTTCGTGGACTGACGAAGGGCTGTATCTTTCGAATGTCCACCGGTTTTTTACAGGCGACAAATTTTTGATTGACGACTGGACCCCGACGCAGTTTTACGAGCCTTTGCTTCTGCCGATTTACGCGCTTTTCGTAAAACTCAACGGAGGAACAGACGGTGCGCTGTTTTTTTTCAGAATCGCGACGGTTATTTTCCAGGCATGCGTCTCTTTTTTTGCATATTCTGTTTTTTCAAAAAAATATGACAAAGTTTCTGCTCTTTTTGCAAGCTTGATTCCGATTGTTTTTTCGAGGGCGTGCCTTAACGGTCCGTCGTATTACACAATCGGATTCGAAACATATTTGACAGGGCTTTTGTGCTTGTATTCAGTCTTTGTGCTTTCTTACAAAAAACTATTTTTGTTTCTTTCTGGCGTTTTTTTTGCATTTTCTATTTTGTGTAATCCTTTTTTGGTTTTACCGTACATTGCAGTCTCAATAATCTGCTTGTTGATTAAAAAAAGCAGGGAGCATATAAAAGAAATTGCGGTTGTTTGGGCTGGCACTGTTTTTATTGGAATAGCGTATATACTTTTTATTTATACGGGGGGGGGTATGAAAAATGGTATTAGTGAATATCTAAAAGGTTTTCACTACACCTACAACGACCCGGCATATAAGCATACTTTCATCCTCACTCTGAAACGGCTTTACAAAATGCCGCGACTTATTATGTTCCCGTACATAATCACTTGGCTTCCGATGGTTTTTGCGGTGATTTTCGTCAAGAAAAAACTTGTTTTGCAGATCCTGAATGCAGCCGTGTTTTTGGCGAACTGCTTTTACAAGAACGATTGCGGAACTGCGATAATGACTTTTTTCCATTTCACGATTTTTGCAGTTTTGATTTCGTCGAATTCTCTCTCTAAAGATTCTGTAAAAGATTTCGTAAAAGAAAACACCAAGGAGATTTTTTATTTTATCCTGCCTGGTATGGTTCTGGCATATTTCTTCTGTTTTGCGTCTGACACCGGCTTCGGAGTTTGTGCAATCGGGATGGCGATTTGCGCGGTCGGCGAAATTCTGATATTTTCAAAATACAGCGACAAGAACGCTTTCAGATACATTCCGCTGATTATTCTTTTTGCATTCACTTTCTTTTTTAGGACGAACCTCATTTACAGAGACATGAAATTGCCTCCGCATCTTTTGTTCATTCCGAATGAGAATGTTGCAAAAATCGAAAACGGAAGCGCAAAAGGCATTTACACAAGCAGAAAGAACAAAGAATACTACGATGATTTGTACAATCTTCTGAATGGATTGAATGACACAACGGAGAAAAAATCGATTTTTATTTCCGGTGTTGCAACTTGGGCATATCTTTCGTTTGAGAATTTGCGTTGCGCCTCCCCAACAACTTGGAGAATATTTATCGATGATAAAAGACTGAAAACATATTTTGAGGAATTCCCTAAATGCGATTTTCCAGATTATGTACTTGTTCTGAATAAAGACAATCCGAGCAACGATGATGAAGAGCGACCAGACGACATCAGCGGAACTTGGATGCACGAAGAACTTGAAAAGCGCGGATACACAAAGCAGGTTGTCAAAAGCGGAATTCTTTTTAGCAAAGGAGAAAATTAAAATGAAATATGTCTATGTACTCACTTCAACCGAAAAAGACCTTTATTACGAGCAGTGTCTTATGTCCGTGTTTTCTCTCCGTCATTATATGAGCGAGGCTGAAATCGTTATTCTTACCGACAACAAAACTTTCGAAACTTTTACAGGAAAGCGCGAAGAGATAAAAAAATATGTTTCGGATATTGTTTCCGTCGATTTTCCTGAGACCGCGGGAAATGTAGAACGTTCGCGTGTTTTAAAAACGACGATACCGGAACACATCAAAGGCGATTTTCTTTTCATCGACTGCGACACGATTATCTGCGAAAGCCTTTCCGACATCGAAAAAATCGATTATCCTATTGCCGCCGTTCTTGACGGGCACGTTCCGCTTTCCGAGCACAAGCACAAGGATTATTTTTTGAAGCGCGAAAAGAAAATGCGCTACACAGGAACTGCAATGCAGGGATTTCACATCAACAGCGGCGTGATTCTTTATCGCGACGGAGAAAAAGCACGCGAGTTTTTCAAAAAATGGCACAAACTTTGGGAATATTCTTTCCGTGTAAAGCACGACCATCACGACCAGGGGGCTTTTAACGAAGCTTTTTATAACTGCGGATTTGGAGACACGCAGCTTTCAGGCATTTGGAACTGTCAGATTAGCCAGGGTGGACTTGAGTTCTTGGAACACGCGAAAATCATTCATTATTTTTCAAGCGAGGCTGCGGGAAAAAACTATATTTCTTATTACAAACTTGCCGACAGAAGCATTCAGCAGAGGATAAAGGAGAACGGCTCAATTCCGGAGGACATCCAGAAGATGATTCTGAATCCGAAATTCCAGTTCACGAAAGTGCATCTTCTGAACGACAAGCGCATCATCCCTGTTTTGCAATCACCGCTTATTTTTACACTTGCCGAGATGAAAACAAAAGTTCCTCTTGTGTTCAACATTCTCGAAAGTATTGTCGGTGGCACAAGAGGACTTGCAAAGAAATTACTCAAACGATGAAATCGTAGAAACTTTATGCTTAAACTACATGTTAAAACACGAATATCATATAGAAGTATTTTAGAATTGTTTTTATACTAACAATTTCAAACAAATGGAGGCTTCGAGTGAAAAACGATATCCAAATCATTCCCTACGAAAATCTATCTCGCACAAACAAGGAGTTTGAACAAGAATTCAAATCCGCATTCGACACATTTATCGAAAAAGGCTGGTATGTACTTGGACAGGAAGTAAAGTCTTTTGAAGAAGAATTCGCCTCTTATGTCGGAACAAAGCATTGTATTGGTGTGGCAAGCGGGCTTGATGCACTCATCATCGCTCTTGAATGCCTTAAACTACCAAAAGGCAGTGATGTTCTTGTTCCGTCAAACACATACATCGCATCGATTCTCGCAATCGTAAAGGCGGGGCTTAATCCAGTTCTTGTTGAGCCGGAAATTTCTTCATATAACATCAATCCAGATTTGCTTGAAGAAAGCATCACGCCAAACACAAGTGCTGTTCTTGTCGTCCACCTGTACGGAAAAGCCTGTGACATGAACAAAATCATTGCATTCTGCAAAAAACATAATCTCCGTCTGGTTGAAGATTGCGCTCAATCGCATGGAGCTAAATTCAACGGCAAAAACACAGGTTCTTTCGGTGATTTCGGAGCATTCAGTTTCTATCCGACAAAGAATCTCGGAGCATTGGGAGATGCAGGTGCGCTTTGTACAGACAACGACGAGCTTGCAGAAATGGCACGGGCCTGGCGCAACTACGGCTCGGAAAAGCATTACCACAACAAATACACAGGAATCAATTCACGTCTTGACGAGATTCAAGCTTCCTTTTTGCGCATAAAACTCCGCCATATCGAGGAAATCACGGAAAAAAAACGAAAGCTCGCCAAGATGTATTTTGACGGTCTGGATAAAAGCAAGTTCATTCTTCCTGTCGTTGACGACAAACATTTTGATGTCTATCACATTTTCCAGATTCGCCACGAAAAACGAAATGAACTGAAGCAATATCTTCTCGACAAGGGAATCAAAACCGAAATACACTACCCTGTCGCCCCAATCAATCAGGAAGGCTACAAGGAGATTTTCAAAAATCAAAAAGCGACTCCGATTGCAGAGAAGATTCACAATACGGTTCTATCGCTTCCAATTTCTTACGGCACGACAGAAGACGAAGTCAGCCGAGTAATCGAAGTACTCAATCAATTTCAAGGATAAAAAATGAAACTTTCAATCTGTATTCCAGTATATAACGGTGCGGACACAATCGGTCAGCTCGTAGATAAATTGCAGGAGACTTTCGCTGGTCGTGATTTTGAAATCGTGATGGCAAACGATGTAAGTCGTGACAATTCAAGCGAAGTCTGCCAGTCAATCGTTAAAAAATACAATAACGTTCACTTCGTAGATTTGAGACGCAATTATGGTGAACACAATGCCGTAATGTGCACGCTAAACTATTGTACCGGCGATTATGCTGCCATCATCGATGACGATCTTCAGAATCCGCCGGAAGAAATCTTAAAGCTCGTGGAAGAAGCCGAAAAAGGTTACGATGTCGTTTACGCAAAATATCACAAAAAAAAGCACTCGCTTTTCAGAAATCTCGGAAGCAAAGTAAACGATATTCTTGCGACATGGCTCATCGAAAAGCCGAAAGATCTTTATCTCTGCTCGTTCAAGCTCATAAACCGTGCGCTGATTAACGAAATCATCAAATATAAAGGTCCCTTTCCGTATATCGACGGTCTTATTCTCCGTGCTACAAACAGCTATTCATCAGTATTCGTTGAGCACAAGTCCCGAGAGGCCGGGAAATCGAACTACACTCTCGGAAAGCTCATCCATCTTTGCCTGAGCATGTTCGTGAACTTTTCAATAAAACCGATGCGATTCATGATGGGGCTGGGAGCTACTGTAATAATACTTTCTGTGGCAACGGCAATCTACTTCATCATTGATAAAATCCTGCACCCGGATATTGCAAGCGGATGGACATCACTCGTTGCTATAATACTTTTCTTCGGAGGGCTTCAAACCTTATTCCTTGGCTTAATCGGCGAATATATCGGCAAAAACTACCTTGACCAGAACGGAACGCCCCAGTTCACGGTCAAAAACACTTACGGAATCAACGACAAGGAGCAGCAAAAATGAGCGAAATGTACAAGCTTTTGAACTTCAAGGATTTGGGAGACGAGAGGGGAAAACTTGTCGTTATCGAAGGCAGTCAGGATATTCCTTTTGACATTGCCCGTGCTTTTTATATCTATGGCTCGGATTCAACAGTCGTTCGTGGCCAGCACGCAAACCGTAACTCAGAATTCGTCCTCGTAAATGTAGCCGGGAAATCAAAGGTCATGATTACGGACGGCACAAACAAGGAAATCGTTGAACTTAACAAGCCTATGGAGGCCGTTTACATTCCAAAAATGATTTGGAAAGAAATGTTTGATTTTTCACCGGATTCAGTTCTTCTCGTTCTTGCGAACACTCACTATGACGGAAAAGAATACATCCGTGATTTTGATGAGTATAAAGCCGCAATGCAAAAATAATTGACAACGGATTATCTTTTAAAAGATAATTTCGTTTATGAATATCCTTTCGGAACTAAAATTGCGAAATCTCTCAATAAATGAATGTTCAAAAAAGACGGGCATTCCTTATGGTGCGTTATACCCTCTTATTCATGGGCAGAAAAATCTGGAAAAGTGCGAATATGCTACGCTCAAAAAACTTGCAGATTTTTTTGACTGTGATATCGAAGATTTGTTTGACACCCAAGAGGATTTCTCTGTTTTTTGGGAAGATGAAAAAACGGCAGATGTAACAGTTACTGAAAACAAAGCATACGTAAAGCGTTACTCTACAAACCCTGCAAAGCAAATCTTTTCGAGCGATTCAATTTCTCTTTTTGAACTTGGAGAAATTTTAAAATGGAGATGCTGGGACGAACACCGCGAAAACATTGAAAAATATCTTTTCAAACTCGGACTCACGGAATTCAATCCGTACAAAATCTGCCGAAAAACACACGGTGTTATGTTCCAAGATAAAATCTGGTTCATGTACAAAGGTGAAAATCTGACCTGGAGTGATGTCAAATGCAGGTGAGAAATTTTAACATCGATGATTCGTTTCTTGTCCGTACAAGCGGAACTAGCGACGGCACACAGGACAAATTTTTCAAAGACGGGCTTTGGTTCAAACTTGACCGTTATGGCGACGAAGGAATCGCAGAAACTGCTGCAAGCATAATATTAGAAGAAAGCGACTTTGATTCTTCAAAATTCATTGCGTACACACCGTGCCTGATTAACGGGAAACACGGCTGTTATAGCAAAAACTTTTTGGACGAAGACGAGTCGTTTATCACAATCTATCGGTTGTACAAAAATGTTTATGGGAAAGATTTAGCCCAAGCCTGCTCAAAAATGGATTATGATGACGCAATCGAATATGTAATCAGCTTCGTCAAACAGCAAACTGGTCTTGATATTCGCGAGTATCTTGCAAACACATTTATGCTCGACAAGATAATATTGAATGAAGACAGGCATTTTAACAATCTAGGGGTAATTTTCAACGGCAAATATTTCAAGACTGCCCCAATTTTCGACAACGGAAAATCTTTCTTAATCGGAAATAAAAGGGCATTGGAGAAAGACTCGCTCCAAGAGAAGATAAAATGCGCCTATGCAAAAAGTTTCAGCCCGTCTTTTGCGACAAATGCAAAGTATCTTGAAAAATACTGCACGCTAAAAATTGATGCTGATTGCATACAAAGCATTGAAAAACTGGGAAATGAAGGAATCACGGAGATTTTAAGATATACGCTAGGAATCTAAAAAATGAGACAGAACATTCACAACACAAAACTTTCTTCTTTTCTTTTCATGCACGCGGCTTTTCTCGTGTATTGTCTTTACCCGCTTTTGGGGAAATTCGCCACGCGGTACGATATGCTTTCGGTTCAGTTCTTCTCTCTGTACTGCGTGGTGTTCGGCGTGCTTTTCGTTTATGCGATTTTGTGGCAGCAGGTCTTAAAAAAAATTCCTCTGACGAGCGCAATCGCGAACAAGTCGATTACGATTGTGTGGGGAATGGTTTTCGGATTTTTGTTTTTCAAGGAAGCAGTGTCGCTCAAAATGATTATCGGCGTCGCACTCATTCTTTCAGGGATTTTCATTCTGAGCACAGAAAAAGAGAATTCAAAAGATTTCGAAACAGAACTTTCTGACGGAAAAATATCGGAATAACGGAGAGGGATTTATGACCATCTACATTTTTATTCTTCTTTTTTCTGTCTTTATCTCTGCGTTCTCGCAGGTGCTCCTCAAAAAATCCGCGCTCAAAACGTACGGCTCTTTCTGGCGCGAATACTTGAACATCTACGTTGTCCCGGCGTATGCAATATATTTCGTCGCAGTGTTCTTGGACCTGATTGCGCTCAAGAAAGTCCCGGTTTCTTTCGTTCCGGTCGCTGAGGCTTCAAGCTACGTTTTCGTGCTGATTTTCGGGAAACTGTTCTTCAGGGAAAAATTCTCCGCACGAAAGATTCTCGCTATGATTCTGATTCTTGCAGGAATCGTCGTGTTCGTGCTGTAGGGATTTTTTCATCGATTCTGATTCCTCTTTTCTACCTTCCCCCAAGTTTGTATTCCCGCGGCGACATTCCTGTGTTCTTCTTGAAGATGTAGCTGAAATAATGCGGGTCGGAGAAGCCGCACTCGTATGCGATGTCGTAGCCTTTCATGTCAGTCTCGCGAATCAGGCGTTTGGCGTTCTCGATCCGAACGTTCGTCAGGTATTCGATGAAAGTCGTCTTGCATTCCTGCGAGAAAATCGTGCTGAAATGGTTCGGGCTTAGGGCGACGGCTTCGGCAACGGTGGAAAGCGTCGTGTTCTGGTCGGCGTAATGCGACTCGATGTAGTTTTTCGCCTTGAGAATCACGTCGCCGTATTTTCCGGTCATTTTCGAGTCCCTGTATTCGAGCGCGAAAAGAAGAACCTGCTCGATTTTCTGCCTGAACCCGCTCTCGTTCTGTACGGCCTCATCGATGAATTTTCTCTGAAGGATTTCCGGGTTCAGCTCCTTTATGTTGCCGCCGAATTTCTCGACGAGTTTGGAGACGGAGAAAATCAAATCCACGAGGATATACGAAGCGAACACGCTGAACTGTCCGGGGTTGTTCCGAATGAGCTCCATTGATTCCTCGATGATTGCGGCGATGTCGTTTTTTCCCGCGTACTTGAGCCTGTCAACGAGAGGGTCGTTCTCCTTGAAGTCGAGGATTTCGGAATTGTCGTCTGAATGCGAGGACGCGGAAAGCTCCAGGTCGTCGGAGCTGATTATCCTGTTGCCGTCCTCTTTTTCCCCGAGCGAGAGGATTCTCTTTGCGTCCTCGTAGGAAACAGAAAGCTGCGAAAGATGCTCGACCGTCTTTCCGATTGCGGTCAGAACCGCGCAGTCGTCGTTTTTGGTCGCGATGTGCGCAATCGTCTCCGCAACGTGGAAGATGCTCTCGTCAAGCTCGTCGCGGCTGCTTCCCCTGAAAATGCAGACGAGAAGATTCGAATGGTGGAAGAAGCAGACGGCATTGTCCCACGAAGCCGAGTACGAATTCAAAAGGGAGCAAGATTCCTGCTGGTTCTGCTGGTTGCCGCTCCTGCTTTTTATCCTGCTGACAAGGACTTTGTAGAACCGGGCGATGAGATTCAGCCCAAGCTCCTGGCTTTTCTGCATCACGTCCGCCATATCCGCAGAGCCGTGGACGAGGTTGCTCAAAAATTCCTTCTTCTTGAGAACCTCGCTTGACTTGAGTTCTTCTTTCAAGCGCGAGATGTCGGAAAGCTGCTTGCGCTCCTTGTCAATCTGAACGGCGGTCTTGTTGAGGCTCGAAAGAAGCTCGTCGGGAGTGAACGGCTTTAGAAGATAGTCCTCGATGCCGATTGAAATCGCCTTTTTCGCGTAGTCGAATTCGTCATGCCCCGAAAGGATTATGATTTTTATCCACGGCTGGATTCTCTTGACCGCCGCCGCAAGCTGCAGTCCGTCCATGAAAGGCATCTTTATGTCCGTGATGAGGATGTCGGGCTTCAGCTCATGCAGCATCGAAAGCGCAATCTCACCGTCGGTCGCCTCGCCCGCAAATGTGAATCCGCTTGACTCCCAGTCAATCTTCGAGCGGATTCCGTCAAGAACTATCGGTTCGTCATCAACAACAAATACGCTGTACATTTTCACTCCAAAAATCAGACCATCTTTTTTCTTCTAGACAAATATCGAATCAGTTCCGCGGAAAGCATTCACGATGTGCCGGAAGGAATCATGAACGAAATCACGCTGCCCTTCCCCTGCTCCGACTCAATCACAAGCCCGTCAGTCTGCTCGCCGTAATAGAGCTTGAGTTTTTTGTTCACATTGTAAAGGCCGTACACCGACGAGAGCTTTTCCGAATCCTCGCTGCCGGTCGCAAGCTCGTTGCGCACCTCGGAAAGCCGTTCGGAAGTGAATCCCGCCCCGTTGTCCTCGACCTTGAAGAGAATGCGCATCCTGCTGTCGTCGGCATAGCGCACGGAGACAGAAAGATTTCCGCGCCCGCGCTTGTTCTTTATCCCGTGGTAAATCGCATTCTCCACCAGCGGCTGCAGGACGAGCTTTATCATCTTCTGCCCAAGAAGAGATTCGTCTGCCTCGATTGTGTAGTTCAGGATGTCCGCATATCGGATTTTCTGAATCGTCAGGTAATTTTTTATGTGGTCAAGCTCCTGCGAAATCGTGATCCATTCGTGGCCGCGGCTCAGCGAAATCCGGAGGAAGTCCGAGAACGCCTTTGTGATTTTCACGACCTCGTCTGTCTTTTCCTCTTCCGCAAGCCAGACAATCGTGTCGAACGTGTTGTAGAGAAAGTGCGGGGTAATCTGCGCCTGCAACGCCTTCATCTCCGCCTTCTGGAAATTCTTCTGCTCCTCCATGTTCTTCTTGATGAGAACGTCAATCTGCTCCGTCATCGTGTTCAGGTTCACCGCGAGGGTGTCGAGCTCGTCAACGTGCGGGATGTCGATTCTTGAACAGAGATTTCCGTTCGCGACGCTCGTGGAGAGTTTTTCCATGTCGCTTATCGGTTTCCGAACCGCCTTCGAGACCATCAGGAAGCTGTTCGCCGAGATGAGAAGCGCGAGGACGGTTATGGCGAACTGAATCACGGTGAGGACAATCGAAGTTCTCTTCACCAGAAGGTTCGTGGCATACGCGGATTCGATTTCCGTGACGATGAAATTCTGCATGATGTCGGAGAAAAGTTCCGCAATCGTCCTGATTTTGTCGAGCGAAGCCTCGTTCTGGCGGACGGTGCTCCCAAGCCCCATCTCCGCAATCAGGCTATGAATGTTCCGAAGAAGCGTCGCGTTCGCCCTCGTGGCAACCTCAAGCGTGTCGCGGCTTTTCCCGCTCTCTGTGCTCTTGATGATTTCCTCAAGCCCGAGCGTGATTTCGTTCATCATCTCGTACTGCCTGCCGGCTTCTTTCTCTTTCTTGCCGCAGATGATATTCCAGAGCTCTTCAGGTATCTCGTTCTTCGCGATGGAGTTTATGTGGTTCGCAAGGCTCACGTTCGAGATGATTCTGTCGTACTGCCTGCTGTAAATCTGAAAGACTACAATCGAATAAACAGAAGGAATCAGCGTAATTAATAGAAGAATAATGTACGTTACTTTTATCGTTTTTCTAAGGCTTCTGTTCCTGCTCACTTAGTAGCCCCTCGGTTCGTATTTTGAAAAATCGTCGTCCTCACAGAACACGCGCTCCTCGTTGTAATTGATTTTCGGAACCTCCTTCCCCGAAGCGACGTTGCGGATAAGCTCCATGAGTTTTCCCCCGAGGTTCGGGTTGCATTCGATTACGCAGTCGATTTTTCCGTCAACTAGCGCGTCAATCGACTTCTGCTCCGCGTCGATGCTGATGATTACGGTGTCCTCAGGGTTGATTCCGTAGTTCGCGAACGAATCGAGAAGGCCGAGCGTCATCGAATCGTTGTGCGAGAAAACAGCGTCGATTCTCTGCCCCTCGAAATAAAGCGCGTCGTTCCTGAAATTCCCCGAATCCCTCGCAGATTGAATGAGGTCCTCCGCAATTTCCTTTCCGCGCGACCGGAGAAAATCGCCGCTAACGGAATGTATTATGCGGAATTTTTTGCTGCCGCCTAAAGTTTCGCGGAACCCTTTCGCCCTGCCCTTCACAATCGATGCGTTCTCCGTTCCCGTGATTTCAAGGATGTTGACAGGGGAATCGTCCTCGGTGCATTTTTCCATGAGGAATTTCGCAGCCTTCCGCCCTTCCTCAAGAGAATCCTCGCCCAAAAAACCTGCGTACAGCGACTTGTCGGCATTTATCTCCCTGTCGACGAGAATCACGGGAATGCCGGCATTTTTCGCCTCGCGAAGGACAGAATCCCAGCCGTCCTCCACAATCGGAACGAACGCGATTACGTCAACTTGATAAATGATGAACGAGCGGATTGCTTTTATCTGGTTCTCCTGCTTCTGCTGCGCGTCGTCGAAGATAATCTGGATGTCGTTCTCCGCAGCCGCCTCGAAAATCGACTGCGTGTTGCGCGTCCTCCATGCGCTTTCCGAGCCAATCTGCGAGAAGCCGAGAATCAGCCTTTCGCTTTTCTTCTCCGCCTTTTTGTTTCCGGCGATTATGAATATGCACGCTGTGACCGCCACCGCGCACGACATGACGAATACAAGGATAGAAGCGATGAATGTTGTTTTTTTTATTTCCATTTTTTGCAGCTTTCTGTGACTTTTTTAAGTGCAAAGATTATACCACATAAAAATGAACATATTCTAAAACTTTATTTTCAAAAGTGAACAAAAAGCCCGGCAGAACGGAGATAACTGCCGGGCAAAAAAAGGAGGTTTGGAGGTCAGTGTGTTAGTATTCTTCCCCCATTTTTTATGTCAAATCCGAAAGCGGCTGAATGCCGGTTAAACCGCTCCCAAATCTGTTGCCGAAATCGTGTAAACATTGCCGCTTCTTGACACCGTGATTGTGGCAGAAGTCGCCTCGCCTTTCTTTCCCCAATAGGTGTAGCCGTTCGTGTTGGCGTTGTTCGCTCCCGTGTAAACGATTGTCGGGACACGGGGAACTTTCTCCCAGTCAAGCTCGCGGGCAAGGGAGACAGTGACTGCGCTTTTTCCAGACTGGGTGATTGTCATCGTCTGAGATTCCGCATCGAAAGACCAAGTTCCCCACGCAGCATTTTCAGAATCTTTTATCGTGCCCGAACTGCTGCCTTCAGACTCTGACTCGAACGAAAGAGAAACTGCCTCGTCCATATTTCCTTTTTCCGTCGCGTCATAGCTGAGGTTGATATGCTGCCATGCTCCAGTAATTTCGCTGGCGGCAATCTTCCCGTCTGCAGCATTCTCGTCAGGATTGTAGTTTGCAGGAAGACCGCCATAGCGTTCAGGAAGAACCATCGGCCATTTGTCATTTACGGAAGAACCAGTAGGACTCCATATAATGCGGCGGACACCACCCATCATAAGCGCATTCGAATTGTCTCCAAGCCCTGTGACACCTTTTGGAAGACGCTGCTGGCTCATGTAGAAATAGTTTCCGGCACCGTCGTCAAAAATCGCGCAGTGGCTTATTCCGACCCAGCCGTAGCAAGAGCCGTAACCGTCGGAAGCAGGCTCTTCGTCAAGGAATTTGTACGGGTGGGTTACGAGAGGATACATTCCGGTGATGTTTTCGCTGAGGACATCGCCGCCGCTTATTGTCTTGTAAGGTCCAGTGACGCTGTCGGCACAAACAACACGGGTGTGGTACGGAACGTCAAGACCGAGATTCGCGAAGAAGAGCCAATATTTGCCGTCGTACTTCACAAGCTCAGGTCCTTCAGTCGGCTGCCATCGGCTTTCGTTGCCGTGCTTGTCCGCTTTCTTGAAAATCCGAGTTCCATATCCCTGAGAAATCAGCTCCTCCGGTTTCTTGTCATCGCTAGTTCCGTTCGGCGACCATGGATAGCCCATCTCAAAGTCGCCGGTGACATTTCCGCTCAAATAATCAGTCCCATCAACAGCGGCAACTTTTCCGGTTGAGGGATTGATTCTGACAAGGGCGAATCCTGAGTGCCAGCTTCCGTAAACGAGCCAATGCGTTTCGTCGTCATCAATAAAATATGATGGGTCGATTGCATTGAAGTAGAAATACGCGTCGTAATCTGTAAGGCTTGAGCGTGAGTATCCGTCCTTGCCTTTGTCGGAAGAAGAGCAGACCACGAATCCCTTGTCTTCCCACGCAGAAGGTCCGCCAGAAGGATTCGTCGATTCGGTCACGCCGATGAATGCCCTCTCGCTCCAAGTATTGTCGAAGTTCGCTGTGTCTGTCGCGGATTTTCCGTTCCCGATGTAGTTGTCAACAACGATTGAATAATACATTCGGACTTTTTTAGTTCCGTTCACGGAAACGACCCTTGCGCATGGTGCCCAGAACCCGAACGAGATATCGCTTTTCGCAATTGAGGAAAGCCCCTGTGCCGAACGGAATTCATTGAGCTTCGTGACAACCCAGTCAGGTGCCTCGTCCATAACGCCGTTCACATATTCCCAGTTCACAAGGTCAACGCTTCTCTTTCCGAAAAAATGCTTTCCGGTAGTCGCGCTGTCATGTGCGTTTCCGTAGCTTGCATCAGTTCCGAACATGTAATAATAGCCGTCTGTCCATTTGAACACAGTCGGGTCGTGCGTGTTCGAAAGGTTCCACTTGTCCCTGTTGCTCCAGGATGCAATCGAAACGTAATTGTCAAGGAATGTTGGTGTGTTCTCCGCGTATTTTGAGGAATCCACAACATATATCGAATAATTCTGAGAATAGCCTTTGTATGAGACCGTCACAGAGTGTGTTCCCTTCTGCTCGTCTGAAAACACGGTAGAGCCTAGAGTGACAGACTGGCTGTCCATAGAGAACGAGCAGTTTTTCAAGGCGACTTTTTTGGTCGAGCCGTCCGTGTAGCTCGTCCTAACTACAAGGCCGGAAGCAGTGAAAGTATCGCCCGAATAAAAATATGTCTTCGCGCCAGAAGAATCTATTTTTATTCCTTCAAGCTCCGCTTCCCCTGACCCTGAGTCAACCCCGCAAGAAATTACGAAACTTGAAAGGAGCAACGATGTAATAATCGAAAATATTTTTTTCATAAAAACATCTCCTCGTTTTTTTACATGAACAACGGACTTCCGTCCGAATCGTATCTGATTTTCTTCACCCATGTATGCCTGTTCGGGTCGTAAAGGGCGAACGCAAGGTCAACTTCGGCATACGGCCGGGCGTGGTAAATAAGGTAGTCTTCTTTTCCGTCGCGGCTCGTGGTGAAGCTGTTGTGCCCGGGACCGAATATTCCCTTTTTCTCGTCCGTCACCAGAACAGGATTCTTTCTTTTCGCCCAGGATTTCGGATCGAGAAGGTTTGAATCCTCATCTGCCGTAAGAAGCCCCATGCAGTACGTCGCGTCGGTCGCGCTCGCGCTGTATGTGACGAAGATTTTTCCGTTGCGCTTCAGGACGGCAGCCCCCTCGTTCACGCGGAAGCCCCTGCATTCCCAGTCGTATTCGGGAACGGAGAGCAGCGTCTGCGGAAGCGAAAGCTTGATCGGGCTTTCCATTTTTGCGATGTAGAGTGCGGAATTTTCCTCGCGCTCCTTGCGTTTCTGCGCCCACACCGCGTAATGCTCCCCTTTGTGCTCGAAAACTGTGCAGTCGAGCATGAAGCTGTCCCACTCGCTTTCTAGCATTCCTTTCTCTTCCCAAGTCCCCGAAAACGGGTCTGAAGACGGATTCTCAAGAACCCATGTGCGAATCCACCACGGGTCCTCCGCCCTGCCCGCGGCGAAATAGATGTACCATTTGCCGCTGATGAAATGCAGCTCAGGTGCCCAGATGTGGTAGCTCATCGGCCCGTCGGAGTGTTTCCGCCAGATTACGAATGGCTCGGCATCAGAAAGCCCCTTCACGCTCCATGCACGCCGAAGCTCGATCCTGTCGTACTCGGGGGTGCTTGCCGTGAAGTAATAATATCCGTCCGAATGAAGATAGACGAAAGGGTCGGCGCGCTGCCTGATAAGCGGTGTCTTTTCGTCCTCTTCCGTGATGTCAGTTATGTTCATAAGCTATTCCGCCTCGTCAAACGGGACTACTCCCTTGTAAATCGCAGCAATCTCGCTTCCACTCAATGCGCGGTTCGCAACGAGGACATTGTCCATCACGCCGTTGAAAAGCGGGTCAGGCCAGTTCGAAGCTCCGACATAAATTCCCTGAACGTTCGCGGCAAGATGAGAAGGCTTTATCCTGCATGGAATTCTCTGGGTGAGCTTTCCGTTGACGTAGAGTTTCGCGACTCCGCCGTCAATCGAAGCAGCTATGTGCGTCCACTCATCGACCGGAGGGAGCGGAGAGAGAACCGAGACGCTTCCGGCCGCCCCGATTACGTCCATTCGGAGCATTTTCGTCGCCCAGTCCATTCCAATCCACAAATCTTCTTTCTGGTTTCCGATGTCGAGGACGCGTGCCCAAGCCTTCCACGACTGCGGATTAAGCCATGCCGCAAATGTGAATCCGTCGCCGTCAAGGACTGACGGGTCAAGAGTGATGTACTCGTCGTTTCCGTTGAAGAGAAGACCGTCGCCCTGATAGCCGTCGTCTTTCTCCGAGCCGTCGAGTGCCGCAGTGAAAACCGAGATATCGTTTCCTGAGTGGTCTTTGATTTCCATGCTCTCGTCGATTTCATCTTCGAAAGTGTAATAACCGACCACTCCGCATCCTTCCGTAATCGTGAATTTCCCGCCCTCGGAAGCTACGGAAGAAGTCGAGCCGCAGCCGGTGAAAGCAAGTGCAGAAGCAAGCAATGCCGCACAACCAGATATCATTTTCGTAATCTTTTTCATAAATCCTCCAAAACCGTTTTTTAAACCGCTTTTTTTACAAACCGCAGATTGAATCACCACCAGAATGTGAGCGTGAGCGGAACGCGCCATGAAAACGCCTCAAGGGTGTTGCTTGTTTCAAGATGCTTGTACTGAAGCTCGATTCCAAGCCTTGCGTAGCCGTTCGCAAAATTCTTCTGCATATACGGATAGCCGTAAACTGAGAAATACCGACCAGAAGCTCCTGTTTCCGGCGCGTGGTTCTCCTCGCCGTCAAGCCCCATGAAGTTCGCGTCGAAAGTAATCAGGTCGGAGCAGTACGCATCGAAGTACGTCGGCTTGTTATAGCCGTTCGCAGTTCCGTTCGCGTCCTGTCCGTACATGAACTGCGTGTTGAAGCCGAATGCGTAAGACGTTCCCGCAATCGGATGCTCTCCGCTGACTCCGAACACATTGTAGACAGCCATTTCGTTGATTGAAATGTAATGCGGCTGGTAATAAGCGAACCTGTCTTCCAAGCTGAATGTCCAGCCTTCAACAAGACTTGTGAATTTTGAAGAGAACTGGGCAATGTGAGCGAATGTCGTATAGGACCAGTCCTTGCCAGAACGCAGGTTGAGTCCGCTCTCCTCGGCTTTTCTCCACCTGATGTCATAGCTTGCATTCATCATGATTCCGTAGACCAAACTCGGCATATCGACCTGAAGGAATGCTTCTCCGAAAAGGCTTTTCGTATAGTCACCGCTGAATGCGTATCCGTCACCGTTCGTCATGAATGTGTTAGGTCGGATTCCAGCATTGAATGTGCGGTTGTACAAAAGCCATTTGTACTGCGCTATGAATTTCACGCTCTTTATGAAATGTCCCCAATCGTTGAATTTCTCGTAGCTGTCAACGAACGGAGCGATAGGGAAACCGACAATCGCCTTGAGCCCCGTAATTTTCCGCGGAAGAATTTCGATTCCAGAAAATGCGGCATCAGATCCCATAGCGCGTCCTGCAAGGCCTTCTATCTTTTGTCCGCCGAGAACATATCCCCCGAAAATGTAGCCTGCGCTCCAGCCGTTTGAGGCAAAGTTTCCGGTGTAGAACCTGAGCTGGTCGTCGAAGAAATGGGTGCAAACCCACATCTGCCCGATTGGGGTCGAGGCATCGTCACCGTCCAGGCTGAATGCGTTGCTTCCGTTGTATGACGAGCGGTCAATGTACTGAGGAACGTCCGCGTACCAAGCTCCGCCACCCGAACCAATCCATACGTTCGTGTGGAAATCGACATTCAAAGCCGTCGCGTCAAGGTTCAGGAAGTGGATACCGTTCTGCACTGGGCCGAATTCCGCCGCAACTTCCGACGCGTCCCAGCTTGTCTCATCCGCAAAGTTGTGCACGACCTGAGTTGCAAGCGTGCTCGTGTAATCGACATAGCCGCCAATGCGAATCTCCTGCGCGAAAAGTGCCGAGCCAAGCGTCAAAGCGGCGGCACCAATCAAAGATTTCCGTAATTTCATCAGTCTTCCTCCTCCGCTTCATCCGAACCTGAGCCTGCGATGCTCTTCATGCTCCAAGTAAGGTTTTTGCCGTTCCGTGTGATTGTGAATGTGAAAGGAACACCTGCTTTCAGCGTCCGTGTGCCGCTCATCGTGTAGTTTTTGGTGTAAGTCGCATTCAGCGATTCATCGCCCCAGAAATTCCCGTCGCCAGGGTTGTACCACCACCAGCCGGTGTCGTTGTGGACGTGCATACAGAATGCGACAGTATCGCCTTCCGTGCATTTAAGCTCGACAGTCATTGTGTCTCCGTCCGCAATGTCCACGGAAGAAGAATCAACTCTGTCTGTCCACCACGCATTCGCTCCAGTCACAGTGGACTCCTCGACTTTTACAGTGTCGCCGTTATACATCGTATACGAGAAAGTGCCGTACATCGGAGAAAAACCAACGACAAGCCCGTCCCCCCAATCCTCCGCACTGGCAACTCCCGTGTCGTATGTGACGGATTCGTTGTACAAGACTTTCGCGCTGTCGGGCAATTCTAAGTCACAGCCTGCCAAAGCAAGCACACTCAAGGCTACGATGGCAGAGCAGATAGTTTTCAGTTTTTTCATCACTCATGCCTCCTGTGCTCTTAGAATTCGAATTTGATTCCGACCGGGATTCTGTAGCTGAAACAGTTGTTCGAAACGTCGTCCGTGAATGCCTTGGAGTAAGCGAATTCAGCGGCAACTATGAGAGAGCCGTTCGAGAAGCTGTACTTGAAGTAAGGCTTTGTATAGAACCCAAGATACGTCGTCGCGTCCCCGCCAGCAAGGAGATTCGCGGTCGCCATGTCGTTGACTGTGAGGGAAATCGAAGTTGAAGAGCTGTATGTGTCGTTGTTGACCTTGCCTGTTCCGTCATCGTCAGCGAATGCAGTTCCGTTTGCGTCCGCGGCAAGGATTCCGGCAAGCCCGAGACCGACGCTGATTGGTGTTCCTGCAACTGAATGCTCGGCATTCGCCGCAAGGATGTCGTAGATGAATTTCTCGTCCGAGTGGACGTAATCGTTTCCGGCATAGTAGAATCTGTCCTCAACTCCGAGAACCATCAAATCCTCGAATGTCATCTCGGCAGAAACGCCAATCATGTGGGCAAACGCAGTTTTCTCTTTCGTCTCGTTCCTGATGTCCACATAGCTTGAGTCCCTGTAGCGCATATCGTAGCTTACGACAAGGTTCATCAATTCGAGGAAATTCGGAAGGACTCCCTGAATGTAAGCCTCGCCGAACGCGCTCTTCGTGAATGTCTCCGTGAACGTGTCCATCGTCCCGCCGTTGTCAACTCCGTCGTAGTAAGTGCCCGGACGGAAGCCGAGATTCAGAGTGCAGTCGAGACCTTCGACAGGAAGAGCATAGCTTGCGGCAAGCTTGATTTTCTTTCCGAGGTGCTTCCACTGGTTGTATTCCTCGTTCGCCTGAATTCCGTTTCCGCGTATCGGAAGAATCGGGAAGCCTGCGAAGAGCTTAAGCCCGCTCAAAAACGCAGGGGAGAATTCGAGTCCCGTGAGGTACGCGCCGTAATCTTTGTCCGCAAGATTCGTGATGTACTGTCCGCCGAGAACAGAGCCGTCCGCGATGTATCCGCCGTTGAAGTCGTGGAATTTTCCCGTGTAGATGCTCAATTGGTCGTTGAAAAGGCCGATTTTCATGTTGCCTTTGTAGAACGGAGTTCCCTTTCCGCCGTCAGAGAAATCGATGAATTCCTCGTCGCCGCCGTCGGCGTTGAAATAAAGGCCGAGGTTGAATTCGAAAGACGCGGCACGGACTGCCACATCCACGGTCATGTTTCCGTCCGGGTCGTAGCCTGCCGAAGGGTTCGTGTGCGTCGCGCTTCCGTCGTCGTTGTATGAAGAGCGTGCGAATCCCCATGCCGTGTAGTCAATGCCAGCATGGAACGCAACAGACTGAGCGAAAGCTCCGCCGCCCATGGCAAGAGCCGCCGCGCCAAGAATCAGCTTGTTTATTTTCATAATTCTTTTTTCTCCTTTTTTGTATGTTGGTGATTAGTCGAATACGAGATATGAGCCGTCAACATTGAAATGAAGATTTATCGGTCCAGTCTTTGCAGTGTCTGTGAGGAACGGAATCTCATATTTCTGCTCCCAGTCCTCAAGTCCTGCCGTAGTGCTCGTGCATGTAATCGTGAGCTTGTCGCCGTCGTTCTCTGCCGTAACAACAACGTCAGAATCTTTTACCAATGCATTCCATGCATCCCAATCCGTAACTGTCGTTGTCTTAGTTATTCCCTCATAGGCGATATCAGTGCTTGCCGTTCCCTCGCCTGCATAATCCCAGCCGAAGTTGTCGGCGCGAAGCGTCATTCCAGAACCACCGGCAATGAAGAATTCCACGAGGAAGTTGTTCCATTGCTTTGCACCGCTTCCCTTGTTGTGGAATTTTGCGACGAGAGTCTTTCCGACAGGAATCTCTGCATTTTCGGACGGAATCCATGAAGTAGAGCAGTCGCTTTCTCCGATTGAAGTGCCAGAAGCAACGGTGAATGCAGAAACTGCATTTTTGACATTCTCGAAACTGTATTCAGCAGTAATGTCATTATATGTTGCTATTACGCCTGATTTGTCAGACTTAGCAGCAAAAGTACAGTTTGCGGCAAAATTATCGTTCGTCGCTCCGTCTTCGTAAGTCGCCGTAACTTTATAAGAAAAGGCATCGACAATTGCATTGTCGGCGGCAAAATCCAAAGCTCCCGGATTGTAGATATACGACTTGTCAACCGACTTTATCTCAATCGACTTGACGGCATTCGTAATATTAACCTCGTACTGGCACTCGCAAGTCACGCTGCCGCTCTTGTATCTGATGCTGACGACAACAGTGTCGTTCGCCTTTGCGTTTGTGAAATCTGTGAAATACGATTTGTCAGTCTCGCTGAAAAACGAAACGGAAACGTCGCTTGCTGAAAGTGTCTTGGTGCTTTCGTCGCTGAACGTCGCCGTAATCACAGCTCCGTCGCCGAACGAAAATTCATGATTCACCTCAAAGCTTGTCGCCTGCCCCGAAATCGTCAAATCCGTGGCATTGAAACCGGCAACAACAGAGCGGCTGTCCTTATCGTCAAGCTCCAGCTCGCAGCCGAGCAGCACTGTAGGAGCAAGCAAAAATGCGGCAACAATGCGAAGAACGGCACTGCTTCCATTGATTTTCTTCATGGCAATCCCCCTTTAATACGGAAAAATCCATACATTCATATTTTTTGATATATACCAACATTTTTCGGTACTAAAGAGATGTTAAATCGACATTTTTACGCTGTCAACATTTTTTTCATATTTTTTGATATGTATCAGATTTTCTGGAAGATAAATTGAAATTGTCTAAAACGGGAAGGAATAAATTTCAGAAGGAAAATCAATGACAAACGAACTGCATAAACGCAATCCGTTTGTCATGCAAGAAAGTTTTTCTATTCGATTGCAGCTACCTGCTCTGCGGAGAGGGCTGTGGAGTAGATTTTGATATTTGCAACAGCCGCATTAGCATCTACATAACCTGCATCCCAAATACCGCCAACTCCGACCGCAACATACTTTGATGCTGCCATATTTGCAGCAAGGGCTGAACCAGTACCTGTTACAGTTTCTGTATATGCGGTTGTTCCCATATAGCGAGTTACACTACCATCAGCTCCAAATACAACCGTTACCTTTGTCCATGAACCTTTGGAGAGATTTGATGTGTCGTCTGTATAATTTCCAGCCCAGTCATTCCAATGAGTTGCCCCACCTTCATAGATACCCCCTTTTTCATCACCTTTTCCGTAGAAAGTAAGCAATGCATCAAATCCATTTACAGTATCTGCATCTGCATTATAGAAATCCACTGAAACAGTCCAACCAGTTGAAGAAATATCAGTACTTGCTATCGGATTATTCCACATAAGTTTTGCAGATGTATCAAGTGTCGTAGAAGACTGATACTTATGAGCATCCAACGCCCCCTCTTTCCCCTGCAAAGTCTCCGCTAGCGTCGAGCCAAGCACATACGGATTTTCAACAGTTCCGCTTCCTGTGACAGTGTTCTCGTAATTCGACGTTACAGTGAGCGCGACTGTCGTGCTTGCGTCTCCGCACAAAACTGTAACCGTGTATGAGCCGACTGCGATTGCGGACTCTTCGACCGAAGTTTCTCCGCTCTTGTATGAGAGAGTCACGTTTTCGTCGGTAAGCGCGACTGAGTCGGCACTTCCGTCGGAATAGACGACAACGCCGGAAAGCGATTCGAGCGCAGATTTCCAGTTGTCGCTGCTGTCAGTGACGCTTGATGAAGAGAGGGCGATTTCGCTTGCAGTCGCGCTGCTTGCCCTGCCTTTCGTAATCACAAGGTTCGAGTATGAAAGTGAAGAAGCATTGAATTTGAGAGTTCCGGCAGAAAGCGAATCGGAAACTGCCGTTATGAATTCTTCGATTCCGCCGTCCCAAACTCCGGACGTGTAAACGACCCAAGCTTTTCCGCCGAGCGTGTATACAATCGACTTGTCAGTTTTGTTGAAAGAAACGGTGATTGCGACGCTCTCCCCCGTGAACGCGCTGTTGTACGCAAGCGAATTCGAAAGATAAGAGCCTGACGCGCCAGGATATGCGTTCTTGCCAGAGATTGTGCTTCCGCTTTTTGTGTTGTTCCACGGGTCAAGGTTCGGGGCTGTCAGGATAAAGTTGTCGCTTGTCGTAAGGATTTTTGCACCCCAGTCGTCCTGCGAAGAATCGAACGTCGCATTGAACGAGACAGTGAATATTTCCGAGCTAGTCACATCAAAAGCAGGGAGAGTGATGTTTGCAAGGCTTGCATCGGAATTGTAAGTGAGTTTTGTGTCAGTGATTGTGTATGAAGTTTCATCATCGATGTTTGCAGAAGGAGCTGTCGAATCTGTCACCTGGATTTCGAAGGAAGCAGTTTTCGTGACTCCGCTTTTCGTAAAGCTCGCAGTCACCGTGTGTGTGCCGGCTGTGTTCAGCACAGTTGTTCCGCTTACAAGGGAAACAGCGTCTTCACCTTCTGCCGGCGTGTAAGAGAACGTCGCTTGGGAGGTCACGTCCGCAGTTGTCCCGTCATCGTACGAAGCAGTGACGACAAGCCCCGACGTGCTGA
The DNA here is from genome assembly GCA_017525605.1 of Treponema sp. GTDB lineage: Bacteria > Spirochaetota > Spirochaetia > Treponematales > Treponemataceae > Treponema_D. Next base: position 52,323 of record JAFXSM010000018.1, on the reverse strand, counting down.
ATTTTGCGCCCACGGAGAAAATCGTCGTTGCGGAAGAAGAATCGACGCTCAGAGAAGAAAGATTTCTCAGAACGTCACCGACAAAATCCGTGGAAGTGACGATGAAAGACTCATCCTCGCCTGAATCGTCTGCGCACGACGAAATGCCAAAACCGAGCAGCGAAACAAGAGAAAGCGCGGAGAGCACTTTCACAAAACTTTTTTTCATAAAATCCCCCTTTTTTGATTTTCAGCATTCAGATATTTCATATTCAGACCAACTCAACTCCAAAACATCTGAATAATCCATAAAACCTACATTTTTGATATATACCGACATTTTTCGGTACTTACGCAATGCTAAATCGACAATCGGAATCTGTCAACAAATTTCTTCGATTTTTTTGATACATATCAATTTTTATTGACGATAAACAAAAAGTCATGCTATTTAAAAACAGGAGCAAAAACATGACCAGAAAACTCAAAACTCTATTTTTTGCAGCTATTTTTGCAGGAGCTTCGATTATGAACATGAATGCAGAAGAAACAATTCTCAAAGACGGAAGCCTGTTCGCTACCTCGCAGAAGACAGGACTTGAATACGTGCTCGCATACAGCCCCGACAGGATGTTGTCGCCGGCATACACGGCACTCGGAAAAACGCCGAAGGCAGTCACTTACGGCGGCTGGGAATCGCGGCAGATTCAAGGGCACATGCTGGGGCATTATCTTTCCGCGCTATCGGGCTTCTATTTCCAGACAAAAAGCAAAGAGGCAAAAGAAAAGCTTGACTACACGGTGAAATGCATAAAGGAAATCCAGCGCGAAGACGGATATTTCGGAGGAATTCCCTCAACGCCGTTCGACAATGTTTTTTCAAGCGGAGGAAGCTTCAGCGTTGACAGATTCTCGCTCGCGGATTATTGGGTTCCGTGGTATTCGCTCCACAAAATTTTCGCGGGACTGATTGACTCGTACACATTCGGCAAGAACGAGGACGCGCTCGGAATCGTCACGAAAATGGCGGACTGGGCAATCGCAGGCACGAAAAAGATGAGCGACGCGGAAATGCAGAAGATGCTAACCTGCGAGCATGGCGGAATGTGCAAAGTTTTCGCGGATTTGTACGGAATCACAAAAAATGAGAAATACCTGAACGAAGCGGAAAGATGGATTCACAAAGAGATAATCGCGCCTGCGATGAAGAAGCAGGACAAGCTTCAGGGATACCACGCGAACACGCAGATTCCGAAATTCATCGGCATCGCGCGTCTTTACGAGCTTACGGGAAAAAGCGAATACAGAACCGCGGCTGAATTCTTTTTCGACACCGTGACGAAAAGGCGCAGCTACGCAATCGGAGGAAATTCACGCGGCGAGCATTTCGGGCGCGAATACGACGAGACACTTGCGCGCGACACCGCCGAAACCTGCAACACATACAATATGCTTGAGCTTGCGGAGCACATATTCAGCTGGAACAAAACTTCCGACATCGCGGACTTCTATGAGACTGCCCTTTACAACCACATACTCGCCTCGCAAGACCCGGAAAGCGGCGCGAAGACATATTTCGTGTCGCTCCAGAGCGGATTTTTCAAAGTGTACTGCACGCACGACAACGCAATGTGGTGCTGCACGGGCACGGGGCTAGAAAATCCCGAACGGTACAACAGGTTCATCGCAAAGGAAATCGACGGCACGATTTATGTGAACCTTTTCATCCCTTCGACATTCACGACGGACGACGGCTGGAAAATCCAAATCGAGACGGATTTTCCGTACGAGGAAAGTGTGAGAATCAGAGTCCTTTCAAAAGGAAGCGGAAAGAAAAATCTCAAAGTTCGCGCACCTTCATGGTGCAAGTCGCTTAAAGGCGGAGAGGACGGATACGTCGACTTCGCTGAAATTTCGACCGATACGGACGAGGAGATAAAAATCCCGATGGAGCTTAACATCAGGCGTGCGCTCGACAAAAGCGGGAATTTCACCGTGAAATACGGACCCGTTGTCCTTGCCGCCGACCTCGGAAAAAAAGACATGCCGAAAGACATCGTTGACGACCATCTTGTGTACATGAACAGCGGAAAATCGGTTCCTGTCGAAAAAATCACAGCTGATTTGAAAAAGGCGGAAAGCTGGATTACAAAAACCGACGCAAAGACGCTCACATTCACGACGGCAAAATCCGCGAGCGAAAAAGGAACTGCCTACACTCTCCGACCGTTCTTCGCCCTACACCACACACGCTATTCGGTTTATTTTCCGTCCGAAAACAAAATGCAAAACGAGCGCGATGCAAAATTCGAGAAAATCACGTCCGATTTTGTCGAGAGCGGAAGGCAGCAGAGCGAGGTCGAGCACAAATTCAAAACCGAAAAAACCGAAATCGGCTATATCGACAGCGTTGACAAAAACTGCCGCATCTTTTCCGCGGACGATTCATCTGTCACATACAAGATGAAATTCGACGCGGCCGCGAAAAATTCAAGAATCGTCATCACGGTCTACGGTAAAGACAGCGGAAAAATCACAGTGTCATTCGGAAGCGAAATCCTCAAAACAATCGACCTTCAAGGCAACGGCAACGACGAGCTTCTGGACATCAGTATCGACATTCCGAAAAAACTCGTGAAGCCGAAGCAGAAAGGCGCGAAAGTCATGCGCGAAAACGTGACCGTAACAGGCAGCGCGGGCGCAAGGCTTATCGAAATCAGAGCGGTGAACAAGTAGAGGAAATAAAAATCCCCGACAACTTTCTCTTTATAGGTTCTTCAACAAAGGTAAGCGATGCCAAAGAATTTAATGTAACTTTCAGCCAGCTTCCAGCTCCGGCAAATCTATCTCCTCTATCATCAGCTTGCTCTGCCCGTTGTCGGTGCGGTCGTAGGCGTGGTAGACGAGGTAGATTTTTCCGTCGTCGTCGCGGAAAACCGAGTTGTGACCAGGACCTGCCCAGCGTTCGTAGGTGAACGAGTCGCACCATGTCGTTCCGCCGCCGTAGCGCATGTCGATTCCGTCGTTGTCAACAAAAGGTCCCGTGACGGAATCGGAAGAGCCGAAGACGATGTGGTAGGAGCTTGCCGTTCCCCTGCAGCAAAAATCGTGGGAGGCAAATAGATAGAATTTTTTTCCGTTGCGGAAGATGAATCCGCCCTCGACAGGATTCGGATTCGGGACTTTTTCATTTTCTTTTTGCCTTGAAGCGATGAACACGGGCTTGCAGTCTTTCTTTGCGAATCCAAGTTCGTCGAGCGGGACAATTGCGATTCCGTTCCAGAAAGAGCCGAAGACGAGCCAGTCGTTTCCGTTTTCGTCTGCACAGACTGCGGGATCAATCGCATTGAAACCGTCATTTTCGGTCGAAGCAAATACGATTCCGGCATCTTTCCATTCGTAATTCGGAGAAGAAGGATTCAGAGTCGCATTGGTCGCCATTCCGATTGCGGAGACGTTCTTTCCGAATGTGCTGACGGCATAGTAAAGCCGCCATTCTCCGCCACGGAAAACAACTTCCGGTGCCCAAAAATCTTTTCCGTCGTTTTCGGGAACTGCATCTTTCACCCAAGACGGAAGCGAGCCGAAAACTTTTCCCGCATATTTCCATGAACGCAAATCCGAGGAAGAAAAAAACTGACCGTGCGTCGAGTAGCAGTAGTAAACTCCGTTCTCCTTTGCAATCACAGGGTCGTGAACAGGAACATCAGAATCCAAATCGAGAAGTGCCATAAAAAATCCTCCGCAAAACGCAAATGCAAAAACAAATGCACATAAAAAAATCCCGCATCTCTTTAAATACGGGATTTTCAAAAATAAAAACAGCAATAAAACAAGCAGGAGCTATTCGGAAAACAGAATCTGAATTCCGAACCGATATTTTCTCATTTCAAACCGCTCATCGCGACCGACGCGATAATCTGACGCTGGAATACCATGAAGACAATGATAATCGGCAGAAGCGAAATCACGCTCGCAGTCAGAAGAAGCGGATAGTCCGTGTTGATTGCGTACATCGCGTTCAAACGGCTTATCATAACCTGAACGGTCAGAAGGTTGTCGTCGTGCAGGTAGATGCTCGGCGCGAAGTAGTCGTTCCACGAGCCCATGAACCAAAGGATTGCCTGGGCAGCAACGGCAGGTTTCGCGTTAGGAAGCATAATCTGCAAAAATATTCTGAAATATCCCGCACCGTCAATTCTCGCGCTTTCAATCAGCGAAGTCGGGATTCCGCTCATGTACTGGCGCAGGAAGAAAATCATTCCGACGTTTCCGAGCATTCCGGGAACAATCAGCGGAAGCCATGTGTTCACCCAGCCGATTCTTGCGTAGATGATGAACTGCGGAATCATGATTACCGCGAACGGAATCATCATCGTGGCAAGCTCGGCAAGGAACAGCTTCGCCTTTCCCGGAAAGCGCAGCTTTGAGTAGCTGAACGCAGCCAGCGATGAAACGAACGTTCCGACAAGAATCGTGCTCACCGCGATAATCAGCGAGTTCAGGATTCCGCGCTGCAACGCCGGCTCCATCTGCCAGACGCGCTTGAAATAATTCGACCACTGGGGATTCGACGGCATCGCGAGCGAAAGCTGCGTCGTCAAAAACTGCCCCGGAGTCTTGAGCGAAGACACGAACATCCAGACAAGAGGGATAATCATTATCACCGCGCCGGAAACAAGGAACATATAGACGAGCGTGTCCACCCTGTGCTCAATCTGACGCTGGGACATATACGTCTTGCTCTTTTCCGGTTTCGGCATCTCATTAATTTTGCCCATTTCGTACCTTCCTACCTATTCAAGATAATTTTCGCTTGCAGGATTCAGCTTGAACTGAATCGCAGTGACAGCAAATATTATGAGCGCGAGAACCCACGCCGCCGCGCACGCGAAGCCCTTCTCGTCCGCGCCGAAAGCGTGCTGCCAGATATAGAACACGATTGTCGCGGAGCTGTAATCCGGGCCTCCGTCCGGCGTCATTATCTGCGGCTCGACAATCATCTGCGAACCGCCGATTATTCCTGTCACGATGATGTAGAACGTAATCGGCTGCATGAGCGGCCATGTGATTTTCCGAAGAATCGTCCACCGGCTGGCCCCGTCGATTATCGCCGCCTCGTAGTAGCTCCTCGGCATGTTCTGCAACGCGCCGAGATAAAGGAGCGCAGTTCCGCCCACGCCGCGCCACACGCACATCACCATAATCGAAGGTTTTACGGTATGCGCGTTCTGCAGCCAGTTCGGAAGGCTTTCCTTCGGTATTCCGATTGATGACAAAAACTGGTTCAGAAGACCGTAGTCGCCGTTGTAGAGCCAGCCCCACAAAAGCGCGACCGCAACAATCGAAGAAATGACAGGAATGTAGTAGATGACTCGGAAGATTTTCACCCCAGGAATTCCGCGGTTGAACGAGAGCGCGAGCGCAAACGACCAGACAAGGCCAATCGGAATTCCAATCATGTACCAGAAAGTGTTCCAGAGTGCCTTCCAGAACTGCTCGTCAGTGAAAAGTTCCTTGTAGTTCTCGAATCCGCAGAAGAACCATTCGCGAGTCTCCGGGTCCATCGAAAAAATCTGAGTGAGGTCGGTCATGGAATCCCATCGAGTGAAACTTGCGAAAATCGAGAACAGGAACGGTCCCGACGTGAACAGAACGAATCCGATAATTGGAGGCATCACGAAAAGAAGTCCCGCAATCGCCTCGTCATTCCATCTTCTCCGCCTTTTGGCTTTCTTTGCTTTTTCCCCGGCTTTTTCTTCTTCCATAAAAAACTCCTAAAGGCTACTGCTACTTGTTTCGTGCCGCACTCTGCTTAGCGCGCATGAGAGCCTTGTCAAGTTCCCTCTGCATCTGCGGCTGGATTTTCGTGCAGTAATCCTTCGCCGACATTTTTCCGTCAAGGACGCGCTGGATTCCCATGTAGAATTTGTCGTACCAGACAGAGTTGTATGTGTAGTCAGAAGGCCAAGCCCTGCCCGTGTTCGAAATGATGTTGATGTATTCCTGCCTGTTCGCAGGTTTTCCAGGCTTCGATGTGTAGCGGCTTGCAAGGGACTTGAGGTTCGGAATCTGCAAATCCATGTCCGAATACATCTTGTTCGCCTCTTCATCGGCAGAAAGATAGAGCGCGAGTTCAGCTGCGAGCTTCGGGTTCTTTGACGTAGCCGAGACTGCGTATCCGACTCCGCCCCTGTATGTCGCGGTTTTGTTCGCGGAAGTGTGAACCGGCCACGGAATCAGGTCATACTCGAATTTGATGACCTCCGGGTCGTTGAATTTTGCCAAATCCCACGGGCCAGCAGGGAAGAACGCAAGCTCGCCCTTAATCCAACGCTGGTATGTGTCGAGCGACTGAGCCTGAGTCGCCGTCGGTGTGACAGGCTTGAACTTTGAGAGCCCCGCAACAGGATACTGGCTGTTTCCGAGAGTCATGTTTGCCCAAAACTGCAACGCCTCGATGAATTTCGGGTCGCTGACAGTGACCTTTGTGTGGGTCGAGTCGAGGAAGTCCGCGCCGTTTCCCCAGACGAACTGGATGAATGCCCAGTGGACGTTGAGACCTGTTCCGAAAACATCGTTCTGACCGTCGCCGTTCAAATCTTTCGTAAGCTTCTCGCACACCTCGATGAATTCCTGCCATGTGTACGGCTTGTCCTTGCTTGGAAGCTGGACGTGGTATTTCTCGAACAAAGTCTTGTTGTATGCAAGGGCGAACGGGCCGAAATCCTTCGGCAAAGCCCAGATTGAATTTCCCTTTCCGAGCTCTTTTCCGTCGTAGCGGTAAGTGTCAACCGCGCTTTCGTACAAATCGTCAAAGTTCACGCCAGCGACCGACTTCACATACGGAGCAAGGTCGAGAACCTTTTTGTTGTCAACGTACTGACGCACGCCGCCAGGCCCAAGATAGAAAACGTCAGGCAGGTTGTTAGCAGCAAGCTGTGCCTGAATCTTCGCATCATACTCATTCTGCGTAGAAGAGATGAATTTCACTTTTGTTCCCTTGTGCGTTGCCTCAAAACGGGCAACAACTTTGTCCAAAATCGCTTTTTCCTGTGGCTGCGCATAAATCATGAGCGTGAGCTCCTCAGCGAATGCCGCCGAAGCACACATAACTGCACCAGCCAAAGCCATAAGGATTTTTTTCATATTTTCCCCCTTATTGATTTTTTGTTTATATGAAAATTGTAAGTCCTAAATTTTTATATGTCAACAAAAATTGATACAAATCTGAATTTCTGATATAAAACCTGTTTTGAAACTGAAATTTCCGAACAGTTCTATTTTTCCCGCCTGTTTCCCCAAAAATATTCGCCGGTCTTCTCACCGTCAAACGAAGTGAACGTGATTGTCTTTCTGGTCTTGCCCTTTTTTCTTGCCCAATCGACAGCCTCAAGCACATAGCCGCGGAACTTTCCGATACCGTCGAGCGAGACCGAGAAAGTATATCCGTCGTCGGCAAGGCTCCACGAGCCCGTGTACGCTCCGCTCACCTTTCCGTCAACAGAAAGCGTGACAAGTTTTGATTCTGTCGGAACGCCGTCAGCAGTCACGACCGTCACAGGCTCATTCTGTCCGAACGGCTTGTAATCAGACGCGCTTGTTCCGCGGACGGTGAGAACCGCATCATAATTTCCTGCAATATTGCTCTTATTAATAGAAGAAAGCTGCTCATTGAAATTCTTATCGCCGTAATATTCGTTCTGGTTGAGAACAGGCCAGCCGTCGTCTGTAAAGAAAAGCTGATGAACCTGGAGGAAGAAGAAATATCCCGGAAGGAAATTCGTTCTTGAGTGGCAGGCAAAAAGAATCTTTCCGTCTTTAGCTCTCAAAATGCTCTGTCCGCCCTGACAGCGGAAGCTGAATTCTTTCTCAAGCGCATGACCGCCGATAATCTTGCTTCCGATTTCGTGGAAATTGCTCGCGCTCATCGCATCCAGATACATGCTGCGGCCGCTTCCGTCAATGTACGGCCCTGTGACATTCTTTGAGCGTCCGACACCGACGCGGTAATCCCAGTCAAGATTTCCCATCGAGACAAAGCAGTAATAGTAGCCGTTCTCGCTGTTGTAGATTACCTGCGCACCCTCGTAAGCCGCTCCGTATCCGCCTGCAATCGCAGTTCCGAATGCGCCCGGAACTGTGTCGGCAGGCGCGTCGATTTCGCTTCCGTCAGCCGGATTCACGGGCTTGAGCGAAACGCAATCGACGTACATAAGAGCGATTCCGCCCTTCCATGAGCCGTAAGTCAGCCCCCAGCATTTTCTTCCTTTGATTGTGTACTCGACATTCTTTCCGGTCGCAACGTCGGTCACGAATTCGGGGTCGATTCCGCCGAATCCGTATGCCCAGCCGCCAGCCGTGTCGGCTTCGGAAGCTGTGTGCGTGTCGTAGTTCGCGAGGTTGTGGCAATACTGCTCGGAAATGCTCTTGTCATCGTCGTCCCAAGTCCTGTCGTACCATGTGTAGCGGACGATGTTCGACTGCTTGTACGAAACGCCGAGCTTGGAAAGGACTTCGCCGACTTTCGCATCTTTTGCAGCCGCCTGTGCCGCAGGATAGAAAGGACCTGTCGGGCTTGAAGAAATCGCAAGCGCAATCGCGGCATCAGGATTTCCGGGTGAGCGGCTGTCGGTTATTATTCCGTGAATCAGATAGTAAAGACCGTTCTGCTTTATGACAGTCGGTGCCCATGTCGAAGCCTGCGCCATGTTGAAGTTGACCCACTTGAGCCAGTCCTTGTCCCATTTTCTCTGAATTGCCGATTTCGAAAGGCTCTGCCAGTGAACCAAATCGGTTGAAGTGCGAATCTGCAATCCTTTCTGCCCAGCTCCTCCTATTGCGGCATCGGTCGAGTAGACATAATATGTGCCGTCGTCGTCCTGAAAGAGCTTCGGGTCGTGGCAGTTCAGAGGCCCCCAAACATCCTGCGAGCCGTTGAAAGAAGCGGCATTCGCATACTTCGTGAGGACAGCCTTGTCAACATCGCTTTTTGCCGCGTGTGCCGCCGAAAAAACGGAACAGGCAAAAGCAGCAGCCATACAAAATCGAATTTTTCCGTTCATGGATTCTCCTTTTTTCATATAAATTTTATATAAAACTAAAAAAGTTGATATGTTTTTATTTTTATTGATATGTAGTATAACACAGCAAATTCTGCAATGAAAGAAAATTTTGATATATATTGATTTTTTCGTTACAAATGCAAATTCAAGTGTTATATTCTACGTATGAAAAAAATTCTCACATTCTTATTGCTTGCAATTCCTTTTTTCTACTCCTGCAAATCAGTTCCGAAAGATTTGAGGAGCTATAGTCCTGTCGCAATTATAACAGTTTACTCGAATCCGTCCGTGCCTTGGTACGACGAGCGCACCGGAAAAGAGAGCGTTGACGACGGGATATTGAGCGGTGCCGTGAACAGGCTGATCAACAAAGAAAACCCGGAAGTCACGACCGTGCAAAAGCGGATTGACGAAGCTTCCGCGATACTCTCAGAAAAAATGGCGGACTTCTCCCTCGAAGTGATAGACCCGAAAACGATGAAAGATTCTCCTGCATACAAAAAGGCGGGAAAAACGTTCCTCGACTACCTAAAAAAATCAGTCCCTGCGGAGGGATATTCGGCGTTCACATCTTCGAACGGAAAGATGGACAGGCTGATGTGCAGCGAAACAGGAGCAAAAAGCGCGATTTACGTCAATTTCCGCTTCCAGAAAGTGATTGTGAAGGACGGAGTTCGCGACAAGGGCGTTGCGGCAAGGCTCGTGATGAGCGTGTTCGGAACGGACAGCAACGGAAAGAAAATCATAAACAAAGAGTACAAGGCAGTTTCGGAAGAATATGCGGAATTCGTTCGGACAAGCGAATGGGACAAGGAAGAAGTCCTCTCGTTCTTCCCTGCCCTCGAAAACAGAGTCGTCATGCAGTTCCTCATGGACTACGCGATTGGCGATGAAATTCCGAGCGAAAACTTAATCATCACACCGACGGCGATAAAGATAAAGCCGAAAGCGGAAGAAGCACGGCGCATAAAAAATGAAGATGCGGCAAGCGGAACTGCAAACGATGCAATAAAAGAACAAACTAACGAACAAACTGCGGAAGAAGCAATCAAGGCGGAAAAACTTTCCACGGCGAAAAAACTGCTCGAACGCGGAATGTCGGAAGAGGAAGTTTCGGAAATCACGGGGCTTTCTATAGAAGAAATCAGAAATTCGAAATAGTTTATTTATCAACTTTACTGATATATATCTATTTTTATTGATATTTTTCTTGACATCAAGAATTTTATGCCACATCATAAAATCAACCTGAGCAAAAAATTTTGTTTTTATCGCTCAGGTTCAGCTGAAAATCAAAATCGCGCAAAAAAGTTTAAAGCAAGAACTTTAAAAAAGGAGATTTTATGAAAAAAAGCAAAATCGTGGCATCTTCAATTCTGGCAGCCGCACTCACTTTGCCGGGTTTTTCACAGACTCAGGCCTCCGTGACAGCGGACTTCAAAGACACGCAGACTCCGGTCAGCAAAAACCTGTTCGGAATCTTCTATGAGGACATCAACTACGCCGCGGACGGAGGACTCTACGGAGAGATGGTTCAGAACCGCTCGTTCGAATTCGGTGCGAGCAACAACAGCTCGACTGAATCATGGAAAGACCATATCAACATATCCGGCGGAAAATCACAAGGCAGGCTCAAGGCATCGAAGAAAGGCGGGCTGAACGCGAACAACCCAACATTCGCAACATTCACGGCAAAAGCCCCCGGCGACGGATTCTACAACAAGGGCTACAAGGGAATGTACTTCGAGAAAGGGAAAAAATACCCGGGCTCAGTCTGGCTCAGGAGCGCGGACGGAAGCATCACGAGCATCACGGTCGCAATCGGGGCTGACGACACAGACGCGAAAACTTCATCCGCAAAAATAAGCGGAATCACAGGCGAATGGAAAAAGTACGAATTCGAACTCGTCGCCGCGGAGGACACCTACAACGGAAGAATCGCGATATACGCAGATCAGGCAGGAAAAATCGACGTTGATTTCGTCTCGCTTTTCATGGCCGACATCTACAAAAACGAGCCGAACGGACTACGAAAAGACCTTGCCGAGATGCTCGAAGACATGCACCCTGCATTCATCCGTTTCCCGGGCGGCTGCATCGTGCACGGTCATTTCCTGAACGACCGCTACCAGTGGAAAAACACAATCGGGCCTGTGGAAGAGCGCAAGGAAACTCCAAACTTCTGGGGCGGAAACATTCCTTACCAGCAGTCATACGGAATCGGATTCTATGAATATTTCAGGCTTTGCGAGGACATCGGAGCAGAGCCGATACCTGTCCTCAGCGTCGGAATGAGCCACGACGGAGAAAAATCTTCGGCAAGCGACTACAAATGGTACGCGCAGGACGCACTCGACATGATTGAATGGGCAACGGGACCCGCGACAAGCAAATGGGGAAAACTCCGCGCGGAAGCCGGACATCCGGAGCCGTTCAAGCTCAACTACATCGGAATCGGAAACGAGGACTGCGGCGGAGATTATCTTGAAAGATTCAAATTCATCGCATCCGCAATCAAAAAGAAGTACCCGAGCATCAAGACAATCATCTCGTCAGGATTCACATACAACGACATCAACTTCAACAACGCATGGAAGCAGGTGCGCGCATGGGAGAAAAACAAGAAGACGAGCAACCTCACTTCCCTCGTTGACGAGCACTATTACAATCCGTACACATGGTTCCTTACGAACGGAAACCGCTACGACGACGAGAAATTCTATCCGCGCGACGAAAACAAGGCGAAAGTCTTCATCGGAGAATACGCGTCTTGGGTTGACGGAAGAAGGAACAGCCTTTTCGCCTCCCTCACGGAAGCGGCGTACATGACGAGCATCGAGCGGAACGGCGACATCGTCGAAATCGCAAGCTACGCCCCTCTCTTTGCGCGCGACGGATTCGTCCAGTGGCAGCCCGACGCAATCTGGTTCGACAACAGCCAGGTCTACGGAACTCCGAACTATTACGTCCAGAAAATGTTCATGACGCACAAAAGCGACTGGACAGTCAAAACTTCCGTGACCCAGCCGGTTCAGACGAACGCGAAGAAGAAGGGAATCGAAGGAACTGTCGGAATCGGCTCATGGGCGACAACCGCGCAGTTCAAGGACGTGAAGGTCACAGACAACGACACGGGCAAAGTCATCTATTCGTCGGCAGGAAAAACCGACACGAACGATTTCAGCGTTGCGACACAGCGCGGCGAATGGGAAGCAGCAAAGGGAGTTTTCACGCAGAAATCGATGGCGACACCGGCATTCATGGCGCTGGACAACGAAACGGACATCGCTGGAATGCAGAACTACACGCTCGAACTTCAGGCGCAGAAGACAGGCGGCGCGGAAGGATTCCTCATCAGCTTCGGAGTAAAAGGAGAGAACCTCTACTGGTGGAACATGGGCGGCTGGGGAAACACCCAGAGCTGCGTCGAAAAGGGAACGCTCGGCGGAAGAAGCATAATCGGCGACTCGAAACCGATGAACCTTGCGAACGGCAAATGGTACAAAATCAAGATTGAAGTCAGGGGCGAGACATACAAATGCTACCTCGACGGAAAACTCATGCACAGCTTTACCGACATCCAGAATTTCGACCCGATTTACGCCCACGTCGGACGCACAGAAAACGGCAAGGTCATAATCAAAATCGTGAACGTCACCGACAAAGCAGAGAACGTCAGCATAAACCTCAAGAACGCGCCTTCGCTCTCACCGACCGCGAAAGTCACTCTGATTACAGGCGGCGCGGACGACGAGAACAGCTTCAGGACACCGAAGCAGGTTGCCCCGACCGAGGAGACATTCTCGGGAGTTTCGGAGAGCTTCACATACCCTGCAAAGCCGTTCTCGCTCTCGATTCTCGAAATAGACGCGAAATAGAAAATCAATCCTGTTCGGAGAATGAAGTTTCCAAACAGGCCTATTGAACTTGCATTTGCGCTGGCAGTACAGACACAACTGTTACTGCCAGCGCATATTGCAATAACGAAAACGTTGTCATTTTTCTGTTTACTATATCAAGAAAAGTTGATATTCTCTAAATTATATCAAATATAAGAGAATTTTAATTTATGGAAGAAAAAGAACAAATAGAATCAACAACTGAATCAATCGAGGCAATCGAAGAAAAAGATTCAATCATCGTGATAAATCCGTTCAAGGACATCGAGAAGCTCAAGGCACTTGCTTCCGAACCAAGGCTAGAAATCCTCGCGCTACTCAAAAAACAGGCGCTGAACATCAACGAGATTGCGGAAAAGCTCGAACTCCCGCAATCGACTGTCGCAACGCACATCTCCATTCTTGAAAATTCCGGGCTGATAGAAACAAACAGCATCAAGGCAAGGAAAGGCACGCAGAAGCTCTGTTACCCGGCATTCCAGAACGGGCTTCTGATAAAATTCCCGGAAGAGGAAGCCGAGACCGAGAACTGCGTGGAAATCGAGATGCCGCTCGGAATCTACACGGACTCGCGCGTTACGGCTCCGTGCGGGCTTTGCTCAAGCGAAAAAATCATCGGGCAGCTCGACGTTCCTGGCTCGTTCCTGAACCCGGACAGAATGAAGGCAGGGCTTTTGTGGTGCAACAACGGCTACGTCGAGTACAAATTCCCGAACAACACGATGTACGACGAGCGGAAGCTGACGAAGCTCGAAGTCAGCGCGGAACTTTCGTCGGAGACACCGGGAACGAACGCAGAGTGGCCGAGCGACATAACAATCTGGATAAACAGAACCGAAATCGGGACGTGGACAAGCCCCGGAGACTTCGGGGACAGGCGCGGACAGTTCACACCGAAATGGTGGAAGCTTGAAGGCAGCCAGTACGGACTTCTGAAACATTTTTCCGTGACGGACGAAGGAAGCTTCGTTGACGGCGAAAAAATCTCGGACGTAAAGCTCGACGACCTCAAGATAAACGAGCACCATTCAATCCGGGTGCGCCTCGGCGTAAAAGAAAACGCGGAGCACATGGGCGGAATGAACATATTCGGCAGGGGCTTCGGCGACCACGATCAGGGAATCATCCTCAGAGCGTATTATTGATTTCAAACACGCAATCCCGCAACCACTGCGGGATTTTTTACGCTCTTGTAGATTTCCATAAACCTGTTCATTTCTGAACCAAAGGCGGCTCCGTCTGCAATTACAAAAAGCTTTTTTTCTGGATTTGAATCAGTATAATCCTTTACCATAAGGAGCAGAGTTTTTACGCCGCCAGAAAGTTCTGTTGGAGTAATTGCTCCCAAATACGGACTTTCTACAACATGGGCAGAAAACACTTCTGATTTATCGATGTCTTTTATAATTGCTTTTCCGAAGTCCGATGTAATCCAATTTACTCCAAAGTAATTTACTTTAAAGTAAATTATACAGTGCAGAGGGGAAGAATAGAAGTTGCGCTTCGGAAAATCCATAACTTCTCTCTGTAAAACATGGGATAATCCAAAGTGCATTTGCAGATTATCCCATGTTTATTTCGTAAGCCAAGCAAATTCCTTCGTTTCGTGCAAAAAAAACGGGATTTTTGGAAATTTTATCTCAGGCAGTTTGACAATGATTTTGAGAACGCAGAGTAAGTTTCGGCGGTGAAGTTTGTTTTTACCATTTTGTCCAAGTTGACAATCAATTCTTCCGTACTGTTTGAATTTTTCACAACGTCTCTTATCAGATTGTGAATTACAGAACGAGGATTTGAAGCTTTAGCTAATGTCATTTGAGATTCCAACAAATGATTCCATATCGGGTAAAATTCCTTTGTACCGTCTTTCAGCGTTATTGTCACATTTTTCATTACAACGGAATCTGTCGATTGCGTTAAATTTGAAAGCAATTCGCAAAGGTATGCTCCGTCTCTGCGCCATTTTGGGTCAGTCAAAAATTCGCAGAAATTCTCGCACATGAGCCATTCGTGAACACCGCCAGCCCTAATACCTTTATTTTTTATAAAGTCACGAACAGCTTTCGAATAATTCCATATTTCTTCCAGCTGTCTTGGATTTTGTCTAGAAAGTCGAGCGAAAAATTCCAAATAGCCGTCCTTAAAAGATTTTCCTGTGTATTTTCTGACGATTTCATGCAGGCTTGCAGGATTTTTTCGGATTAAGTCCAATTCTTTCACAGGTAATTTTATCGAAGGCAATTTTGAAAGTGATTCAGCGGTAGCCTTTAGGGAACTTGCGGCTGATTTTTTTACAAATTCAATTGTCTCTTTTGTAACCCAGCTCGGAACATTTCCGCCCCATTTTAAGACATCATAAGTTCCATTTTTTCCTTTTGAGCTTATCCACTCAATCGCCGCAGAAAGTTTTTTTGGATTCTTGTTTGCGACTTCTGTCAAAGCTTTTAAAGCGTCGTAACCTTGAGATTCCAAAATCTTTGCAAGCTCGTTGATTCCCTGTTTGCCGATATTTTTAGTATTCAATAACAATTTTCCAGAAGCGTCATACACATTGTCTGCGAAAATCATATATGCGTTATCTATTTTCTTTGCTTCCTTCACCAGCTTATAAGCTTTTGTACCACCAGAAACAAGCCCCGTTACAGCCCCAACAAGATATCCGTCAGCAGCTCCGTTGATTGTCTCGAAAAGCAAATCATCGCCTCTTTTGCCTTGTAAATACGCAAATCCCGCCGACGACACTGCACCAATCGCAGCACCGCTTAGAGCTCCTGCTGTAGTAGCTTTGGCAACGCCAATCATTGAGAGCGTGAAAATTTGTCCGCCTGGCACAACAAAAGACACAATCCAAGTTGTTGCGACAATCGCAGTGCCTATGCCAAACTTTGCAATAGCTTTGTTGTAACATAGTTCAAGCTGCTTTTCTTGTTCAGCACGGCTTTCTGCATAAGAGAAAAAATCCTGTTCTTGTCCAGACCATTGCCAATCAGAGAAATATTTTACGAAGTTTGCTTGTGCATTTACGCCTTTTGCAGTTACAAGTTTTAGGTATTTGCCGTAGTTGTTGACATATATGTCATCATAGACATCTTCATAAATTGACTCTGTTGTGTTGGCATAAATATTAGATTGAACACTCTCTACAACGCTTTCATATACGCCGATTTTCTGCCCGTTGCCATTTGTAAAAGACTCGCCGTCTGTAAAGGATTCCCCGTCTGTAAAAGAGTCACCGCCTACAAAAGAATTTCCTTCTACAAAGGAGCTACCGCCTGTGAACGGTTCTCCGTTTGTAAATGATTCCCCGTTAACAAAGGATTCTGCGAAAAGAGGATAAAACAGAAATGCAAAGAAAATCAGAAAAAACTTTTTCATTCACTCACCAAAATCGTAAAAGAGCGATTAGAAGCAGAGCTTTCATTTTTCCAAGTATAAATATCACTAAAGCAAATATAAAAAGACTGATATCGTCCATCCTTATCTACATATTCTTTTTTAGGAATATCATAATAAATGTCAGTCTCATATTGATTATGAAAGGTAATATCAATTTTTATTTCAGATAAACAGTTGTCCGTGATCCAATTAGTAAACAGTTCTTTATTTTCTTTTTTAACTTCTTCATAAAAATCTAAAATATTTTTTAAATCTAAATAAAACTCAATATGAGCTTTGCTTCCTTTTTTATTATTTAATATTAAAGGAAGTCCTAAAAAAGTCTCTTCGTATTCATAGCTATATGTTTTATTTTTTTTATTAAAAATAAAATGAGCTATATTCCAGAAATATTGTTCAGGTCGGTTTCCTATAGACTTTTTAAGAGTATTATATTCCTCATAATTTTTATATTTGTATTGATCCCAATTATTTTTGTATACTTTCAAAAGTTCTTGAGATGCTTCATTTGCACCTGAGAGAGTTAGTATTTTTAAGAATCCTGTCCAGTTATATACGTGATACTGTTCCGTCCAAGGAAATTTCAAAAAAATATAAACAGTATCGCTGTCTAAAATTCCTTTACTCATTATTTCAAAATCATATCTAAAAAAGACTTTTCCACCTTCTTTTAGGGCTTTATTAAGAGAAATCTGAGGAGAATCTATAACAGCAAATGCACCATTTCCATAACGAATGCTTTGAGTAACTGAAACTTTTGTTTCAGCAAACGTAGCGACCAAAGCAAATACCATAAAAAGAAGAAAAAGAATGTACTTCTTCATTGTTATTTCTCCTTGTAGTGAGTTATTTTATGCTCCATACTAATTTTCCGTTTGGATTATCAGTAGTTTTTATAATACAATTCAAAGATAGTTCATCACGATAAGTTGGATATATTTTCTTGAATTCCTGTTCTGTTCCTTCAAAATAAATTTTTGACAGATTCTTACAGCCAGAAAAAGAATGAGAAGCAATTTTTTTAACAGAATAGGGAATCTCAACATTTTTCAAGTTTTCGCAAAAACCAAAACACCAAGGTTGTAAAGTAGATATGCCATGAGGAATTTTGAACTTTTCAATTTTTCTATTTCCAAAAAAAGAATCGTATCCTAATTCAGAGAAACGTATACTAGGGCATATTCCAACAGTTCCAAGCTCATCTTTTGAAAGCCAAACAAAGTTTTCGTCCTTACATATAAGGATAGCCTGAAAATTTTCGCAGTTTTCAAAAGCAGCATTGCAAATTCTTATTATGCTGTAAGGAAGAATTACATCGTTCAATTTTTTGCAATTGACAAATGCTTTCTCACCGATAATAGTTTTTCCATTCTTTATTTCAAAAAAACCCAAATTATTACAACCATAAAAACTTTCATCTGCAACACAATCTAATTCATAAAAGCTTATTCTTTTAAGATTTTTGAGACTTTTAAAAACATCTCTGTCATAAAACTCAACACGGTCAAGAAAAATAATCTCGGATAAGTTATTACAATTTTGGAATGCATTTTTGCCTAAACATTTTACTTTTCCATCAAAAACTATTTTTTCAAGATTCGAAAAATTTTTGAAAAAACAATCAGGAATGACAGATATCGAACTATCAATTTCAATGAATTGACTTTCTTTGTCCCATATTTTGATGCAATCCGAAGGTTTCTCAGAATTTGGAATAAAAACAAAAAGAAAATACAATCCTATAAAAATTACAGCAACAATTCCGACTGAAGCAAGAACTTTTATCCAGTGCATTTTCAATATATCACCTCCACAAAAATATGCAAAAACTGTTAAAAGTAAAGCAAATACTAAAATCATTGAAAATAAAAACTGTCTATTATTTTCTTTACTCATTTCTACTCTCTTCATCTTCTTTGAGATGTCCAGAATTGCATAAAAAACGAAGCAAAGCAAAAAGAATTGCTCCAAAAAATAACCAATGAGAAATACTAAAAAGTGCATATTGCAAATTAGTCAAACTGTTTATTCGAATATGCAAAATTTTTCCAAAATGAAATATCGCAAGAAAACTAAATGCAACTAATCCAATAATTCCTATCGTAGCATTGATTTTTGACACCGAATAATGACCTGCTTTTGTAGAAAAAATGTTTTCATCACATTTTTCACTTTTCAGCGGCGCAAGTTTTCCATGATGATAAACATCTTGTAAATTCTCTCCAAATTCTTTTTCATTCTCAAAGTCCCAAATAGTCATTTCATACCGCTCTGACCAATATTTAGAACCTTTTGCCATCATTACCCATAGAATTGAAAATGTTATTCCCAACCAACAAACTCCAGAGGCAATAGCATGTTGCTGCCAAGTTATATCGTTTGCTTTGTATTCAATTCTTTTAGTAGCAGTATTTTCCTTCCAATCAGCATTTCCATCATTCCAAATAAAAATTTGATTCTGTTCACTCGGAAAATACATATTTAGTAGCAATGATCCATAAGCCCCAGCAATAGCAAGTAAAAACACTGCAAGAAATACAGACCTCTGCCACAAATGAGAAAACTCAAAATCTCTACAAGCCCAAGCTCGTTCATATGCATCTTTAGGCTCTATCCTAAAATTATCTTCCTTAATTTCCAATATAAATCTCCCCTCTTCTATTTTCGCAAAACGAGCGTCAGCAAAGTTTTGCGAAAATAGGTTCCTGTCAAAACCTATTTTCATCTTAAGATGAAAACCGCCACGGGCGTCGCAATTTTTTTTGCGCTGCCACGACGCGCTTTCATCAAATTATTCGTACTTCACCGCGTCCTCGTGCGTCTCCACAATGTAATCACGCCACTTCTTCGCCCATTCGAGCATCCTTGGACCGAAAGAAATACTTCCATCTTCGTTCTTTATCAGTTCAATCGGAACTGAAAGCGCGTTTTCGTCATAACGCATATCTGCGATGTCGGAATAGATGTCCGCGTCTTCAGGTATGACTACGTTCTCCGAAGTGTAAATGTTGTTCTCGTCGAACTGTATGTTTGCTCCAGATATACTTCCTGACGCACCTCTTATTCGATAGCAATTGTTATCGATTGAAAAATCGAAACTACCTTTTGATGTATCGCTTTTGTAAACTGCACAAAGATATATCTGAGACTTTGTCCAATTTCCATTGGCATCATAGATGTTTATGATTCTTGAAGCTGGATATATTTTTCCGCTCGTAATGTACATGGCATCAAGGACAGTCGTAAAAAAACGATACCTTCCGTTTTCATCAAATTTACAAAGTTCAAAGTCATATTTGAGATTCTTACTGTTGTCGTATTTTGATATTTGATACTCTCCAATCCTTGTATTTCTAATTGTTTTTAGTGTCTCTGCGGAGAAATCTTTCAATAGATCGAACAACGTTTTCCCATCGTCGAATGTTCCGTTTTGATTGCTTTTCCAGCAGATTTTGCATTCGCCTAATCGCTCTTTGCTTTCGCCAAGAACGAGAAAAACATCTTTGTAGCAAACAACATTCTTAGATGGATCGCTTTTTTCGTAAAAGTAATAGCTTTCGTTTTGACTATCGGTCAAATCCGATGTGAGCGCGTTGTACGCTTTTTCATACTCCGATTTTTGACCGTACGGAACATAGACCATACCTTTCGTTCTCAAAAGCAGAATGGTCATCTCTCCGAAATATTTTACCGCCCACTTTTTCGCCTCGCTCACGGAAACAGTTTCTATGATTTCGGCAATTTCCCCGCTAATTTCCTGTGCGCCAGAGTTCTCGACGGAATCGACAGTGTTGCTCACCACATAATATTCCATACCGCCGAATGTGATTTTGTTTCCGACCGAATAATCGACAGCGATTTCTGTTTTCCCTGAATGCTCATCGTCATTTGTTTGTTCTTGCTCAGTATCGGTTTCTGCCTCACTTTTAATCTCGGTTGAGCCTTCATCATTTTTCGTTTTTGAAGTTTCGGATTCATTTTCCGTAGAAGATGAATTATCGTTGCTTGCTTGTACCTGTTCTTTTTCGCTTTCAATTGCAGCATTTCCGCAGCCCGCAAAAACAAACGGCACAGCAAATATAAAAAATAGTGCAATCTTTTTACCGCTCATTTTTTCACCTCCAATACATTCATTCTAGCTGTAAATGATACAGCCAAAAAGATTGATTTTCAACTTTTTTCAATTCTCACACAACTATTTTCATTGTATTAAAAGTGATGTACATCGCCATACTGTCAATATGATGAGTTTGCGAGAGGTTTTTATTCAAAATTTGAAATACTACAGGAAGTTAAAAGGTTTGAGGCAAATTGATTTGGCACTCGAAATCAACAAGAACACAAACTACATCAACAGCATCGAAAACAGCAAGTATTTTCCATCGCCGGAGACGATTGAGCAGATAGCGCAGATTTTGGGAATCGAAGCAATGCAGCTTTTCGACAAAAACGCTCCGAAGCCCCCGCAGGCGCACAAAGCGGATACGAATGCAATCAAGGCAAAACTAGAGGCTGACGTAATAAGATGCATCGAGCAGGCGTTCTCCGAGAGAAAAGATTTTTAACTACAACTGAACGCAGCAGGCAATCATGAACCTACAATAAGGCAATCCTACGCCAACCTTCCAATATGCAATTCTCTTTCGTACCAGACTTTTATTTTCCAGTTTTTCAATCCACTACGAAAAAAGGTGGAAATACACCAAATTTCGCAGTGGATTTGTTGACGATGTATTCTTTTAGGGCTATCGTTACTGCGAAAAAAGGTGGAAAACCACCAAATTTCGCAATAAGGACATTATTATGCAAATCACTCGTAACTTGTATCTTGAAAAACTTATAAACCGTAGGAAAAATGGACTTATAAAAATAGTAACTGGGATGCGACGTTCTGGAAAATCATACCTTCTGAATACAATCTTCTATAACTATTTATTGCAAAACGGAATTCCAAAAGACCATATTGTCCAAATAGCGTTTGACGATATTCAAAACAAACCGTTAAGGACAGCGGAAGCTTTGTATTCGCACATAAAACAGCTTATTTCTGATGAAAAAGAATACATTTTGCTGCTTGACGAAATTCAATTTGTGAAAGAATTTGAAGATGCTCTTAACGGCTTTCTGCATATTCAGAATATCGATGTTTATGTGACAGGCAGCAACTCAAAGTTCCTTTCTTCTGACATAATCACGGAATTCCGCGGCAGAGGTGATGAAATCCGAATGCACACTTTGTCTTTCTCAGAATATACATCTGCGCATTCAGGCACAAAAGATGAAGCCTGGGACGATTTTATGAACTACGGCGGCTTGCCGTATACTTTATATTTGCAGGAAGCTGAGGAAAAAGAAGCGTACTTGAAAAATCTATTTTCTCAGGTTTATATGTCGGATATCATTGAACGCCATCGTGTAAAAAACGAAACAGAGCTGGAAGAAATATTAGATTTTCTTTCATCTTCTGTAGGATCTCTTACAAATCCGCTCAAATTGTCCAACACATTCAAAAGCGTAAAACACAAGGTAATCAGCGACCACACAATAAAAAACTACATAAACTATTTTGAAGATGCTTTTATAATCAACAAAGCAAAACGCTATGATATAAAAGGAAAGAAATATATCAATTCATCTGCAAAGTATTATTTTTCAGATATTGGACTGAGAAATGCAAGACTCAATTTTAGGCAGACAGAAGAAAGTCATCTGATGGAAAATATCATTTATAACGAATTGCTTATCAGAGGATATTCCGTTGATGTCGGTGTTGTGGAAGTATTCGGAAAAAGTACGGAAGGAAAAACCACAAAAAGCCAACTTGAAATAGATTTCATAGCAACAAAGGGAAGCAAAAAACTTTATGTTCAATCAGCGTTGAATCTCTCCACAGAAGACAAAATGAATCAAGAAATGCGTTCATTCAAAAATGTAAGCGACAATTTCAGAAAAATCATTGTCGTTCGCGACAATATAAAGCTTCGGCGGAACGAAATCGGAATAGAAACAATCGGCATTATGAATTTTCTTCTGAACGAAGATATTTTATAACCATTAATTTTCATACATTTTGCCTTTACGAGTTTCTGAAACCTGCAATAAGGCACCCCCCCTCCGCGCACTTTCCACACCCCAGTCTTTTTCGTGCTATACTTTCCTCATGAACGAAAAACGCAACCCACTTTCCTGCAAACCTGAAGATTTGATGGAGATTTGCAGCGAAAGTAAAATTGATTAAACCTGTTCGCAAAATCAGCTTCCGGAAATCCGCCAGAGAACGCTTCCGTGTGCTGGAACGGAGCATGAAAACGCGACTTTTTCTTTTCCGTCAAAGTCGCGTTTTTCCCACAAGTCGCGGATTTTGTATTCTTTTAAAGGAAGATTCAGTTCTTCTGTCGTCACGGAAATTTCACGCGCTTCGTCGGAAAGGTTAAACAATGCGATTGTCATGGATTCAGAAGTGTCATTCTGAGATTGTCTCAGAATCCCAGATTCTACCGCACAGCTTTTCCAGACGCATTCGTTGTCGTTCCGGCGGACTTGCTCTGCGCGTGCTCCGTTTTTCAAAAGCTCAAGCACTTCCTCGTTCGTAAGAAGTCTTTTCGTCTCCTCATCGAGCTTTGTGAGTTCCGCGCCAATCATCAGCGGACTTTTGAAAATGCACCAGAGAGTCATCATCGTCCTCTGCTCGTCAAAAGTGAAACGCGTTTTCCTTTCGTCTGCAAAGCATTTTCCAATCATTCCGAGAGGAAGCATGTCGCAGTCAGGCCAGCAGCCCTCGCCCACTTCTCTCTGCCAGACCTCGCACCGCTCGAACATCGCTTTCAGAAGCCGCCACTCGTCCCAAAAGTCATCCGTGATTCGCCACATATTCGCATATTTTCGTAAATGCCAGGCCTTTTCGATTACGGCAGGCCCCGGGCTCAGGCTCAAGACCATTTTTCTTCCGCATTTCTGAATCGCCTTGTAAATCGCCTCGATTTCTTTCTCGGCGGAATAGGGATTGTGCGGATACATATTCGTGTTGCAGATGTCATCGACTTTCACGAAATCGACTCCCCATTCTGCATAAAGCGCGAAAATGCTGTCGTAATAATCCTGCGCACCCTCCTTCGTCATGTCGATTCCGTACATATCGCCGTTCCATTTGCTCACGCTGAACGGATTCGCAATCTGGTCTGCTGTGATTTTCTTTTCGCCAAGAATCGGAAGATGATTGTGAGCGGCAAAACGCGGGATTCCCCTCATTATGTGGATTCCGAATTTCAGCCCCAGCGAATGAACGTAATCGGAAAGCGGCCTGAAACCTTTTCCGCCCGCACTTGAAGGGAAGCGCACAGGGGCGGGGATTTGGCGCGCGTATTCGTCAAGGCAGAACTGGCTGAAATGCACGTACTGCGACTCGGGGATATGCGCGAGCGCGTTCGGGTCAGACCACTGGGCATCGATGACGACGTATTCCCAGCCGAACGGCTTGAGATTCTCGGCCATGTAAAGGGCATTGGCGCGAACCTCCGCTTCCTTTACACCAACATTGTAATAATCGTAACTGTTCCACCCCATCGGAGGAGTGAGCGCAACTTCATTTTTATCGAACATGGTTCAATGGTAGCACGACAAGCCGGAGCGGTAAATCTTTTTATCAAGTTTTTTTGATTTTTTTCAAGAATTATTGATATAGTAATTGCAAAATCAAATTTCCGCTTGTATCATAAATTTGCACTCGAGGAGGCAAAAAAGTGAAAGAATCAATAATAGTTGACACAAAAAACAAAAAATCAGTTATCAGCCGCGACATCTACGGGCATTTCTCGGAGCATCTCGGACGCTGCATCTACGGCGGATTCTGGGTCGGAAAGGATTCGGACATCCCGAACATTCACGGCTACAACAAGGCAGTCGTCGAGGCGTTCAAAGAGCTCGACATTCCGAACTTGAGATGGCCGGGCGGACTTTTCGCTGACGAATACCACTGGAAAGACGGAATCGGGCCGAAGGAAAACAGGAAGCGCATGGTCAACACGAACTGGGGCGGAGTCACGGAAGACAACTCTTTCGGCACGCACGAGTTTTTCGGTCTGTGCGACGAGCTTGGCTGCAAACCTTACATCTGCGGAAACGTCGGAAGCGGCACCGTGCAGGAAATGGACGAATGGATTGAATACATGACGTTCTCAGGCGAAAGCCCGATGTCAAAACTTCGCGCGGAGAACGGAAGAAAAGAGCCGTGGAAGCTCGACTATTTCGGGGTCGGAAACGAGAACTGGGGCGGCGGCGGAAACATGAGGCCGGAATTCTACGCCGACATGTACAGAAGATACCAGACTTTCGTTCGTCAGTACGGCGAGAACAAAATTTTCAAAATCGCGGGCGGGGCGAACGTTGACGACTACAACTGGACGGAAGTCCTCATGCGAAACGCGCACTGGCTCATGGACGGGCTTTCTCTTCATTACTACACCTACGAATACCGCTGGGAAGACAAGAAGAACGCCACGGGATTCAGCGACGAGGGCTGGTACAGAATCATGCGCAATGCGTTCAGGATGGACGAGCTGATCCGTAGGCACGGCGAGATTATGGACAAATACGACCCGGAAAAGAGAATCGCGATGGTCGTTGACGAATGGGGAAACTGGTTCGCGCCGAAAGAAGGAACGAACCCGGGCTTCTTGGAGCAGGAAAACTCGGTGTGCGACGCCGTTGTCGCGGGAATCACACTGAACATTTTCAACAACCATTCGGACAGGGTGCGCGTGGCGAACCTTGCTCAGGCTGTGAACGTTCTGCAGTCGCCTGTTCTCACACAAGGAGACAAAATCGTCCTGACTCCGACATGGCACGTCCTCCACCAGTACAAGGGACACCAGGGCGCGACGCTGCTCGGAACAAGCGCGGCATATTCATACTGCGGCGTGAACGATGTTCCTGATTACAATGCGGGACTTCGCGGAATCCAAAAAAACGAGGACGTAATCGTTCCGGGGCTCAGCGTTTCTGCTTCCGAAAAAGACGCGGACGAAAAATCTGGCGCGAAAAAGCGGTATCTTGTCACAATCGCGAACACTGACGCAGGCTTGTCAAAGGAAGTCGAAATCACGCTCGCACATCTCGACGGAGCAACAAAATCGGCTTCGGCAACTGTCGTCACCGGCGAAAAATATGACACGACAAACACGTTCGAAAATCCTGATTCCGTCACCGAAAAAACGCTTCCTGTAAAAATCACAGGAGAAAACACTCTCTGCATCAATCTTCCGTCACACTCGGTCGCGGCGGTCACGGTTCTTGCGTAAGGAATAAGGGAATAAGGAATGGAGGAGATTATATGAAAGCAAAAGTCACAATCGTAAAAGATTTCACAAAGGGAAAAGTTGACGACAATCTTTTCAGCTCGTTCATCGAGCATCTCGGGCGGGCGGTATACACAGGCATTTACGAGCCTGGTCACGAAACAGCCGACGAGCAGGGATTTCGAAAGGACGTAATCGATCTCATAAAAGATTTGCGTGTCGGACTGGTGCGCTATCCGGGCGGAAATTTCCTTTCGGGCTACAACTGGAAGGACGGAATCGGGCCGCGGGAAATGCGTCCGACAAGGCTTGACCGCGCATGGCACACAATCGAGACGAACCAGATCGGAATCGACGAATTCGTTGACTGGGCGAAAAAGGCAGGGACAGGCGTGATGGCTGCTGTCAACATGGGAACAGGCACGATTCAGGACGCGGCGGACATGGTGGAATACTGCAACTATCCGTCGGGAACAACTTGGAGCGACCTTCGCATAAAGAACGGGCACAAAGAGCCGCACAAAATCAAATACTGGTGCGTCGGAAACGAAATGGACGGCCCGTGGCAGATTTGCCATCTCGATGCAGTCGATTACGGAAAGAAGGCGCGCGAGGCGATGAAGCTGATGAAATGGACGGACGAATCGATAAAGACAATCGTCTGCGGAAGCGCGTCCTCGTCAATGCCGACGTACCCGGAATGGGACAGAATCGTCCTTGAGCATACTTACGATTTGGCGGACTACATTTCGATTCACCGCTATTTCGAGAACAAGTGCGACGACGACGATTTCCTCGCTTCTTTCTACGACATGGAGCAGTTCATAAAGACGAGCATCGCGACCTGCGACTATGTGAAGGCACTCAAGCGAAGCAAAAAGGAGATGTACCTTTCTTTCGACGAATGGAACATCTGGTACCAGAGCAAGAGCGAGCCGCATCCGTGGATGGAAGCCCCGCGCATTCTCGAAGACCACTACTCTCTTCTTGACGCGCTCGCGTTCGGCGGAATGGCGATAACGCTCCTGAACCACGCGGACAGGGTGAAAGTCGCCTGCCTCGCGCAGCTCGTGAACGTAATCGCGCCGGTGTTCACGGAGCCGGGCAAAGGCTCTTACAAGCAGGCGATTTATTTTCCGTTCAGGGACGTTTCGGTTTACGGACGCGGAACTGTTTTGATGCCGATTGTAAAGACAGCGACGAAAGAAACAAAGGCGTACGGAGAAGTCCCGGTCGTCATTTTCAGCACGATTTACAACGAAGAAAACGACGAGGTCACAGTATTCGCTCTCAACACGAGCAAAACCGAGGACGCGGAAACAGAAATCGACCTTTCATCCTTCGGAAAAAGCGAGATGATTTATAGGACGGAGCTTTCTGGAAGCGATTTGGCGGCGAAAAACACGCTGGAAAAGTCGGAAAATTTAAAATCAGTTGCGCTTACAGTAAAACAGAGTGAAAATGATATATACAGCGTGAACCTGAAAGCTGCATCTTGGAACGTGATAAGGTTCAGCATAAAAAAGTAGAAACAGGAGAAAAAATGACAGAAAGCGAGATTAAAAGTCTTATCGAATCCGGCAACGCAGTCGTCGGAATCGAATTCGGCTCAACACGCATCAAAGCAGTGCTGATTGGTTCGGACAACGCCCCGGCGGCAATGGGAAGCCACACATGGGAAAATTCCCTCGTTGACGGAATATGGACGTATTCGGAAGAAGAAATCATCACAGGCTTGCAGTCGGCATACGCTGACCTGAAGCACGACGTGGAAGAAAAATACGGAGTCGTGCTCAAAAAAATCCGCGCGCTCGGAATATCGGCAATGATGCACGGATACCTTGCTTTCGGCAGTGACGGAAAACTTCTCGTCCCGTTCAGGACATGGAGAAACACAATCACAGGCGCGGCTTCCGAAAAGCTCTCATCTCTCTTCGGCTACCCGATTCCAGAACGCTGGAGCATCTCTCATCTTTATCAGGCGATTCTGAACAATGAAAGCCATGTGAAAGATGTCGCGTTCTTCACGACGCTCGCAGGCTTCATCCACTGGAAGCTCACTGGCGAGAAAGTCCTCGGAATCGGCGACGCATCAGGAATGTTCCCGATTGACACCGCAACGAGAAACTACAACAAGGACTTCATAGCGAAATTCGACAACCTGATTTCGGACAAGAAATTCAGCTGGAAACTCGAAGATTTGCTTCCGAAAGTCCTTCTTGCAGGCGAAGATGCGGGAACGCTTTCAAGCGACGGAGCAAAACTCCTCGACCCAGCGGGCGACCTTGAATCAGGAACGAAGATGGCACCGCCGGAGGGAGATGCCGGAACCGGAATGATTGCGACGAACAGCGTAGCAAAACGCACAGGCAACGTCTCGGCAGGAACGAGCGTATTCGCGATGGTCGTCCTCGAAAAAGATTTGTCGAAGGCGTACAACGGACTCATCGATTTGGTCACGACACCTGACGGCGCGCTCGTCGCAATGGCGCACGCGAACAACTGCATGGGAGAATTCGACCACTGGGTGAGCCTTTTCGACGAAGTAATCACGGCTGTGACAGGGAAAAGCTCGGACAAGGGAAAACTCTACCAGACGATTCTCCTTTCCGCGCTGAAAGGCGACAAGGATTGCGGAGGGCTTCTCCCGTTCAATTACCTTTCGGGAGAAAGCATTACGGGACTCACGGAAGGCCGCCCGCTTTTCGTACGCACGCAGCACGCGTCGTTCACGATGGCGAATTTCATCCGCGCACAGCTCTGCACGGCACTCGGCGCACTCAGGACGGGAATGGACATCCTTTTCGACAAGGAGAACGTGAAAATCGACAGCCTCACAGGTCACGGCGGATTCTTCAAAACGGCGGAAGTCGGACTGTCAATCATGTCGGCTGCCCTTCACACCCCGGTCTCCGCGCTTGAGACAGCGGGCGAAGGCGGACCGTGGGGAATGGCAGTCCTCGCGTCGTACCTCGTGAACGGAAACGGACTTCCGCTTTCTGAATGGCTTGAGAAGAATGTCTTCGCATCGAGCAAAAAGACGACGGTAGCACCGAAGCAGGACGACATCGACGGATTCAACAAGTTCTTCGAGCGATACACAAAGGGTCTTGCTATTGAGAGAGCTTCTATCGAGAATATTGAGTAGTAAAAAATACAGCATCTAAAAACAAACAATTAGAAATGCATCTAAAATAAGGAGGAAAAAATGGTTGCATTGGATGAATTTGATTTCTGGTTTCTGACAGGAAGTCAGGATTTGTACGGAGAGGAGACGCTCAAGCAGGTCGCCATCGACTCAAAGAAAATGGTGGAGGAGCTGAACGCAAAGGCAGGTCTTCCGTGCAAGCTCGTATGGAAAGAGACTCTTCTGACACCAGACTCAATTCATAAGACACTTGAGGCTGCGAATGCCGATGACAAATGCGCCGGCGTTATCGTATGGTGCCACACATTCAGCCCGGCAAAGATGTGGATTGCGGGCTTGAACGCATACAAAAAGCCGCTTTTGCAGCTCAACACGCAGTTCAACGTGGAGATTCCGTATGCCACAATGGACATGGACTTCATGAACCTGAACCAGAGCGCACACGGCGACCGCGAATTCGGCTTTATTACCGCAAGAATGGATTTGCCGAGAAAGGTCATCTGCGGACACTGGGCAGACGAATGCGTCCAGAAGAGAATTGCGGACTGGATGCGCGTTGCACGTGCGGTCGCTGACGGAAAGACACTCCGCGTCCTTCGTTTCGGCGACAACATGCGCGAAGTTGCGGTCACAGACGGCGACAAAGTTGAGGCAATGATTAAATTCGGCTGGAGCGTTCCATATTACGGCATCGGAGACCTAGTAGCGTACATGAACGAAGTCAGCCAGGGAGACGTTGACGCGCTCTACGACGAGTACAACCAGAAGTACGAAATCAACTTCAACACCGGAAACGGATTCGACAAGGATTTCATCGTCGGTCAGATTAAGGAACAGGCAAAAATCGAAATCGCGCTCAGAAAATTCCTCAAGGACAACAACGGAAAGGCACTCTGCACGAACTTCCAGGACCTGCACGGAATGAAGCAGCTCCCGGGACTCGCAATCCAGAGACTCCTCGCAGACGGCTACGGATTCGGCGCGGAAGGCGACTGGAAAACGGCAGCACTCGTCCGCACATTCAAGGCGATGACTGCGGGTCAGGTCGTCGAGGGAAAGAAGGGAAATGCCTTTATGGAAGACTACACTTACAACCTCGTCAAAGGCAAAGAAGCGAACATGGGAAGCCACATGCTCGAAGTTGACCCGGAGATTGCGGTCTCAAAACCGAAAATCGAAGTCCACCATCTCGGAATCGGAGACAAGGAGCCTCCTGCAAGAATGGTCTTCAACACTCTCGAAGGCGAAGGTCTCGTTGCCGCTGTGGTTGACATGGGAACAAGATTCCGCTGCGTAGTGAACGAAATCAACGTCATTCCGCCAGAAGCTCCTCTTCCGAAACTCCCGGTTGCCCGTATGCTCTGGAAACCGTACCCGAGCCTTTCGACATCTGCCGAGGCATGGATTTTGGCAGGCGGCGGACACCACACCGCATTCTCAAACATCATCACACGCGAGCAGCTGCAGGATTGGGCTGAGATGGTCGGAATCGAATGTGTCGCAATCGGCAAGGAAACTACGATTCCGCAGATTCGCAATGAGCTCAGATGGAATGCGGCTTATTGGAACTCAAAACGCTAATCACGGAGAATACAGATGAGCATGTTTCAGACTATAAAAGAGCAGGCTTACGAAGCGAACATGCAGATTCCGGCTCAGCATCTTGCGATTTACACTTGGGGCAACGTGTCGGCATTCGACCCTGACGCAGGCGTTTTCGCAATCAAGCCGTCCGGAGTCGCATACCCGGAGCTTACAGTTGACAGCATGGTCGTTGTCGATTTGGACGGAAAAATCGTCGAGGGAGCTTTGAATCCTTCGAGCGACACAAACACGCACCTCGTTCTCTACAAAGAATGGGCTGTGAAAGGCGGAGCAAAAATCGGCGGAATCGTACACACACACTCGACATACGCTGTCGGTTGGGCACAGGCACAGCGTCCGATTCCGCTTTTCGGAACGACTCACGCTGACCACATCCAGTCGGTAGTTCCTTGCACCCCGTACATCACAAAGGACGCGCTCACACGTAACTACGAGCTTGAGACCGGAAACCTCATCGTGAAGCACTTTGCAGACGAGGGACTGCATCCAGCGGAGACGACAATGGTCTTGGTCGCAGGTCACGGGCCTTTCACTTGGGGCGCAACGCCTGACAAAGCCGTGTACAATGCCGCGGTGCTTGAGGAAGTCGCAAAGATGGCAACGATTACGCTGCAGGTAAATCCTGCCGCGACGCAGCTTCCGCCGTACATTATCGACAAGCACTACCAGAGGAAGCACGGCCCGAACGCATACTACGGACAGAAGAAGTAGTTTTATAACGTTCGATTTGCGATAAAAAACGAAAGCCTGGAAGTTTGAGATGAATCAAGCTTCCAGGCTTTTTTATTATGACTTTCGCGTTTTTAGTTCGTGAAACCGCCCGCACTCGGCGATTTCAAAAAAAAATCCACTTCCAGTCGTGAATGACGAAAGCGGATTTTTCATAGCAAGCTATGACTGATGTTGGATTTGCTCCGCAAGTTTCTGCACCTGCTCAAGAGATAAATCAGCAATGCCTGCGATGCGCTCAAGCGACATAGAACCGTCTTGAAGCAGTTTCTTTGCGATAGACTTGCGCTCCTCAAGAACTTTTTCTTTTCCGTATTCTTCAAATGCCCTGCACACTGTGCTCACCTCCCCGTCTTCCTGTTTGTGAAACCGCACGCGCTCGGCAATCTCGGCGTAGTGCATCTTGTCCGCATTGCTTTCGCGGAAGTCGTGCATCAGCCAGCCAATCGCGTCCTCGCCGTTGTATGCTCCGTTCACATAAATCGTATGAACGCCGTTTTCAAACACAATCGGTTTTTCATCTTCAATTTCAATAATCTGTTTTACTTTGTAAATCGGCTTGTCTTTTTTGTAAATATCATTTTCGGTTATGAAGATGATATATGTTTCTGGCAATGCCTCAAAATCATCGTTCTTCTTCAGCGAGTGGGCATCAATCATCGAAAGATTGTATCTCGCACGTTTCTCAGACGCGCCCTTGTCCGCACGCTGAATCTCGATGTTGTACTGCTTGCCCTCGGTATCGACCGCCAAAACATCCAATCGTACCGAGCGACCGAAAATGTTGTGTTTCTCTTTTTGCGTCAAAGATTGTTTCACTGTCAAATCTGTTCGGTCTAGTAAAATTCTCAGCAAAAATTCAGTCAGTTTATTGTCACCCGAAAACACGATTGTCATAAAATCATCGTCCATCAGCCGTAATCCCTGAATCCGCTCCCACATCTTCGGGTCAATTGGCTTTATGTTGCTCGGCTTCTTTTCGGGATGTTTTTTCTTTTCACATTCTTTCATCGGTTGCATTATAGCACAGAGCATTGCCGATTTTCACTCTGAATTCAAAAAATCAATTGTAGAAGAGAAGACTATGCCTTTCGCGTTTTCAGTTCGTGTAGCTGCTCGACTAAATGACGCGTGGCTTTGGAATCGTTCGTGTCATAAAGCCAGTTGTGGTTGAAACACTCAATTGTTCCGTTGTTTCCGCTAGAGCCGATGACAAGGCTGTAGAAATCCGTTCCGTTTGCTTTTTCAGATTCGATTGACTTAACCAAATCATTTGACAGAGTTCCCATCACAAAATCAGAAATCATCAGAACGTCTGCATTTTTGTAGCCGTCTTTCTGAAGCATTTCCACAGCGTGCCGAAGGGCTGGATTTGCGTCAGTTCCGCCGTTGAAACTCATTCGCAAAAACTGAACGAGCTTTGGAAGTGAGTTTCCGTTCTTGAAATCGCTCAAGTCAAGCGATTCAATTCCCGTAGAGAACGAAATCATATAGCATTTCCGCTCTTCCTCGATTGCGATTTTCGAAAGCGCAAATGTAACTGTTTTTGCGACGTTCTCTGGAGTTCCATTCATAGAGCCAGATGTGTCAACACAGATGATAATCGGACCTTTTGGCTCTTTTTTTTCTACAGAAACTTCTTCTTGCTCGGTTTCTTCTTTTGATGTTGCGTTCATATTCTGGTACAGGAAAGAAAGAAGCTGCTTCTGCGCGAATTTGAGCTGAAAAAGTTTCTTTGCGGCAGGATTTTTGAGCAAAGCAAGTTCACTTGGCAGCACGGCAGAAATGTCGTTTGAGTATCGCAAACTGTTTACCTCACCGCGATATGCAGGTTTTGGATGCCATTCAGTTTTTATGACGGTTTTGTCGTGCAATTCTTTTTCGAATGTGGACTGCGCACGACTTTGCTTTCCAAGGAGTTCGGCAAGTTCTTGCAATGATTCGTCCTGTTCCAAAAGTTTTGCAAACTGCTCAAGGACCTCAAAACCGCTTGTCTCAAATGTCGTTTCTGACAAATCCCAAAGGCGACCAAGATTTTTGATAAACGGAGAAAGCAGTTTTTCAAGTCGAATGAAATTGTCGATTTTCTTGTAAAGCTCTTCAAGAAACACTTTTCTCATTTCATCAATTTGCTGCTGCTCCCACTTATTCTTACGCTCAACAAGTTCCTTTTCCATATCAGAAATGAAATTCCTTCTGAGCGTTTCCAATTCTTCAGCCGATTTCCAAGATATTTTTTCTTTGCCATTTTCTGCTTTTTTAACAACCTTTTGCTCAGAAAAAGCCTTTGCGTAAAAATCAAAATCAAGATTGCTCTGCGCAATGTTGCCGCGTTTTGAATCACTTACGCTTGGCAGACACTTGTAATGGTATTTTATCTTTGAACTTTCAGCAGAAAGGTCTATTGCGATTTCTTCTGCGGAAAGTTTTTTCTGCTGGTTTATGAAAACCGCCTCATCAACAAACGGATTTTCTTTTTCCAGCTTCCGCTGAGATTTCAGAATCCACTCAAGAATATCAGTCTGAATGTTTTCAGAAAGACCTTCATGAGAACTTAAATAACCTTTTGCACCTTCGTAAGAAAGAATCTCTGAAAGCATCTTTTCTGCATTTTGGGCAAACTGATTTTTCGGGAACTCAATTTTGACATCTTCCGGCTCGACTGGCGAAATCATATCTTCCATTGCATCCACAAGCTGCTTTTTTTCGGATTCAGAACCGAGCGATGCTGACGGCGAATTTTCGAACTTGCGCTTCTTCTTTGATTCTTGCCTGTATCGTTCAATATTCGACTTCAAATCGGCGGCGATTTTTCAATATTTGAAAAGAGATTTTTGCACAATCCAGAAAATTCTTCATCTGAAAAATCTTCTGTTTGATGAGCCGTTTTGTTTCTGGTAAGCCGCAAAGTTTCCCACCAAGCAGGCTTTTCTGAAAAAAGAACCTTTTTCAAACACTCGCGAGTTTGCTGGATTTTCTTCTCAATCCATGCACGAGATTCTTCTCCAACACTCAGAATGTCTGAAATGCCGTTTGGGTATTTTTGCAGAATTTCATTCACACGCTCCAAAGCCTTTCTGCTGAAATTCCGTGATTTTCGATGATTTTTTATCATTACAAAAGTCCTATACACTCACAATTTTTTCGATTTCGCCCATATTCTCGAACACGAACGAAACAATTTTCTGCAATTCAGAATCTGACAAATCCTCCGTTGCATGAGCAAGCCGATTGCCGATTTTTTGCAGCGCAAGTACGATATTTTTCTCTTGCGCCACACCGCACAGCGTCTGAATCTTCATCTGAAGCCACGCCTTCTGCTCGTCCGAAAGAGAGCGAACATCAGGCACGACTGCATATTTCTGCTTTAAGGCAGAAAGCGCGTCTTTGGATCTTTGCATTATGATTTTTTCCATTCGCGGACTACAAACACGGCGTATTCGTGTGTTTTTGTGGTATCGTCTTGTTCTCCATCTTCATCAAAAATCTGGAAGAATGCCGCAGAATCTCCGTTTTCCGTTGAAGACCAATATTCTTCTTCCGACAAAATTTCAATTTCCTCGCCACCAGTGAAGGTACGGCGTCAGCCGTGCCGTGAACGCTTGCATCCACTTCACAATCGCTTAGGACGCATTCGCACCTGGCAAGCGAAAGTTGCAAAAAAAATTAGAGATTTTTGAGATTTTATTCAGATAGATTCAATTGCGTTTTGTTATTTTTTCTTCAAAATTAGCTTTTTTTGACTAAAGTTTTTTATTTTCGCTCGAAGGAGTTTCTTTATGGACACGCAAGTTACAGACGCGCATGTAAAGTTCCCTATGCGCCACAAAATCAGGATTGCACTTGCCGCATCAATTTTTGTCTGCACGGTTACGACACTAATCGTCGCAATGTTTCTTTTCGCAAAAGCTGTCAAAACGTCTACCGTGGACGGACTAAAAAATTCAGTTTCAGGGTGGAACAGTGAAATCGCACAGAAAGAGAAATTCTTGAAGGGCGTCGTACAGAGCATCGCGAATGCCACGGACATAAAACTCGCCATGATTGATCAGGACTACGAATATGTACAGCAGATTCTTGAAGCTGAAAACCAATATCATTCTTTGGACTGCCTTAGCATTATCGGAACGCATTCGAACACAGTCGCATCGGGAAACAAGCTGCATCGCGGAAAGGACTTCGGCAACATCTCGCTTGCCGCTTACGCATTGCAGGGGAGCATCGTCGCAGGATTCGACACTCCTGATTCCACGGGGCACCTTTCGTTTCTGGTTGCCTGCCCTATCCGCAATCCCGACACGAACATGATTTCAGGTGCGGTCATCGCAGGATATGACATGATTGCGCAGAATTCCGTGGACTCCCTAAAAGAGCGTTACGGTTCGGAATTCACGCTTTTCAGCAACGACGTCCGTGTCGCAACTACGCTCTCCGACGAAAACGGAAAATCGCTGGTCGGAACGAGAATCGACAACAAAGAGGTCATCACCCAAGTTCTCTATCAGAGAGGCGAATATTACGGGTACACTGAAATCCGCGGAAAAAGGTACATCGCAGTCTACGCCCCGATTGTCGGACTCAACAACGAAGTCAAAGGAATGATTTTTGCGGCGGACGACATTTCCGTAATCAACAGCATCATGTTCAAGGCACTTTCGATTCTTGTGCCCCTCATAACGTCAATCACTCTGATAATCCTGCTTTTGGCGACGATTCTGATTCGGAAGATGCTGAAACCGATGTACGCGCTGCAGAATTCGTTCGGAAAGATGGCGAAGGGAGATTTGACGGAGCAGATTGAATCGGATTCCGGGGACGAACTCGGAATGATTGTCCAAGAATTCAACAAATTCTCTTCCGAAATCAACAAGACGATTTCCGAGGTGAAAAAAGCGCGCGACAACCTCAAGACTTCCGGAGATGTGATGAACGGAACGACGGAAAGCACGGCGAGCGCAATCACGCAGATTGCTTCCAGCATCGGCTCCATCAAGCAGCAGATTTTCAACCAGACGGCGAGCGTTTCGCAGACCGTCGGCGCGGTGCAGCAGATTTCTAGCAGCATCACGACTCTCGAAAACATGATTGAGACCCAGACTTCCGGCGTTGAGGAAGCTTCCGCAGCTGTTGAGGAGATGATCGGAAACATCAGCTCGGTCAAAAGGTCGGTCGAGCAGATGGCAAGTTCGTTCAAGAATTTGCAGGTCGATGCGGAACGCGGATTCAACACACAGAAAGACGTGAACGACAGGATTCTTTCGATTGAGAACCAGTCGCAGATGCTCCAGGAAGCGAACCAGGCTATCTTGAGCATTGCCGCGCAGACGAACCTTCTTGCGATGAATGCGGCAATCGAGGCGGCACATGCCGGTGAAGCCGGAAAAGGTTTTGCGGTCGTCGCGGACGAAATCCGAAAGCTCTCGGAAACTTCATCTGCCCAGTCGAAGACAATCGGAGAGCAGCTTTCGAAAATCAAGGATTCAATCAAAGATGTGGTCGAAGCTTCCGACGAGTCGAGCGAGGCATTCACGTCAGTTTCAAACAAAATCAAGGAAACCGACACTCTCGTCTTCCAGATTAAAATGGCGATGGACGAGCAGGACGAAGGCTCAAAGCAGATTGGCGAAGCCCTCAAGCACATGAACGACAGCACGAGCGAAGTTCGGAACGCGTCAAAAGAGATGTCGGAAGGGAATTACCTCATTCTTTCTGAAATCAAGACGTTGCAGGAAAGCACGCAGAACATCAGCAGCAACATGGAGGAAGTTTCAATCGGAACTGACAGAATCCAGGACGCTGGCGAATCTTTGCGTCTGACCTCCGTAAACGTCCACGACTCAATCCGCGCAATCGGCGAAAAAATCGACGTGTTTACGGTTTAATCATACGATTTAAAATCAAACACCCCGCAAGATGAACTTTTTTCACTCTTGCGGGGTATTTTTTTCGCTAACAGAATCACCAACGCTCACTGACCACCAGCATTCACAGAATGTTATTTGCATTCACTGAGCGTTAATCGCGGTCACTGAGCGTAGTCGAAGTGTTATTTTTTCTTTGCAGAAGCAGGAACCGGTGGAAGTGGTCCAGCCTTTCTTGACTGCTCAACGAGCTTTCCGTACTCGTCGCGGACATAAACTACGCTGTTGTCATAATCGTTGAGTTTCTGCCAGAACCAGTATGGGAGCTGAACGATTTTTCCTTCCTCGTCCCATTCGATGCTGACGTATGCGCCCTGAACTTTTGTGATGACAACGTGCGGGTCAGACTCGCTGACAGGGAAGTTCGGGAAGTCAAGCTCAGGAAGAGGCTTAGCCTTGCGAAGCTCGTCGTAAGCAGTTCTGAGGTTGTCCAAATCCTTTGCAGCATTCGCATTGCTTTCTGCCGACTTGTTAGCATCAGCAAGCTGTTTCTTCAAATCAGCAATTTCTTTGTCCTTTGCAGATGCGTTTGACTGCGCCTTGTTCGCGTCGGCAAGCTGCTTTTTCAGGTCTGCGATTTCCTTGTCTTTCGCGGCTGTGTTTGATTTTGCCTTGTTCGCGTCGGCAAGCTGTTTTTTCAAATCAGCAATTTCCTTGTCCTTTGCGGCAGTGTTTGACTGAGTTTTGTTCGCGTCGGCAAGCTGCTTTTTCAAATCAGCAATTTCCTTGTCTTTTGCAGCAGCGTTTGACTGAGCTTTGTTCGCGTCGGCAAGCTGTTTCTTCAAGTCCGCAATTTCCTTGTCTTTTGCAGCAGTGTTTGACTGTGCCTTGTTCGCGTCGGCAACCTGCTTTTTCAAATCCGCGATTTCCTTGTCCTTTGCGGAAAGCTGTGCCTTCTGCGAATCATTCTCTTTTTTGAGCGATTCGCTGAGAACGCCGGACTTCTTTGCAGCGTCAGCAGTTGAATTTGCATCTGCAAGCTGCTTTTTCAAGTCTGCAATTTCCTTGTCTTTTGCGGCTGCGTTTGACTGCGCTTTGTTCGCGTCGGCAAGCTGTTTCTTCAAGTCTGCGATTTCCTTGTCCTTTGCAGATGAAGCTGTTGACTGAGCCTTGTTCGCGTCAGCAACCTGCTTTTTCAAATCCGCGATTTCCTTGTCTTTTGCGGCTGCGTTTGACTGCGCTTTGTTCGCGTCGGCAAGCTGCTTTTTCAAGTCGGTGATTTCTTTTGTCTGTGCATCGGAAGTCTTCTTGAGGGAATCGAGCTGCTTTGCGGCATCGGCATTTGCGTTTGCGCTTGCAAGCTGCTTCTTGAGGTCTGCGATTTCCTTTGCCTGTGCGTCAGAAGATTTCTTGAGGGCATCAGCATTTTTCTTTGCAGTTTCGATATCCTTCTTTGCAGCGTCCGCGCTCTTCTTTGCGGCATCAGCTTCTTTCTTTGCAGCGTCGGCAGCTTTCTTCTGGTTCTCGGCATCCTTCTTGAGAGAAGCGATTTCTTTGTTCAGGTTAGATGCTTCCGTAGTTTTCGCTGCAAGCTCATTGTTCTTTGTGTCAAGCTGCTTTTTGAGATTGTCAGCCTCGGCAACTTTCGCATCAAGCTGTTTCTTGAGGCTCTCGTTCTCAGAGCCGAGCGACGCAATCTGGCTTCTGAGATTCTCGATTTCCTTGTTGAGATTATCAATCTCCTCGTTTTTAGCCGCAACTTCCGCATTGAGAGCATCAATCTGAGCCTGAAGAGCATCCCTTTCGATTTCGAGATTTTCGATTTCTACTTTCTGCGCTTCAATAGTCTCCATCAACTCCGTAACTTGTGCAGTAGAACCGCACGAAGCAAGAAGAAGCGAACTGCTCAATGCCACAGCGGCAAAAAGCTTGAATGCATTTTTCTTTCTGCAAATCATTTTTCAACCTCTTTTTTTCTATTTTTTCTTTTATAAACATAAATATATGTTCGAGGGCATTCTTTCCCCTTGAAATAACAAATATCAATTATACTCAATTTCTAGTCTTTTTCTACAAAAATATTGACAGGGAAAATCCGCGCAAAATGCAATTAAATAGAAAGAATTGAGAAAAATCTCCAAAATTCGCCATTACCTTCTATGACAAAATGACAAAAAATGTCAAAATGTCAACCTAAAAATTCATAACGGAGCAACAAAGAATGAAAACATCGAAAAAATCGGTGAAACTGATTTCGCTGGCCACGTTCGCGCTTCTCTCTTCAAACGCAATTTTTGCAAGCGGCGTGGAAAACAAAACGAACATGAGCACGGGCTACCTAAGAAACCCGAGCAGAAATTCAGAGGCAAAAAGACCGGAAGCCTCATATTACAACGTCGCAGGAACAGCATTCATGGAAGAAGGGCTTTTTCTTGAGGCAGGAAACCAGTTCGTGTTCAAGGAATACGGAAACGAGCTGAACACAGGCGACAAATTCGCTAGCAACGGACTTTCGGATTATTATTCGAACGACGAGACGACAGTTCTGCTCTACCCTGACTTCGACTTGGTATACAAACTCAGCCGGCTTTCAATTTTCGGAAATTTCGGAGTGTATGCTGGAGGCGGCTCGCTTACATATTCGGAAGGAACGAGCGCGACTTCCCTTCTCTTCGCGAATTCTGCTTCACAGTACATGGAAAAATCAAAAGCGGCATACGAAGAATCGGCATCGGCAACCTCTCAAACTACGAAAATCGCAAAGCAGGCGGAGGCAGAGCAATACAGCACCGCGGCAAGCTATCTCATGAAAATCGCGCAGCAGGGCGGACATTCGCTCAATGTGACTTCGATTACTTACGGCGGACAGCTCGGTGTGTCATACCTTTTCCTCGACAACCTTTCGTTTGCGGCGGGACTCAGATACGTTCACGGAAAACAGCTCATGTCGATCACTAGCGGATATTTCAATGAACTTGGAAACGGCAGCGACGAAATTTCGTACAAAGCAAACGGCTGGACAGTCAGCGGAGTTTTCGGAATCCACTACAAGCCGATTGAATGCGTTGACCTTGCAGTTCAGTACCAGTCAAAGTCTTCGGTAAAATACAAAGTCAAGGAAGTCGAAGGAAAACTCGCATCCGCTTACGGAATCTACGACGGAAAAACATTCCACACCGACCTTCCAGCGGCCCTCAATCTCGGCGCAGGCTGGCAGGCAACGGAACCGCTTTACTTAAGCGCGAGCTTCAACTATTACTTCAATTATTTCGCGGACCAGAATTCAATTCTCGGGGAAACTTATTACGACAACTCATGGGAAATCGCAGTCGGAGCGGATTACAAAGCCTGCAAATGGTTCTCGGCAAGCCTCGGACTCCAGTACGGAAACCAGGGAACGAACGACACATCGAACAGCACTTTCAACCCGGTTCTCGACAGTTTCTGCGTGGGAACTGGAATTGAATTCTACCCGGTTGAAAATCTCACAGTCACGGTTGCAGGTCTCTTCGCAAAATATTTCGACACGGATTATTATTTGAGCGGAAACAAGACAACGCTCAGCAAGGATGTGACGAACCTCAGCATCGGAGCGACATACCATTTCCCAAGCAAATAGCAAATCAGAATTCAACAAGGATTTACAAGAATGAGGAAATCAACTAGAAATTCAATGAAAAAATCAATTTTGGCTTTGGCGGGGGCGACGCTTCTTTCGCTCGCCCTTTTTTCCTGCGCGGACGACGAGAGCGACTACAATTACGAGCTTAACAACGCCACTGTGAATTTCATGCTCGGAACGAACGTTTTGAGCTACGACACGACATTCACATATTCGGACTCGATGCTGATAAATTCAACAAACGAATCGTACTCAAAGGAAATCGCGAACTTCGCGTGCGCGCTTGCGTTCGACTGCTACGACACAGCAAAAGTCAGCATGAAAACGTCAGAGACGAATCCTGTAAGCGCATACGACAACACGACGCTCTACAAGAATTTCGCCTTTGAAGACGTGACTGAAATCAAGCTTTCTGCAGAAGATTATCTTTCGGACAAAGACGATTTGACGAGCGCGGTTTTCGCAAACAAAACCGTAACTTCCGGCGACAAAAAATATCAGATTTTCACGATGGCAGTTCAAGGTTCAAGCGGACAGGCACAGTGGCAAAGCAACTTTGACGTAGGCGATTTTTCAGGCACAACTTATGCGACGCTTTCTGCAACACATTCAATTGCGGTTGCGACGAAAGTCGGAATAACAGACACGGCAAGCGTTCAGGCTGAATCAACAGCAAACTACACTGCGCTCGCAACATCATTCGCGACGGAGCACAAAGGATTCGCGCTTGCGGCAAAAAGGCTCAACGAAAAATTCAATTCATACGTTTCCGAAAAAGAAGATTCCGAAGCAGAGAAAATCATACTTCTGACAGGGCACTCACGAGGAGCTGCAATCGCGAACATTCTCGGAAAAATCTACGAGGACGACGAAAACTGGAAATCGTTCGCATACACATTCGCAACGCCCCGAACGACGACAAACGAAAACGCGTCATCATACAAGACGATTTTCAACATCATCAACGAAGACGACCTCGTGACGGAGCTTCCGCTTGGAAAATGGGGTTTCACAAGATACGGAACGGACAAGAAAGGCAGCATCGCTTCATCGTACACTGCGCATTGGAAAAACAAGATTCCGCTCGTCTCTTCTTACGTTTCCGCAAACGGTCAGGATACAAGCTACCTCGAATCAGTCGCGACCGACCGTGCCGATTTGTACAAGCTGACGGACGCATCGACAGCAGCATCAAACGTGTTCAAACTGTCTTTTGACACGGAAGAAGAAGCAAATACAAAACTCGCTTATCTTCAGGGCTACGGATTCGGAGTTGAATACTACGACCCGTACAGCACTTTCGCAGTTGCACAGGACAGCGGAACTCAGAAATACGTGCTTTCAGGAACATTCCGCCCGCAGTTCTTCCTGAACACGCTCGTAATGTCAATCTGCCTTGCGTCAGTCAGCACGGAGAAAGCCACGGAATTCGTCATGACGATGTGCACGGGATTCCAGCCGGTTCACTCGATTGCGCTTCTGAAAATGGCATCGAACGCGACAGGATTCGCATACTCGCACTCTGCCCCGTGCTACACGATTCTTGCGGAAAATCTGCCGGAGTAAAAACAAAGCTACAATATTTATAGAAGAAAACGCGACATTCCGATTTCTTTTCGGAATCTCAAAAAAGACCTGTTCGAAAGCGAATTCGGACAGGTTTTTTCACAATTCAGATATGCACAAAGTGTGCGTATACCTCACCTAAAACTTCTCCGGCAGCGTCCTTCCCTCTTTCTTCCACGTGTAGAATTCAGCAGTCGCTGTGAAAATCACGTCGCTCGCAGAGTTGAGCGCAGTTTCCATGCTGTCCTGAACGACTCCGATGATGAAGCCGACAGCGACAACCTGCATTGCGATGTCGTTCGGGATTCCGAAAAGCGAGCACGCAAGCGGAATGAGGAGCAGCGAACCGCCGGCGACACCGGAAGCACCGCAGGCACCGAGAGTTGCAAGAACGCAGAGTATAAGCGCGGTCGGTATATCGACGCTGATTCCGAGAGTGTTTGCGGCCGCGAGAGTCATGACGGCAATCGTGATTGCGGCACCGTCCATGTTGATTGTTGCGCCGAGCGGAATCGAAACGGAATACATATTCTCGTCAAGACCGAGTTTCTTGCACAACTCCATGTTCACAGGAATGTTCGCGGCAGAGCTTCTGGTGAAGAACGCCGTTATTCCGCTTTCGCGAAGGCATCTCAAGACGAGCGGGTATGGATTCCGCTTGAGAGTGATTGCGACGATCATCGGCGAGACGATGAAGAACATGACGAGCATCGAGCCGACGAGAACCGCAAGAAGCTTTCCATAATTCGTGAAAATC
The DNA here is from genome assembly GCA_017525605.1 of Treponema sp. Lineage (GTDB taxonomy): Bacteria > Spirochaetota > Spirochaetia > Treponematales > Treponemataceae > Treponema_D. Next base: position 9,403 of record JAFXSM010000018.1, on the reverse strand, counting down.
GAAAGACCGTTTGTGGAGACAGTCGTGAAGACAAGCCCTAGAATTCCGAACGGCGCAAGGTTAATTATCCAGCGGACAATCTGTGAAACGCCCTGAGCGACCTCAATGAACATCGCGCAAGTGCTTTCCGAAGTGAAATTTTTCACAGCAAGACCGAAAATGCTTGCCCAGACGAGTATGCCGATATAGTTCGCGCGGACGATTGCATCGACAGGGTTCGACACGGCATTCACGAGAAGGTTCTTGAGAACCTGACCGATTCCCGCAGGCGCGGAAGTGATTTCAGCCTGCTGTGCGAATGTTATCGAGACAGGAAAAATAAAACTCGCGGTGACAGCAATCAACGACGCAAGGAGAGTCGAAATCACATAAAGGATGATGACGATTCCGAATCTTTTGTCGAGTTTCGACGAGCCTTTTGCGAGTGAAGAGGAGACGAGAGCGAAGACGAGCACAGGAGCAATCGCCTTCAATGCACCGACGAACAAATCACCGAAAACTGCGAGCCAGCTTGCGCCAGGAAAGACGAGACCGAGAACAGTTCCGACCGCAATTCCGATGATGATTCTGATAATCAGGCTGACGGAATTGTAAAAGCCGACAACCGAGCCAATAAGAGTTTTGTTTTCCATAATGAGCGAAATGATAGCATATTTATCATGTCGTAAAAAGAACACTCCCCGACCTGTTCACTTTGAACTGCCCGGAAATTTCATTTTTCGAACAAGTCCGGCATTCCGTTCACTTTTTCTCAGTCATTCGTTCGCTTGAAGAATTTCCCGACTATTTCCTTCGAGCAGATGACATTGATGAATGCGTCGGGGTCAACTTTCCTGATTTCGCCCTCAAGCTTTCCAGATTCGTCGGAAGAGACGACAGAATAGACGAGCTTGTGATTTTTCCCGGAGTATTCGCCCCTCCCTTCAAAAACGGTCGCGGCATGATGAGTGAGATTTTTTATCACATGATAAACCTCGTCAGGCTTGTCGGTCACAATAAGCAGCGTCGTCTTTTCGTAACGCTTGTAGAGGAAATTCACAGTCTGAGTTGACGTGAACTGAAAGATAATCGAATAGAGCGCGATGTCCCAGCCGAAAAGGATTCCGGCAACGGCGAGAACGCAGCAGTTGAACGCAAAAATATAGTTCCACGCGGATTTCCCTGTTTTCTCCGCAACGTAAATCGCGATGAAATCAGTTCCGCCAGAACTTGAGCCAGCAAAAAGGCAGAGCGAAACAGAGAACGCGTTCACGATTCCGCCAAAAATCGCGCAGAGAAGAGAATCCTCCGTAAGCATGAGGAACTTTGCGCCGTCGAACAAATCAGTAAAAAGACCGGAAACGAGAATCATCACAATCGAATAAACCGTGAATTTTTTCCCAATGTACCGGATTCCAATCAAAATCGGAAAAATGTTGAAGATATAGACGACGACGGAATACGGAAGCTTCACGTTGAAGAATTTCACGAAGATATTTTGAAGCAGAAGCGTCACGCCCGCAAAACCGCCCGGAAGAAGCTTGGCACTGTGCACGAAAGAATCGATGTTCATAGCCATCAGCACCGCGCCGAGCAGAATCAGAAGAAGCCTTTTTGAATCAGCTTTTATGTCGAATGAATTTTTCATACGAAAATAATAAACCTGTTCGGCGAAAAACACCAAACAGGTTTAACAAGGAATCAATCAGGCTGAATTTTCGCCAGCCTAATTCAAATTTGAGAAAAAACTACTGGAGGATTGCGCCCCTGTCTGCAGAAGAAACGAGCTTTGCGTATCTTGCAAGGTAGCCTGTCTTCACTTTCGGCTCAGGTGCAGTCCACTTTGCTTTTCTCGCTGCAAGTTCCTCGTCGCTCACATCGAGGTGGATTTTGTAGTTGTTGATGTCGAGCGTGATTTTGTCGCCTTCCTCAACAAGCGCAATCGGGCCGCCGACAGCAGCCTCTGGAGAGCAGTGTCCGAGAGAAGCACCGCGTGTCGCGCCAGAGAAGCGTCCGTCCGTGATGAGTGCGACCTGCTTGTCCAAGCCCTGACCAGCGAGTGCCGCGGTGACGGCGAGCATTTCGCGCATTCCAGGTCCGCCCTTCGGTCCTTCGTAGCGGATTACGACGACATCGCCAGGCTTTATCTGTGCCTTCTGGACAGCTTCCATCGCCTCGGACTCGTCGTTGAAAACCCTTGCAGGTCCCGTGTGGAGCATGAGTTCCTTTGCACAAGCGGAGCGTTTCACGACAGTTCCGTTCGGAGCGAGATTTCCGAACAAAATTGCGATACCGCCGTTGTCAGAATACGGATTCTCAATCGGACGGAGGATTTCAGGATTGCGGTTACGGACTCCCTTTATGTTCTCCGCAATTGTCTTTCCGGTCGCGGTGATGAGAGATGTGTTGATGAGATTTTTCTTTGCAAGCTCCGCAAGCACGGCCTGAACTCCGCCAGCATCGTCAAGCTCGCACATGAAAGTGTGTCCTGCAGGTGCAAGGTGGCAGAGATTCGGAGTGCGCTCGGAAATCCTGTTGACTTCGTGAAGGTCGATTTCGATTCCGGCCTCGTGCGCGATAGCAGGAACGTGAAGCATCGTGTTCGAAGAGCAGCCGAGAGCCATGTCAGCTGTAAGCGCGTTGCGGAAATTCTCGGCAGTCATCATCTGTCTTGCGGTGATTCCCCTTTTGTACATTTCCATGACCTGCATTCCGGCATGTTTTGCAAGCTGGATTCTTCTACCGGTCACGGCAGGGATAGTTCCGTTGCCAGGCAAACCGAGTCCGAGGACTTCAGTAAGGCAGTTCATCGAATTCGCAGTGAACATTCCGGAGCACGCGCCGCAACCAGGGCAAGCGTGAAGCTCCATCTCTTTCAGCTGCTCCTCGTTTATCTTTCCGACAGCAAGGCCGCCGACAGCCTCGAACATATCTGTGAGCGAAAGGTTCTTTCCTGAATACGGATTTGAGGCATCGTTGCCAGGAAGATGACCTGGCATCATCGGGCCGCCGGACACGAAAACAGTAGGCAAATCAAGGCGGGCAGCTGCCATGAGCATTCCCGGAACAATCTTGTCGCAGTTAGGAATCATCACGAGAGCGTCGAACTGATGAGCTTTTGCGACGCACTCGACAGAATCTGCGATAAGCTCGCGGGTGACGAGCGAGTATTTCATTCCCTCGTGTCCCATAGCGATTCCGTCGCAAACACCAATCGCAGGGAATTCGACAGGTGTTCCGCCAGCCATTCTGACACCGGCTTTGACAGCTTCCGCAATTCTGTCCAACTCAATGTGACCAGGAATCAGTTCGTTCTTCGCGCAGATGATTCCGACCATCGGCTGATTGAGTTCTTCATCAGTGTAGCCTGAAGCGTAAAAAAGAGAGCGGTGAGGAGCGCGAGCTGTACCTTTGCACGCGTTGTCAGATTTCTTTGCCATTTTGTACCCCTAATTTTGTTTTGATTTTGTACATTGAAGACCCGAAAAGCGTTTTCCGAGTCCTCATAAATCTAATACATTACTTTGATTTTTGTAATCGCTTCGACACATCTTTCGCCGTTCTTGCGCTTCGTGTTCAAATCGTAGACCGAAACTCCCTGAGTCTGAGTGAGCTTGCTCGAAGTTCCGTAAATGTTCTCGCCGGAAGAGGAGATGACGTAATATTTTCCGTCGACCTCGCCAAGATAAAGCATCGCGAACCCAGGAAGAAGCAGAATCGAACCGGAAGGCATGTATTTGAGAATCGATTCCTTGTGCGCGACCGACATTCCTGCAACATCGACAGTCGGAGCATCCATCGGAATAAGCCCCGAAGTCGAACGCGGAAGATCGAATCCGAACGCGCGGTAAATTTCCATCACGAACTGAGATGCATCACGCGCATCGTACAACCCCGCCCAGCCGTATCGCTCGCCAAGCGCGCTGAACGCCATCTTCAGAAGATTCCGCCGAGTGTAAGGGACATAGCCGACGGAGACGGATTTTCCGAGAGGAATGTACGCGTTGTGGAAAATCAGATATCCGCCCTGGCTCCTGTCAGGAATACGCACGATGTAATTGTCGTAAGCCTCGCGCCCCTCGTACGAAGTCTGATATTCGGAAACAGGGACGAGCTGAAGTTTCGTTCCCATCGAGACCTCGACCTCGGAAATCCTGTCGTTCACCCAGTCGTAGTCAAGGCGGAATTTGTTCTCAGAAACGACAATAAAATCGCTCGGATTCCTGTAAAGATTCCATTCGTCGTAGCTGTGGCAGAAAGCGATGTTCGAAGACGGAACCCAGCCGCTGCAGTAGCTCGTCATCACGAAATACCAAAGGGAATCCGCACTCTGATGAAGGACAATCACAGGCTCGTTCATCAAAACGGAGCTGTTCTGCATCTCGTCGTAGAACGACCGCACTTCCTCAAGCGTCAGGATGTCCTCTGTCGGAAGAAGCCTGAGACCGCCGCGCCTGAGGATGAACGCATACCCCACGTTGTTCCATTCGCCCAACGCGGAAATGTTCCGAAGTTCGAGCAGCTTGTCCTTGTATTCCTGCTGGACTTTCGCGCCGTCGATGTAATAATCAGCGTTGAAATTGAAATCCATAAGCTCAAGGAGCTTCGCCTTTGAAATCCTGCTGTTTTTCTTTGAGGACGCGTAATATGCGAATTTTCCCTCGTCGTCGAGCGACGCGTTCTGGACAGTCTGATTGAGCCTGAGAATTTCTTCTGTCGGAATTATGATTTTGTCAGGCTCGACCGATTTCGAAATCCAGTAGTCCGCGCTGAGCATTGCCCTGTCAACATTCGGAGCCGAGCGCAGATATTTTGAGATGTCGGTCGCAAAAACAGAGCCTACAACTGCAAACGAAAATGCAACGGAAATTATCTTTTTCATAAAATTATTCATATAAATTCTCCCATTCGATTTCAATATATTTTCGGAAGAATTTAAGCCTCACGACATTTTCAGAAACCTAAAATTAATAATTGTCAAATTTAAAATCATCGAAATCTTTTATCTGCTTTTCGAACGAGTTGCGGAAGTATTTTTCGAGTTTTCGTATCGTAAGCGGATTTTTCACGGCGTAATTCGGGTTCAGGTAGATGTATGCCGAATAGAGATTTTTCTGGCTTTTGGAGGACGAAGAGTTGTCGTCGATGAAAACGATGCCCGCAAGGCTTTTCGACACCTCGGAAACTGAGATTCCGCTCGCTGCAGAATACGCTTTCGAAAAGTCAGACGCGTTCCCTTCTATTTTAAGAAGCTCCATGAAAGTTCGACGACTCAAGCTTCTGTAGAAAAAATTGTTGAAATCCCCGAAATCGACAGTCTCCTCGTTGAACCACGGATTTCTCACAATCGTTATCATCGAATATTCGTTGTCAACGAGCTTGTTGCCGTAGTCAAGGAATTTGAACTTGTACGACTCAGCCATCGCAAAAGGCGAATATTCTTTTACGGTCGAAAGGAACGATGACTTTTGCGAGGAATAATTGATTTTGAAGTTGAATTTCAGCCCGTCCGACTCGTAAATCAGGTTTTTCTCGTTCTCGGAAACTGCTTTTTTCAATTCGCGGCGGATTTTGTTTTTCTCCGTCCCAAGATGATTTTTCACTTCCCTGTAATCGATTTCCGACAAGTTGTCCACGCCCACAAGGACGCTCTTCCCGATTTTCGACGCGAATTCCTCGATGTCCGCAAAAATCGCATCGAAAATCTGAAGATGCACGCAGTTGAACGACTTAACGTCCGTGAAAATCATCCCGTCGCGGAGATGAAGGCACAAATCGATGTCGATTACGCCGCGCTGGCCGTTCCTCGCAGGAATCGAATCTTTGTGCAGGGGAATCGGCAGCTGGTTGATGTACGAAATGTCGAAAAATTCAGAGAACTGAGAATAGAAATCGAGCGCGACAAGCTCCGAATACGGTCCTGCCCACTGGTGCTCCTTCGACTCGCCGATGTTCTTCACCTTCTCGCAGATTTCGTTTATCTCGGAAGGAGAATCCGCAAAACGCTTCTGGAGACGAAGAAGCCGGTTCAGAAAATTGTACGCGAAATAATTCTTGACAGAATTGTTCACAGGAGAAATGCACCGATTCGTATTCTCCTTGTTCTTGATTTTCTTCTCGACCTTGAACACGTCGTGAATGATTTTCTCAATGTTCTCTACATCCGTCATTTCAAATCTTCGAAAATCGCCTTCAGCTCATACGCAAAAGAATACAAATCGTTGAACAGCATCTGGTTCCGGGATGCGCAGTCAGCGAAAAGCTCCACGTTCTTGTTCGCAACGTCGTCAGCCTCCTGCACCGTCTTTATCATGCTGTTGATTGCCTTGACGTTTGCCGAAATGCTCGTGCTGATTTTCTCGACATTGGCGTTGTTCTCGGAATTGAGCTTACGCACCTTGTCGAACCGTTCGAGTGTCTCCGTAGCCTCTTTCGTAAGCCCGTCGAGAGAAGACGCGTTCGACTTCGTGCCGTTCTCAAGCTCCACGAGCGACTTCGTAAGCTTCTCGACTTCATGCTTGATTTTCTCGGTCGTGCCCTTCGTGTTTCCGGCAAGCTTCTTGACCTCGTTCGCGATGATTCTGAAACCCGCACCGACAGTTCCGGCGTGCGCCGCCTCAATCGAAGCGTTGAACGAAAGAAGGTTCGTCTGCTCGGAAATGTTCTGGATTGCCTCGACGAGCGCCATGATATCCTTCGCTTCCTGATGGAGAATCTTGAATTTCTCCACATAATGCTTGTGCTCCTCCTCGATTCTCTGAACAGAATTTCTCAGAGTCTCGATTTCGGAATAGACGGAGACGAGACGCTCGATGTTGTGTCCTGCGTTCTCTGAAATTTTCTTTGTCTCCTCGTCCATCGCCGATGAGGATTCAATCAGCTTGTTCAGCGCGTTTTTCTGCTTTTCGGTCGCGATGTTCTGAACTTCACGCGAAGATGTGTATTCGCTCAGGAATTCCGCACCGATTGCATCTTTCGCAAGATACTCAATCATCGAGGCAACCGCATCAAGCCCGCTCTTTATAAGTTCAGTTCTTTCCAATTCAGCCATTTTCTAATCTCCTATCACAACAGAAACGAGCGTCTGGTTGCAGTGGATTCTTCCGAGCTGCTCGCCGTATGCCGAGAATCCTGCAAAAGTCGGGAACGTCGATTTGTATTTCTGGATGATTTTGTCCGAGATTCGCATACGCTCGAACGCAAGGGTGCGCGTTATGCAAGTCATCAGAAGCGTGAATTTCGGGTGCAGTACCGACCTGATTCCCTCGCAAGTCTCGTCGCATTTCTGCAGCGGGTCGCCGATATGCATCAGCTCAAGCGTGGAATTCGGAACGACACGCGCGAAAAGCGAAATCTTCTTGTCAGGCGAGAATCCCGCAAGAGCCGCGATGTGCAATGCGCCGTTCAGATACCGCCCGAACGGGTTCTCGAACGTCATGGACTCCGACTCGGACTCCGAAACGCCGAGCTTTGACGCATACACGCTCTTCGCAGGCTTCCCGTCGAATTTGGAAATCGTCCTGTTCACAACGTCCGCTTCCGAAACGAGCATGGTCTTTCCTGTAGGGTTGAATATATCCTCCTGCCTCACGTCGAATTTGCATTTTGTCTTCACGAGAAGGAATGCCGCGCCGTCCTGGGTCGTCTTTCCGTTGTAGCTGACGAAAGTTTTCGCGTCGTTCCCTGTGAACCCGGCAGTGCCGCCCGCAAGCGGAAAATAATCGTTTTTTACTACGGAATAAAAATTCGTCAGAATCGATTCCTCGGCATTGAAAACGCCGTTTATGAAAGCGATTGCGAACGCGTCTTTTCCAGAATTCGCATCGTTCGCCCGTATTCCGCATTCCCTGATTGCAGATTCGATTCTTGCTTTTGAAGAAACCGGATAGCGGCTTCCGTGCTCGACCAAAAAGCCCTTCACCTTCGTGGAAGAATCGCACATCGTGGTGAGGACGACCGAATTGTTCGTGAATCCGTCCGGCGTTATTTCACCTGCGGTGCTCGTTCCGATTACCTCGGCTTTCGGAAAACGTTCCTTTATCTTCTCGGAAAGCAGAGCGAAATCATAAGTTATTGCCGCAAGGAAAATGACAGCCTGATATGAATCGGGATTTCGCCTGAGCTTTCCGCAAAGTTCCGCGACAGCCCCGGCAACATCCGGCTTTCTTGAAATTACAACTTCCTGTTCCATAATTTTTCTCCGTGTTCGTTTGCACAAAATGACACAACTAACTTTCCCCATTCTAACACAGTTTTTTTAAGTTATGTAAAACAAAAGAAACGCAAACGGAAAAGACATCTGAAGATTCATTCTGAAAGCAAAAAATAGAAAAGTGTTTGAAAAACATTCCGGAGACAAAAAAAAGACCCGAACGAAAGTTCGGGTCTAGAGCGGTAGAAGGGAGTCGAACCCTCGTCATCAGCTTGGAAGGCTGAGATAATGAGCCGTTATATGACTACCGCAAGTGCTTATTGATGTTTATAATATACACAAACGAAAAACTTTCGTCAAGTGGTTTGGAATTTTTTTTGAAAAAAAAATGCAAATTTTTACCGTTCCTGCAAAAATTCCTCAACAGTGTCCACAAGGTCGTTCAGATTGGTGCGGAGATGCGTAACCGATTCGTAGTAATTTTCGCACATGTCTTTCTTGACAATTGTTGGCAAATCAGCAATTGCGGATTTTATGATTGAAAGAGCTTTGTCAACATCGTCAACTTTTAGGGCATCAGAAAGATTGTCGATTGCAAGCCCCAAATCGTCGTCGGGAACGGAGACGAATTTTTTGAGAAGGACATCGAGGAAACCGTCCTTTATCTCCTGGTTCGGAAAATCAAGCGTGTAGCGGTTAGAATCCTCATCGAAATCTTTTATCGTGAGGTAGCCGCTCTGATAAACCACGGGAATCATATTTTTGCTGTCTGGGTCGTAATTTTTGAACTGGTCTTCTTTTACTTTGCGACCGTTAACCAGATTCGCCAAGAAAAGCGGCTGGTTCTGCAATGTCTTTACAAGGAACGACGGAGTTCCGCTTTCAAACCAGTACGAACCGAATTTCTTTGAGCTGAAACATTTCAAAAGGCAGAACGGATTGTAAACGCCCTCGACATCAGTCGCAAAATGGTAGCCGTCATACAGCCGCGAAAGCTTTTCTTTTGTCTGCTCATAAGTCAGTTTTCTTCGCGCTGCAAGTGCTTTTATCTCAGGCTCAAAATATTTTTCAAGCTCGCTTTCTGAGATTCCGCAAATGGACGAATAATCTTCATCCAGGCTGATATCGTTGAGCTGGTTCAGCCCGCTGAAAATGTTCACATGACTTACTTTCGTGATTCCTGTGATGAACAAAAAACGGATGTATTTGTCGCAATCTTTTAGCGGGCTGTAGAATGCGCGGAGTTCCTGACGGTTCTGCTCCTCGTATTCC
>JAFXSM010000017.1 GCA_017525605.1 Treponema sp. | reverse complement strand
CGAACTGCAACGCATACATTTTCAGCGAGCTGGCTGTTTGACAAATCATCGGGATTATAGAGAACAGAGCCACCCATATAAGCCTGTCTCGATACATTCTCGAATGACATTTTTGCAGAAATGTCAGAAATGTCTGCCGAGCTTACATTCTGCTCGGAAAATGCGCAGCCTGCAAATACAACAGCTGATGCAAAAAGAAACGCAGATACGAAAACTCCACCTGCATTCTTCAAAGACGTTTTAATCTTTTTCATTTTTTACTCTCCAAAATATTTTTTTTTCACAAACCCGACTTTTCTATGCGCATCTTGAAAAGACGGGGTTGATTTTTCTTCAATAGAAGTTTTTCTCTCGCTTATCGCCTATTTCTGCCGCGATTAACCCTAGTTCGACCTGTCGGATCTATTCCGATTCTTCCACCATGATTCAAGATACATCTAGTTGAATCGATGTTGTCTTCAGCCAGTTCTCCCATTTCGCTTTCGGAAACACGCGCTGATTCATATTCCGTCAGTTCTTGCGAGTCTTGAAAATCAATCTCATCCGCACACGAAGAAAGATAGATTCCGCCTGCCAACGCAGCGCAGATTGCAACAAAAATCCTTGATTTTTTCATAAATTCCCTCTCTTGATTTTTTGATAACACCATCTTAAAATTTGAGTTGGCGGTTCACCATAGCGTTTCGCGTAAATTTTTGATTTTGAGGAAAATTTTTGATTATTTTTCCATTGGGGCAAATCCTCAAGAGTATTCGTAAATCAAAGAAACGTTCTCAGATTGAAGTTTCACACGGACTTTGCTCTATAGCATCCCTTTCAAGAATCGAAAGCGGACAGCAAATGCCCTCAAGGAAACTCGCAGAATCACTTTTCAGCAGGCTCGGAACATGGTTCGACGAAAGGCAAATTCCAATGACAACAACAGAATTCCGAAGATGGCAAATTGAAAAGAAATTCAGAAGGGAGTTCTGCCAAAACAATTTTCTGCTAGACTCTCTCCTTGATGAGTATGCATCTCTTTCCGAAATGGAACCGCTTGAGAAACAGACCCATATTTTTCTTTCGACAATACTTAAAGGCGAAACTGGACATGACACAAAAGAAATCCTTGAAATGCTTTTTGAAGCTATCGACATTACGCAGGAAAATTTTACGGAAGATTTTGATGTAGAAAAAAATCTGTTCACAAAAACTGAGCTGATTCTTATAAACAACATCGCTCTGGAATTTTACCAATGCAATGAAACCGAGCGTGCAATAAAATTGCTGAAGAAAGTCATGTCATATTATGAGATGAATGAAATCGACAAAACTGAATACAACGAAAACGTTCCGACAATTTTGTTCAATCTATCAAACTGGATTGGGCTTAATGGCGATTTTTCAGAAGCGTACAATCTGGCACAAAAAGGAGCGGTATTATGCAAAGACAGGCATCTGCTCTATTACCTTCCGAGGTTCGTCTTCAACATGGGATATACCCTTTGCAAACTTGGAAAAAAAGACGAGGGCGAACTGCATATAAACCGCTCGCTTGAAATAATGAATGCAATGGGGCTTGAAAACGAAGTGAAAGAGCTTGTTCCTGAAGTGAAAACTTTGTTGGGGATTGATGTATGGAATCATATCGCATAGGAACTCTGATAAAGGAATTCAGAATCCGAAAAAACATATCGCAAGAGGAGTTGAGCTTCGACTTATGTGCGACTTCCACCCTGTCAAAAATAGAAAGCGAAGAACAACTTCCAAACAGAAAACTTGTGGAAGCGATTTTCAGCAAGCTTGGATTCGCACTGCCGGCATTTTCTGAGGAAATCTCCGGCACAGAAAGAAAGAAATTGAGAATCGAGCGGAAAATAAAGGAAATGGTCGAAAACAACGATTATTCATACGGAATGTTCCTGACCGCATATCAAAAATTAGGCGAAGCCACTGAATTTGAAAAGCAGTTCCTAATTTTTTATGAATCCCTAAAAAACAAACATTCAGGATACCCTCTGAACGCAATTCTACAATCGGAAATCGAAGCCCTTCACCTGACAGCAAAATCTCTTGACTTGGAAAACCTGCCTGAAGAAATCCGACTGACAAGTATAGAAGAGGATATTATAGAAGAAATCGGTGAAAACTTTCGGAAAGTCGGAAGGAAAGAGTATTCGAAGCGAATACTGCTTTTTCTTTTCGAGCATTTTCTGAAAAACAAGGAAAATGAAGTTTTCAATGCAGCATGTTTTGCTTCTTGCCTTATGAATCTTGCAATATTGGAAGCCGCTGACGAAAATTTTTGCGAAGTTCTCAAATTTTCAGAAGAAGGTACAAAGCTTTGCAAAAAGCATAGTTCAATTGTGCATTTTGCCGATTTCCTTGTTTTCAATTCTATCTCTCTTTTTAAACTTGGAAACGAAACCGAAGGAATCGTCAAACTGCGTCAGGCTTTATCGCTTCTTTCATACACCGACAAAGAAAAAATACCCGGCACAATTTTGAAGTTGAAAAGAAAATTCGGAATAAATTTGAGTCCAGACGATTTCGTTTTGTTGTGAGCTCTCTCCTAGAATTTGTAGCAGAGTCCCAATGTTGGTGTCGCGTTCACACGACCAAAGATGTCGCGCGAGAACGAAATTTTCGTCGTGACGTTATCATGCTCGTCTTCGTATGAAATCTCCTCAATTCCGTAGAAAGCGTACCACGCGCCCACGTCCATGAAGACGCTGAAATGT
>JAFXSM010000016.1 GCA_017525605.1 Treponema sp. | reverse complement strand
CGAACTGCAACGCATACATTTTCAGCGAGCTGGCTGTTTGACAAATCATCGGGATTATAGAGAACAGAGCCACCCATATAAGCCTGTCTCGATACATTCTCGAATGACATTTTTGCAGAAATGTCAGAAATGTCTGCCGAGTTTACATTCTGCTCGGAAAATGCGCAGCCTGCAAATACAACAGCTGATGCAAAAAGAAACGCAGATACGAAAATTCCACCTGCATTCTTCAAAGACGTTTTAATCTTTTTCATTTTTTACTCTTCAAAATATTTTTTTCACAAACCCGACTTTTCTATGCGCATCTTGAAAAGACAGTTTTGTTACACAAAGTTTACGCAGCGAAAAAACTAAATCACCATAGCGTTTCGCGTAAATTTTTGTTTCAAGCGATTTTAAAATTTCACTGATGTTAACACCATAGCGTTTTACGCAAAATTGACTAAATTAAACTTAAATCAAAACTCGGTAATTTCATTTTGACTGTATTCGCAACAAAATTACGTTATGATTGCAGAATGATTCAGAATCTGATTTTTGACCTTGACGACACGATTTATTCACAGAGTTCCGAGATGAGCCGCGAAATTCACGACAGAATAGTCGGGTATACGGCGAAATTCTTCGGGTATTCGGTTGAGAAAACCGAGGAAGTGCGGAAGATTGAGCTGAAAAAGCACATTTCCACGCTCGAATGGCTTCGTTCTAGCGGGCTTAGCGATGATGGCACGGAAGAGTATTTCTCGTTCGTGCATCCGCCTTGCGAGGTTTCTGCGCTGAATGCCGACGAAAATATCCGTCCGCTGCTCTCGTCGCTTCGCCTTCCGAAAGTGATTCTCACGAACGCGCCTCTTGAACATGCCGAGCACGTCCTGGATTTTTTCGGAATCCGCGATTTGTTCTGCGCTGAAATTTCCGACATCAGGATGAACGCTCTGAAGGGCAAGCCGTTCCCGCTTTCTTTTGAAAACGCGCTTTCAATATTGAACAAAAACAAGCGCGACGGCGAAGAAAAAGCGACCGTTTTTAATTCGCTTTTCCTTGACGATTACGCGCCCTACGTTCTCGGCTTCACAAAGCTCGGCGGAACGGGCGTTATCGTCGGTAACGCAGAGTCGGGCCCGCAGAAGGTCGGCTTTTTCGATTCGGAAAAATACAATGCGGAACGTAAAGAGGGCGAGGGGAAAATATACCGCATAAAAGATATATCTGAGCTTCCAGAATTGCTGGATACGTCGCTTGCTAGATGTGAATGACGACCTAAGCATTTGCTTTGTGTATGCAAGCGTTCACGGCACGAGCTGACGCTCGTACCTACACTGGTGGATGGGGTGCGGTGCGCTGGATGCGAATGCAGCTTTGCTGCATTGCGACGCTGCCGCCGACCAACAATGCTTCACATTCAAAAGGACAACGGCAGCGTTCGGTTGCCTCCACAATGCAAATGCTTAGAACTCATTCGCCCTTGGCAAGCGATTGACACATACCTCTATGGTGTATATATTTCTTTTTGAATACACCTATGGGGTATGAGTAAAACTGAAAAATCGGAGGCTTTGCCTTATGGAGCAATATAATGTTACCGGAATGAGCTGTGCCGCTTGCCAGACTCGCGTCGAGAAAGCCGTGAGCGCAGTTCCGGGAGTGAAGAGCTGCGCTGTCAGTCTTCTGACAAATTCGCTTGGGGTGGAGGGTACCGCTTCCGCCGAGGAAATCGTAAGAACTGTAGAAAATGCAGGGTATGGGGCGAGCCTTAAAAATTCCTCGTCGAAATCAAATAACGGAAAAACGAAAAACGATTCTGATTCTCTTAAAGACACCGAGACTCCGAAAATGAAGCGGCGGCTGATTGCGTCCGTGATTCTCCTAGTTCCGCTGATGTACGTTTCGATGGGACACATGCTCTGGAACTGGCCGCTTCCTTCGTTTCTGGACGGAAACCACGTTGCGATGGGATTGTACGAGCTTCTTCTTGCCGCGCTCGTGATGGTCATCAACCAGAAATTCTTCATAAGCGGATTCAAATCGCTTTTTCATAAATCCCCGAACATGGACACTCTCATCGCGCTCGGTGCGACTGCCTCGTTCGTCTACAGCGTGTTCGCGCTTTTTGCGATGAGCGGAAAAGTCGTGAGCGGCGAGACCGAAAAAATCATGTATTACATGAACCAGTTCTATTTTGAGTCCGCGGCAACGATTCTGACTCTGATTACGGTCGGCAAACTGCTTGAATCAAAGTCGAAGGGAAAGACGACGAACGCATTGAAGTCGCTGATGAACCTTGCGCCTGAAAACGCGGTTCTCCTTGTTGACGGAAACGAAGTCGCTGTCCCGATTGAAAATGTGAAAGTCGGCGATATGTTCGTTGTCCGTCCTGGCGACAAAATCCCTGTTGACGGCGTTGTGTGCGAAGGCGGCAGCGCGGTGAACGAATCCGCAATCACGGGGGAGAGCGTGCCTGTCGAAAAAAGCGCGGGCGACAATGTGACTTCCGCGACGATAAACACTTCCGGCTACATGGTTTGCCGTGCGACGCGCGTCGGCGAGGACACGACGCTCTCGGAGATAATCCGCATGGTGAGCGACGCTTCCGCAACGAAAGCACCGATTGCAAAAATCGCCGACAAGGTTTCCGGCGTTTTCGTTCCTGTCGTGATTCTGATTGCGCTCATTACGTTTGCCGCGTGGATTTTCGTAGGAGAGACTTTCGGATATGCAATCGCTCGCGCAGTTTCGGTTCTCGTAATCAGCTGCCCGTGCGCGCTCGGTCTTGCAACGCCTGTCGCAATCATGGTCGGAAACGGAATCGCTGCAAAGTCGGGAATCCTCTTCAAAACTTCCGCGTCGCTTGAGCAGGCCGGCCGCACCCAGATTGTAGCTTTGGACAAGACGGGAACAATCACGACCGGAATAATGAAAGTGACCGACGTGATTCCCGCAGACGGAATTTCGGAATCTGAATTAATTGATGTTGCATATTCACTCGAATCGAAAAGCGAGCATCCGATTTCGAAGGCGATTGTCGCATACGGAAACGAAAAAAACGCGCACGCTTTTGAGACAACTGATTTTGAAATCTCTTCGGGCAACGGACTTTCTGCAAAGATTGACGGAAAAACAATCGCTGGCGGAAATGAGGCTTATATTACAAAGCTCTGTCATGCTGAACTCGACTTCGGTGGTAGTCGCTTTGATTCAGCATCTATTCAGAAGCAGATTTCAAATTTCTCCTCTCAGGGAAAAACTCCTGTTCTTTTCGAAAAAGAAAACCGGCTTCTCGGAATCATCGCAGTTGCTGACACTATAAAAGAAGATTCTTCAAAAGCAATCAGCCAATTGAAGAAAATGGGGCTTCATGTCGTAATGCTCACCGGCGATAACGAAATCACGGCTCGCGCAATTGCAGAGCGTGCAGGAGTTGATGAAGTCGTCGCGTCCGTGAAGCCTGACGGAAAAGAAGAGATAATCCGTTTGTTGATGAAAAGCGGAAAAGTCGCGATGGTCGGCGACGGCATAAACGACGCGCCCGCCCTCACAAGCGCAGACCTCGGAATCGCAATCGGTGCCGGAACTGACATCGCAATCGACGCGGCAGATGTCGTCCTGATGAAAAATTCGCTGCTGGACGTTGCCGCCGCAATCAGAATCAGCCGCGCAACATTGCGGAACATCCATGAGAATCTTTTCTGGGCTTTCTTCTACAATGTGATTGGAATCCCGCTCGCCGCCGGCTGTTACGTTGCCGCATTCGGCTGGAGCTTGAACCCGATGTTCGGAGCCGCCGCGATGGGGCTTTCGAGCTTCTGCGTCGTATCAAATGCGCTTCGGCTCAATTTCCTGAGACCGTACAACTCAAAGCGCGACAAAAAAGTGAAAAATCCCGTTTCGGGAAAATTAATAGAGATTCCGAACGAACTTCGGAATGACACTTCAAACACTAAGGAGTCAAACATGAAAATCTCAGTAAAAGGAATGATGTGCGGACACTGCGAAATGCACGTAAAAAAGGCTCTCGAGGCAATCGACGGAATCACATCTGCGACTGCTTCGCACGAAAAGGACGAAGTGACAATCGAGGCTTCAAAAGAAGTTGACGAAAACGCAATCAAAAATGCGGTCACGGAAGCCGGATACGAATACGCAGGCATTTGCGAGTAAAATCAACCAGTTCGAATAAGCTAAAAATATTGACACGCTCTCATGTTTCTGATAACATATTGAATCGCTTGGGGGCGTAGCTCATCTGGTAGAGCATTTGGTTCGCAATCAAAGGGTGGTCGGTTCGAGTCCGATCGTCTCCATCAAAACGGGAATCGTTTCGGTTCTCGTTTTTTTTTTGCGCAAAATCTGCAAATTCAAAATCAGAATGTTCAACAAAATCGGAGCAAAATATGAATTACATGGAAGAAGCCATAAACGAGGCATACGAGGGAATCGAAAACGGTCACGGAGGCCCTTTCGGGTGCGTGATTGTGAAGGACGGAAAGATAATCGGGCGCGGGCACAACCGTGTTCTTCTGAACCACGATTCCACATGCCACGGCGAAATGGAAGCAATCCGCGACGCGTGCAGAAACTCAGGCTCACATGACCTTTCGGGCGCGGAATTGTACACGACGGCAGAGCCGTGCCCGATGTGCCTCGGCGGAATCCTCTGGTCGAACATCAAGAAAGTCTATTACGGCTGCAACGTCCGCGACACGAACGACATCGGTTTCCGCGACGACATTTTCTACGACTACCTGAACTGTAAGTCCCAAGACGAAAAAAGCTCGATCCTCGAACAGACCGAGCTTGAACGCCCGAAGTGCCTTGAACTTTTCAACCGTTTCAAGACACTCGGCGGAACGATTTATTGATTAACCCTGTTTTTTTTCAAGGCTTGCTTTGTACGCCGCGTCCTCGATTTCCCAGAAGCTGTCAACGAGCTGTTTGTAGACTGCTTCGGAATAATAAGGCTTTATGACGTTTGCTTTTGTCTCGTCGGAAAGGAAGCCGTTTTCCGCAAATTCTTTTCCGGCAGCCTCGTATTTCGTGAGGAATTTCACAAAGCGCGGCCGGATTTTCATTGCGATTGCCGTCCTTATCTGCGGCGCGAAAATCGTTGTGTATTCGCCCTTGCCGAAAATGCAGTTCATCTGCATCTCAATCGGCTCGAAAACACGCCAGTCGCTCCAAGCGCAACCCGGAATCACGATGAACTTCTTCTTGCTCTGGTCGAAGCTGAACCCGTGGAAAGGTCCTTTTTCTGGAACAGGAAGACCTTCGTAGCGGTGGAGCAGGCTGAGCAGCCTGTCGAGCAGGACTTTGAATTCTCCCGGCAGACCGAAAATGAAAATCGGAAAGCTGAAAATCACGATGTCGGCTTCAAGGAATTTGTCCTTCACCATCTGAACATCGTCGCCTTTTATGACGCAGTTTCCGTTCGTCCTTCCCCAGCAGCTCAAACACCCTTTGCACGGCTTCACGTTCAAACTTGAGACGTTGATGATTTCGCTTTTGTATTCGCCTGTGCTTTCAAGTCCTTTCAGAAAGTTGTTCGTGACGAGCATTGTCGTGCTGTTTTCTTTCTTCGGACTTCCGTTTAAAACTAATACCTTTTTCATTTGCCAAGCGAATCTTTCGGAATCGTCGTGAATGTCAGCGCGCCTTTTGCAGTGACTTTTCCGTCGATTTTCACAACGCAGTCGAATCCCACAAGAACGCCGCCGCCCTTTGTTTTTGTGACCGTGATTTCGAGCCTGTCGCCAGGAATCGCAGGCTTCACGAATTTGAATCCGTCGATTTTGAGGAGGACATAGAGCTTGTCGTCCAAATCTTCTGCGGATTTTTCGATGACGAGCGAGCAGAGCTGTGCGCAGCTTTCAACGACAAGAACGCCCGGCATAATTGGTGTTCCCGGAAAATGACCCATGAAATATGGCTCGTTCACGGAAACATTTTTGATTCCGGTCGCGCTCACGTTCGGGATAAGCTCGGTGACTTTCTCAATCATCTGGAACGGAGGTCTCTGCGCGATTTTCTCGCTGATTTCGAAAATGTTCATTGTCTTCTTTTCTGCTGTTTCGGTTGTATTCTCTACTGCGTCGCTCATAGTGAAAGTCCTCCGTCGAGTACGATTGTCTGACCTGTGACGTATGCGAATGCGTCAGAAGCGAGTGCCGAGACGACGTTCGCGACTTCCTCAGCCGTGCCGAATCTTCCTGCCGGAATCGCCTTGACGTACTCGTCCTTCTTTTCCTGCGGAATTGCGTCAATCATCTCCGTGGCGATGAATCCCGGGCAAACTGCGTTGACTCTGATTCCCTGTCCGCCGAGTTCCTTTGCGAGAGTCTGCGTCATCGAGTTGACCGCGCCCTTCGTCGCCGAGTAGACGCTCTGTCCCGGAAGCGCGAATTTTGAGCTTACAGAAGACATATTGATGATTACGCCCGATTTCTGCTTGAACATCTTGAGAGCGACAGCCTGTGCGCAGTAGAAATATCCTTTCACGTTCAGGTCGAAGCACTTGTCGAGAGTGTCTTTCTGGAGCATGAGGAGGAATTCGTCGCGGACGATTCCTGCGTTGTTCACCAAAACATCGATTCTGCCGTAAGCCTTGTAGACTTCGCGAACCATTGCTTTCACTTGCGCGAGGTCGGAAACGTCAGCTTTGTAGAGCATTCCGTCGCCGCCTGCTGATTTGATTTCGTCCAATGTTTTCTGCGCAGCTTCGTCCGAACTTGAATAGTTCACGACGACTGTGTATCCGTCTTTTGCAAGCCTTACAGCGCATGCCTTTCCGATTCCTTTTGAAGAACCTGTTACAATTGCAACTTTCATCCTGTTGATTTCCTTTGAAAGCCCGAGAAATTATTTTCTTCGGGCGGTCTGAAAAAAAACCGGAAAACTTGCGCATTCCGGTTTGTCATTAAAACTGTTCGGATTTCTGTGTTTTGATGAATCAAACTTCAGTTTCCGAACAGAACTGTTTATTTTCCGATTACTACGGCTGAGTAAGAACCGCCTGTTGCGAACGACGTGACGAGAATCTTCTTCAGATTCTTTGCTTCGACGCTCTTCTTCTCGACTTTGCCGTCTTTTGCGATGAAGTATGCGCCGTCGCTTTCGATTTCGCCGTCAAGCATCAGTGCCGCGTGTGCGACTGCGAGTGTTGCAGTTCCCGCACGGCCTTCGCCCGTCCTTTCCTTTACCTGAACGACAGGGAGAGAGCCGATTTTGTCGCCGAAAACCCTGATGTATGACTCTTTCTCAAGGTTGTCGATTTTTTCCATTCCGTTCGCGAATCCGAACACCGCGTCGATTTCAGAAGCGGAAATGCCAGCGTTTTTCAGTGCCTCGTTGATTGCGATGTCCAATGCCTCGCCCGAGCCTGAAAGCGTTCCGAATTTGACGTTCTTTCTTCCGGTTCCGTATCCGAGAACGTAGCCGTAGATTTTTGAGCCGCGGCTCTTTGCGTAATCCTCTGCCTCAAGGAGAAGCGAGACGCTTCCGTCGCCGAGAACGAATCCGCTTGAAGATGAATACGGAGTGACAACTTTGTCCGCCGTGAAATTCAGTTTCTCGTAGAATTCAGAAAGAATCGGGATATTCTCGTCGCTTCCAGTTGCGAGCATCGCTTTTTCCTGGTTGTCGTGGATTACGTTCATCGCATATCCGATGCTTCCGAGTCCCGACTGCGGGCCGCTCGTGATTGTCACGCCGTAGCCCTTGATTCCAGAGCAGATTGAAAGGTATCCGCCTGCCGCATTGTAAACTGTGTGCGGGAATTTGAACGCGCTTCCCTTTGAATTTCCCTGTTTTGCAATCAACTCGCCGAAATCGCAGCTTGAGCCGAGTCCGCCCTCGCTAGTTCCGACGATGATTCCGATTTCCTTTGCGTTCTCGTCCGTTACGGTGAAGTTTCCGTCCTTGAGCGCGCGCATTCCAGATACAGTCTGCAACTGACCGAGATTGTCGAGCTTCCTGTAGAATGCCATCTTGATTCCAAGCTCGTTGTAATCCGCGTCAGACACTGTCGAATGAACCGAAGTGCTTTCAGGTTTGAATGAATTCTTCACGGATTCGATATATTTTTCCTTGCTGTTTCCGAGAATGCTTACGATTCCGATTCCAGTAAGTGCGATTTTCTTGTCTTTTGCTTCCTGACTCTTCACGTCGCCGATCTGCTTTGAGAAGATGATGCTTGCGTTTGTTCCGCCGAATGCGAAATTGTTGCTCATCACGCTGTTGAGCTCTTTTGACTTCGGTTTGTTCTGCACGAAATCGAGCTTTCCGGCTTTCTCCCTCAGTTTCTCAGAATCCTCTTCCGTGTAGTTGAGAGTTGGAAGGACTGTGTTTGTGGTGAGTGCCTTGATGCTGAATACAGCCTCGATTGCACCTGCCGCTCCGAGACAGTGGCCTGTCATTACTTTTGTGGAGCTTGCGCTGATTTCCGGGTTCTCCTCGTCGAAAACAGTGTGGAGCGAAAGGATTTCTGCGTTGTCGTTCTTTGCAGTTCCTGTTCCGTGTCCGTTCACATAGCCGATGTCGGATTTTTTGAGTCCCGAATTGTTGAGGGCGCGGTTGATTGCCTCAATCTGGCAAAGTCCGTCCTCTCTAGGAGCTGTGATGTGGTGTGCGTCGCTTGTGACGCTTGCACCCAAAATCTCGCAATACTGTTTTGCATTGCGTTTCTTTGCGTGCTCGTAAGACTCTACGATTACGATTCCTGCGCCTTCTCCGAGCGTGATTCCCTTGCAGTGGTTGAACGGAGAGCATCCGTTCTCGTCGAGCGCGTGGAGCGAAAGGAATCCGGCGTATGGAATCGATGCGAATGAGTCCGCACCGCCTGCGATTACGATGTCCGCTTTTCCGGCGCGAATCAAGTCGCAAGCGTATGCAACGGAAATCGTGCCTGCCGCACAAGCATTCGCCACGTTCGTGACGATTCCGCCTGCATGGCAAGTCTCTGCAACCTGAGAAGCAATCGCTGCGATTGGCATTTTGAGAATGTCGTCAGCCTTTCGTCCGTCAATCGGATAGTTTCCGACGCTGATAGCACCTCCGACACAGCTTCCGATGATTACGCTCACACGTGGATCGTCCGCAAAATCCTTGAGACCAGCATCTGCCAATGCTTCTTTCGTGGCTTTGATGCAGAGCTTTGAAGCCCTGTCCTTTTCCTCTGGATTCTCAACTTCACTGTCCAGTGTGTCGCATTTTACTTCAGCAGCGAGATTGGCATAACAGTTGGTCGTATCAACGGAAGTTGTCTTTTGGATTCCTGAAACTGAATTCAAAGCGTTCTTCCATGTTTCTTCAACATTATTACCGATTGCGCATATAACTCCGAGTCCGGTTACTACGCAGCGTTTGTTTTCAGATGTCATAAATATTTCCGTCTCAATTAAAATTTGTTTTTTTAGTTATGCGTTTGCAACGATGAAAGAAGAAATTGATTCGATGCTCAGGAAGTTCTCTTTTGCAACGCCTGTCATAGAAACTCCGAATTCATCGTCAACGAAAGAGATGATTTCCAATGAATCAACTGAATCCAAGCCAATTTCATCACCGAAAAGAGGTGTGTCGTCATTGAGAATTGAACCATCAACTCCGAGATTTGATTCGAAGAAACCCTTGAGCTTTGCCTTAACTTCGTCTTTGTTCATTTTAATTCCTCACTAAACAAAAAATTTCTACTTAAAAATAAATAGACAATACGTAGATTCCCATTTTAACGAGAAAAATATAAAAAAAATAGTGGTTAAAACGGTTTAAGTCAAATTTCCGACGCGATGCCGATTTTGATGTTCGGAAATTTCTTCTCCAAAAGCCCGATTGCCTTTTCGATTTTTGTTTCGGCTGTCGTTTCTTCCGTGTCGAAAAGCGTCGTCTCGCGCTCTGTTTCGTCGTACAGATTCTGCAATCCGATTCCGAGAAGCCGAAGCCCCTTCTGCGCCTGGAATTTCGATTTGAAAAGGGCGTTTGATTTTTCGAACAAATCCTGAATCGATTCAATTTCGCTTTTGTATGTCTGGCGCACAGTTATAGTCGAGAAGTCGCCGAATCGGATTTTCACGCAGACGGTGTTGCTCAGTTTGCTTTCGTTCCTTGAGCGCAGCATGACGGTCTTGCAGAGTTTTTTCATCTCGACTTCGATTTCTGCTTGGTTTCGAAGGTCGAATCCGAAAGTCGTCTCCGAGCTGATTGAATGTGATTTCGTCTCTTTGTTGAAGTTCTCGTATTCTTTTCCGCGGACGGCATTATAAAGGAAAGTTCCGAGCGATTCCCCGAAAATCGACATGAGATTTTCGACCGAAAGAGAATGTATTGCATGAACTGTGGAAAGTCCTTTTGACTTTAGCTTTTCCCGCGTTTTTTCTCCTATGCCCCAGACTTTCTCAAGCGGAAGGGAAAGCATGAATTCTTCTTCTTTTCCTTCTTCAATAGAAAGAAATCCGTCCGGCTTGTTCATTCCCGATGCGATTTTCGCGACATACTTTGTCGAAGCAATCCCAACTGAAACTGTCAGTCCTGTTTTTGCAAGAACTTCCGCCTTGAGCCTTTTCGCAGTTTCGCTCGGGGTGCCGAAAAGACGTTCCGTTCCCGTCAGGTCGATGAACGCCTCGTCAATCGAAAGCTTTTGGATGTCGGGCGAGTAATTCTCGAAGATTTGCATCACCTCGTCTGACTTTTCGTGGTAGCGTGCCATCCGAACCGGAAGAAAAATTCCGTTGGGGCAGAGTTTTTTTGCGGTGAAAATCGGCATTGCAGAATGCACCCCGAATTTCCGCGCCTCGTAAGATGCCGTTGAGACGACGGAGCGTCTGTCGCTTCCGCCCACGATTACGGGCTTTCCTTTTAGAGCAGGATTATCGAGCTGTTCAACGGACGCAAAAAATGCATCCAAATCAACGTGAAGAAAAACTTTTCCCATTCGTCAATTCTACCGCTTCTTTCGCCGATTTTGTTTTTCCATGTTATATTTTTTTCTATGAGCAAAAATTCAATTCCTAGATGGAACCTCGATTCCATTTTTCCTTCATTAAATTCAAAAGAATACAAAGACGCGCTTTCCGAATTCACATCCGGAATGAAGAACCTTGAGAATTTCATCGATTCCGCAAGCATGATGATGAAAAACTCGCCGGACAATTTCGATTTTCCGATTTGGCTGAAAAGCTACCTCGACTCGGAAAATGCGGTTTCCAAAATCGGAAGGACGCTCGGCACGTATTCGTACCTGGTCTATTCAGTTGACACCACGAACACTGAATATCTGAACAACATCGCAAAGATTCAGGAGCTTTCGCTTCAGTTCGAGCAGATTGAGATTTCGTTCCAGCAGCTTCTGAGAGCGAATTCCGCGAAACTCGACGAATTCTTCAAGCGTTTCCCTGAATACGAGGAATTCCGCTATCTTCTGAACGAATCCCTTGCCGACCTCGCGCACAAAATGTCTCCGAAGCTTGAAAATCTCGCGTCGGACTTGCAGAGAACTGGCGGGGACGCGTGGAGCCGCCTGCACGAGCAGATTATTTCGAACCTGAAAGATGAAAGCGGCAAAACGTTCAACGAAATCCGAAACGACGCTTATTCTGCAGACGCTGACCTTCGAAAAAAATCATACGAAACGGAAATCGCGCTCCTGAAGCAGAATGAAATCGCGTTTGCGGCCTGCCTGAACAACATCAAAGGCGCGACTGTCGCGCTGAACAAAAGGCGCGGCTGGAAAAACGCAGTCGAACGCGCCCTTTTTGCGAACAGGCTCAGCGAAAAATCACTCGCGGCACTTGTGGGCGCAATCGAAGATTCGCTTCCTGAATGGAGAAAATATTTCCAGAAAAAGGCCGAGTATTTGCGCAAAAACGGAATGACTGCTTCCGAAACTGCCGGAACTGAAAAAAACAAGGGGCTTGCGTTCTACGATTTGTTCGCGCCTGTCGGTTCTGCTTCCGAAAACGAAAAAAGCCTTCTTTCGAAAAAATGGACTTTCGACGAGGCAAAAGAATATGTCGTCGAACGCTACAATTCGTTCTCGAAAGAGATGGGAGACTTCGCGCGCAATGCATTTGAGAAAGAATGGATTGACGCTGAAGTTCGCGCCGGAAAAGTCGGCGGCGCATACGACGAGGATTTCGCGCTGAACCACGAAAGCCGAATCTTGACGAATTTCACTGGCGCGTTCTCCGATATCGTGACGCTTGCGCATGAACTCGGACACGCATATCATTTTTCGTGCCTCAAAGGAAAGCCGTGCGCGTTCTTCAGCTATCCGATGACGCTCGCCGAGACTGCCTCGACATTCGCGGAGACAATCGTCAAGCAGGACATGATTTCGAAATGCACCGGAAACGAGAAAATGCAGATTCTCGATTTGGATTTGCAGGACACAGCTCAGACCCTCGTTGACATATTGAGCAGGTTCTATTTTGAAAGAAGCGTTTTCGAAGAGAGAACTGACAACGAGCTGAATTCAGCTGATTTCTGCCGCCTTATGAAAGCCGCGCAGGAAAAATCATACGGCGATGGACTTTCTTTGGACGAACGCCACGAATACATCTGGGCTGTGAAATCCCATTACTATTCGCCTGACCTCGATTTCTACAACTATCCGTATGCATTCGGCCAGCTTTTCGGAGCCGGTCTCTATGCGCTGTACCAGAAAGAGGGGAGTGCGTTCGCAAAACGCTATTCGGAGCTTCTAGGGCGCACAGGTTCAATGTCATGCGAGGAACTTTGCAAGCTCGCAGGTTTCGACATCGAATCCAAAGACTTCTGGAAAAGCGGAATCGACATGTACATCAAGGAAATCGAAGAATTCGTGAAACTGGTGTAAAGTCGCATAAAACAAACGGATTTGCTCAGCGAAAAACGTTGTTTTCTGAACAAATCCGTTTGTCATTTAAAAGAAAATGATTCCCAATATTCCAATCGGGATAAGGTACGCCGCGAACCATTCGAGCTTGCCCTTGCTGATGATTTTCATGAGCAGTGCAAGCGCGACATAGCCGAACACGAATGCCGTCGCGAAGCCGATGAGGGCAGGAATGATTCCGACCGTTTCGTTGAAGTGCGCGATGAGCGATTTTCCGAGCGTTGCGGCTTCTTCTTTCGCGTCTTTCAATGTGAGTATGAACGCGCCGAGAATTGCCGGAATTGAAACGATGAACGAATAGTCGCCGGCAGTTTTTCTTGAAACTCCGCAAAGCTGCGCGCCCGCGATTGTGGAGCCGCTTCTTGAGATTCCCGGAAGCGTTCCGATTCCCTGCGCGACTCCGATTATGAGTGCCTGCGCGACCGTTATCGAATTCGACTGGACGATGTAAAAATCATCTTTTTCTTCCAAGTCCATCTCAATGTCGCCGTGCTTTTTTCTTGCGATTACGGCAGACACGATTAAAAAAATCGCGGTGATGATGAATCCGACCGCAATGCATTTCATCGGAAGCTCCGGTATGAGCTTTGAGCTAAGGATGCCGAGAACTCCAGTAACAGCCGTCGTGATGATTATCATCATAATCGTCTTTCTTCCGACCTCGTCATTCGGTGCGAGCGTGATGATTTTCTGGTTCGCCGTCTGCACGTTGCTGATGTTGAAAGCCGGCGCAGGTTCGTTTCTGTGGGCTATGAGCCTGAAAAGCACACCGAAAAGCTTCCCGATGACTTTTCTGAAGTAGATTACGACCGCGCCGAGTGTCGCAATGTGCAGAAGAACGTCAAAAAGAAGGGGAACGTCCTTCAGCCCGAATAGAAACTGTGCGACTTTCAGATGTCCGCTCGACGATATCGGCAAAAATTCCGCGATTCCTTGCAGAATTCCAAGCAAAAAACCTTGAAGTGCTGTCATTTTTTCATTGTTCCTTATTAAACCTGCGAGCAGGTCTATTTTTCGATGTTGAGAGTTGCATTCGCCCCAACACCTTCGTTCATGACTTTCTCGTATGCTTCGTTGTAGGAAGTCATTTCATATTTATATCCGATTTTCCATGGCATGTCGTCTTTTGAACTGACGAAATGCTGTGAAAATTTGATTGCGTTTTCAGTTTTGTCCCATTTTACATCTTTCTCGGTGATTTCCTGCGAATTTCCGCTCTGGAAGAAATGCGAGAATGTGCTTCCGTTTCCGCTCGTCTTGTCGAAATAGCTCACGATTGCCTCAAGATGCGTTCCGAGATAGTTGTTCTCGACGATGTACTGCGAGCCTGTTCCCGGCCCGAACATGTATCCGCCGTTGTTCTCAACTCCGATGTCGTCGTACACGTTGTTGTAGATGTGCATCTGCGTGCCCCTTGAGCGAGGGAGACGCTGCGTGACGTGGTGGAAGTAGTTGTGGTGCAATGTGACCTGCCTCTCTTTCTGCTCCGAGAACTTCTCGCTTGAGCCGACGAGCAGCACCTTGTCGTGGTTCGTGAATTCGCAGAATGAAATCGTCATGTTCTTTGCTCCGCAGATGTCGATTGAGCCGTCGTGATTGAAATTCCTCTGCAAGTCCTCGCATTTTCCGTCGGTGAACGTGCAGTGGTCAATCCAGATGTCGCTCGGAACCGCGCTTTTTTTGTCCCAGATTACAAGTGCATCCGCGCTCGCCTTGCTTTCGCTTTTCACTTTTGTTGAATATTCGGTCGAGCCGTGTGCGTCCCAGAAAGTCACGTTCCTGATGATGAGGTTTTTGCCGGTTGAAAAGTCTAGCCCGCCGAATTTAATCCGGGCGTTTTCTTTTCCGAGAATCGTCTTGTTGCTTTCGATTTTGTACATGAAATCTTCGTGCTGTCTTTTTCCCGTGTTCTCTTCGAATTTGTCGAAATATGAGTGGTCGTCGTCAGTTATCGCACCGTCCGACAAATCGATGTCGCCGCTCAGGATAATCGTCGTTGACGCTCTTGCAGAAATCGCCTTTGTGAATGCCTTTCTTTTTTCGATAGGGTTCGGATAAGTCGAATCGTCAATCGTGATGACTTTCTTTCCGTATGAGAGTTTTCCCAAGTCCGCAAATCCGTTTGTGACAGGTTTTTCGGACAAGTTCACGTTAATCGTCTGCGCAAATGCGATTGAAGCCACCAAGCAAAGAATTGTCGAAAAAGTCGCTCTTTTCATTTAAACCTCATGTTTTTTGTGGATGAAAACTGCCCGATGAATTTTTCGTTTTTTGTTTCATCGGACAGGTTGAATTTAGATTTCGTATTCGTCTTCTGTTGAATCGAGGTAGAGAATCTTCACTTTTGTGACTCTGATTTCGTCGATTGCCGTGTTGTTCCAGAATACAGGTGTCTCGGCCTTGTATTTCTCGCCGTCCTCGATAAGCTCGCCGATGAACACTGTCGTCTCTTCTTTTCCGTCGTTCGTCCTTGAGACGAGGCTCTTGTCGCTTGCCTTAATCGTGAGCGTGATGTTCTTAATCGTCTTGTCGGAGATGTTCCTGAGAGAGATTTCGCCTTTTACGCCGAGAATGTCCTTTTTGTTGCTCGGATTCTTTGCGAGGACAGGCTTCACTTCAACAGAAGCGAGAGGGCGTACTTTGTTCACATAATCAGCCCTGACCGTGAACGCCTCTTTGTCGTAGTCGAGATTGAATTTGACTTCGCGGACTGTCTTCGATGTCGAGTATGCGAAGTATCTGAATTCTTTGATTGAAGTCACCTTGTACTTGATTGCCTTCGACATCGTGTCCAAATCGTTGTAATCCTTGACCTTCGTAGTTCCGAATTTGAACCAGCCGATCGGCTTTGTCGAATTCTTCTCCAGCTTCGGATTGTAAGCGTAGATTGTCATTTCGATTTTTTCGGCAGTCTTGTTGAGCATCTGGATTTCAGAATAGTTCTTCCCGTAGTCGCTTGCGTCAAAGAAAACGGCCGCCTTGTCTTCCTTTATCATCTCTGCCTTGAGTTCTGACGGAACTTCCGCTGTTGCAAGAAAAGCCGATGCGAATGCCATCAAAGCTCCGACGAGTACTGATTTTTTCATTTGAAAACTCCTTCTTGAAAAATTCGCTTTTGACCTGTGCCGTTTCGCCTTCCGCGTCCGGCATTCAGGAAACAATAGGATTAAGTATATTAAAAAAAAGGGGTTTTTCAAAAGACCATGACGGAGTTTTAAGTGGAAAGTCGAATTAATGGATAGTGCTTCGTTTTTGAGATTGCTGACGCAATTTCACTTCGGCAAGCGATTGCCACACGGATTCGGAAAATCTAACGATTTTCCTTTTCGCCGGTGAAGGTGTGTACCCATGCGAATGCAGCTTTGCTGCATTGCGACGCTGCCGCCGAGCGTGGCAGGATTTAAGAAAATGCAAAGGAATTTTTTGAAGATGTTTCGAATGAAAATCGTTGACAACGCCGTTCGGCTATATTATGTTGGGAAATACAAAATAAAGCCGAACGACTATATTTTCTGTAAAAACGCAGAATTTAGCCGTTCGCCTATATTGCAAGGGGAAAATGATGCAGGTAAATGATTCAGTTTCGCTCGGTCAGGCAATCCGAAATCGCAGAAAAGAATTGTCGTACACGCAAAAATACATTTCGGAGGTGACAGGTTTCAGCATGAGTTTCCTTTCCGACCTTGAGAACGGCAAACCGACCTGCGAAATCGGAAAAACGCTGCACATTATGAACATGCTGGGGCTGAATCTGAACGTGGAGGCGAGGGGATAGATGAGCGGCGTGAATCTTAGGGTGCAGATAGAAATCAACAGGCAGTTTGTTCAGGCTGGACGCATTACGGGGCACGATTTTACTGATGCGAGCTTTTCTTATGATGAATCTTACATTTCATCAGTAGCAAAATCCATTTCATTGAGCCTTCCTGTTTCAAGAAAAAACTTTGACGCAGACGCGACCAGAACATTTTTTGACGGACTTTTGCCGGAAGGTTTTACTCGGCAATGCGTTGCAAACAGTATCCATGCTCATTCCGATTCATGATTGGAAATACTGACAACCACATCAAAAACAGTTCGCTCATTTACGGCAAAGATTTGTCCTCAATCCGCCTTGCGCCGCTTTATGATGTTGTCTGCACGAAAATCTACGAAAGCAGCACCGATGAAATGTCGGTGAGCATAAACGGCAATCAGAACATAAATCAAATTACGAAAGATGATTTTGAAAAAGAAGCGAAGAATTGCGGGCTTGGTTCAAAAGTTGCGATGAAGATTTACGACGAAGTGCACAACGGCATAAAAAAAGCCATTTTTGATTCAGCAGAAGAATTGACGCAAACAGGATTTTCAGAAGCACAGTCAATTGCTGAAAAAATATTTTGCAAAGTTGTCCGATAAGATGCCGACCGCCGAGTTTAATGGGGAAGAATTCAAAAAAATGAAATTTTTCGAGATTCCCTTTAGTACTCAAAATCAAAAACAGGCATTTCATCGGGAAGAAAAATCAAGAATTTCTGATACTTTTCAAGCCATTCTCCGCCTTCAACCCACATGGGAGATGTCATCAAGACATAAAGCCACTTCCCCCTTTCTCCATCGACAGTATCGTCTTTTAAAATCTCCATCACAACGACTTTCATTCCGCCTTCGTGATTGAGAGTCCTGTATTTTACAGGGGCGGAAATATTTTTTTCTTCTCGCAGTTCTATTGTTCCCATTATTCTGAAACGTGCAAGTTCCTTAATCTGAGAATGGTCGGTCAATGTAATGCCATGCGCAAAAATCAACAATGGAAAAATCGACAAGAATATAAAAACACACAACCTTTTCATTTGACAAAACAATCCAATTGCAGCACATCGTAATCGAAGGTAGTAAAAATGACTACAATATCTGCCAAGATAGAAAATGGAAACGGCAGGGTTCGTGAGCTTATGGAGACGAAAACAAGCAAACAGGCTTGTGTATAAAGTAGATGATGACAAATTGTATATAGTTCAATGCGGCACACATTCTCATCAAGGAAAGTGAAACAAGGAGCATTGCGGCTGTTTTTCGCAATGCTCCCCGCAATGCCTTTACAACCAGCAAACCAGGCAACCTTCGGCGGCCGCTGCAGCCAACCAGCAATGCTTAGGTCTCATTTGGACAACGGCAGCACCCTGCGCAAGAATCGCCCTAGCGATTCTTGGCGGCCGCTGCATCCAACCAGCAAGGACTAGGACTCACTCGGACAACGGCAGCGCCCGTGCGCAAGAATCGCCAAAGCGATTCTTGGCGGCGGCTGTATCCAACTCGCAAGGACCAGGACTCACAAGGCCCCCGGCAGCACCCGTGCGCAAGAATCGCCCTAGCGATTCTTGGCGGCCGCTGCAGCCAACTCGCAACGCTTAGGACTCATAAAGACCCCGGCAGCGCTCAGTTGACACAATATGTCTGCTTGTACGGTTTCTCCTTGTTCGGGGAGAGGACAACGAAGTCGGATTCGACAAGCTCCTTCAAGTCCACATCGTCGAAATAGGAGCAGAATTGTTCAAGGTAGCTTTTGATTTCGGAGATTTCGCTTCCATGCAGTTTTTCCTTGACGATGTATTCGGGGACTTCAGGCTCCTCGTTGCCGTGCAGGCGGATGTAGATTTTGCCTCCGTGCATTCCGGTTCCGAGAAAGTCGCCCACGTCAGGCCTCTTGTACGGATGACCTGCGTAATCCCTGCCGTCAAGCTTTTTCGGAAGGTCAAGGCCGAGCACGATGATGATTCCGCCTGCCTGATATTCGCCGAGGAACGAGCCTGCCTCGCCCCCGATTACGATTACGGGCTGCTGCTCCTTGTACGCCTTCATGTGGATTCCGGCTCTGTAGCCTGTGTTTCCGCGGATATAGATTTTTCCGCCGCGCATTGCGTATCCAGTCGCGTCGCCTGCGCAACCGTAGACGACGATTTCGCCTGCGTTCATCGTGTCGCCTGTCGCGTCCTGCACGTTCCCCTGAACGCGTATCACGCTGTCGTCAAGATATGCTCCGAGCGCGTTTCCCGGGATTCCCTCGATGTCGATTTCCTTCCCAGAAAGTCCTGCCGCGATATATCTTTGGCCGACGCAGTTGTTTATCTGAATGTGCTTGTCGCTAGCCGTTCTGATTTTTTCATTCAGCTCTTCATAAGGTGTTTTATAATCAATGTCCAGTTTTAACATATGTTTTCCTCACCGTTCGTGTAGGTACGCACGAAGCGCGTGCCGTCGCGCCCGCGCAAATTCGTAATGCTTATAACGTCCGAGTATTCGGGCGGCTACTCTCCCGCATGTTTGATGCCCAAAATCTCAAGCTCTTTTTCCGAAAGCCCGACTCCGCGCAGCATGAGCCTGTTGCCCCGCAATGCTTCGACGGAGTTGATTCCCATTCCGCCCATCATCTCTTTGAGCTCGTGCGTCCACGCTTTCACGAGGTTCACGAGGCGTTTGCTTCCCCATTCAGGATCGAGCCTTGCAACGAGTTCAGGTCTTTGCGTAGCGATTCCCCAGTTGCACTTTCCGCTTTGGCATGAGCGGCAGAGATGGCAGCCGAGTGCCATGAGAGCGGCAGTTCCGATGTAAACAGCGTCCGCACCGAGCGCGATTGCCTTGAGCAAATCTGCGGAAGAGCGGATTGAGCCTGATACGATGAGCGAGCAGTTTCCGCGTATTCCTTCGTCGCGGAGTCGCTGGTCGATTGATGCGAGCGCAAGTTCGACAGGAATACCAACGTTGTCGCGGATTCTTGTCGGCGCGGCACCTGTTCCGCCCCTGTATCCGTCGATTGCGATGATGTCGGCCCCCGATCTCGCGATTCCCGACGCGATTGCGGCGCAGTTGTGAACGGCCGCAATCTTCACGATGATTGGGCGGGTGTAGTTCGTCGCTTCCTTGAGGGAGAAAATCAGCTGCCTCAAATCTTCTATTGAATAGATGTCGTGGTGAGGGGCAGGGGAGATTGCGTCCGTTCCTTTCGGAATCATTCTCGTGGCGGAAACGGAATCAGTGATTTTCATTCCTGGAAGATGTCCGCCGATTCCAGGCTTTGCTCCCTGTCCCATCTTGATTTCGATTGCGGCACCTGCCATAAGATAGTCGTGGTGAACGCCGAAACGTCCCGAGGCGACCTGCACGATTGTGTTTGGTCCGTATGCGTAGAAATCCTCGTGAAGTCCGCCTTCTCCCGTGTTGTAGCAGATTCCGAGCTCGGTCGCTGCCTTTGCGAGAGAAGCGTGCGCGTTGTAGCTGATTGCTCCGTAAGACATCGCGCCGAACATTATCGGTGTCGAAAGCTCGATGTGCGGCGGAAGAGCCGTCTTTATCGAGCCGTCCTCGTTGCGCTCGATTTTTGCGTTGCGCTTTCCGAGCATCACTTTCGTTTCCATCGGCTCGCGGAGCGGGTCAATCGGCGGGTTCGTTACCTGCGAAGCGTTGACGAGGATTCTGTCCCAGTAGTTGCTCTGGTTGTCGTTCGGATTTCCCATTGACGAGAGGAGGACTCCGCCTGTCGCAGACTGCTTGTAGATTTCGTTGATTGTCTGCGCGCTCCAGTTCGCGTTCGGTCTGTATGTGTTCTCCGACTTTCTGATTTTCAGGCAGTGCACAGGGCAGACGGCGACGCATCTCTGGCAGTTCACGCACTTCGACTCGTCCGCAATCATCACCTTGTTCTTCTCGTCGAACTTGTGGACTTCGTTCGCGCATTCTCTTTCGCATTTCCTGCAGTTTATGCAGTTTGCTCCTCTGACGATTTCAAATTCAGGAGCGATGTAATCAACAGCCAACATTCTTCTTTCCCTCTTCATTCAAAGTGACGATGACAGGTTCTCCACCGCGCGGAGACCAGATTCGGTCCAAATCGTTCTCAAGGACTCTGATTGCGCATTCCTCCGAAGCGAAATATGTGAGAGTTCCCTTCTGCGCCGCGACCATAGAGCGGAGCTTGAGCCTGTCGTTGAGTGCCATGAGCCCGCCGTCAAAGCCGAGTATTATCGAGAACGGCCCTGTTATGAGCATTTCCGAGAACTGCCTTCTTAAGAATTCCATCTCCTTTCTCTTCTTCTCGTCCTTGATTTTTCCGATTGTCTCCCAGAACGGAGCCGCGATTACGCTTGCTGTTTCTTCGAGCGTCAGGTTCTGCTTTCTCACGAGATAGTCGATTATGTATGTGATTACTTCCGTGTCTGTCTGAAGGTTGCATTTGTAGCCGAACATCTCGACGTACCTTCTGTTAGCGTCGTAGCTTGAGATTTCGCCGTTGTGGACGACAGTCCAGTCGAGGAACGCGAACGGGTGCGCTCCTCCCCACCAGCCCGGGGTGTTCGTCGGGTAGCGTCCGTGCGCCGTCCATGCGTATCCCTCGTATTCTTCGAGCCTGTAGAATTCTCCTACGTCCTCAGGGTAGCCGACAGCCTTGAATACGCCCATGTTCTTTCCTGACGAGAAGATGAACGCGCCTTTTATGTTCGAGTTGACGAAGTTGACAGCCTGCCCTGTGTATTCCATTTCGTCGAGCTGGCTTTCAGCAAGGCGCGTCTGAAGCGGGGCGACGAAATATCTCCAGATGAGAGGCGCGTCTTTTATGTTCGGATGTTTCTTCACGGGAATCTTTGAAAGGTTCACGATGTCGAATTTTTTCTCAAGGAAAAGTTCCGTCTCGTGCTTTGCGTCCAGTCCGCTGTAGAAAATGTGGAGCGCATAGTACTGTTTGTATTCTGGATAGATTCCGTAACCTGCGAATCCTCCTCCGAGACCGTTGCTTCTGTCGTGCATCGTGGAAATGGACTTGATGATTTTGTCACCTCGCATCCTGTTTCCGGAAGCGTCGAAAATTCCGCTTATGGCACAGCCTGACGGAATATGATATTCGCCTTCCAATTTTAGAGCCATGTTTTGTACCCCCGTAATTTTTTGGCAAAAAAAAATGGCGTCCAAATTCAGGGGAACTGAACAATTCCTCTGAATTTGAACGCCATCGTTCTTTGCCGATAAATATGAGCAGAGTTTAGTTTTAATTCCGAAAAGTATCAAGGGCAGTTTTGAAATTTAAGTGATTTACTGTGAAATTTTTAACGGTTGCGATTTAATTTGTTTGCTTTAGAATGAATTCCATGAAAAAAAATGTTTTGGATACCACTTTATTGAAAATCGGTCTTGTGCTGATTCTTGTTCTTCTGTTCCTGATTCCGATTTCTCTCATAAAAAATCTCATTTCGGACAGAAAGTATTACCACAACGATGCTGTTGATTCCATCATGGCTCCGTTCGGCGGCGTGACTTACATTCAGGGGCTTGTGATTGCAGTCCCGTACACCGCGTATTCCGAGCACGTCGATTCCAAGGGCGAAAAGCTGATTGAGAAATCGACCGAGTACATAATTTTCGCGCCGGACAAATGCGAGATGGATGTCAGCACGAATCCGTATTACCTTAGCAGGGGAATCTTCAAGGTGCCTGTGTTCAGCGGTCAGGTGGAGCTGAATGCCGAATTCTCCGGTTTCGATTTCTCGTATTTCGGAATCGAAGAGAAGGACGTGATTTCGGACGGTGCTTTTTTGATTCTCGGACTTTCGAACACAAAATCCCTGACTTCCCAGCCGAAAATCAACCTGAACGGAAACACGCTTTCGATTTCGCCGATAAAGTACGACAACGTTTCACCGTTCTCGACTTCCGTGTATTTCAACCTTGCGGAAAAAATTCCGCTCGACAGGACTTTGAACGAAAAAATTTCTCTCAGCGGAAAAATCGATTTTCAGGGCGGCAAGGAAATCCGAATCCGCCCGATTGCAGGCGACAACACGTTCAAGATGGTTTCCGAATGGAAATCCCCGAGCTTCAACGGCGGCTGGCTTCCGAAAGAGCGGAATGTGACGGACTCCGGTTTTTCCGCGCTTTGGGAGATTGCGGGGCTCAGCACTGCATATCCGAAAAGCTGGCACTACAAGACAAAAATCGGAAAAGACGATTCTGAGTATTACGGCTCCGGCATGGAAACTGAATATGTGAGCACACTGTTCCTCGTTCCTGTGGATGCCTACAAAAAGACGGAGCGGAGCGTCAAATACGCGCTTCTCTTCCTCATCATTCCGTTCATCGCTCTTCTTATCTCCGAAATCTTCTCGAAGCGCAGAATCCACCCTGTGCAGTACTGCCTGATTGGTCTTGCGGACGTGATTTTCTATCTTCTTCTGCTTTCGATTTCCGAGCACGTCTCGTTCGATTTGACGTATCTAATCTGCTCTCTTGCCGTCGGACTTGCGACTTTGTTCTACGCATCATCGATTTTCAGAAGCATAAAATTCGGCGGAATGTTAAGCGGCGTTCAGGTTGTCTCGTACATTTTCCTCTACGGAACGCTTCAGGCGGAAGATTACGCGCTCCTAATCGGAAGCATCGGGCTTTTCATCGTGATTCTTCTTCTGATGTTCATCACGCGCAAAATCGACTGGTACAATCTTGGCGGGCTTGTGGATTTCGCAGAAAACACGGAGAATCCGGCAAATGCAACTTTTCCGGCAACCGCAACTGCTTCTGAACCGGCGGAATCCGCACCGAATGGCGAAAATGCAAAAAGCACAACGGATATTCCTTCTAGTGGGGCAAAAAACGCGAATTTCTTCTCCGACGGAAAAACGCTTGAGATAGTGGAAAATCCGCCGAACGAAGAAAAATAAAATCAAACAAATGGATTTGTTCATCGCTATGGCAGAACAAATCCGTTTGTCATTTCATCCGCACTCCGGGCAACCGTCATCGCAACATATTATTCTTTTCGATGTAGTTGAACAGGGATTCAAGCTCGAAGATGAACGAAAGCTGGTCGCCGAGGTGGATTGAGTTTATCGCAGCCTTGTTCGCAATGTCCTTGACCTGCTCGATGTTCTGTTTTTCAGATTCGTTCGTGGCTGTGATAATCTGCTCCTGGTTTTCCGCAATCTGCTTGACCATCGTCTCCGTGAACGTGATGTTTCGCTCGCTGTCCGAGTTGATTTTTTCGAGCTTTGTGTTCGAGTCCATCGCGGTTTTCTGCAGGTCGTCCATGAACCCGTTGTGCGCGGAGTTTTCGCTCACGACATCTTTTATGCGGTCCTGAACCTCCGACATCTTGAGCTTCATCGAATTCGAAAGGGAGGCGGTGCTGTCCGAAAGACGTTTGACTTCGTTCGCGATTATTCGGAATCCCTTTCCGGCTTCTCCCGCGCGCGCCGCCTCAATCGACGCGTTGAAAGAAAGAAGGTTGATTTGGGCCGCAACGTCCTGAATCTTCTTGATGAATTCGCTTATCTCGTCGATTTCTTTGTTCAGCCTGGCAACGTTGTCGTTCATCAGCTGCCGTCTCTTCTGAATCTCCGTTATGTCCTTGTTCAGCTCGTTGAATTCCTGGCAGATTGATTTGATTTCTTCGCCGTTTTCCTGCGATGTGCTGACGATTTCATTCGCCTCGTCCTGAATGTGCCGGCTGCTGTCCGCGAATTTCTGCATTGCGTCCTGCTGCCTCTTGAATATTCCGTCGGACGAGTTGAGCTTTGAGAGGTAGCCCTTCAAAAAGCCCGAGATATTGTTCGATGAATTTGCGAGTTCCAGAAGCGTCTGCGTGATTTCTTTTCCGGCCTGCAGTACTTGTGCCGATGTGTATTTTCCGTTTCCCATTCTCTATTCTCCGATTACAAGCGCGACGAGCGTCTGGTTTGAGTTGATGTGACCGATTTGTTCCCCGTATGTGGAGAACCCGCCGAATGTCGGGAAATGCTTCTTCCATACTTGGACGAGTGCATCCTGTTTCCGCGACTTTTCGAAGCCGATTGTCCTGAGTATGCAGTTGAAGAAGATGACGCAGCCCGGGCGCGGAATTTTCTCTTTCATCTCCCTGCATGATTTTTCGGTGATTTCCACTGCGTCGAGCGGATTCATGATTGTCTGCGTGTTTCCCTGCAGAACCCTCGCGTACATCAGAAGCTTCCCGTCCGGATTGAAATTCACGAGCGATGCGATGAATGTGTTCTCTCCGAACACTCGCCCGAACGGATGCTCAAGGAGCGCGTCGTTCACCTGGCTTTCGCTTATTCCCAAGATTTGCGCGTACCGTCTTCTCGGGTTCTGGTTGTCGATTGAATTCACCATGTGCGTCTTCGGATTCACGTCTGTGAGAAGAACTGTCTTTTCCGATTCAGTGAAAATGTTCTCTTTGTAGATGCAGAACGGGTCCTGCGTTTTCACAAAAAGGAATACGGCTCCGTTGCTCGACACTTTTCCGTTGTAGCTGACGTACGTCGCCTTGAATTTGAGGTCGTCGCCTGCCGAGCCGCCTGCAACCAGAAAGTCTGGGTCTTTCACGAGAGTGTAGAGCAGGGAAAGCACGTTTTCCTCCGCATGGAGAATTCCGCAGATGAGCGATATCGCGAACGAATTCTTCGAGATTCCCTGCGCGGAAAGGTTGATTCCCGCCTTTTGCGCTGTCTGCGAGATTATGCCTTTGTGGATAATCGGGAATCCGTCGATGTCCTCGATGAGGCAGCCCTTGCACTGCGTTCTTCCGACGTTCGTGCTGATTGCGTTCAGCTCAAGCGTGTTTTTCTTGAACCCTTCGTGCGTCAGCTCTCCTGCCGTCGTCGCTCCGATGACTTCCGCGTTCGGGAATTTTTCGTATAAAAGCTCGGAAACTTTTGCGAAGTCGTATGCCGAGCTTGCGAAGAAAATGATAACCGAATATGACGAAACCGGTTTCTTCAGCCTTGCACAAAGCTCGCTCACGGCTCTCTGTGCGTCCAATTCGCTTGTCTGAGCTACTTCCTGCTGCATGTTTTACCCCTTAAGTTTGTTTGAAAATTTTCTCACGTCTAGCATACAACAAAAAAGGAATGATTTCACTTGGATTTTCTTGACATTGTTTGTGGTAATCTGTTATACTTACAACAATTCTATTTGGGAGATTAGCTCAGCGGTTAGAGCAGAGGACTCATAATCCTTTGGTCCTTGGTTCAAATCCAAGACCTCCCAAGAGTTTTGCCGACTTAGCTCATCCGGTAGAGCAGCGCCCTCGTAACGCGCAGGTGATTGGTTCAAGTCCGATAGTCGGCTTTTTAGGAACTTCATTAAGAAGTTCCTTTTTTTTTTGCACTTTTGCTTTTTTTGCATTTTTTATTGAAATTGCATTGAAAATTGTCGCAGTTTCTGTTGATTTGTCTTATAATAACCGAAATATAATTCAATATAATTTTTATTTTATTAAAAAAACGTACCTCCAAAAAGTCTGAAAATTTCATTGAAAATAGTTTAATTTTTGCTTTACTGTTGACGTTTCTTTATGAAAGGGAGTTTATAATGAAGAAGAACGGAGTCGTTTTTGGACTTTTATTTTTGCTGTCGGCTGCATTTTTTGCAGGCTGCAATGTCGGTCTCGGTGAGTCAATCGACGTTGATTCGCCTGTGCTCGAAATAAAATATCCGCCAATCGCAGCTACAATCCGCGACAAATTCGTTCTTTACGGAACGTGGGGTGATGACAAGGGCGTAACGTCGGTGGCAGTTTCCCTCGTGAACACAGACACGAAAGAAAAAGTCGGCTCATTCCTTGCCACAGTAAATTCCGACAAGACATGGCAGCTGGAACTCAACGAATTTGACAGAGAGACTGGAAAATTCAAATACATCGACGGTTCGTATCAGGTGAGCGCGGCGGCGTATGATGCCGCTGGGCACACTTCGGGCGAATCTTCGCGCACGTTCGACATCGACAACTCGGCACCGGTGTTCGTCATTTCGAATCCGGGCGTTGTGAAATCGGAGAATCTTGACGCTTCCGCATACGGCTCGGTTTTCACGATTGACGGAACGATTGCCGACGACCATACGATTTCCCTGATGGACGTTGCGATTTACGACGAGGACGGGAATCTTCTTTCGCACGAGACTTACGATTCCGAGCAGATTGATTTTTTCCGCGAGGAGGAGATTGCGACTGCCGGCGGAACGAGCGTCACAATCGCGCAGTTCGCCGACAACCCGACAACGACAGCGAACAACAGATACTCAAATGTTTACGGAACTGACTCAAAAGCCGGAACGAAGAAATATTACGCGTCCGTGTCCGTGACCGATTCCGCAAAAGTCTATCAGAACCCGACCGAAAAAGAGCGTTCTGCGGTTGAAGCAAAATCTGACTCTTTCGGAAATTCAACATCGAATGTCTATCTTTATGATGACGTTTACACGACTCTGATGAGCGCGAAGAAGGGACTCGGACTTTCCGCCGCGGATTTGAAGAACATTCTGAACGGAACGAAGACGAACGAGGCCGCGCTTGCCGTCTTGAACGAAAAAGTCCGCGCGACGAGCGAAAGCGAGGACAACAGGCTCTATTTCTCTTTGAACCCGGAAGCGAACCCGACTTACACGATTTCAGGCTACGCTCTCGATTTCTCCGACGAGTCTTCGATTCAGCAGGCTTCGAACGGAAACACTGTGACCGTCACCGTGAATGCCGGACTCGACGGCGTGAATGTGAACCCTGCGACCGTAAAACTCTGGATGCTCCAGTTCGATTCCATGCCGACTGCGGACGAGGCTTCTTCGAAAGCGAGTGCCCTTGCCGCAAAAGTGAAATCGGCCGAGTCTGCCGCAAATGCTGACGGCGAAAAGACTATTTCCGATGAGAAACTTGCAGAGATTGAATCGGAAGGCTGGCGGCTCGTATTCGAAAATTCAGACTATCAGGGAAGCTCCGTTTCCGTAAAATCGATGGCGATGATGCTGCCTTCGAACGGAATCCTAATGAATAAATATTACCTTCTCGTCGTCACTGGAAGCGATGCCGACGACGTTGAATTCTCGCAGAAGTCAGCGTTCGGATTCAAAGGAACTGTCTCGGGCATCGCGCCGACAATCTTCATAAAGTCTCCGATGAACGGCGACTTTGTTGTTGCGAGCGACCTTGTGTTCAGCGGAACTGCGATGGTGAACAACCCGAGTTTGTCAATGTCCGAGCTAAAGGCGACAATCACGGCTTCCGACGGCTCTTCGATACTCGGAAACCAGGGCGGATATTCAGTTTCTCTCCATTACAACGCGACTTCCGAAGAAGAAAATCCTGTCGATAAATGGTCGGCCGAGGAAGCATTCAAGGTCATTTCCTCCGAAAAGGATGCGGATAGCGGAGTCGATGTCTTCACATGGGAATTCGACCCTTCAAAAATCAGCGGATTCAGTTCTGACGCGACGGGCGCGACGAAATACACGCTCGATGTCTACGGCTCTTCTTCTTCCGGCCACGATGTCACTGCTTCCTCGATGGTTCAGCTCGATGTCACTCCTCCTGATGTCAAAATCACGACGATTACGCCGACAGTTTCAGGCTCGGACTTTGACGGCAGCGGCAACGTGTACATCAACGGCTCAATCAGAATCATGGGCTCAATCGTCGAGCAGAACTTGAAGACCGTCAAATACGATGTTCTGGCATCTCATAATTTGAATGCTGATTTCTCCGAGAAAAACAGCGACGGTTCTTATAAATATTCGATTCTCGATGTCATGTATGAAGACTCGGACGGCTATTACGACGGCGAGCTTGACCCTTCGAACTCGAT
The DNA here is from genome assembly GCA_017525605.1 of Treponema sp. Lineage (GTDB taxonomy): Bacteria > Spirochaetota > Spirochaetia > Treponematales > Treponemataceae > Treponema_D. The sequence goes on along the minus strand of JAFXSM010000016.1, from coordinate 63,560 downwards.
TGACGTGGTGTTCGATACGACGAAAGTGACGGAAGGAATGTTGCGTTCAGGTGCGATTGCAAATGACGCTCCGATAAAAATCCGCGTAGTTTTCACGGCGATTGACAAAGTCAACAACTTTGCAAGTTATTCGTCTGCAGAATACAACGGCGGAAACGACTTTCTGATTTATCAGGAGACTGACAAGCCGAAAATCAAATTCGGCAATGCGGACGAGAGCATAACGAACCCGGAAGAAATCCAAGTCGGAACGAACCTTTTCGGAACGACGAACAACAACAAGCTTCAGGTCACAGTTTCCGATGACGACTCCGTGAAAAATTTCAAAATCCACGTTCTTAATGCAGACGGCACTGAAGTTGCTTCTGAAAATGTCACTGGCGGAAAGACTATCGTCGATAAGAGCTACACGCTTCCGGACTCAGAAGGAAAGTATCAGATAAAAGTCGAGGCGTTCGATGAATATTTCGAAGACACATCTTCCGAGTACGCGAAAAATACTGCAGGGCCGTTCTTTGTCGCTGTAGATTCAGGCGCGCCGAATATCGAAATTTCTTCTCCGACAGCCGGAAGCTTCCAGAGCCGCAAAGTCGATGTCGAAGGTTTCGTGAAAAAGCCTAACGTGAAAGTCTCGGGAACGCTCTATTCTGTTTCGGGCGAAAATGCGACACCTATTTCAAACGGAACTGGCGGAACTCAGGTCGGAAGCGACATTTCAACTTTGGCTTCGCCAAACACACTCGGAGAATACATCTGGACTGACACCGTGATGCTTCCGTCGGATGCGAACGGCGGCTACAAGCTCGAATACACCGCGACAGACAGCTACGGGCAGACTGCGGCTTCTTCTCGCGCGTTCGTCGTTGACATAACGCCGCCACGATTTGCCATAACGGAACTTGATTCTGTTTCGGTTGCTCCAACAGTCCGCTCGGTCGTGACGAACAAAGATGTCTACACCGTAAAAGGCACTATCTCCGACGGCGAAGCGACTAGCGGAATCAAGGACGTGTATTACAAAATCGTTTCGGACGGCAACAATCCAGAAACTGTCACTGACTCATTCGGAAGGACGATTTACAACATGGATTCGACAGGCTGGGAGAGGGCAGCTGTTGCCGCAACCACGTCGAAGGGCGAATACACTTTCACCGCGAATGTAGAAATTGGAACATACGGAAGTTCTGACGGAACTGAATTCAAAAAAGTCTATTTTGCGGTGAAAGATGAGGCTGGAAATGTTTCCGTTCCAGATGAAAATCCAGATTCTTCTTTGCTTCAAATTTCTCTTGATACAGTTGCTCCTACAACCACTTTGGAAGGAACTGGTCTAAAACAACCTGCAAATACTCTCTTAAGCTCTGTGACTGGCAACAAGGATGAAGCCGGAAATTTGATATTGGAAGATAACGATGTCATTTTCGGAAACATAACTTATTACTCATCTGGTGATTCATATTCCATTGGCGGAACGATTACAGAGGCTTCTAGAACTGCTACTGTCAAAGTTGACGGAACTTCTGCGGTCGTTACTGGCTCTAAATGGACTTTCTCTGGAAAAACGACAGACGGAACTTATACCCACCAAATTGTAATTTCGGACGCGGCAGGAAATAGTTCGAATACTTCCGTTTCCGTAATCCGCGATACAGTTCCTCCGACACTCATAGTTTCGAACGACACGACGGACAATGATGCCCTCAATGTCAAAAAAATCATCACCGAGGAAAACGTAAACCATTCGACGGAAATCGACACGAGCGGAAAAACAGTCCACAAATATCTGCTTTCAGGAAAGTGGAGCGACTCGACTTCTGGAACGTCGATTCTGCAATATCAGGTTTATCCGAAGCATGAAGGCGGAGCTAATTACAGCGAAGACTGGAGCGAATGGAGAACTGTTGACGGCGTTACTAAATCAACAGCGGAAAGCTCATGGACAATCTCAGTTCCTATGACGGAAGGAAAAGGGCTTGGGCAGGGCGTTGGTCTACGAGGCCGTGCAGTCGATGCGGCTGGAAACGTTTGTGTGCATTCTGGACACGAAGGACTCACGCTCGATTTCAGTGTGCCGGAAATCAGCTTGACTTCGGCTGTTCCTTCTTATGTGAAAGAGGGCGAGACTCTCACGATAACCGGAACTTGCAGCGACTCTTACGCGCTCGACAAGCTTGAATGCACCGCAAAGAAAGACGGAACTGCGGTCGAGTCCGGCAGCAACGGCTACACGTTTACATACACACCAGCATCTGCAAATCTTCTCGGTCAGGTGAAAAACGGCACGTTCGAGATAAAAGTCGTTAGCGGCAGCACGAACAACGGAAAGTGGACGTTCGACCTTGCCGTGACCGACAAAGCGAACAGGACGACAAAACTCGACACAGTTTCGACAGTAATCGATACTGTTAAGCCTTCGTGGTCTACTTTCCTCGTAAACAAAAACGAATATTCATACACGAGCGAAACGGAGCACTCCTGGTACAAATCTTCCGCATTGCCGTTTGCGGGCACTCTTTCGGAAGAGGGTAGCGGAATCAGGGAAATCGTGTATTCGGTCATTCAGGCTGGAAGCGGCGGAACAGCGACGTATTCAAAGAGCTTTGCGACAACGAAAGATGATGACGGAACAGAAAGCTTCAGTGTGAACCTCGGCGAATTCATCTCGAATGTTTCTGGCGGAAATGCGATTCCGAACGACGTTTACATGAAGGCAATCGACTATGCAGGAAACGAAAGCGACGAGCAGGTTTTCCACATCTACATTGACGCGGAAGAGCCTTCGCTTTTGTGCGACAGGAGCGGAAACGTCTATTCTGATTTGGAAACTGCGATTTCTGTCACTGGAACGATGGACGACGATGCTTCGGGCGTTAGGAGCGTGAAGCTCACGATTTCGGACACCGCGACAGGCTCTTCATTCACTCCGATAATAATTGACGCGACACTCGACAGCGATTCCGAATGGCACGCGGAAATCACGAAGGACTACGTTCTCTCTAAGCTTGAAGACGGTCACATTTACGCAGTGAAGGCTGCCGTGACCGACAAGGCCGAGAACTCTTCTTCTTCGACAATATTCAGAATCCACATCGACAAGACTCCTCCGTATGTCCAGACGTATTCGATTTCGAATTCTTATAGCAAATACAAAGTCCATTCTGCAGGCAACGACGAGTATTTCGTGCACAACTCGAATACTTTCAAAGACGCTGGCGGAAATGTCGTTGAGGATGATAGAAACATATTCACGATTTCTGGCGTTGCGATGGATTCTTCTTCCGGGGTTGAGAAAGTTGAATTCACTCTCACGAACACGGAAGATTCCTCAAAGAAAATCACAAGAACTGCCGAATCGAGCATCTTCAATTTCGACGACATCGATTTGACCGACTGGGAAGGCGGCGCGGTTGGAAAATTCGTCATAACGGACGGAGCCGGAAACCAGGGCGACAAATACAACGGCGAGACGGAAGAGTTCGAAATCAAGCTCAGTTTCGACAACGACGCTCCGAAAGGAATACACGCGATTGACGGCACTGGGAAGGACATCTTCCTCCGTGTGGGCGACAACGACAACGACGAGGTTGAGACTCTCACGGATAACGACAAGAAAGTCGGCGGAAAATATTCGGTTGACACATACGGAAACGAGCAGACGATAAAACTCCGCGGAACAATCTTTGACGGAATCGGTGGAAGCGGCGTGTCGATGATTTACTACAAAGTCATTCCGAGCGGAAATACTACGCAGGATCAGGCTCATCTCAAAGTCATTTCGGACAAATTCCTTGAGGAGTACGAGATTGACACCGAAAACACCGGATACTTCAAGCCGAACAAGACCGAGAGCAAGCGCGTGTTCTACACTCCGCTTTCAGGCGGCAAAGTATATGACGCGGACGGACACGATGTCGTGTTCAGCGACAGCGACAGCGTTTTCAGCGGATTCGCAAAAAATTTCGTGACTACTGACCCCAAGAATTATGCGACTATCACGACGAATTACGACAACGTGTTCTCCGGTTTCGATGTCGGAGTCAACTATGTCGTTCTCGTTGCGGTTGACAACGTAGGAAACGCGGCTCTCGATTCTGTGAATGTCGTGGAGCCGAGCGGAAAAACACGCTACTACAACTATTCACTCAACGTCGATACGGAATCCCCTGACGCGAAAGCTTTTGGCGAGACGACGAAATATGCGATGGCGACAGGAACAGTCGTAATCGAAGGCGAGGCGAGCGACGATGCTTCCGGCATAAAGAGCGTCGCAATCAAAGTGAACGACAAGCAGATAAAAGAAGACGTGAACGCAACTGACGGAAGCGGAACACGAACTGTCACCGAGTACGGAACGCTCATTGTCGGCGAGCAGACGACTGAAACTGACGAGGACGGCACGACGAAAAAGAAAAAGGCATGGCGCGTTGAGCTTGATGCCGAAAAAGTCTTTGCAGGCGACAACGGAACGAAAACTGTGTACGCAATCGTGACCGACAAAGCTGGCAAGGGCAACAAGAGCACGGTGAGCGTCGCGAACGTGATTGTGGACACGCTGCCACCGACAGTAAAACTTACAGCTCCGAAAGATGCTGACAGTGAAGTATCTGAAATTCAGATTAACGGCACAATCAAACTTGAAGGAACTATCAGCGATGAAAATGTTCTTCCAGAGACTGCAATCACTGGAATCAAGTACAAAATGATTAAGGCAGCCGACGGAACTGTGGTTTCAAATTCAACATGGACCGATTTGACATTGTACCAGCCTGCAAAAGAGGCAGATGGTGACAATCCTGCGACAGATGAAGTCAAGGGAATCAAGCTTTCAGGAAGCTACACATTCACCGTAACTGACTTTGATACGACAACTCTTGACGATGGCTGTACTTATCAGCTTTGTGCAGTTGGTGTGGATGCTGCTGGCAACTCAAAAGAGTCCGACCCTGTTACTGTGATTGTCTCGCAGGATTCTGACAGACCGAAGGTGAAGATAAACAATCTTACCCCTTATGGCGATTCGTTTATCCTCATGTACGGAACAAATGCACAGGTGACAGGAATTGTTTCCGATGACGATTCAGAAAGTGAGAATGTCGTAAAAGAATTCTACATGACGGAATATCCTGTTACCGCGACAAAGAATACAGACGGCACATATTCTGTAATTGAAACTCTTTCTAATGGCACAACACGCACCGCCGTTAACAAAGTCCTTTCATCTTCATGGAATACCTCTACTGGCGAATTTACATTTGAGCCTTCTGATAAAGACGATGGTCAAAAGCACTTCTATATTCTCGTAATTGATAACAATGATAATGTCTTCTATACGACTGCAACTAAAGCCGGCGCAACTGCAGGAACGACCGTCTCTGACACTCTCGCATTGCCAAAAGTGACCGTGACAAAGAAGAAGATTGGCGCGGCAGAACCTACATTGGCTGAAAAAGAGAGACTGAACGGTACTGTGTTCACTTACAGCTCAGACGGAAAGAATCCGACCGTGGAACTTGCGGAAGGACTTCCGTATGCGACAGAAACATCGCCTGTTGCAACAGATGACAAGAATGCGGCATTTGCGCTTTCGACAAATACAACACCGACGACGAACGCAACACTCAATTCAAGCTTCAAGGTTGGCGGAGTTGACCGCAGGTACGTTAAATTCTACTTCACGGCAAATGACGCAAGCGGAATCGCTGGTATGACAGTCGAATTTAAGGATGACAAAGGCGTTTCCCTCGAAAAACTTGCTACGGCGGCAAATATTGGTTCTGTAGATACAGGATGCACCGCTAACGGAACGTTCGTTGAATCTAACGACAAAAACTCAAATGCAACTTGGACAACTGATTTCATTGACCTCGCTTCATTCAAAGACAGTTCTGGGAATGATTTTGCTGGTCAGATTTCTGTCTCGGTAACTCCTTACGATAAGGCTGGTCTTGCCGGAAACGGCTCGTGCAACTTCTATGTCGATAATCAGCCTCCGAAGATTGAAAAAATCGAGCCAAAAACAGATTCGGAAGTTTCTGGAGCCGTTGAGATTTCAGGAAATTCTGGCGATAACGGCGTTGCAGGTGCATCGAACATTCAGTGGATTGTTCCGAATACAACACAGGTCACAACTTACAATAGTAAAGCTGACGATGAAAAGGCTGAATATCTCGAAGGTCTTTCATGGAACGGTGGCGTAAGCTCTCTTGAAAAGGAGTCAACCGTAACTTCTTGGAAGTTCGTTTTTGACGGAAACTATGATGAAGAGTCATCAAAGCCTGATGAATTCAAATTCAATGCAGGAAACCCAAGTTTCAATGTTTACGACAGTGCGGATTTTGCGGGCGATAATATCACGGCAGACGGAATTTATACACTTCCAATCTGGTTCCGGGCGGCTGACGCACTGGGCAACGTGGCTTATGAAACATCATACAAGTACAAGCATAATCCTGACGCAGACAAGCCGAAACTTGAATTCTCTTATCCGACAAAAGAAAATTACAAGTCGGCAACAGAAAAGTTTGCGGTTTTGGGCGGAACAATCCGCGTTACAGGCTCTGCAATTATTCCGTCAGGAAAAACCACGGTAAATTCAATTTACTATCAGATTGCAGATTCTGCGGCAAAATATACGGGAACAGCCGACGCTTCAGCAGCAAATACTGATTCATATAAGGCGAAGAATACCTACGGCCTAACAGTGGTAAGCGTATACGACATCATCAACAAGATGCGCGGCACTTCTTACTCTAAAAATTCAACACTGAGCGATGACCTCATAAAGGGCTTGGGATTCAAGACAAAGGCTGAAATTGATGACTGGTGGGGAATTGAGGCAACCGGAACTGCATCATGGAACTTTAAGCTCAACGAAGACGGAAAACTGAATCCATCAACTGGAACCAATGATATTACACTCCGTGCCTGCGGTGTAAACGCGGAAGGAAAATTCGGTGCATGGACAAGCGGTGACAACGAGATTGCAATCCATATAGACAAATCTGCTCCAGTAATTACGGCATCTGTCAATAAATACGGTGACGGAAAGACAGCTCTTGGTGCAAGACCGACAGCAGAACCGACTTCGAGCCTTCCTTATGATGCTGATATGTACTTGAAGGGATGCTGGACTTTGGTCGCAACATTGCTTGACGAATCAGGGCTTTCTGGAACTACGCCATACAGCGTAATGAAGGGCGACTCTTCACTTGCGGCTGGTACAGGTTACTTCGTCGAGGAAAATGTCTCTAAGGAATTCACAAATTCTGACGGAACGACGACTACAAAAACTGGTGTGCGGCTCTACATTCCGATCCCGAAAGATTTGGATTCTGCTGAGATTACTGTCAATGCAAGCGACACCGACCACACCTCAACGCAGAAATTTACGTTCAAGATTGATGAGACAGCTCCGACTTTGGACAAACTTATAGGTAACGGTCTTGGCTTTGACGAAACTGAGGCTGACAAGAAGTTCAAGTCTATTGAAGATTCAAACTACAGGTTTACAATCTCCGGCTCTTCTTACGATTTGATGTCCGGCGTAAAAAATATCGTGTTCTACTATATGCGAAAGAACGGAACGACCGGAACAATCGGAACTGATGTTGTTATGGATCCGATGATTTGGTCTGATGAACAGGCAAGCAAAGTCACAATGGATAGTACAATAAAAGCTATTCCGTTTACTCAGGGCGACGATACATATTATCTCTACGCAAAATCATATTCTGGCAGCGCGACAACCGACACGTTCACGTCCGGCATAGCTTATGACGCTCATGTGCGGAAAGGCGGACTTGTTTACATTGACGGCGTTCTCAGAACAATCACAAAACTTGAGAGCAATACTGTTACCTTCACGCCGGCTCTTTCCGAGTCAAAATCAAGCGTCAGTGCGGACTTCCCGATTGCACAGGTAATCGACAACTCCGCAAGCGAGAAAGTCGAAAGCTATTCCGGTGCTAAAATTACCTTTGAGTCTGGAGACGACGGTGACGGAATGCCTGAGTCGTTCTCTAAATCTTCAAGCACATGGACATGGGATGCTGCAATCCGCTCGAACAATATGCCTGATGGCCCTGTTTCCCTCGTAATTCTTGCATTTGACAATGCGGGCAACGTGGCGGAAAGGATTATCAACACAAAGATTACGAACAATGCTCCGCGAATCGCAAAAGTCTTCCTCGGAACGGACTTGAACGGCGACGAAAATTACACGAATTCTTCTTCTATTGAAGAGCTTGTTGAATACGATATTCTCGGTGCGGAAGGCAATGAGCAGTCTGCTTATGAGCTTGATTTTACTGCTACAAATCCGGGAAAAAATAATACAACGACTCCAAAATACAAGAACGGAATCTTTACGATAAAGAGCGGTCTTGCCGTAGTCCCTGAATTCGTCGGCGGAAACGGTGAAATTGCCATGGTCGTTGATTCTGCCGCAACGACAAAAGCTGCTGTAGAAAAATCCGCGGACAATACTCTGATTGCTAAAACTTCGATTGGTACCGTTGTAACTGAGACAAATGAAGACAACGAAACAGTTAATACGGTTTCAAAGAGTTTTACTGGAACAGTTTCTGGAATTCTTAAAGGTTCTGATGCAAGCAATATCATGTACTCTTATGTAATCGACAAGAATAAGATTGGTGGTGATTCCGATTCAAAGGGAATATCATTCACATTCTGGGATACGACCGAAGAGACGGAGCAGGGTAAGACCTCTCAGAATGCAGTTCTTTACGTCAAGAACTTCAAGGTCTCTCAGAATGATTCGACTCCGCCGACTGTTGTTGTGAATCCATTCTTCTGGATAGGCGAGGGCGAAGACAAAAACAGTCTCTACGGCGGCTTGAGTGCAAACGGACATGTTGAACTTGAAGATGACTGGAAAAATGCAACTGGTTATGATGCTAGCAAAGCCGAATATGATGCAGACCCGAAAGTTTCCGGTAAAATCCGCTTTACTGGAACGGCTTATGACAACTTCAGGCTCAGCTCAATCAGCATCAAGTATGATTTCATAGACGAAAAAAAAGTCGCGACGTATGAGAAAGTTTCTGATGAAATGAAGTGGGTTGTTCCTGAAACCACAATTGAGTCAGATGGATATGTCTTTAGAATCGTGGACACGGCATTTGATTCAAAAGGCAATGCAGTTACGCATGGCTATTATGAGGACGATGCTTACTTCGCTCAGAAAGGTCATAAAGTCTACTGGACTCTCGACCTCGACACCGAGAAAATCAGCTCAAAGGCTAAGAACGATGTTTCTCTCACTGTTACGGCTACTGATGCAGCTGGAAAAACGACAAATGTTGCTTCTGTAACTGCCCCTGTAGTCGATTCCGCAACAAACGTCCGCAGCGTGACCGACGGAACAACGAACTATCCGATTTACCAGATGGACGTTGTTCCGTATATTGCAGGTGTGAAGACTGGGCTTTCTTCGCTCAAAAAAGGCAACTCAAGTGTTTACGACAGGACTGCTCTCGGTCACTATCCATTTTCTTCCACGGAGACAATTTTCGTTTACGGCTTCAACCTCGAAGGCGGAACTTTGTACGATTCAGCATCAACGCCTGCAAGCGCAATACTCACACCTGCAAATGCAAGCGGTCAGAAATGGTACAGCACTAGCGCAAAGCCTTCCGGAAGCGTCTACAGCGCAGGTTCAATCTCCGCATTCACTTCCGGCGAAGTTTACGTCCTGAACGGCGAAGAGAACGCAAAAGTCAAATCCCTCAACAACCTGAACAACAACGGTGCATACGGCAAAGCATACGAGACCGCCCCGACCGTAAACAGCACAGGAAGCGTTTACAAAGACGGAAAATTCTACAACCGCCAGCCAAACGGCGACAGCAACAACAAGCTGACGGACGATGTGGTGCTGGATGTGTGGCAGATTGACCCTACTGCGGTAAGGTCAAAGGTTGGTGGAATAACCCAGCCGGTAATGGCTATAGATCCAGTTAGAGATAATATCGGTTTTGCTTTTATAAATGGAACCGCATATTTTAGTATGCCTCGTGGAACAAACCAAAAAAATGTTGATTCTAATTCCTATGAGTATTGGATAGGCGGTCTCGATGAATGGAATAGCATCAGTCTTGCTTATGATGTAAATGGTTATAGTTATGCTACTGCCGCAGGTGGAGACCTTAATGCTTCAAAAAATGGAGTTGACATTTTCAGATTTACAACTAGCCGCTGGGATGGAAAGGGAACTCTTTCCACAGATGGATATAAGGATTTGAATAACCAGTTTGGATTGGAGTATATTGGAGAAAGAGAATATTTCTATGATGAGTCTCAGAGTAAATGGGTAGACTTTACAAACTTTAGTAAATCTCGTATAAAGTCTCCTTCTATGGCTACCGTAGCTTCAGCTTCTGACAAATCGACTGTATACCTCGCTTATTACGATTCAATCAATGACGAAGTAAGGTTCAATTGGGGTATTATTAAAAATAAAAAAGACGACAGTGATGATGAAGGAATGTTTGGAACTCATTATGGAACTGGAAGAACTAGCCAAGCATACTCTATAGGGGGAACTTCTTTGATTGCTGGTCAGACAGTAGACAAAGCTATTAGTACGACACCAGCTTATGCATCAAGTCCTGTAACAACAGAAGATGGAACTGCGGTTTATGGTGGCGAGTATGTAAGTATCGCTGCAATACCTAATGACGGCGATAGCGATGATGCTGTTGTTGCCGTATGGTGGGATGGAACTCATCATAAGATGCTGTATTCTTACAATAAAACGCCAAAGAGTATAACGAAAGGAAAATATAAGCAGAAGGATACAAAATGGAGTGCACCTGTCGAATTGTTCCAACAGGACGTTGGTGAATATTGCAAAGTGGCAGTAGATGCTGCTGGTGGAATCCATATTGCCGCCTATGACAGTACAAACGGAGATGTCTGGTACGCCTATCTCCAGGAATATGATTCACCATCATCTGCAAAAGTGGGATGCCTTGATTCCAATGGCTTCATAGGCTCGGAGTTGAATATAGATGTAGCCCTTGTGGATGACAAAGCAGTTCCTTATATAAGTTACTATGCCTCTTCTGCTGCAAAACCAAAAATCGCACGCTGGGTTGGTGGTAATTTAACGGAAGTATCTTCTGTAAGCGGTGCAGAAAACGAGGCTTTCACTTCAAACTGGGAAGTGAGTTATGTGCCAACTTCAAGTAAGCTCATTGTAGACCATATAAATGTTGGTGTATGGAAAGATTCATCAGGTGTCATAAAGCAATCAAAAACTGGCGAAAAAACATTTGCGCCAGGGGCTGGTGCCACAGTAAACAGCTCTGGAACTGTTTGGGGTAACGGCACTGTAAATCCAGTTCTTGGCTATGCGACAAAATCAGGCTCTCTCGGCTACATCGAAACCGCCCAGATGAAATAACGCGAGGCAGGCATTCCGCTTGCTTCCGCACCCGCCCGCGCGCCACATTCTGTGGTGGCGCGGGCGTTTTTTTGAGCGTGCGTGGTGAATATTCTCGGTCAAAGATTTTGATGATATTATATAAACGGAGGTAAGATTATGGGATATAGAAGAGAAATACCATGGCAGGAATGGCCGGATAGCCCGGGAAAACGCGTTTTGATGGAAATATTGAATTCTCCGAAGCCGGACAGGGAAAAACTCCGCCGGGAGTCGCTTCAGATTCAACTGGAATTGAAGGAACTGTGGGCAAAGGAAGACGCTGAGGAGGCGGCAAGCAAAAAATGACGCCGATAATCACTGACGAGAATTTTTATTGTCAGCACCTCTTTGACTCTGAGACGAACCTCTCCGCAATTCAGGACTTTTTCGTTAGTCAGCCGACTGGAAAAGGTCTTGAGTTGTATTTGAAAAATTCTGCTCCAAGTGAAGAGGGGCTTGGTTCTGCAAGAACGTACATCGTAAAATCGAAAATGACCGACGAAATCGCGGCGTATTTTACACTGAAGTCTGGATTGTTCACCGTAAGCGCAACGGAGGACTATTTTCACACGATTTCAGCCGTTGAACTTTCAAACTTTGCTGTGAATTCCGCATTTCGAAAGAAATTTCCGCAAATGGAAAAAATCGGAAGAACAGTCTTTACTGATTTCGTCTTGCCGATTGTGGATTCTGCCAGAGCGATAATCGGAATTCAGGCTCTTTACATTTATGCATTGCCGGAAGAACACTTGATTGAATATTACTCGACATTGGGATTTTCCCGACTTGCACCAGAAAAAGAGCAGTTCGTCCATCAGCATGTGAAGCCGAAATACGATGACGGCTGCATTTTCATGTACCAAATGCTGTAGTCTCCTTTCCCTCGGCTACATCGAAACCGCCCAGATGCGCGACCATGAGATTTGCAAGGGCGTGTTGGAAAGGCTTTTGCAGATTAAGATAGACCACATCGCATACCCGGAGCTGCAAAAGTCCATTTCGCCGCTTTACACGCAAAAAGGCGTTCGTCTTGACGTTTACGTTGCTGACAGCGACCGTGTTTTCGATGTTGAGTGTCAGTCGTACAAGATTGAGAATATCGGCAAGCGCACCAGATACTATCAGTCGCTTTTGGACATCGACTCTCTTTTTAAGGGTTCGGACTACTCCGAGCTGAAAGAAAGCTACGTTATTTTCATCTGCACTGATGACCCGTTCGACAAAAATCTTCCGGTTTATACGTTCGAGCGGAAATGCAAGGAAAATGCAGATGTCGATTTGGAAGATATGACGCACCACATTGTTTTCAATGCAGCGGCTTACGGCGAAGAAGACAATCCTGAGATAAAAGATTTTCTTTCGTTTGTAAAGAATAATCAGGCAAAATCTGACTTTACGAGGAGGATATCAAATTATGGTACAGGCAAAGAAATTTGAACAGACATTCTTCAACGAGTACATGGCATGGAATCTACACGATATGGATGTCAGGAAGCAGGGGATACAGCAGGGATTGCAACAAGGAATACAGCAAGGCATTCTGCAATCAGCAATTGCTTCTGCTCGCAATGCGCTTGCATTAGGGCTCTCTGTCCAGCAGGCAGCACAAATATCCGGTCTCTCACTTGAAGAGGTGCAGTCATTGCAAAAATAATGCATTAACTCGGCATCCGTTCCTTTTCATTTCGCTGTAATCAGTGCCGCAAGTTCCGCTACGAGCTGAATCTGCTGCGTTTTTGTCAGGTTCGTGTCCTTGCTGAAACCTGAAAGCGGCGCGTCTGTTGCGGCAACCCAGCGGCGAACGTCTGATGCCTGCTTGTCCGGTGTGCGAGAGTGGCTCAGGACTGGCGCAAGTCCCGTCGAGGACGAAACTTTTTCCTGCGATTCTGTAGAGACGAGGGCGGAAATTATGTCGTGGACGGATTCGTTTTTCGAAAGCGGAATCGCATACGTCAGAGGCGCGACGAATTTTCTTTCGCCGGCAGGGAATTTTGACGGGAAATAAATCGAGCTGAATCTGCTTATGACTTCGTAAGAGTAATTTCTGTGGTCGTCGAGCGACATGATGATTATCGAAGCGATTCTTGCCCTTGCGAATGCGTTCACGTCGGCTTTCGTAAGGTTGAACGTGTTCGGGTTCAAAAGTCCCTTTTTGTAAAGGTTTTTCAGATGCAGAACCGTCCTGAAAAGCGGGTCGTCGCTTTTTTCGGTGAGAAGGCGTGCGAGACGTGGCGCATTGAATGTCTCGCCCGAATTCGCGTTCATTATTTTCACCGCGCTCTCGTATTCGTCTGTGCCGCTCAATGCTTCTGTGAACGCTCCGAAAACATCCATCGCAAGTTCCGGGTCTTTTCCGGCGAAAACAATCGGAAAATCAACGTAACGCTTCTGGAACACTGCAAGGTTTTCGATGTCTTCCCATGTCGAGATTCCTTCCATGCCCGAATTTCTGAACGCAACCATGTCGATGTCGATTTCCATGTGGTCGCCGAGAACAGGGATTGCTGTCAGCCCGATGTCGTCTTTCACAATCGCTGCCCTGATTGAAGTCGGCATCTCCTCGCTGATTCCTCTTGTGTACTGCGATTTTTTCTTTGCGAGTTTTATTGCTCCTTTGACGTTCCTGCCCGACTTCACGAACACGAGTGACGCGTCCGAATCCTCGATTTTTTTCTCGAATTCTTTGTCCGCCGATTTTGCTTTCGTGTCTTTGTCATTTTCCAGTTTCACAAAGTTGAATTTCTTTTCGGGTGTGATTCTTTCGATTTCAGCGATTATTCCGTTCGCCTCTCGTTCTCCGATTCCGTAAAACGCGATTGTGGTGATTTTGCTGGAATTGTGACCTCGAACCACGAAAAGTGCCGCCGAGACTGCAATCAGTGCCAGCGCGATTATTGCTATCTTTTTATTGTTTTTATTCTTCTTTTCCATATTGCTTTCCATGTTACTAAATTCGGTATTTTCTTTGAATGAGTAAGACTTTTTTAGCAGGTGCCTTCCTCAAGAATCCGTTTTTCATCACCGATAAAAGTGATATGCGTGTATTGTCGTTTTTTTCATTACTAATAGTTTGTACATTTTCATCTTGCCTTGCTTCAACACAGTCTGGAGTCGTGTCTTCGGACTCGAACTCTCAAGGCAGCTCTATAAATCCTTCCGATATGCCTGCAAGCCCTTCTCAGCCAGTTTCTTCCGTAAAAAAAACGAAGGCGGAGAAGCGTTCTTTCATGCTCGCAGGAACCAAAAACGGACTTCAGAAAATTTACGACGACGGAAAAACTGAAATCTTGTGGAGCGAAGGCTCTGTATCAAAAATCATAAAAGCTGAATTCACTGGCGATTCAGGGGAGAACTCTACACGCTGGTTCTTCCTTTCCACAAAGGGAATCGTATCGACTTCCGATTTGCAGAATTTCGAGTACAGGAATGAAGGTCTTCCGTTCCTTACGATAAAACTTTACGACGGCAAAAAAACTTCTTTTGAAAAACAGCCTGCGCAGCTGAAAGACCTCGCAATCCACCCTGAAAAACCGAACATTCTCGTTACGGCGACGAAAGATTCAGTTTACATAACGTATGACGGCGGAAAAAAATGGTCTTCAATCGGTCAGATGAGCCAGACCACGAACGGAATCAAGGCAGTTGCGGTTGCAAACATGAACAAGCCGAAAAGCGGAAAGCCTGCCGTGAAAGACGCGTCCGGCAACGTCGTTACGCCTGCCGTAGCTCCTCAGTCGGATTTGGTCGTTTTCATGTCGCATTCAATCTGCGGTTTCTCGTACTGCTATCCGAAGCTCGGCAACAGTAAGCCTGCATGGAACGATGTTTCCGCCGGGTTCGAGATTATCAAGACGTATTCGTACCCGGATGAGATTTCCGACATCATGCCTGTCGTTTTCATGGGAAGCGACGGTTTTCCTGTTACGGAAGTTTTCGTCTCGCAGACATTCATTCCGCGCCTGTACAGGTTCGACTGGAACGAGAAGAGGGCGAAACTGCTCTTTGCCGGAACTGAGCCTGCCGACACTATCGACGGACTTTTCTGGAACGGAAGCAAAGTCATCTATTCGCGCCCGGGAGAAATCGCCGCGTACAATCCTACTCTGAACAAGCAGGATTTCACTCCGCCGGAGATTCTTGAGTGGAAAAAGCTCTTCAACAGAATCGACGATGAGGACACTCTCTATTCAGCATGGATTCCGAATGCCGCAGACCCTACGAAAGGCGTTTGTTTGAACGAGTTGTGGCTTCTTTATCCAGAGACTTACGACAACAAATATGCGGAAAAAATCGACAAGAAAAAGGCGATTTACGTTCCGCCGCACAGAATCGTCATCGACGGTGCTGACAAATACAAGAACATCATCAGGAACAACAAGCTCAATGCAATCGTCGTGGACATGAAGGACGACTACGGATACTTGCATTTCAAGCCGAAGGATTCTCTTTTGCAGAAGAAGGGCAAGGTGAGCGACAGTTATGCGGTCGATTTGGACACATTCGTTCCGAAAATGAAAGATGCCGGAATCTATCTCATCGCAAGAATCGTCTCGTTCAAGGACAGGAGCCTTTCAAGGTATGACCAGAAGCAGTACGCTGTCTGGGACAAGACGACGAACGCTCCGTGGCGCGGAATTCAGGGCTACAAGGAAGACGGAAGCGTCAAATATTACGACGAGGATTGGGTTGACGAGTATTCGCCTGAAGTTTGGGAATATCTGATTCACGTCGCAAAAGAGCTTGTCAGCAGAGGATTCGACGAGATCCAGTTCGACTACATAAGATTCCCGACTGACGGAAGAAATTTGGGAAACGCGACATTCAGATGGAAGAGCGAGGGCATGGACAAGGAAAGCGCGTTGCTTTCGTTCCTGCGCTATGCTCGCGAAAATATCGATGCTCCGATTGGAATCGACATTTACGGCGCGAACGGCTGGTACCGCTCGGGAACACGCACGGGTCAGGACGTGGAGCAGTTCGCGGAATACATCGATGTCGTCTGCCCGATGTTCTATCCGAGCCATTTCGGTCAGAGCGATTCGAATTATGCTCCGTATTCAGAGCGTCCGTACAGAATCTACTATTACGGAACTTACAGGAACACAGTCATCGGAAGAAAGAAAATCGTCGTCCGTCCGTGGGCGCAGGCGTTCTATCTCAACGTCAGCTACGACAGGGCGTATTACAACCAGAACTACGTCATCCAGCAGATTTACGGAGTGCGCGATTCTGTTGACAGCGGATACATGTACTGGAACCAGTCGTGCCGTTATGACGACATTTCGCCGGACGTTGGCGTAAAACAGTACGCGGGACCTTCGTTCGAGGCTTCCCCGAAGTACAGGAAACCGGCTCTCAGCGGCGGAAAGCGCGAATTCAACGGCAACAAAATGAACGTTGACGAGATGATTCAGAGCCAGAAAGCTGCCGACAGGGAAGCGATTTCAAGGTGGGACGCAGTTCGCGCTACGAATGAGAAAACTGACAGGGAAGAGGAGTCGGGCACGTTCCCTTCGTTGAGCGATATCAGAAAACTTACTCTTCCGAGTTCGTGAGAAAAAAAATGGACAACACAGGATATACGCCGGAAGAACCGATTGCGGCGATTGCGACTGCGCTTTCTCCGAGTGCGCTTGGAATCGTCAGGGCTTCCGGGAAAAACAGCATTGAGCTTCTTTCAAAAATATTTTCGCGCCCGTCCGCGCTTTTGAACGCCGGCGGAAACACGATTCTTTACGGCTGGATTATTGACGGCGAAAAAAAAGTGGACGAGGTTCTCGTCTCCGTTTTCCGCTCCCCGAAAAGCTTCACGGGCGAGGACATGGTTGAAATCAGCTGTCACGGCGGTGTTTCGGTCGTCATGGCGGTCTACAACTTGCTTCTGAAATCGGGTTTCAGGCAGGCGGAGAGGGGCGAGTTCACTTTCAGGGCATACATCAACGGAAAGACCGATTTGACGAAGGCGGAGGCAGTCCGCGAAATCATCGACTCAAAGACAGACGAGTCGCGTTCCCGTGCCGCTGGTCGTCTTGCAGGAAATCTCTACGAAACGATTGATTCGGTGAAAAAACTCATTGTGGAGACAATCGCGGACATCGAAGTTGAAATCGAATACCCGGAAGACGAAGAGAACATTGCTGATTCGTTCGACGACACGAAATTAAGGCGTGCGAAAGATGCGCTTACGAATCTGGCTTCGTCATGGAAGTCTGAGAAGATTTATCAGGACGGAGCGAGGGTCGTTCTTTGCGGAAAAACAAATGCTGGAAAATCGTCGCTTTTCAACGCGCTTTTGAAAGAAGACCGTGCAATCGTCAGCGACATCGAGGGAACAACGCGCGACTTCATCGAGTCGTGGATTGACTTTGACGGAATCCCGGCAAGGCTTTTTGACACTGCGGGACTCCGCGAGACTGACGATTTAATCGAGGCAAAGGGGGTCGAGATAACGAAAGACCTTTCCGACGAGGCGGATTTGATTTTGTACCTTGCCGACTCAAGATTTCCGCTTTCAAAAGAAGATTCTGAATTCCTTGAAAAACATGATTCTGAGAAATCAAATGTCCCTTTGATTCTTGTTTCAACAAAGGCAGATTCGCCTGAATCAAAGAAAATCGAAATTGATTTCTCTTGTCCCGTCGTGTCAATCTCGTCGAAAACTGGCGAGGGCATTGCGGAACTCAGCTCTCTCGTGAAAAAACTGCTTTCGTCTTCGTCTGAATCAGACCGTTCACAGACTGGATTGGGAAGCGAGCGGCAGAAAGTTGCCGTAGAGGACGCTCTCGAATCCGTGAGCCACGCGCTTGCGCTTTCGAGCGACTTTGCGCTTGATGCTGTCGTTCAGGATTTGGAAGATTCGCTCGATGCGCTCGGAATTGTCACCGGAGATGTCACGCCGGATGATATTCTCGGTTCAATTTTCAGCCGCTTCTGTGTTGGTAAATAACGAAATTTCATTCATAATTACCGGGAAAAATTAAATTGACTTTTCAAGCACAAGAGGGTAATTATGTGTGGAATTGTTGGATATGTTGGCTGCAAAAACGCTACGCCGATTCTTATCAACGGACTGAAAAAACTTGAATACAGAGGATATGACTCTGCCGGAATTGCTGTTCTTTCAAAATCAAACGAAGAAATCATTGTAAAAAAATCAAAAGGTGCGCTCCGTTTCCTTGAAAAGAGAATCGCATCCGCAATCGTTGACGAGGCGTTCTTGGAAAAAAAAGAAGGCGAGAAGGATGACGAATTCGACTCGCGCCTTATCGAAAAATGCGGCGAGGCTGTCTATGGAAACATCGGAATCGGTCACACACGCTGGGCAACGCACGGGGAACCGAGCGACCTCAACTCGCACCCGCACACGAACGAAAGCGGCTCAATCGTCGTCGTACACAACGGAATCGTCGAAAACTATGCGAAACTCAAGGTGTGGCTCCAGTCGCAGGGCGTTGTTTTCAGAAGCCAGACTGACACTGAGGTCATCGCGCATCTCATAAATCATTTTTACGAAAGGACGAAGAACATTTTCAATGCAGTTCTTGAGACTCTTCACAGGCTCGAAGGAAGCTATGCGCTCGGCGTGGTCTGCAAGGATTTCCCTGACAGGGTGATTGCGGCACGAAAAGAAAGCCCGCTCATCGTCGGTGTCGGAAACAACGAGAATTTCATCGCGTCGGACGTTCCTGCCGTTCTTGAATACACGCGCGAAGTTTATTTCCTCGAACAGAACGAGCTTGCCGTTTTGTACAGCGACCATGTTGATTTGTTCAATGCGGAAGGTCAGCAGATTGTAAGGCAGCCGACTCATGTTGACTGGGATTTGAGTTCTGCCGAGAAGGGCGGATATGCGCATTTCATGCTCAAAGAAATCTACGAGCAGCCGAAAGCAATCGAGGACACTATTAAGGCACATCTCGTTTTTGATGAAAGTTCTTCCGAGAAAAAAGCGGTCGATTTGACTTTCGACAACGAAATCAATTCCGAGAAATTCGACAGCATGATAAAAAATGCTTCCAGAATCGTCATCACGGCTTGCGGAACTGCATATCACGCTGGCGTTGTCGGAAAATACGCGTTCGAAAAATTCGCGCGAATCCCGACTGTCGTTGATGTCGCGTCCGAATTCCGCTACAGGAATCCGATTCTTAACGAGGATGATGTTTTCATAGTCGTGTCTCAGTCAGGCGAAACTGCCGACACTCTTGCGGCAATGCGTCTTGCTTCGTCAAAAGGCGCGAAAGTCATTGCGATAACGAACTGCGTCGGCTCAACCGTAAGCCGCGAAGCCGATTTCGTCATCTACACTCTTGCGGGCCCTGAAATTGCGGTCGCATCGACAAAAGCGTACACGACACAGCTTGCCTGCCTCTACATGCTCGCGCTCAAATTCGGCTTTGGAAAGGCAAAAATCGAAAAATGCGAGTACGAAAAGCTCCTTTCCGAACTTGTCGCAATTCCTTCAAAGGCGCAGAAGATTCTCGACAATCAGGCTGTCATTCAGAAATTCGCTTCAAAACAGTTCAACAAGTCGAAGATTTTCTACATCGGCCGCCAGTTCGATTCTGCAAGCTCCCTCGAAAGCGCGCTCAAACTTAAAGAAGTCAGCTATATGCACTGCGAGGCATTCGCTGCCGGCGAGCTCAAGCACGGCCCGATTGCGCTCGTTGACAAGGACACTCTCGTCATTGCGATTGCGACTTCGCCTGAGCTTTACGAAAAGCTCATCTCAAACATCGTCGAGGTCAAGACACGCGGTGCCGTCACGATGTGCATCACGCAGGAATCAACAGGAATTTTCAACGCAAGCTGCGACGAGGTTGTGCAGATTCCTGAAACCGAATCTTCGCTCGAAAGCATCATTTCGATAATTCCGGCTCAGCTTTTTGCATACTATTGTTCGATTCTCCGCGGAAACGACCCTGACAAGCCGAGAAATCTCGCGAAATCAGTTACGGTCGAGTAAAAATCGAATAGAAATCGGGGGTAGAAAATGCGAATTCTTTGTCTTGGCGACAGCATCATGCAATACAACGACTGCCTGACTTATCCGCAAACAGGCTGGGTTCAGGAACTTGCAAGATTTTTTCCGAGAAACACGGAATTTTTGAATTTCGCTCGGAACGGAAGAAGCACAAAATCATTCATTGCGGAAGGTCGTTTCGAAAAAGTTCTTGAGGTGGCGGAAGAGGGCGATTACGTCCTGATTCAGTTCGCGCACAACGACGAGAAAATCGCCGATGCAAGCAGGTACACAAGCCCTGACGAAAACGGCGAATTCAGAAGGAATCTCGAATTCTTCGTGATGAATCTTTGGGCGAAAAAATGCAAGCCGATTCTGCTGACACCTGTCTCAAGAAGAAAATTCCTTGAAGCCGATTCGGACGGAATTCAGAAAGTCGAGAACACCCACGGCGAATATCCGAATGCGATAATCGAAACTGCCGGTGCGCTCGGCGTTCCGTGCATCGACGTGACGCGGCTCACGATGGAATTTCTTGAGGATATCGGGGAAGAGAATTCAAGGCGTTTTTTCATGAATTTCGAAGCCGGTCTCTACTCGAATTATCCTGACGGAAAAAGCGACAACAGCCATTTGCGCCCGGACGGTGCTTTCGAGGTTTCTAGAATCACTGCGATGGAAATTGCAAAACTCGGGGAGACTTGGGCGGATTACAAGGATCTTTCGGATTCTGTCATCGGAAAAAAGATTGACGAATCCGACGGTGAGGAAATCGATGACGAATTCCTCATTTTCAAAAAATAAAATTTTTTTAAGCATTTTGGATTTCGGATTTTTGGAGAAGAAAATGGAAAGAGGTACATACACAGAGCAGGAAGCGATTCAGTACATACGCGAAAATGATGTCCGCTTCATCAAACTTTTTTTTACGGACGTTTACGGAAGCGTGAAGTCGATTTCGATTCAGCCGAGCGAGCTTGAGATGGCATTCAGCCGCGGAATTTCTTTTGACGCAAGCGCAGTCAAGGGATTTCTGAGCGTCGCAAAGTCTGATTTGTTCATCGTTCCTGACGCTTCGACTCTGTGCGTCCTTCCGTGGAGACCTCAGGTCGGTCGCGTCGTCCGTTTCTTCTGCAACATCCGCTATGCAGACGGAAAACCGTTCGAGGGCGATGCGCGGAAGATTCTTTCGGATTTTGTGGAGAAGTCTCGTGAGAAAGGTCTTTCGTTCAACATCGGCACGGAATGCGAATTCTACCTTTTCAAGTGCGACGACAAGGGCGAGCCTACGAAAGAGCCTTTCGACAAAGCCAGCTACTGCGACCTTGCTCCGCGCGACAAGGGCGAGAACGTGCGTCGCGAAATCTGCCTGACGCTTGAGCAGATGGGCGTTCATCCTGAGACTTCGCACCACGAGACTGGACCTGGACAGAACGAGGTCGATTTCAGATATTCGGACGTTCTGAATGCGGCCGACAATCTCCAGACGTTCAAGACAGTCGTCAAGACGATTGCAGCAAGGAACGGTCTGTTCGCTTGTTTCCTTCCGAAGCCGATTGACGGCGAGTCGGGGAACGGCCTTCATCTCAACATCTCTCTCATGAAAAACGGAGCGAACCTTTTTGCGGGCGACAAACTTTCGGACGAGGCAAAGTCGTTCCTTGCGGGCATTCTCTTCCGCGCGTGCGAAATCACTGCGTACATGAACACGATTCCGAATTCTTACTGTCGTCTTGGCGAATTCGAGGCACCGAAGTATGTCAGCTGGAGCCGCCAGAACAGAAGCCAGCTTATCCGTCTTCCTGCTGCCCGTAGCGATGACGAGGCTCGAATCGAATACAGGGCTTCCGACCCTGTCTGCAATCCGTACCTTGCGATTTACGCATTGCTTTCTGCCGGCATTGAGGGAATCGAAAACAAACGCGTCCTTCAGGATTCCGTTGACATCGATTTGTTCAGCGCGAAAGAAGGCGAGCTTGGCGGAATCAAAAAACTTCCGGCAAATCTTGATGACGCTTGGACTGTCGCAAAGAACGGTGACTTTGCGGAAAAAATATTCCCGAAAGTTCTCCTCGATTTCTTCAACAGCTCTGAAAACACAATCGTTGACCCGGAATTCGGCGTGATTTGATTTTTCGCTGGTAGAACTTGGAGCTTGCTTTATGGACAGTGTTTTCATAGTTTCGAACACGAGTTCGACGATGCAGATAATATCGGGTCTCTTCATTTCGCATCCGATTTCTCGGATTGTCACCGCGCAAAGTTGTGCCGAGGCGCGGCGCAATCTTCTGGAATCCGAATTCGATTTGATAATAATCGACACGCCGCTTCCTGACGAATTCGGCGACGACCTTGCGCTTCATGCTTCCGAGTGCTCGAACAGCGGAATAATCATCCTTGTGGACGGCACTAAGATTGAAGATTTCGGCTCGATTCTTGAGGATTCGGGAATATTTGCCGTGCCGAAGCCTGTTTCTCCCGAATTTTTCAACCAGGCGGTCAAGCTTCTCGTTGCAAGCCGCCGCCAGGTGCAGAAACTTGAGGCGGAGAATTTTAAGCTTCAGAGCAAAATCGAGGAGCTTCGCATGGTCGATAGGGCGAAGTGCGTCTTGATTCAGACCCTCAAGATGACCGAGCCTCAGGCACACCGATACATCGAGAAGCAGAGCATGGATTTGCGGCTCACAAGGATTGCTGTTGCCGAGCAGGTTCTTCGGACTTATGAACGTTAGTGGAATTTGAATAAAATATAATTGTGTTCGATTTAATTTTGTAAAAACTTATTGACTATTTTAAATTTGCGGTGTATATTCTAATCGTAATCAGTTGTGTTCAATTAAATCGGGAGACTGGGAGGTCGTGAAATTGGAAAATCAGAATTACAACCAGCTGCTGCTTTCGAATCAGCTTTGCTTTCCGCTCTACGTTTGCTCGAAAGAGATTGTCAAACGCTACAAGCCCTTTCTTGACGAAGTCGATTTGACTTATACGCAGTACATAACGATGATGGCACTTTGGGAAAAGAACGAGATGAACGTGAAGGATTTGGGAAAAAAACTTTTCCTCGATTCCGGGACGCTCACTCCGGTTCTCAAGACGCTTGAGTCGAAAGGCGTGCTCACGCGCGAAAGGTCGAAGGCGGACGAGAGAAACTTGATTGTCCGCGTCACCGAGCAGGGGACTGCCCTCCGCGACAAGTGCGCCTAGATTCCTTATAGGATGTCGTGTTGCATGAAATTGACGGAAGACGAGATAAAAAGCCTGAAGTCGATATTGGATAGGTTTTTGTCGCATATCTGCAATGAATGAATGTGGCAATTTGGAACAAAATCAAAATTTTTATTTAGGAGTAAAAGATGGTAAAGGAAATTTCAGAATCTGAATTCAAAGATGCAGTAAAAGAAGGCGTTTCTGTCGTGGATTTTTCGGCTACATGGTGCGGCCCTTGCCAGATGCTCAAGCCTGTTTTCCAGGAAGTTTCTTCTGATTTCGAGGGAAAGGTGAAATTCTTCTCGGTCGATGTCGATTCCGCTCCAGATTTGAGCCGCGAGCTTGGAATAATGGCTGTCCCGTCGCTCTTCATCTTCAAGGACGGCGAGCAGAAATCGACGGCATCTGGATTCCAGCCGAAAGAAGTCCTCTCAAAGTGGATCAGCGAGACCCTGTAACGAAAATCAGCCTGCATCGGTTCGGTTTGCGAACGGGTTTATTGAACAAAAAAATCGTTTGATGTAGTATTCTTTTTCGAACGAAGACGTTCATTCAGCACTACGATTGTGCCTGAATGAGCGTCTTTTTTTATTTTAAATTGATTTTCATTCGGGGGTTATTTTTATGTGCGGATTTGTCGGAGCTTTTGATTTGAGTGCGGGAGGGCAGCCTATAGACGATGCTCTGAAAGCGGAGCTTAGGAAGCAGATTCTGGAGCAGTCTAAGACGATAAGGCATAGGGGACCGGACTGGTCCGGCGTTTATGCGGGCGACAACGCGATTCTGAGCCACGAGAGGCTTGCAATCGTTGACCCGCTTTCTGGAAAGCAGCCGCTTGTTTCAGACGATGGAAAAATCATTCTTGCGGTGAACGGCGAAATCTACAATCACAAGGAAATCAGGGCGGAATTCGAAGGAAAATACAACTTCAAAACTCAGAGCGACTGCGAGGTAATCATTCCGCTTTACAAAACTTACGGAACGGAATTCCTTGAGAAACTTTCCGGCATTTTTGCGTTCGCCCTCTACGATTCCGAAAAGGACGCGTACCTGATTGGCCGCGATGAAATCGGTGTAATCCCGCTCTATCAGGGCTGGGACAAGCTTGGTCGGTATTATGTCGCGTCGGAGCTCAAGGCGTTGGAAGGATACTGCACTTCAATTGAGGAATTCCCGAACGGACACTACTTGTACTCGAAGGACGGAAAGCCTGTCCGCTGGTACAAACGGGATTGGGAGTCTTTCGAGAACGTGAAGGACAACCCGAAAGCGACGGACGACAAGGGCGAAATCATCAATCCGAGCGTAATCGAGAAAGTGAAGAACGGACTTGAACAGGCTGTGAAGCAGCAGCTCATGTCGGACGTTCCGTATGGCGTTCTCCTTTCTGGAGGACTTGATTCTTCGATAATCGCCGCAATCACGCAGAAATTTTCAAAGAAGAGGGTAGAGTCGGACGGAAAGCAGGGCGCGTGGTGGCCACAGCTCCACTCGTTCGCAATCGGTCTTGAAGATTCGCCTGATTTGGTTGCCGCAAGAAAGGCTGCCGAATACATCGGAACGATTCACCACGAAGTTCATTTTACGATTCAGGAAGCAAAGGACGCGCTCCGCGATGTCATCTACCACATCGAGACATACGACATCACCACAGTGCGCGCGTCAACTCCGATGTATCTTCTTGCGCGCGTCATAAAGTCGATGGGAATAAAGATGGTTCTCTCCGGCGAGGGCAGCGACGAGCTTTTCGGCGGCTATCTTTATTTTCACTGTGCGCCTAACGCAAAAGAATTCCACGAGGAGCTTGTCAGAAAAATGTCGAAGCTTCATCTTTATGACTGCCTTCGCGCGAACAAATCGCTCATGGCATGGGGTGTTGAGGGAAGAGTTCCGTTCCTAGACAAGGATTTCATCGACATTGCGATGAGCCTGAATCCGACCGATAAAATGAGCATAATGCTGGAAGATGGAAATCCTGAATCAAAAAACTGGCTTTTCAAAATGAGGAGGGATAAAAATGATAATCATCCTGAAATACATCGAATTGAACAATGGATTCTCCGTAAGGCATTCGAGGACATGCTTCCTCCTGAAATCGCATGGAGACAGAAGGAGCAGTTCTCTGACGGCGTTGGGTACAGCTGGATTAACGAACTTAAGAGAATGACGGATGAAAAAATCTCAGATGCCGAATTCGAGCGTCGTGCTACACGATTCCCTATAAATCCACCGAAAACAAAAGAGGAATACTATTACAGGGAAATCTACAGCGAGCTTTTCCCATCCGACAGTGCCGCAAAAGTCGTTCCGCATGAAGCGAGCATTGCCTGTTCGACAGAAACCGCAAGTAAATGGGTAAAAGATTGGAAAAAAGCAAAGGAGCTAAGGGATCGAGAATTTGCCCCAGCTTCTGAAACAACCGAACATGACGAGCCGAGCGGCATACTCGAAGGAATCCACCTCTAAACAGAGCTGTGAGAAAAATTGAAGATAAAATCTTGTTATACAAGTTTTTTTTTGTATAGTAATTTGTTCCGTACGGAACACAAGATTTTATTTTTCAGGAGGTCTTTTCCATGAAATTCTTTGGAAAGATTCTTTCAGTTTTTCTCGCGGTTACCGCTTTGTCATTCGGATTTGTTTCTTGCTCGGACGATGAAGATGATACTGTTGAGCTTAAGGTTGTTGCGACGTATTACGGATTTGCGTCTGGCGAAATCGACGGAATTCCGATGATTGTCAAGTCAACCGTCAAGTTCTACAACACCAATGAGTATCTGATCGACAATGACATAACTGCTGTTGCAGGTGCCAACGTTTTCTCTTTCACAGGTACATTTGAAGTTGGAACATACACTGGCGACCCGACAAAAGACGGAACTGTGAAATGTACTGCGACAAAAGAGTACGATTTCGACCAGAAAAAACTCGTTGACATCGCAGCTGCTGACAGGACAACAGAAGATTGCGTCATCACAAACGGCAAATATACAGAATCCGACATCTTCGACGACGGAACCGGAATCACCGTCGAAAAAAAGTAACATAAACATTCGACACAAAAAACGGCAGTTTTCATGAAATGAACTTCACTTCATTCCACCGAAAACTGCCGTTTTTTATCTCAATGCCGAATGCCGGGTTTTTACAACCAAGTTAAAGGAAATATGCGGAATCGGGGTTCCGTACTTAGAAAACTTCTGCACAAGCGAAGCGCGGAAGCCGTTTTCTAAGTGCGGGTTCCCGATGGGAGCATATTTCCTTTGCATTGACTTTGAAACCCGATATTCGACTACTCCGCTATGAACAGCGCCGCCAACGTCTCCGCATCCTTCGCGATGTTTTTTATCCAGCAGTACTCGTTCGGCTGGTGGCACACTTCGTCCATCGTTGACCAGATTGCCGCATTGTAGCCGAGCGTTCTTAATTCCGCGCCTACGGTTCCGCCGCCAATTCCGATTGGTCTTGCGTCGATTCCGTGCGCGGTTTTTATTGCAGCCGCGAGTTTCTTGACGACAGGGGCATCTGCAGGTGTTGCCGGGGACTCCTGATGCTGCAATTCCTCAACGTCGATTTCGACTCCGTATTTCTTTGCGATTTCAGCGACTCTCTCGTCAACGACTTTTCTGACTTCCGCAATCGTGTAGCACGGAAGAATTCGGCAGTCCATATAGAAGATGTCGTCGCCAGGAATGATGTTGACCGTCTGCACGTTCGCTTCTTTCTTTGTCGGCTGGAATGTCGAATAGCACGGTGTGAACATCTCGTCTCTTTTGTTGAACACGTTCTCAAGGTCGTTGAGTCTGAGTGCAAGCTCGCATCCTGCCAAAAATGCGTTGCGCCCCTTGTCCGGCATTGAGCCGTGGCTCTGCTGACCTTTTGTGTGCAGCTTGAGCCAAAGAATGTTCTTCTCCGCAACTTCGATTGTCTCGCCTTTCGGGTCTCCGCCGTCCGGGATGAGAATCAAATCATCCTTTGAGAAAAGCTCTTTGTGTTCCCTTAAAAGGAATTTTATTCCGTATTCGGAGCCGAATTCCTCGTCAGCCATGAAAAGAAGCTTTACAGTGTGCTTCGGCTTGATGTTGTTGTCGATGAATGCTTTTGCCGCAAAAACGCCCGACACCAATCCCTGCTGGTTGTCCTCGACTCCGCGTCCGATGAGCTTGCCGTCCTTTTCGACGACTGTCCACGGGTCGCTGTCCCACATTTTGAGGTCTCCCGGAGGAACTACATCCAGATGCGCCATTATCCAGATGTTGTAGTCGTCGCTTTCTCCGTCGATTGTGGCAATCAGGTTCGGTCTGATTCCCGACGGAACTCTGCTGTCCTTCGCGTCGATTCTCTCAAGCTTGTTCATACCGATTGCGTGCAGGTAGACTTCAAGCTGTTCGCACTTTTTCGTCTCGCCTTCGCCGCCGCTTTCCGGAGCCATTGCCGGAATCGATGTCAGAAGTTTTTCGAGCGAAACCATTTGAGGAATATTGTCGTTGATGCTCTTCCTCAGTTTTTCAAAATCTGTCATGAAAACTCCAATATTTCTGCAAAAGACAACAAAGGGAAACCTCGAAAACCGACTTGCGGCATTAAGGTTTCCCTTTGATTCTTCGAGCAGAATTAAAATTTAAAAATGTCCTGAACTATGTCGGTGACCGCCACCGCCACCGCCGCCACTTCTAGAATGGTTCTGCTGGTGGTGGATTGTCCTTGTCGTCGTGTGTGTGTACACGTCGCTGTTCTGCAGGAGACTTACGCCGCCTTTCGATTCATACGCGCCGGCTTCAGTTGCGAACGCGATGTTGTTGAGCTTCGCCTTTTCGCTATTGAGCTTGACATACGCAAGAATCAGGCTGATAAGAAGGACGATTCCCGCACCAATCAGCATTGCTTTTTGCCTTGCGCTTATCAATGCATTTTCGTCTTCGGTGAGGATTTCATCAACCTCTTTTGCATAATTCAAAAATCCCGATTCCCAGTTGTCGTTTCGGAATGACGGGAGAAATGAACCTGCTATTCTCTCGCTGTCTCCTGAAAGACAGTAAGTGTTGATTCCGTGCGTGTCCAAGTCGTAGCTTCTGTCTCCCATCGAAAGGAAAAGAAGGATTCCGTCTTTTGTCTCGCCGAGCCCTAAGTCTTTTGAGTCGAAGAAATTTTCCGATGCGCTTTCCACATCATCAAAGCTTCCCCTGAAATCCTCGATTGTCGCAACGTAAATTCCGACGTTGTGGCTTTCGGAGAATTGCGCGAGTGTCGATTCAACTTTCGCTTTGCTTTCTGCCGTCAGAAGATTCGCTTCGTCATAAAGATGAGCTTCCGCAAATGCCTGCGCCGCCAGAAAAATGAACGCGGTTAATTTTAGAAGAATATTCAGTTTTTTCATCAAATTATCTCCATAAATTTAGCAACGGCAAATGCGATAGCACCGATAGCGGCAAACGAAATGAAGAAATGCTTCAGATAATACAATGTCGCGAGTTTTGAGCTCAACGGAAGCTTTCCGACGACTTTTCCGGTCTGACCGTTCACGGAGAACAGGTACCGCTCCTCATGCCATTTCGTGTAGAGAAGATAGACCGGAACGAGACCGTAGTTCACGATTCCCTTTTTGAGCGAGATGTTCTTGCTCTTGAGGGTCACGCTGCCGTATCCCTTGACCGATTTCTGCAATTCCGAAAGGAACGAGGCAGCGCACCGGGTTTCTGCACGCGGAAAACATTCGTCAACCGTGTCGTCGTATTTGTCTGCAAGATATCCCGGAAGATACGCCGTCGAGAATTCCTTCAGCTCGCCAAAATCGAACGGTTCGAGCGAGTCCATCATGTCGTTCGGCATTTTCTTTGAAGCGTCAACAGGAACCATGTTGAATTCGAGTGAACCTTCTCGGTTGCAGTCGTAATGCTTTGTCGTGATGGTTTCCGTGTTTCCGCTTCTGTGCCGTGTCGTCGTTGTCGCGTGGAAAACTGCGCTTCCTTCCGCAGTTCCGTTGAAGAACCAGAACGGAACGTAGACTCCCTTCATCTCCTCAAGGTGGTTCTCGTCGGAGAATTCTTTCGGAAGGAGCTTCTTTCCCTTGTAATATTCCTTGAGAGCCGCAATCGCCTCTTTTTTGTTGAGCTTGAAAGGAATCACATAATCAGGCTTTAAGTTTCCTGCAAATTCCTTCTCGATTACGGTCGGGTTGTCGCAGTAAGGGCAGCTCGTCGCCGCCGTCGTCGCTTCGCAGAGAATTGAAGCACCGCATGACGGGCATGAAAATTCCTTCATCTTTTCAGAGTCTTCGCCCCAGTCTGAATTCAGGTTTTCGGTGTTCCATTCTCCGTCGCTCGATTCGAACGTCTGGTTCTGCGATTCAGTTCCCTGCTCATCCTGAACGCCATATGCTTCCTCGATTTGCTCGATTGTGTACTGCGAGTCGCAGTATTCGCATATTACGCCGCCGGATTTCGGGTCGAACTTGAGACCTCCCCCGCAGGAGAGGCACTTGTAGTTGTTTATGTTTTTCATGTGTTAGCCCTGAACTATGTCGCCTTCGTTGAATGGGTCGCCGCATTCCGGGCAGAATTTTGGCGGATTTTTAGGATCTGCAGGTTCCCAGCCGCATTTGTCGCACTTGTAGAGCGGTGCGCCTGCCGGCTTCGGTTTTCCGCATTCCGCGCAGAATTTGCCTTTGTTCACTGTTCCGCATGAGCAAGTCCAGCCGACTGCGTCTCCTGCTGGCTTCGGTTTCCCGCATTCGAGGCAGAATTTTCCAGTGTTTTCCGCGCCGCATGAGCATTTCCACGTTGCGCCGCCTGGAGCCGCCTGTTTCGGTGCGCTCGCCTGTGGAGGAGGTGTCTGCTGCTGATACTGTGCCTGCTGAGCCTGCTGCTGCTGTCCCATCGCAAAGAGATTCTGAGGATTGAATCCGCCCGCGCTGGTTGCCATTCCCATGCCCATGAAACCTGTCATTGCGCCTGCCGTGTTTCCTGCCGCAGTCTCCATTGCGTTTGCCTGTGCGCCGACGAGTCTTGCAGCCGCCATCGACGGGTCAGTGTAAGCCGCCATTTCCTGCATCTGCTTGATTTTCTTTGCGTCTTCTTCGTCGGCAGTTACAGACGAGACACCGAACGAGACAACTTCGATTCCCCTCAAGTCCTTCCATTTTGCGGAAAGCTGCTGGTTCAGGTACTGCGAGATTTCTTCCGTGTGTCCAGGAAGGGCAGAGTAGCGGATTCCTTTTTCGGAGAGAAGTGCGAATGTCGGCTGGAGGGCTGTCAGAAGCTCCGTTTTCAGCTGGCTTGCAATCTGGTCGCGCGTGAATTCGTCAACGATGTTCGCGCAGACGTTCGTGTAGAAGAGAACTGGGTTCGTGATTTTGAAGCTGTATTCTCCGAAGCACTTGATTGCGATGTCCATGTCGATTCTTGCGCGTGTGTCAACGACTCTGAACGGAATCGGGGAAGCTGTTCCGTACTTGTTGCCGATGATTTCTTTCAGGTTCATGTAGTAGACGCGCTGGTCTTTCGCAGGTTCGCCGCCAAATGTGAACCTTTCCCACATGTCCTTTACCGTGTTCTTGAGTCCTTCGCCGAGTCCGCCCGAGAAAAGCGACGGAGCTGTTCCGCTCTTGAACTCGTATGCGCCCGGCTCCGTGATGATGTTGAAGATTTTTCCCTGGTCAACGGTGAGCGCGCACTGTCCGTCCGCAACGATGAGCTTCGAGCCGTCAGTGATGATGTTCTCCGTTCCCGACGTGTTCGAGCTTCTGCCGTTCACTTTGTGCTCCGCTTTTTTCACGAGCACGTCCGCGTCGAGCGAATTGCAGCAGAAATAGTCCTTCCAAGAATCAGCGAGTGTGCCTCCGATTGCGCCTGCAGCAGCTTTCAAAAATCCCATAATTTTTCCTCCAAAACAAGTTTTTTAATTTGTGAAGATTTCCGTGCCGCCTGGAAAAAAGAAAAACGGCACTATTCTATTTTGAGTTAGGTTCTACCATTTTTGCAACAGTCAATTTTAAAATTTTATTAAAGAAAACCTAAATTCGTTCGAGAGGTCATTTTCACAAACTTTACTGGAGACTTTCGAGCTTTTCCGCCGCTTCCATCCACTGCAAATTCAGTTCTTCGAGTTTGTCGGACAGTTCCGAGATTTCCTTCTGCACTGCCTTCGCTTTTTCTCCGTTCGAATAGATTTCCGGGTTCGACATTTTGTTTTCGGCTTCCGATTTTGCCGCTTCCGTCTTTTCGATTTCAGCTTCGATTGCCGCAACTGCCTTTTCTGCCTTTCGTCTTTCTGCCTCAGCTTTTTTCTGCTCTTCCCAGCTCAGCTTTGTCGCCGAGACTGGCTTTGCGTTCTGCGCTGGTTCCGTTCCCTGCTGCTTTTCCTTTGCGTTTTCCGCCGTCGTTCCCGCGTTGAATGCGCCAACTACGCCGTTTTTCTCGTCCTCAAGACGCTGCATGTAATATTTGTAGTCGCCGGGGAAAAGTCTGAATTTGCCGGGGGTGAGCTCAAGCACGCGTGTCGAAAGGTCTTCGATGAATCCGCGGTCGTGCGAGACGAAAATGACAGTTCCGCCGAAACATTTGAGGGCTTCAAGGAGAACGTCTTTCGAGTGCATGTCCAAGTGGTTCGTCGGTTCGTCGAGAATCAGGAGGTTCACAGGACGCAAAAGCAATTTGAGAAGCGCGACCCTCGATTTTTCGCCGCCGGAGAGCATGTCGATTTTTTTGAAAACGTCGTCGCCGCGGAACAGAAATGCTCCGAGCATATCGCGCACTTTCGGAATTAGTTCCAGTGGGGCTTCCGCTTCAATTGCTTCGAGTACGCTCTGGCTTCCTTTGAGCGATTCCGCGTTGTCCTGCGAGAAATATCCGATTGAAACGCCCGCGCCGAGCTTCACGTTGCCTTCGAACGCGCTGTCAACGCCCGCAATTATTCTAAGCAGAGTCGATTTTCCCGCGCCGTTGTGTCCTGCCACAACGAGCCTGTCGCCGTTTTCAAGGACGAGCGAGAGATTTTCGATTACATTCCGCTTTCCGTCATACGACTTCGTGATTCCTTCGAGAGTTACGACGAGCCTTCCTGAGTGTGGGGCAGCCGGAAATTTGAAGTGGATTTTCTTCATCGTCTCCGGGATTACGATTTCGTTTTCGAGGATTTTGTCCAGCTGCTTCTGCCTTTCCTGTGCCTGTGCCGCCTTTGTCGCCTTTACGCCGAACCTGTCGATGAATTCCTGCAGATGCTGGATTTCCGCCTGCTGCTTCTCGTATTCGCGCATGAGAGTCTCAAGTTCGATTTCGCGCACTTTCTCGTAATGCGTGAAATTTCCCGGATACCTTTTCAGGTCGCCGTTGAAAAGTTCGTAGACCTCGTTGATTGTGTGGTCGAGGAAGTATCTGTCGTGGCTGACGAGCAAAAATCCGCCCTTGAAATTGCCAAGAAATGTTTCGAGCCATTCTCTCGCTTCGATGTCGAGGTAGTTCGTCGGCTCGTCAAGAAGCAGGATGTCAGGATTCACCATCAGGTTTTTTGCGAGCGCGATTCTCATCTGCCAACCGCCTGAGAATTCCTCGCAGTTCCTGTCCAAATCCGATTTTGAAAATCCGAGTCCCGTGAGAACCTGCTCCGCGAGCATACTTCGCCTGTTCCAGCCAGAGTCTTCAAGTTCGTTAATTATTTTGTCGTGGCGTTCGAGAAGTTCCGCCTGATTTTCGCTTTCGACTTTGAGCTTGTCGCCGATTTCGTCCAGCTCTTTCTGCAAATCGTAGCCGAACTGGAATGCTTTGTCGGCTTCTTCGCGCAATGTGCAGCCGTGGTGCGTAAGTCCGCTTTGTGGAAGATACGCGACCCTCGCGCCTTTTTCCGCAATTCTTTTTCCGTCGTCAGGCTGAACGAGTCCCGCCATGACTTTTATGAGAGTCGATTTTCCGGCTCCGTTCGCGCCAGTGAGTGCCGCTTTCGTGCCGGACTGAAGGTTTACAGATACGTTTTTTAAGATGTCCCTGTCGCCGAATGCAAGCGAGACTTGGGAAAATTGTACAAATGCCATTTTTATTTCTCCAGGAAGATGACAGTAGGAGATGAAGATTTCGCTTTGAGGATGCCGCCCTCGATTTTTCCTCTCACGGCATCTTCAAGACGAAGACCTGAATCTGTCAGTTTGTAGAGGAAGTTGACTTCATATTCGCTTCCGAAATCGAATGTCAGAAGCCCGTCGTAATTTGCTTTCATCGAGTCTGGAATCAGATAGTCGATTGAGACGGTTCCCCTTGTGTTTGCTGAGCTTGGGATTATCGAAGGCTGAAGGAGCTTGAAATTGTCCCAGTAGAAATTGTATTTTTCGCCCTCGCCCGAAGAGATTATGAGCGTTCCGTAATTTTCGCTTGAGAACCGAGGACCGACCTTTGCGATTTTTTCAAGCGCGTTCTGCCTTCTGTTTCTCTCTGCTTCGATTATCTTCGTTATGTCGCTGTCGAAACTCACGAACACCACGTTCTTCGGCTTTCCGTTTTCCGTGTACTGGAGCACGATTTCGTCGTCGCTCTTTATTGTCACGCTGACGTTCGCACCTTCGAATTTGAGCTGCTTTTTCGAAGCTTCTTTTATTCCGCTGAAAGTCCATGATTTTTCGTCTTCGCTTGTGGCAAAACTGATTTTCTGCGCGTCTTCGTCGAGGAACAGTCCGAATTTTTCGTTCATTCTTTTGAGGTCGTATGTCTTTTTCTTGAGAAGCTGCTTGTATTCGCCCGGATGCCATCTTGTCGTCCTGAGAGCAACGAGTTTTTCGTTGTCCTTGCTGATTCCCTCGTCTTTCGCTGCGACCGACAAATCTCTCTTTCCGCCGTTCTCGGATTCGTAGATGTCAAGGTTGAACGAGAAGCACCAGCCCTGCGTTCCTTCTTTCGTGAGGACTCTGTACCATTCACCTTCCATGCTGTTCACGGCAGTTCCTTCGCCTTTGAAAAGCACCCTGATGATTTCGTTTTTCCGAAGCCTGTAGACCTGTTTTGATGTGTTTATCGGCTCGGCTCTTATCGGAAGTCCGTCGAGCTTTACAGATGCGAACGTGTTTGCATATTCCGCGAAAATTGCCGCAGTCTTCTTCGCCTTTGATTTCGATTCCGGCTCCGAAAGCTGCCAGAGCGGAATTTCCTTGTTCTCTTCGGAAGACGGCAGCTCGATTATGTACGTTTTCGTTATGTTCGACCTTACGAGAACTTTTACGATTTCGCCCGTCGTCAGATTGTTTTTCTCGTCGCCCCAAAGAACAACCGAATAGCCGATTGTCTTTTTGCATGAGGAGAGCGAGATTGCCGTGATGAGCGCAATTGCGATGAGGACGATGTGTTTTAGATTTCTGATTTTCATTTTCAACCTGTCAAATTTCAGCTTATCGAATTTTGAAGATGATTCCCAAAACTGCGAGCGTAAGGAGAATCTGAATCATCATGAACTTGAGGAGAACTTGTGTCGGGCTCCAGTCGTGGTTTTTTCTCATGTGGTCGTGCAGCGGAAAGCGCACGTTCGGGAAAATCGTGATGTGGAGGAATCTCTTGAGCGCGACCTTGAGAAGTCCCATTCCGCCGTTGATGAAGATTACCGACGACGTTGCGATAATCAAAAACGGGTTTCCAGAGACCATCACGCTGATTCCGATGAAGAATCCGAGCGCGCGGCTTCCTGCGTCTCCCATGAGGACGTGGCTCGGGTATGCGTTGTGCCAGAGATAGCCCATGAGAACGCCCGAAAGACAGAATGTCATAACTGCCCACGAAGCTCCGTCGGCGATGTGCGGGACGAGAAGATATGCCGCGATGTCCTTGTGTCCGAGAATGAAATAGAACACCGAGCCGAGCGTTATGAGCGCGACAAGAACGAGAGTCGAGCTGAGTCCGTCAACGCCGTCCGTGCAGTTCGTTGTGTTCACCGATGTCCAGAGCACGATTGTGGAAACGATGATGAAAAGCCACGGCGCGATTTCGATTTTGTTCGCGATGAACGGAAGCCAGAAGTAGAGTTTTCCGTCGTCCGTGATTCCCCTCATGTAAATCAATATCACGACCGAAGCCGCAATGCTCAATATTAAGTCGAGGACTGCTTTTCTGTATTCGCCCCATGAAGTTTTGCTCGCGTCGTCAAGAAAACCCGTGAGCATCATGAGCCAAATCAGAACGAGAATCGCGCTTTTTTCCCAGTCGAGCGGGACGAAGATGAAACTCAAGATTACGAATGCGGTCACCCACACAACGCCTGAGCCTGTCGGTTTTCCTTTTGCGGCTTCCGCAGAAATAGTGAATTCCCTTCCTCTGTCGTGCGGCAGTTTGTTGTAGAACGAGGGAAGCCCGTAACGGATGAGCAGGAATCCTGTGTAGAGCGAGAGAACAATCAAGACTGTATAAGATTGAAGAAGTCTTGCTGGTCCGAAAAATTGTGTCAAAAATCCGCCTAAATAGTAAAGCATAAAATGTCCTAGTTAATTTTTTTTGTATTATTTTTGTTGTCGAGCAAAACGACGTTCGGTATTGCCGACTTGTATTCCTTGAAATAAAGATATTTGTACGGATGGATGTCCAGCGCGTTCGTGTACCAGCCGCCGATTGCGTTCCCGTTCAGCGCGTTGAGCGAAATCGAATGCTGCACCGGCATGATTACTCCGTCGTCAATCAGAACTTGCTCCGCGTTTGCAAGAAGCTTGTTGTGCTCTTCGTTGTCATTTGTCAGCGATGCCTCTTTCAGAAGCTCATTGAATTTTTCGTTTTGCCATTTTGTCTGGTTCAGCGTCGAATTTTCCTTGAAAAGCTCCAGGAATGCCAGCGGGTCTGCAAAGTCGCCGATCCAGGAATAGACGAACAAATCCGCATCGGACGAAGGAATCGATTCGACATATCTGTAGTCGTTCGTTATCTTCGCCTCAAGCTCGATTCCAAGCGGTGCCCACGCTTCTTTCAGAATCTCGTAGAAGTCCTGCTGCCTTGTGGAAGTCGCCGAGATGTCGAATTTGAGTTTCAGCTTTTCGTTTTCGCCGATTCCCGCGGCTTTTTTCGCTTCTCTCATCATTTCGATTGCGTCTTCCGTCTCAGTGTCGCTAAGACCCTCGACTTTCGGATATCCGTTAAGCGGATAGATGAGCGTCGTCGCCTTTATCAGCGAGTTTTTCCGAAGCCGCGACCACGGAACTGCACTGATCAGCGCGTTCCTGAATTCCGCCTTGTCCCACGGTGAATTCTGGCATTTGAAAAATATGTATTCCGTTCCGAAAATTGCCGCGAGCCTCACCGAATCCTGATTCAGAATCGTCTTTGAATTGAACACCGACGCAATCCAATCGACTTTGCCCATGTTGAAATCCCACGCGTTGTCAGCGATTTCGTCGGAAGTGTTTATCCTGACCGACGGAATGTGGACGTTTTCTGCATCCCAGTAATTCTGGTTTTTCTCAAGCAGAATCATGTTGTCCGTCCGCTCTTTGAGGACGAACGCGCCCGAAAACACGTTGTCGGAGCCGGTTTTTATCGCAAACGCATGGTGGCATAGGATTTTGTTCAGATGTGCTGTCGGCGCGTTCAGGTGCAGGACGAGCGTCGTGTTGTCGCGCGCCTGGATTCCCACTTCGCTTTCGGGGATTTTTCCCGCGCGGAATTCCCTCGCGCCTTTCACGCAGTCAAGGAACGACGCATACGGCGCGTTCGGGGTCGCAATCAGCATGAGCCACGCGTTGCGGACGGAAAAAGCATTTATCGGCTGCCCGTCGCTGAATTTCGCGCCCTCCCTGATTTTGTACGTCACGCGCAATTTGTCGCGGGAAAGCTTGCATTCAGTCGCGAGCGCATTTTTCGGTTCCAGCGTCCTCGGGTCGTATGAGTAAAGCCCCTCGTACAGTCCGTCCAGAATCTGCGCTTCCATCGAATACGCGGCTGTATGCGGATTCAGATTGAAATTCATCGCCGATACGGTTATGTGAAATTCCCTCTGAATCTCCTCGTTTATGTCGATGTTCTTTTTTGCACTTTCTTTTGATTGTGTTTCCGCATTTTTCTCAGGCTCTCCGTCCGCAAAGACGTTTCCGAGTGCCAAAGTGAATGCAGTCGCCAAAAAGATTTTTTTGAATTTATTGATGAACATGCTCATCAGTTTATAGGGAAATGCGGAGTTTTTGAAGTTTTTAACACTCCGCATTTGTATTTTTGTAACTGAATATATCGAAAAGAATCAGATTAGACGTTTATGCCGAGCCTTTTCATCTGCTCGATTTCTTCGACGTAGTTTGCGTATTCGGCTCTGCGCTGGTTCGTCTTCACGACAAGGTTTTTCATGTTCGTTATGTCGATTTTCAGACCCTTGATTCTCGATTTGTACTGCGCCGGTGCGGCCGCCTTGAAAAAGTCGTCAAGCGCGTTCAGGAGAACGAGAAGCCTGTTGCAGTCGGTAATCTGAGCCGAAAGGAAGTCGAAAAGCTTTGCTTCCGTCATCGTCATTATTTTTCCGTAGCCGGCAGCTTTTTTCTGCGAGAAGATGAGATATCGCTTTGATTTTGTGGCAATGTCGGCGACGAACTGGTTGTAATTTATCTTTTCGTGCTTCTTTGCTCCCGTTCCCTGCTCCACGATGATGATAGGGTAGTAGAGTGGCGGTTCCTCAAGGTTGAATGCCTTGCGGAGTGCCTTCTTGAATTTTTCGAAGAGGGAATTGTTCATTCCTTCGAGAAGGTCGTGGTTCGTCTTCACTTTTTCGAGTATGACCTGAAGGACGCTCGGAAGTCCTCCGAGAACCTGCAATGCCTCTATGAGAAGTGCCTTCGTGTCAACTTTCTCTTCCTGCTTTGCCGCCTTGCTCGACGACGTGATTTTCATCTTCGCAAGGACTTTGCTCTGCGCGGCCTCTTTGTTTTCGCCCTGGTCTTCCTGGATGATTTCGTCAATCAGCTCCGAAATGAAAGAGGCTTTTCCCATTCCCGCGCTGAAATTCTTCTTTATTTGCACCATTTCTTCGCTTGGCGAAGAAAATGCCTTTTCCGCGCTGAATCCTGACTGCGTGAAGACGTTGCGCCTGATTTGACCTTTGTAGAATTCCTTCCTGAATTCCAGATAGTCCTTGAGAATCGCGTTGATGTCGTTCATCGCCTTTGACGCTTTCGAAAGGCTGTCTCCAATCATGCTCGACGTGAGAGCGTCGCTGTTCTGCCTTCCTTCCGAGACGATGTTCGCAAGAACCCTCGTGTTCGTCTTGCTGTTGTTTATCGTGAAATTCGCCCAATGGAACGCATTGTTCAGCTCAAGGAGCTTCTTTATGTTCGTGAGGTTCAGGTGCGATGTTGAGAATTTGTAATAGTTGCAGAGAAAGTCGAGCATGCTCTCATAATCCGAAAATCTCTGTCCGATGATTGTCGAACGCTCGCTTTCCACGAACTGCTGCGAATCCGGTGCCTTGATGTCGTTGATTTTTTTGTCGAGTTTGTAAGGATCCGGGGTGATGAGGGATTTTTTTACGAGAAAATCAAACAGTGTCTTTACACACGTGTGGAGAAGTCTGTAACTTTCTAGCAGTTTTGGTAAGCCTTCCGTGTCGTACCATTTTGCTTTTTCATCCAAAAGAGGAATCAGTGTGGCTGTAAAATTTCCTGTGTTTTCCATACTATAAAATATCGGAAAAATCAAAATGAAATGTAAGTGCGAAAATACTGAATTTTGAAAACCTAATTCCGCAAAATCGAAAAATATCCTCTCCGTTTTCCTGTAAGAATTGAGAGTTTTAATGCAAATCCATAGAATAGAAAGCATTATCTTATTTTCTTGGAGAAAAAAAAATGGCAGAAAATGAACAGCTTCAGATTGTGCGCCACAGTTGCGCTCATGTCATGGCAGAAGCAATCATGCACCTTTTCCCTGGAACGAAATTCGCAATCGGTCCAGCAGTTGACAACGGATTTTACTACGACTTTGATTTTACCCAGACCACAACCGGAACCAAACCTACCGAAGATGATTTCCCTGCAATCGAAAAAGAGATGAGGAAGATTCTCTCTGGAAATTTCGAATTCAAAAGAACGGAAGTTTCGAAAGAGGAAGCACTCAAGCTTTTTGCAGACCAGCCTTACAAGGTCGAACTGATAAACGATTTGCCGGCAGATTCTGTCATCACGACTTATCAGCAGGACGATTTCATCGATTTGTGCCGCGGACCTCACGTTGCGACAACGAAAGAAATCAACCAGCAGGCATTCAAAATCGCAAAGATGGCGGGCGCATACTGGAGAGGCGACGTGAAAAGACCGCAGCTCGTCCGCATCTACACATACTGCTTCGCAAAGCCGAACGATTTGAAAGATTACCTCAAGATGCTTGAGGAAGCGGAGAAGCGCGACCACAGAAAGCTCGGCGTTCAGCTCGATTTGTTCCACATTGACCCGGAAGACCCAGGTCAGATTTTCTGGCATCCGAACGGATGGGCAATGTACACGACGATTCAGGATTACATGAGAAGAAGAGTAATTGCCGACGGATACAAAGAGGTGAACACTCCTGCAATCATGCCGAAATCGCTCTGGGAACGCTCAGGACACTGGGGACATTACCAGAAGAATATGTTCATCACTGAGTCTGAGAACAGGACTTTCGCAATCAAGCCGATGAACTGCCCTGGCGCACTTGAAATCTTCAAGTCGAAGGCACGCTCTTACAAGGAGTTGCCGCTCCGACTTGCTGAATTCGGCCACGATGTTCGAAACGAGCCTAGCGGAACTTTGCACGGAATCATGCGTGTTCGCGGCTTTGTTCAGGACGACGCGCACATCATTTGTACAGAGGACCAGGTTGCGCCGGAAGTCGCAAAATTCTGCAAGCTCCTCAAATCCGTTTACCATGACTTCGGCTTCGATGATTTGACTGTCAAATTCTCTACGATGCCGGAAGACCACGTTGGCGACCTTGAAACATGGGAGCGCGCCGAAAAAGCACTTGCTGACGCTTGTCACGAAGCCGGTCTTGAATACGAGATTCAGCCGGGCGAGGGCGCATTCTACGGCCCGAAACTTGAGTTCAAGCTTTTTGACTGCCTCGGACGCGAATGGCAGTGCGGAACGATTCAGGCTGACTTCCAGCTTCCGTCCGCAGAAAGGCTCGACGCGACATACATCGGCGCGGACAACCAGAAGCATCACCCTGTCATGCTCCACCGTGCCGTTCTCGGTTCTCTCGAACGCTTCCTCGGAATCTTGATTGAAAACTTTGCAGGTGCAATGCCGCCGTGGCTCCACTTTGAGCAGGCTGCAATCGTTCCTGTCGGCGAGGATTTCAACGACTACGCGGAGAAAGTCGCTTCTGAGTTGCGCGAGCTTGGTTTCAGGGCTGAGGCTTACACGAACGGCGACAACATGAAGAGCAACATCAAGTACATCACGAGCGAGCACAAAACTCCGTACATCCTCGTTGTCGGCGCAAAAGAAAAAGAGTCGAACTCCGTGAACGTCCGTTTCAGAGCCGACTCCGGTTTGCAGCAGAAGACAATGACACTTGACGAATTCAAGTCATACCTGACAGAGAACGTCAAGAATCATAAGACTACGCTGTAGTTTTTTGGTGTAAAAAATTAGACCTGTTCGGAAACTGATTTTTCCGAACAGGTTTTTCTGAATTACGAGCCGTTTTAGAATTCCTCGTCGAGAGAAATTTCAATCGGCTCGTAGTCGGGGTCGTTCGCTAGAATTTCATCGAGCATTTTGATGAGACGCTCGTATTCCGTGAGATAGAAACAATCATTGTCGCAGATTTCATCGCCCCTTTTCAGAAGCTCGATGAGAAGTTCCCTAAGTTCAGAATTCATATCTGTAGTGTTCCTTGTCGAGGCTCTCGAGGAATCCTCTAGACAGCTTTAGGTATCTGTTGTAATCGTGTTCGGTGAAGCTGATTTCGTCAAGGCGTTTTATTATTTCTGCCATCTTTACTGAGAATTCCCTGCGCCGTAGGCTGTCGAGCATATCCCTCGGGTTTGAAGAAAAAAAACTGAATATGTCTTGTATTCTTGCATCACAGTAGACGTTCTTCGGCTTTATGATTTTTTGCCCAGTTAGTTCTGTTATCGGTATTCTGTTGTATCCGTCGTGGATTTTTGGGTCGAGCACGATTATGCTGTCTTCGTCATAAGCTCCTAAATATACGACCCAATGGCATCCTTTAATGCAGAGAAGTGTCTTGTACGGTAAATCTTCAAGTGTCGCGAATGTTTCCGCCGTAAGTCGCAGGTGATTTCCTGCATTCCATGTTCCGTTGTTCAGCGACATTCCGTCATGGTTCGCGAAAAAATCGCAGAAATCCTTTATTTTTTTCGCATAATTCAGAACTTTCTTTTTGTATTTGTCGGGGGCGATTTTTTCCCTGTTATTGCGCAGTTTCATGAATGCCGTGTAAATCGTATAGAATGATTCCTTATGTTCAAAAGGGTAATATCCAGTTATCAGAGCCCAAAGCGTTATTGCTTTAAGGTCATATAGAACTTGATCTTCTAGAGGAATGTTTTTGATGTCAATGTTTTTAGGGAATATACGTTTCAAGTCCGAATCGATTACATACGGCAGAATGTAACCGCCGTTTAGAAGTGAGAATAAGATGCAGCCATTTCTTCCTTGGCAGTACCACTCTTGTGGAGCGGTTTCAAAATTGAATTTTACCATAAATTTTCCTTGGAGCTTTTTCCGTCAATCTCCGGGACATGTTATGATTTTTCTTCTGCTGTTTGTTGTCTGTTTTTGAAGATTCTTTTGATTTGATTTTTATGAAGAGATTTCTGTTTTTGGTTTGTAAAAATATCAAAAAAGGCGAATCACTACTTCAGTTGCATGCAGTGATTCGCCTTTTTTTATTCGGCGGTTGTTGTTTCAGATGCCTGTTCTTCAGTTTTTATTTCCGTTTTTGGTGTTGTATTCGGCTGGTAGTCGAACTGGTCGATTAGTGCCTGCATTTGGTTTTTGTTGAAAAGAATCTTCAGCTTTTTTGTTTTTGGGTCTCTGTCCGGGTCTACTGGGTTGCGGATTGTCGTTTTTGATTCTTCGACCGTGAGCATGAAGTACGGCGATTTTTTCACGAAGACGTAGCCGAGCCTTACTGTCGGTTCTGCTTTTGTGTCCTTGAAGAATGTGTCGTAGATGTAGCGGCACTTTGTGTTTCCGAAAATGCGCGATGTCTTGTTCTTCTTTGTGCTCAGCTCTTTCTTCTCGAATTTGTCTTTGTACTCGTTGAATGCGACTTTTATCGTCTCCTGCGCGACTTTGCCGAATGAGAGAACCAGCTCGCCTGTGCTTTCCGCGGTGAATCCGATTTCTTTCGTTGCAGGGTAGTAGAAAATTACGGTGTTGTCCTGCTTTACGTCCGTCTCGAATCCGTTGTATCTGAAAACTGATGACGAAGCGAGTTCCACCGGTGCTTCTCTTCTCTTCCGCTCTTCCTCGCGCTGCTTCCGCTTTGAAAGTTTCTTCTCTTCCTGTTTCTGTTCTTCGACTTCGTAAACGTCGGCTGTTTCCTTTTGCGTTGTTTCGCAGAAAACTGATGTTGCGGCTGTGAGCAATGCGCAGATTGCGATGATTTTTTTCATTTTTTTTGAACTCCTAGAAAATTTATTTAGCCTGAATGTCGAGTTTCAATAGTCAATGTTAAGGAAATATGCTCCCATCGGGAACCCGTGTTTAGAAAACGGCTTCCGCGCTTCGCTTGTGCAGATGTTTTCTAAACACGGAACCCCGATTCCGCATATTTCCTTAAACTTGGTTGTAAAAACTCGATATTCAGTCCTGTTTTTGGCTAAAGGTCGAGTTTTTACAACTGTGTGCAAGTGTACAAGCGTAGGCGAGGTTCCTGTCTGAAAAACACTCAGCCACCGCGAAGCGGTACTGCCGTTTTTCAGATAGGGTTCTCGCCGAAAGCTTGTACACTTGACCTACATTTAGCATGAAACTCGACATTCAGGCTATTTTGTCAAAAGATTGTGTTCTTTCGCGAATTTGAAACATTCTTTTTCCCAATCGGTTCCACCTTTTCTGTCGAATTCCGAAAGCCAATCTTCCCAATTCTGACGGTTGAGAGTTTTTTTGCCAATAACGAAATCGACGATGTCCTCTTCATACATTTTTTTAAGGTTCGGTGGTGGCGGCGGAAGTTTTTCTGCTCCGATTGTGGCTGTCCACGGGCGTGACTGCATGTCTTTCAGGATTATGAACGGGCTGATTTTCTTTCCGTTCTTGCTCGTCCAGGTTTTGTACCGTGTGAGAAGCTCCGCGTCGCTGTTGGAGAATACTAGATTCCGAAGCTGCATGTACGGAGCGGCTTTTTCCTTTGTGTATGCAAGCTCTGGATTTTCCAGACCGTTCAGGGTGATGTTCCCGTTCTCGTCGAATCTGAAATTGACGTTCTCTTTCCCGTATGCGACGCAGTAGTATGCTTTCGTCATCATCAGTTCAAGAAGCCCGGCGATTTTTTCGATTTTGCCGTTCTCCTCCGCTTCCTTGCTGATTGCATAAATCTTGTAGTCCTGAGTGTAATTTCCGACGGACTGGAATCCGTTTGGACCTTTTGGCGGATTTATCACAATCCAGTTTCCTTCCGGGAATTTCTCGTCGAACGGTTTGTATCCGCTTTCGAGTCCCCATGCCGCATTCTGTTCCCTCATTATGCCGAATCTTCCGTTTTTCCATGCGTTCCTGAAATCTTCTTTTTTGAACGTCGTCCATTCGGGAACAATCAGCCCTTCGTCAACCATTCTCTTTATGAACACGAGCGCATCGAAATATCCTTCTTTGTGAATGTTCAGACCGAAGTCTTTTTCCGTCATGTTGAACGTTCCCGGAACTCCGAATGCTCCGAAAAACGGCTGGAATCTTCTTCCGAGACCTTCTTCCGTTCCTGTCGTCTCGATGAACGCGCCGAATCCGAATGTGTCGTCCTTTCCGTTGCCGTCGGGGTCGCCGTAAGTGAATTTCCGCATCACTTCGATGTAGTCTTCCGTTGTGACAGGCGTTTTCAGATTGAGCTTCGTGAGCCAGTCCTCGCGTATCAGAATCCCTTCGTTCTTTGCGACTGAGCCCGGCTGCGAGAGCCCGTAGCATTTTCCGCCGAATGTTGAATTTGCCCTCGCGCTTTCGTCATACATTTTTGCGGTGCGGACTGGCATCATCTCGAACATTTCATCGACGCACGCGACTTTCCTGCGCTTTACGAGCGACTCAAGCTCCTTGTTGTTCACCATGAATATGTCGGGGAGCGCGTTTTCTTTTGCGGCTTTTTCTATCATTGCGTCCTGCTCGTTTTCGCCTTCCGGCAACCGCAAAAGCTTGAGCTTTATTCCGAGTTTGTCTTCT
Organism: Treponema sp.; assembly: GCA_017525605.1. Classification (GTDB taxonomy): domain Bacteria; phylum Spirochaetota; class Spirochaetia; order Treponematales; family Treponemataceae; genus Treponema_D. The sequence goes on along the minus strand of JAFXSM010000016.1, from coordinate 18,626 downwards.
ATCACTTTGTAAAAATCCCAATCATCTGGCGGAAGCGGATATTCAGACGACGAAGGCAGAAAAAGCATCGTTATTTCCGTTTTCTCATCGGGTGAGCCTGAACAGGAAAAAAATATTGCAGTTGTTGCAAGCAGAACCGTAACTGCAACTGCGAATTTTATGTGACTTTTTTTCATGAAATGTATCCTTTTTATTTTTTATAGAATACCTTCAATTTCTACTTTTTAAAACCGAAAGTTAAGAATAGGGATATTGTAGAATTTTTCAAAATCTCTAAAATCTCTATATACGGAAAATTTATTTTTTGTTTTAATTGATTTTCCTTATATATGTATACGTCAAAATAAACAGAAATTCGGAGCGAGAATATGAGCAGAAGATTTTTGTCACTGGCGTCTGTCTTTGTTTTGCTTGCAACTTCGCAGGCCTTTGCAAAACGCGATATCACAACTCGCGATGTTGAAAAGATGGATAGCTGGCAGGAAGAATTCGACCTTTCGACCAAAAAATCGGGAAAGTACAACATCATCGTTACGGCAAAGGATAAGGGCGGAAATACCGCTTACGGTGGTCCTTTCAATATTTACATTGACCCGGAGTCAGACAGACCTGTCGTGAACATCACGAACCCGCAGCCGAATATGCGCGTTCCGGGCAACCTGAACATCGTCGGAACTTGTATTGATGATGATAACGACGGAAAGCCTAAGCGCGTCTGGCTCATCTTTGACGGCGACGAGGAGCACAAAGTTCTCGCAAACGGAACTCAGTTCTGGTCGTATTATCTGGACACGACAGAGCTTGACGAAGGCCCGCACACAATCGAAGTTTACGGCGAGGACTTTCAGGTTGACGAGGGCAAGAAAGAAGCTGTCGGTAAGCGCGTGAAAGTCACATGGAACCTCGACAGACGACAGCCTGTCACTGCCGTGATGAACCACGAAATCGGAGAGCTTGTCTCAGGAAAAGTCACACTGTCAGGAACTGTCTACGACGGCAACGGAATTGTTTCCCTCGATTATTCAGTTGACGGCGGAGATGAATTCTTTCCGATAAAGCTCAAGTACGACAAAAAGGCCGATGTCTGGAATTTCGAGATTCCAATCGACACAAGAAAATTCCCTGATGGCCCTGCCGTGGTATGGTTCAAGGCTGCCGACAAGATGGGCTCAAAATCAGTCTATTCATATCTCTACTTCATCGATAACACGAAGCCTGACGTGAAAATTCTTTCTCCTGAGGAAGACGAAATTTGCAACGGAATTTTCGGAATCGCAGGATACGCAAAGGATAAAATCGGACTTTCGAAGCTTTCGTGGAAATTCAACGGCGAGAGCGGCGATTTCGAGCTGATTCCCGGAAACCCGTATTTTTACAAGGAAGTCGATACAAGAAAAATCAGCGGAAAATCATGCGAGATTGAAATAATCGCTGTCGATACTCTCGGAAACACTGTTTCTATCAAAAAGAGCATCGCGCTGAATCAGGATTTGGACAAGCCTAATCTGAACATTGAATATCCGGCTGCAGGCGAAGCTTTGTCCGGCGAGCCGAATTCGTATTATCTTGGCGGAGTCGCAACTGATGATGACGGAATCGCTTCTGTAACATACAAAGTTGACGGCGGCGAAGAAAAGACTGTCGAGACTCACGGAAGTTTTTATGTTCCGCTTTCTGACACATATTTGAATTTCGGAAAGCACACGGTTTCCGCTTATGCAACTGACATTCACGGAATAAAGGGTGACGCAGTTTCCGTTGAATTCACATCGAAAGGAAAAGCGCCTTCGTTTGACACGAATGTTTTGTACGGCGCGAAATTCCACCCGGAAGACAATCCTCATTTTGATTTGACAGTGAAATCGGACGCCGCGCTTGAGAGCGTGAAATACGTCGTTTCTGGCGGTGAAAATTCCTCTTCAGAGGAGAACGCGGAAGTTGCGCCTGAAAGCAAAAAACTTTCTCTTTCGATTCCGTTGTCGGAAGCTCCGTGGGGCATCGTGCAGATAAAAGTTTTCGCGACTGACATTTACGGACGCACTTCCGTGTTCAGAACGCTCGTGAGCATGAAAAACCTTACGAAGATTGAGACGGACTCGCCAAGAGTCGTCTTTGACGATTCAAGGATTCTTCCTGGCGAGGACGGAAATTCAGTCATCATAAACGACAAAAACAATCCTGTTACGGGATATTTCCTTAATTCAACTGATGTCGGAAACATCAAGTCGGTGGCATTCGTTCCTGACACACGTTTCGCGACTGTCGAATTCAAAAAGAACGTAATCTACATCAACGCAGGAAATTCGGACGGAGATTCAGCTCCTGTGAAAGTCCGCGTCACGACTGACCAGAACAAGACTTTCGACAGCCAGACGTTCATCTTGAAGTCGAAGATGGAAGTTGACAAGCCGACACTTTCCCTCGAACAGTCGCTTCAGGTCTTCGATTTGGAGAAATTGTTCAACGAGGCGAAGGCAGCCGCAGAAGCAGAGAACGACGAAAAATATGCAGAGGAAGTCGAAAAACTCAAGGCAGAGAACCCGGAAGCGGAAATTCCTGCAAAGCCTGATGTCGTTGTTCCTGAGCAGACTCTGAAATTCAAAGGAAAACTGAATTCAGTCGCTGCCGTAAAAACTCTCGGATATAAAATTTATTCTTTCGGCTGCAATTACGATTCTGCTGCCGGAAACAAAATGACGAAGCTTTCGGATTCCGCTGTTGCAAGCGAATTCGTGAGCCTTCCGGTTCCTGCTGGAAGAACTCCTGAAAAAGAATTCTCTTTTGAGATTCCGTTCTCTTCTTTCAACGACGGAATTTCTGTAATCGAGCTTGTCGTTGACAACGGCGAAAAAGCGACGGATGCATTCTTTGTCACGAAAGTGAAGGCGACCGGCAAGGACGCAAAAGGAAAGCAGGTCGCAGCCTCTGACCCGCAAGTCCGCTGGGTTGACGCAGAGGAAATCTACTGCGCGAGCGCATATCAGGGAACGAACGAGCTTTCTGGCGGATTCAGAAAATTCGAGCGGAGTTCAATCACGACTGCCGTGATGAAATTCAGCGCGTCCGTTGATTTCGGCGGAAAACAGCCTGTCGTATCGAACCACGAGGTGAAAGCCGTAAGCACCGCAAAAGTCTTCATAAGAAAAATCGGTGATTTGGCGTTCGCAAACGGAATGACGTTCGTGATGGCAAAAGACGCGGCGGATATCCCTGTGAAAGTCGAAATCGAGTCGAAGATTCCTGTAAAAAATGTCTCTTACAAAATCGAGGGCGAAAAAGTTCCGGGTGGCGAGGAAAAATCTTCCGGTAACAGTATTCAGGCCGTTCCTTCCGGCGAGAATATTTACTCTGCGGAATTCACAATCGGAAATCAGCCTTCAAGGCTCATGCGCATAACGGTGAACGCGGAAACTGACCTCGGAACTGCAACGTACAGCGGAACTGTGGCAATCGTCCGCGACATGACCGCTTCGAAAATCGCTGATTCCGCAAAAGTCTACTGGAACCCGAAAAACGCAGAGTACAGCACGGCAGATGCAGCTTGGATTCTCAGCGATGCGCTTGAATTCGAAGGATTCGCGAATGTCTACGGGCCTGTGACAGTTTCGCTTGTCGGTTCTCAGAGCGGAGTTTCTGTTGTGACTGGCGACTATGTTGCGCCTCCGAGCGAAACTGAAAGCGCGGAGGGCGGTGCGCCTATCGATGCAAAAGCTCCTTCTGTGACTGAAAATCCGAGAAAGATAATCGTAAAATTCGAAAAAGACGGACTTTACAAGAATGTTTCCGTGAAAGTGAAGGATTCTGTCGGAAACGAATGCACATCCGCGCCTGTGAACATTCTCGTGGACACACATGCGCCTGTTGTAAAAATCACGTCTCCTATATACCAGCAGTGGATTCAGAATTCGCTCAAGCTTTCTGCGGAAGCGACTGACGAAAACGGAATCGTCAAGACTGAATATTCGCTTGATAAGGGCGCAACGTGGAATGTGTTCAAGGCGGATGGAACTCAGGTTCCTGTCTCGTTCGAAAGTGCGGAGGAAGGACTCTGCACGATTCTCGTCCGCGCAACTGACAAAGCCGGAAAAGTCACAGTTGATTCTGTCGGAGTTCAGAAAGACGTGACGCCGCCGGAAGTCAAAGTCGTCATTCCGGCTCCTGGCGATATCATAAACGGCGAAAACACGATTGCATTCCTCGCAAAAGACAAAGGAAGCCTTTCGAAATCGGAATATTCGCTGAAAACTGCAAAAGTTGACGTTGAGATTTCTCCGATGGTGAACACTCACGTCGGAACACTCGACAAGCCGCTCGACCCGGCGATGGCATTCGAGTTCACGGACGAGGCCGGAAATTCAACGAAAATTTCTGAATGGGAATTCTCGGTTGATTTGGAAAGCGATTTGCCTGTGGCTTCGATAAACCTTCCTGAAGAGGACGCAGTTCTCACGCGCGATTTCAACATTTCTGGAACGCTCATCGACGATGACGGAAAGAGCAAGGTCTCATGGAAACTCGACAACGGCGAGTACGAGGAGCTTCCTGTTTACGACAACAGCTTCTCAATCGACGTTCCGATTAAGTCGATGACGGACAACGAGCATACAGTCACGGTCTTCGCAGTCGATATCAACGGCGTTAAGGGAAAAGAAGTCACACGAAGTTTCAAGATTTCTCTTGAAGAGCCGAAAGGTCAGCTTCTCACGCCGGAAATCACGGAGACTGTCAGAAACACAATCAAGCTCACCGGAGACGCTACCGACGAGAACGGAATCAAGATGGTTTACGTCTCGCTCGACAACGGCAACTCTTACGACGAGGCAATCGGAAATTATTCTCACGAGGAGAAAAAGTGCAACTGGAGCTACGAATTCGACACAAGGGTGATCGAAGACGGAACTCATGTTGTGTTCATCAAGATTGTTGACTGGTACGGAATCGAAGGTCTCTATTCTTCGCTCATCAATATCGACAATACCGCTCCTGAAATCGAACTTGAGCTTCCGCTTGACGACTCTGTTTCTACAGGAAATCTCTTCTTCTCAGGTCAGACGACTGACAACATCAAGCTCACCGAATTGTTCATCACAATCAGAAGCCTTGACGGAAAGACTGTTGCCACAAATCTTGCGAAGACGAATTTGATTCCTTCTGCAATCATCACGCAGGTTTTGGACATCTCAAGTTTGGCGGACGGATTCTACAACATTGAGCTTACAGGTCGCGACGTTGCCGACAACATCACGCGCGTAAGCCGCAACATCAGGCTGGACAAGACTTCTCCGATTGCGAAAGTCGACTTGCTCTATCCGCTCAACGGCGAGCACGTTCAGTCCGTATTCAACATTTACGGAACAGCGAAATGCGCCGATACAGTGAAAATCACCGCGCTCAAACTTTACTCTGACGGAAACGAGATTGGCGAGACGACATTGAGCGATTCTGGCTACTACAAGTTCCGCGTTGACAACACGCTCATGGCGGACGGTCAGCACAAAATCAAAGTAATCGCGACTCTCGACAACGGCAAGACAATCGTTTCGAACGAGCAGTATCTGATTTACAACCAGTACGGCCCGTGGATTACGATTGACAATTTCACTTACGGTGACTTTGCTATCGACCGCCCGTACATTCGCGGTGAGGCTGGATATGTCGTTTCGGAAGAAGAAAAGCTTGCCGCGAAGGACAAATCCGTTTCGAAGAGAAAGCATGAAGAGAGAGTTCAGGAGCTTGAGGCGAAGTCAATCGACAAGATTCAGCTGAGCCTTGACAACGGAAGAAGCTGGAAGACGCTCACTGAAAAGTCAAAATGGAAGTACAGAATTGAGAACGAGGACATTGCGGAAGGATTCCACTTCCTGCTCGTCCGCGCGCGCATGAACAACGGCGAAATCGCAGTCACACGATGCATCGTTCAGGTTGACAGCACTAAGCCGACTGTCAAGCTCATCAGCCCTGGAGTCGGCGGCAGATACAACCAGGCGCTCGAATTCAGCGGTCTTTCGCATGACGATATCGAGCTTAAGAGCGTTGAGCTTGCGCTCAGAAAGGGCGACAAGTCTTCTTACGAGATTCCGGGATTCATTCAGGGATTGTACTTTGACGCACAGTTCTGGGGCGCGACGCTCTACTCAGTCGGTGCTGGTCTTTCGTTCTTCGATGACAACGTAAAACTCCAGTTCCAGTTCGGACAGTTCACGCAGGCACAGCGCGACACGTTCACGAAGACAACGCTCCGTTACGGCGGAAATGTGTTCGGGCTCAAGCTCCTTGCGAACGTCCTCTACATTCCGTTCCGCTCTTATCTCGGCCCTGACTGGGAATGGCTCAGCCTGAACTTGTCGCTCGGTGCAAACTTCAGCCACTTCAGCGATTCTGGTTCCGGTTCTGACCAGATTTTGTCTGCGATGCTCATTCAGCTCGAATTCCCGAAAGTCACAAGGGACAGGCACGCGAAGAAATTCAGGACGTTCTCGATGTACACGGAAGGTCAGTTCTGGTTCATCCCGTCCGACGTTTCAAGCGACGAGATTCCGACCCTCGTTCCGCAGATTTCGCTCGGACTCCGGGCATACGTCTTCTAGCGGATTTATAAGATTTAGCGCATGAAAAAAAAGTCGCAGCGTCTTTTTAAAGGTGCTGCGATTTTTTTTATGAAAACTCATATTTTTACAGTGCGAAAAATTTTGTCCACTATATAGTGGACAATACGATTGACTAACCGTATTGTCGCGAAACTTCGCTTACGCTTGTTTCGCGACAAATTATGACAAAAAATCTAAAGGAGAATTTATATGGAAATAGAAACTATTTGTCCGCAATGTGGTACGGAAAATGTGATATCTGCATTTTCAGTACAAGAGCATTTAGATAGCACAAAATCTGAATTAGAGAATGGATTTAATAGTGGCAATTTAAAATCTGTAATCCATGAATTTGAAGGCATCGAAAACAAACAACTTTGCTCTCCTGTTCAACTTCCTATCGAATGCGAAAATGAAGATTGCGGATGTGATTATGACATTCGAGAAAGTGCGAATTGGAACGAAATAAAGCGATATTTCTTGAACTAAAGGTGGTGATTAAAAGTGTTTGCAGTATTTTGGATTCTTGTTCTTATTTTAATAATAGGCATTATTAAGCTTTTTATTACGGGGCATCCGGGGCTAGGAATACTAATGATTTTAGCTATTGTGGTAGAGTGTTTTTGCTGCCTTTTTGTAAGTGAAGTCCTCTCTATAATATCGTTAATCGTTCTAGCTATTGTTGCTTTCGTCTAAAAGTAAACTAACGAAATGTAAATCTGTTGAAAAATGCCATGCCTCGTACTTTAACAATTCTGCACATGAGCGGATTTTCAAAATTGAACGCATGAAAAAAAAGTCGCAGTTCCTTTCAAAAAGGGCTGCGACTTTTTTTGTCTCCGCTTCTTATTTCTGCATGACCCTGTACTCGACCATGAGCGACTTTCCGTTGCCGGTGGGGGTGCGCGATACCTCGAACGTCTTGTTCAACGCCTCGATGAGCTTTACGAGCGTGGAGAAGCCGTAGTTTCTGGTGTCGAAGCTTGAGACCTGCCGCTTGATGAGGGAGCCGGCCTTGCTCACTTCCGTCCAGCCCTCGTCGTCTCCGTACTTCTCCGCGGCCTTCTTGAGCTTGTTGATTATCTTCGCCTTTTCGGAATTGAAACGCTCGGTCTTCTCGTTCCTGCTCTTCTCTTTTCCGTTCGTGTTTTGGGCGTGGTTCTGTCCGTCTGCCGCCGCTTGTCCGTCCACGCTGTCGTCGTCGCCCTCGTCCAGGTTCTCAAGATAGAGAAAGTCGTTGCAGGCCTTCACGAACGATTCCGGGGTCGTGAGCTTTCCGACTCCGATGACGAAAATCTCGTCCTCGCGGAGCCTAGTCACAAGGCGGGTGAAATCGCTGTCGCTTGAGACCACCACGAAAGTGTCGAACCTCTTCGTGTAGAGCAGGTCCATCGCGTCGATTATGAGCGCCGAGTCGCTTGAGTTTTTGCCCTTCGTGTACGAGAACTGCTGAATCGGCTGGATTGCGTTCCTGTTCAGAACGTCCGGCCAGTGCTTGAGCGCGTTCGCCGTCCAGTCTCCGTATGCCCTCTTCGTGATGATGTAGCCGTATGCCGAAATCTCCTGCAGCACCGCCTCAAGCTTGTCGTACTGAGTGTTCTCCGCGTCTATCAAGAGCGCGATTCGCTTCTGTCCCTGTTCTTCCATTCGCTATACCTCGATTAGATGTAATTGATATGAAGTATTGTGGTTATAAAGATAATCATAGTGGTTCACGTCGTATTTTAATCGCAAGAAAGGATAAAAAAAAGTATATAATTGCATATGTACCTAATCACGATTTTTCAGAAGAATTAATTAATTCAAGAGTGACTATTCTTGAGAAAAAATTAAACTCGTAAGTACAAAGTGGTATTGATTGTCGCTTCTTTGATTTGTAGATATTTTTTGTAAAGAAGTTGTTTTGTCAAAAAGAGAAGCAAGCATATTAAATGCTTTTTTGTTTTTTACATAAATATTTTAAGTAATTTTTAATGGTTAGATTGTTTGTATCATGAGAAAAATAAATTCATATCCGAAAAATACAGCGTGTCCATCTACACTGCTGAATATTCGCCAATATCTTGATTTTTTCATCTAAATATGCTATATTTGTAGAAAATCTACAAAAAGAGGTGTTTCGTGCTGTTGAAATTTACTATTGGCAATTTTTATTCGGTAAAAGAGCCGCTGACGGTAGATTTTGCGGCGGAACGGATTGGAACGGAAGGTGCAAAGGCTCTGTCGGACAACATATTTACCGAGGGCGGAAAAAAGTACCTGAAGACAATGGGGATTTTCGGCCCCAACGCTTCCGGAAAATCAAGCATCTATAAGGCGCTTCTTTTTTGCAATCGTCTTGTGCTGGATTCTTATTTGAACAACGAAGGCTCAGTCTTTAATTTTATGCCGTTCAAGTTTGACGGATACCATGAAAAGCCCAGCAGTTTCTGCATCAATTTTGTCTGTGACGGCACTGAATATGAATATTCTTTTTCTCTGACCCGCAAGGAAATTATTTCCGAAAGCCTCTATCACTATCCCGGAAAACGCAGGGCAAAGATTTTTACGCGCAACGAACAGGTTGGAAAACCTAAGTCTGAGATTTTTTCTTTTGCTGACGGATTCTTTGTAAAGCCGATGGATGTGGCTCAGAGTACCGGGCGAACCACTCTTTTTATCAGCCGCGCAAGCCAAATGGACAGGGAACTTGCAAAAAAGATTTACAATTTCTTTTTGACAGAATTTTATGTCGGAGTGCCGCAGGTTCCCGATGCATACGCCGTAAATCTGTTTAAGTCATACAAGACGATTTTATTGAAGGCGCTGCAGATGGCTGACAGCGATATAAGCGATGTTGAAGTCAAGCGAGAACGCGTAAACATTCCTGTTCCCCCGGCATATTTGCAATTTGGAAGAAATATGATTCCGAGCATTCCGGCAGTGGAAACAGAATCGATTGTACGCTTCATAACGACTCACAAAAGAAATACAAGCGTGAAATTTGATTTGTATGCAGAAGAATCAGCGGGAACAGTCCAGCTTTTTAACCTTCTGCTTGTTCTTCTGGATATTTGCAAGCGTGGAAAAACCTTGGTTGTTGATGAATTTGATTTGAGTCTTCATACCGAGCTTGCGGAATTCATAATCTCGATGGTTCATGCTTCTAAGGGCGCACAACTTCTTTTTACGAGCCATAACACAAACCTCATAAATGTCAAAAAATTCCGCAGGGACCAGATTTGTTTTACAAACAAAAAAGAAGACGGCTCAACGGATTTTTATTCTCTCTTTGACTTCAAGGACTTCCGCGAAAACATGGATGCCGAAAAAGGCTATCTGCAAGGCCGCTTTGACGCCGTTCCTTATGTCACGGCTTCTGTGGAAGAAATCCGAAAGCTTTTCGGGGAGTGAGTATGGTGCAACATAAAAACTCCCGTCCTGCACGAAAAATGAAACCTGTCATCCTTGTTTTGTGCGAGGGTGAGACAGAGGCTTTGTATGTAGAACACTTGAAACAAAAATATCGGCTTCCGATAAAAATTGTTTCAAAAGTAGTGGGGCAGCAGGTAAATCAAAAGCTCATAAACCGATACAAGAAGGAATTGAAAATCACCAGTACGGAAAACATCGCCTGTTTTTTGATGTATGATGCCGATGTTCAGAATGTCGTTGAAAACATCAAGAATTGCGATGCAGATGCATTGTTGAGCAGACCTTGTATAGAAGTGTGGTTTCTTGCCCACGAAGAAAAAATTCCTGCAACGGATATTTCTGGAGATGAATGTTTGGCACGGCTTAAAAAGCACGATGACTGGAAAAATTATAGGAAAGCAAATCTGACCGATAAAGAAAAAGAAGTTCTGTGGGAAAAACGACTTTCTGCCCATGAGAACATTTCATCTGCAGAGGCAACAGACAGCGCCTTTTCATCAGTCAGTAGATTCATTGGTTTTCTTGAGAATAGAAGCCAGCGACCGCAGCTCAATTAAAGACGAACGCTGGAACTGCTTTACCCGCGACCAGATTGCCGCCAAAGGAAACAGCCTTGACCTGGGTCTTATCCGCGACGAAAGCATCCTGGACTACGAAGACCTTCCCGACCCAATCGAAAGCGCACAGGACTGTATAGACCAGCTGGAAATGGCCGCCGATTTGATTCGTGATGTAGTAAACGAACTAGAGAAGGTAAAATAGCTGTAGTTTTATTTGACTGGAGTGTATATGACAGATATTGAATTAAAAGAATTTGACCCGGAAAGTAATTCTCGTAAAAATAAAAAGTACATTCCTTATTGGGCATAACGGAGAAGGTAAATGGCAAAGAACACACGTCATTCCGAACTTGTTTCGGACACTAATAAAGGAGGGGAAAGCCTTCCCCTCGCTCGCACTTCGTTGCTCGCTACCCCTTCCAGCGGGGGACACCCCCGCAACGCCCCCGATTTGCCACACGGATTCGATTTTGCTAACGCAAAATCCATAACTTTTTAGGAGTAATGTAATGGCAAAGAAAGCTGAGATAGAACAGACAGAAATAGAAGCACCGTATGAACTGCCGGAAGGGTGGAGATGGAAAACTTTAGGTAATACATGTGATATGTATCAGCCTAAAACCATTTCGACAAAAGAGCTTATTGATGATGGAAAATATCTTGTATATGGAGCAAATGGTGTTATAGGAAGATATGATAAATATAATCATGAAAAGGCACAGTTATTAATCACTTGTAGAGGAGCAACTTGTGGAGCTGTAAATATCTCTGAGCCATTTTCATGGATTAATGGAAATGCAATGGTTATAAATCCTAAAGATGAAAATTTAGATTTAAAATATCTGGCATATATTTTTCAGAGTGAAGTGAATTTTAATAAAGTTATAACAGGTTCTGCACAACCTCAAATAACAAGACAGTCATTATTACCGGTTATAATTCCTCTCCTTCCAACACTCGCCGAACAACAGCGCATCGTAAACCGCATAGAAACAATGTTCGCAAAACTAGACCAAGCTCAGAAAAAAGCACAGGTAGTGCTGGACAGCTTCGAAACTCGCAAAGCCGCCATCCTGCACAAAGCCTTCACCGGACAATTGAGAATTGATAATGAAGAATTGAAAATTGAGGATTGGGAAGATACTACGATTGGAAAATGTTGCAGATTAGGTTCTGGTGGAACTCCTTCAAAAAGTCATCCCGAGTATTATGAAAATGGTGATATTCCATGGTTGAAAACTGGTGAAATTGATTGGAACGACATTTATGATGTTGAAGAAAGAATTACAAATGAAGGTGTAGAAAACAGTTCTGCAAAAATATTTCCAGCTGAATCTGTCGTTGTTGCCATGTATGGAATGGGCGTAACTCGCGGAAAAGCTGCAATAATAAAAATTCCGACAGCAACAAATCAGGCTGTTTGCGTCCTTCAACCAAACGAAAAATTAAATAATCGATTCTTATTCTATTATTTTATGTGTAATTATTGGCAGATTCGTGAACAATCAGTAGGTGGTAATCAATTAAATTTGAGCGGAAAAATTATCGCCAGTTTTCCTATAAAACTGCCCCCTCTCAATTATCAACTGTCAATTGTCAATTTCCTCGACACCGTTTTGGAAAAAGAATCCCACGCCAAAGAAGCCGCCCAAACCGTCCTAGACCAAATCGCCCTGCTAAAAAAATCAATATTGGCAAGAGCGTTTAGAGGAGAGTTGTAAAAATGATAAATCTTGATTGGCATAATATTCGTAGTATAAATGGCTCTCAGCAAGATGGATTTGAAGAATTTATTTGTCAATTAGCAGCAAAACAAAAATATGAGAATAAAAAACAGTTTATTAGAAAAGGCAGGCCTGATGGTGGCATTGAATGTTACTTGATTTTAAATGATGAGTCTGAAATCGCTTGGCAAGCAAAATTTTTTACAGATACTTTTTCAACATCTCAATGGAATGAAATAAATTCTTCTGTACAAACAGCAATAGAGACACATAAAAAATTAAGAAAATATATTGTTTGTTTTCCATATGATTTGCCAGATGCAAGGAACAAACGAAAAGGGAAAAATACAAAATCTGCTTTTGAAAAATGGAATGATTACGTAAAGGAATGGACTTCTGAATGTGAAAAAAGAGGAATGAATGTAGAATTCAGTTATTGGGGTAGTTCAGAATTAATACTGATATTGCAAAATTCTGAGTATGCCTCATTTATGAATTTTTGGTTTGATAAATCATTTTTGTCAGACAAATTCATTGATGAATTTAATTCAAGAATGATAAAAAATCTAGGTCCTAGATATTTTAAGGATATAAATATTAAGGTTCCATTTTATGAAGTTCTACATTGGATTGATCGCGATGAAGGTTTTTATGATACATTGAACAATCTATATAATGATGTATCATCACTTTTAGCTGAACTAACAAACTTCAACAACCAAAAATATTCCACATTTATAGTTTCACTGAATTCTTTGTGGCATAACTTTTGTGTAGAGTATTCACATATTGACACTAAAAAAGAACTTCAAAACATAAAGAATCTTTCAATTAAATTATTAGAAATTTCCGAAGAATTGAGAAAGAAAAGATTTGAAGGTAAAAATAATTTTTATGATTTTTTCGAAAAAAATGAAGATTTATTATCAAAACTCTATTTAATGGAAAAGTTCTTAAACGAAAATCCTGGTTCATTATATGAAAAACCATATCTCTTAGTTCATGGAAGTTGGGGTATGGGAAAGTCTCATGCATTGGCTTCCATTCTAGAACAAAGAAAAGAAAAAAATCTAAAGTCCCTTTTGTTTTTGGGACAAACTTTTACAACAGACGAATCTCCAGAACAACAAATTTTAAATATATTGGACATCCAAAATTCTTTTTCAGATATTCTTGAAGGTTTAAATTGTTTGGGAGTTCAATCAAATCAGCGTGTTCTAATTATAATTGATGCAATTAATGAGGGAAATGGAAAGAAAATATGGACTAGTCATTTTGCAAATTTTGTCAATAAAGTTTCTCAATATGAACATTTAGGACTTATTTTATCGGTTCGTTCAACATATTTAGAAGTGTTTAAAGAACAGATTGATATATTGAAAGATACATTGTCACAAACTTCTATTGATGGCTTTTCATTACAACAAGATGAGGCTATAAAAATCTTTTTTGATTACTATAAAATTAACGTTATTTCTACGCCTATTTTGAATCCCGAATTTTCAAATCCATTATTTCTAACACTTTTTTGTAAAACATATCAAAATAGAAATCTTGATGAAGAAAACATTATTGATATTTCTTTGTCGAAAATTTTTTCTGACTATACAAATTATATTAACACAACATTATCTTCTAAAAATGACTATAGTAATTTAGGAAATGCCGTTGATTTCTTCATAAAGGAATTTGCTAAAATTACATTAGAAAAAAAACGGGGATATTTAAATCTTGCAGAAATAAGAATGCTGAATCGTAGAGTTCGAGATGAATTTTCAATTACGGGAAATTTTATTGATGATTTACTTTCGGAAAATATTATTGTAAAAGATATTTATGGATATAAGAACAAAGAGGAAGTCTTCTTATTGGCTTATGAACGTTTTTTAGACTATGCTCAAGCTCATTGTATTTTGGATGAGTTCACAGGAAATGATTTAAGAGTTTTTTTATCTGATGAAAATAATACATATATTTATGATGTATACCATAAAGGACTTCTTGAAGCTCTTATTATTTGTTTTGCAGATGACTTTAATTCAGAATTATTAGAATATTTTCCAATATCTGTTCAAAATAATATTTTAAGAGATTATCTTGATTCATTGAAGTGGAGAAGCATTTATCCGAACAATACCATGTTATTAAATTGGATAAAGGACAAATTAAATGTTTTAGATAATCGTATAATTTTTTTTGAGAAAATCTTTGAATTATTAACAAAAAAGAATTGTCCATTTAATGCTAATTATTTGTTTGACATTTTGTTTCCACTTTCTATGGCTGAACGTGATTATTTTTGGTCAATAACTGTATGTTCGCCAAGTGAATACTATTATGAAGAAGATTCTTCCATTTCTGGTTTTATAAATAATATTATTTCTAATAATCAATCTTTTTCTGATAATAATCTATTCTTATATTCAATTTCGTTATCATGGCTATTATCAGTTTCTAACAGAAAACTTCGAGATATAACAACAAAGTGCCTAATAAAATTACTAACTAATCATATGAGCATTCTTCTTTCTTTACTCAAAAAATTTGAAGGAGTAAATGATCCATATATTTATGAACGTTTGTTTGCAGTATGTTATGGAGTGCTTACACGCTCAGAAACTTTTGAAAAAGGCAAAGAACTTGGAGAGTATATATATAAATCTGTTTTTGATAAAAATGATGTTTATGCAAATATATTGCTGCGGGATTATGCAAAACAAAGCATACAAATTTTATTGATGAAATCTATCCCTTTAAATATTGATATAAAGAAATGCCTTCCCCCTTATCATAGTGAGTTTTTAAGAGACTTTCCTTCAAATGATGAAATTGATAATAATTATAATACTTTTACTGGAGAGAAACTCATACGAAGTTCTATGATAACAGAATATGGGAGGGAAACGGGATATTATGGAGATTTTGGTAGATATATTTTTGGATATTGTGTAAGTAATTGGAAAGAAATTGATGAAAATTTATTAAGTAATTTGGCTGTAAAATGGATTTTTGAGAAATATGGCTGGACAGCAGAACGATTTGATGATTTTGACAAACAAATTGGATCTGGCAGAGCACGAGATAACAAACTTCAAGAAAGAATCGGTAAAAAATATCAGTGGATTGCTTTATATGAAATTCTTGCAAGATTAGCAGATAATGTTTCATACTATCCTAATATATTTCATGGAAAACCGAGACTATATCAAGGTTCGTTTGAGAATTCTATACGCAATATAGATCCAACTTTGGGATTAAAAGTAGTAAATGAAGTTAGAGCCAATCTATATGATATTTGTTTTAATCAACAGTCTAATTTCCAAGATTGGCTTCATGATGGATCAGATCTACCTCAAATAAAAGAATTAATTCTGGAAAAAAGCGGTAAATACATTTGTTTATTTAAACATTTCAAAAAAATAGATAATGAAACTGGAAACTTTAATTCTGATTCAAAAGATAAGGAAATATGGATGTGGATACAATCTTTCTTGGTAAAGAAAGCAGATATTCAAAGTCTGTTTGAAGAATTAAAGAATCAAAACTTCAATGGAAGATGGCTTCCTGAACCATCAGAGTTTCATAATGTTTATAGTCGGGAATTCTATGATTCAGATGCGTATAATTATTATATGAATGAAGAAGGCTATTGCGAGGAAGCTGAAATTCGAGGTATTCCCAATGTTTCTGTAATTCCAACTTCAATAGAATATAGATATGAATCATCATCTGATTATTCATTAGATGAAACTTTAGATATTTTGAAACCTTGTCAATTATTTGTACAAAAAATGAAATTAAGACTGAAAGAAAATGAAAGTTATTTTTATGATTCAACAGGAGAATTAGTTTTTTTTGATGACGGCGAATCACAAAAAAGACAAAATGCCTTGATGGGAGATAAAGAAAAGATTTTAAATTTTATAAAAAAATCCGATTATACAATAATGTGGTCTTTATTAGGAGAAAAACAAATAACCAATGTTTTTGATTTTAAGGCAGAAAGATATTTACCATCATATTCTCAAATTGCATATTTGAGAGAAGATGGCAAAATTGTTCAATCAAAAAGAAAAACTTTTTCTAGATAAATATATGAAATTTCAATAATCTTTCTAACGGTGTTCTTGATTACATGAACGAATACAACTTCAAACAGTTCGTTCTTGCAATCAAAGATGCTGGTTTTATCTCTAAGAAACTTATTACATCAGATATAACGTTGGATTTTGCATACACGCTTTATTTACGACTGTTGAAAGATTCTTCAATCGATAAAACAAAAGTAAAAAATTATGTTCAGCGCTGGTATGTAATGAGCACTTTGACTGGCCGTTATATTTCATCTCCTGAATCTGCAATGGATTTGGATTTACGCCGAATCAAAGAAAAAGGATTTTTGCCATGGCTTGAAGAAGTAGAAAAACTTTATCTGATACTTTCTGGAATGTTGAACTCGTACAGAACCTTGAAACTTCTTCTGTAAACAGTCCATATCTTTGTGTGTTCTGGGCTGCTTCCTGCAGAGAAAGCAGTGATTCCTTATTCAACGAAGGTTCAAAATTTTCAAATCTCATAACAACAATGGGCGATGTACATCATATCTTCCCAAAACAATATTTGATTGATAACGGAATCAACGACAAATCAAAATATAATCAGGTTGCAAACTTTACCTATCTTGATACGCCTACAAACATTGCAGTAGGCAAAGATGAACCTTGTAAATATTTTACAAAAGTCTTTGAACAATGCAAAACAGGGGAATACCATATCGGTAATCTCAAATCAGAAGAAGCAATCAAAAAAAATCTTGCTGATAACTGTATTCCTATTGAAATTAAGAACTGGACATTTAAGGATTATGAAAAGTTCCTGGCAGAACGAAGAAAACTGATGGCCGCAAAGATTAAGGCTTATTATGAAAAGTTGTAAGGAATTCCTTTATGTCTAACCTAAAACTAATCCATGGCAGTTGGTCCAGATTTCAGGCAAACACCAAATGCTTTTCGCGAACTGTTCAATGCGTATTACAATTCTCTTGTTCTGTTAAAAGATAACAATTTGCGCTTACGGATCTCCAGAATATCAGGCTGCAAAAAAGAGCTTGGACAATGTAGGCAACGAGAATGCCTAAGTTGCGGAACTTAAAACAAGAAATTTCGCCAAAAAAAATCTCCCCCCCCACACACAAAAAAAAGCGCACCTCTCCAAAAGGTGCGCCAGTCTCCTTGTCCGCTTGTCAGTTTGTTAGAGCTTTCCGCCCTCTACCACGAGGCTGTCGGCGTCAGAGTCTTTTCCGTAGACCTCGCGCAGGGTCGCTTCGTAGTCGGCGTGGAAGAAATTCTCCTTGCCGAGCTTTTCGATTTCGCTGTTGAGCCAGTTCAAGAGGTCCTTGTTGCCCTTGGCGACGGCGGGCGCGATTGTGTCGAGGTTGCCGAGCGAAGTGACGCCGCTTCCGACCAGGAATCCCTTGTTCTCCAAGGCCCATGCGAGGACTTCCGTGTTGTCGGTCGAGAGCGCGGCGCCCCTTCCGTCGAGGAGCGCGTTGTATGCGTCGGCGTACTGGTCGAATTTGAGGAGCTTCACGTTCGGGTATTTTTCTGTGAAGAATGTCTCCGCCGTGGTTCCCTTGGCGATGATGAGCGTCTTTCCGTTCAGGTCTTCAATCATGTTTATCGGGTCCTTCTCGTTCGAGACGACACCGAGCGCGACTTTCATGTAGGGAAGGGCGAAGTCCACCTTCTCGGCGCGCTCCTTCGTGACCGTGAAATTCGCGAGAACGATGTCCACTTTTCCTGTCGTGAGAACTTCGACCCTCTGCGCCGGCTCCACCGGAACGTATTTCACCTTCACGCCCAAATCCTTCGCGATGCGCTCTGCGAAATAGACGTCGTAGCCCTGGTACAGGCCGTTCTCGTCAACATAGCCGAAAGGCTTCTTGTCGCTGAATACCGCGATGTTGATTGTCTTTGACTTCTTGATTTGAGCGACCGTCCTCGTCTTTGGTTTCGCGAACGCCGAGAATGCCGCGAGGGCGAGTGCCGCAACCGCAAGTGTTTTTACTAGTGCCTTTTTCATATCATTTTCTCCTGTTTGTTTTAGTCTTATGAGAATGTTTTAATTCTTAATTCCTACTTAGTCAATAGGAATTGTAGGAAAATGCGAAAAAAAAAGACGGATCCGCCATTTTTCAGGTTTGAAGTGTACCCCATTTATTGGACACTTTAACTAACGGACTTAAAGGACTTAGTTCTGTAATCAACAGGGCTGAGTCCTTTTAATTTTAACTTAATCCGTCTATTGTTATAATAATCAATGTAATCGATTAAATCCTTTTT